>NZ_JACEFB010000002.1 GCF_013694095.1 Thermogemmata fonticola | reverse complement strand
GGATGGGCAGGTCCGTCAAATCGACGGGGATTATCATACGCCGTTCGATCGAACCATGAGCGCGGCGCAAGGGGATCTCGAAGTGGAAGGTGCTTCCCTGCCCCACCGTGCTTTCCACCCAAATGCGCCCGCCCATCATCCGAATGAGCCGATCGCAGATGGTCAAACCCAAACCCGTCCCGCCATATCTGCGAGTAGTCGAACCATCCGCTTGAGTAAACGGCTGGAAAATGGCTTGCAACTTGTCTGGAGGGATGCCGATACCTGTGTCGCTGACACTGAAGCGTACCCGCTGGACCTCGCCTTCCGCCGCCACCAATGCCACGCGGACCGACACCTCGCCCTGAGGGGTGAATTTGATGGCATTGCCGACCAGATTGATAAGCACCTGCCGCAAGCGCACGGGATCCACCCAGACGGTATCGGCCACCTCGGCGGCCACATCGCAGGTCAATTCCAGGCGCTTGCTATGGGCCTGCGGTGCTAGCCCGCGCAAAGTATCGCTGATGAGATCGCGCAGCAGCACAGGAACTGGGTCCAGGTCCAGCCGCCCCGCCTCGATTTTGGAGAAGTCCAGGATGTCATTGATCACGGCCAAAAGTGTTTCCGCGGAGCTTTTGATGACGTTGAGTCCTTCCCGCTGTTCGGCAGTCAATTCGGATTCGAGGAGCAGTTCCGTCATACCCAGCACGCCATTCATGGGGGTACGAATTTCATGGCTCATGTTGGCCAGGAAAGCGCTTTTGGCGGCATTGGCGGCTTCTGCGGCGGCCCGTGCGGCTTCCGCCACGGCCATCGCCTCTTGAAGCTGTTGCGTTCGCTGCCGCACCTGTTCCTCCACAGCGGCGTGGGCCTCTTCCACCGCGGCCTGCCGATGAGCGGCCACGCGCAGGTCCTTCACCCCGATCACGCAAGCGTAAATCAAAAAGATATCCTCAAACAGAACCCAGCCGGCGTGCTCGAGCCAGCGCCAGCTCGCCCCCCAAGCGGTACCATACACGGATTCCGGCCAAAGCCAGCCGCGCAGGAAATGATCCGCCGCTACCACCGCACTGGCCGTGATCAAGACCCGCCAATCTCGATAGAAGGCCAAAAATGCCAGGGAACCGAAGACATGGAAATGCGTCTCAATTCTTCCTCCCGTGAGATGGATGAGCAACGCCGACATGAGCATTTGGGCTGCCGCGATCACATGACGAGTCCAAACCTGACCCGGATGCAAGAGCACGAAGATCAAAGGCAAACTGACGATCAACCCGCCGAGCAAGCTCGCCCCCCAGACATGAGGATGGACCCGGCTTTCCACCCCCGCCCAGGTCCACGGGGCCACCCAGATGGCCAAGGCGATCGCCGCAAGCCACTCGCAGACCAGCAAGCCCGCAAATAGCCGATCCGTCCGGCGGTGGATCAGGGACAGTTCCGCAGCGACCAGTTCCTCGACGCGGCGCTCCCGTCCGCCAGAAGTTGGTCGCTCGGCTGGAGACGCGAACCGATCTGGACCGCCTTCGCACTCTTCTCGACCTGCCGATGCCTTTCCCTCTACGGACGCGGAATCGCGAAGTTCCATAGCTCCAACTCCGGGAATGGCCTAGTATACCGGACGCACTCGGTCAAAATGGTTCATGCCGGCGGTCTGATGCCTGTCCGCGGGCCTCTTCTGGATCATCCCCTGCAAGACCTCTGCCGCTCCCCTCGCTTCCCGGTGTCCACAGGGGGCAGCCATAAACAGGAGCCGTCACCACCACCTGCATGGGTTCACCTGAGGTTTTCTTCCCGTCCCTCTCGAACGCCCGGCTGCCGTCAACTCCGACTGAACGGGAAGCTTCCTGAATCATCTGCATAATTCGCTGACTTCCCAGGCTGCTCCCTTGTTGTCCCCGTCCTGGAGTAATCCCGCCGCGGAAACGTAGCCGCCCTTGAGGATCGAGGACAATCACATGGCCGGAAGTGGCTGCCTTCCAGCGCTTGGCTTCCTGACCGCCGGAGTCGAGCGCCACGGACACCTCTGGGTCTGTTGACAGATCGTGGAGCAATTCCCCCTGTTCCCACCCGGCAGGCGCATCGGGAGGACGCACCACGAAAACCACGGCTTGCACCGACCCAACTGCCGCGGTTCCGGCCAATTGGTGCAGCAAACGCCGCAATTCCAGCACGCTGGCCTGGGAACACGGACAATGGGGATGAACGAACATCAGCACACGCCAAACACCTGTGGGGCCGCTAAATGAGGCCGTGCCGTCCGCGGCATCGGGGATTTCACCGGGCCGTTGTTCATAGGCGGACCACAGGCCGAAGCCATAAGCCGCCAATCCCACCCAAAGCAGCGTTACCGCGCACCACCCGATACGTCCGGCAGTGGTCACCATCGACTCTCCTGAGGATGGAAACACGGCCAGGTATTCATTCCCCGACCATAGTCCGGCGAGGGTCCCACGCCAATCTGCTGGTGCTTGCCGCTCCCCGCGACTTGCGCTCAGCTTCGAGTGAAATGTAGATCATTCCTGACGTGAATGCGGCGGGAATTTCGACAGTATTACCAACCCTTCTCCTTCAGGAGCGAAAAATTCCTGGTTCAGCAGAGGGATTCAGGGATTCATTCCTGCCGGTGGAGCAGACGTTGAGCAAGCAGGGGACATCGGGCGAGGAGGGACAGGCTCCTCCCGATCCGTAGAGGAAAGAGGGCGGCAACCCATCAGTTGCCAGGGGTAACCGGCCTCACTTTCCTGGAGTGATGGTGCGGAGGAACAATTCAGCCAGTTGTTTTTCGGCGACGGTGCTGGGAGCGCCGGTGAGCGGGCAAGTGCCGCGCTGCGTCTTGGGAAAGGCAATAACATCCCGCAGAGAAGATGCCCCGGTCAGCATCATGACAATTCGATCCAGGCCGAAGGCTAGCCCGCCATGAGGGGGTGGACCGTAGCGCAGAGCCTGGAGTAGGAAGCCGAACTTCTGTTGGGCCTCTTCTTCCCCGATGCCCAGGAGCTGGAAGACGCGGCGCTGAACGTCCGCCCGATGGATGCGGATCGAGCCTCCGCCCAATTCGACGCCATTGAGCACGAGGTCGTAGGCTTTGGAACGGATCCGGCCCCAGTGCTGACTATTGTCACTGAACAGCAGGGGCAAATCCTCGTCTTGCGGCGAAGTGAAGGGGTGATGGACGGAGACCCAGCGCTTCTCTTCTTCGTCCCATTCCAGAAGGGGAAAGTCCACGACCCAAAGGAAGTTCCACTGTTGGGCGGGCATGAGGTTGAGCAACTGGCCCAAGCGCAGCCGAAGGTAAGCCAGATATTTGCTGACCGCGGTATAGTTCCCCGGCATGAACCAGAGCACATCTCCGGGCTTCGCCCCGACGCGGTGAAGAAGGTCCGCCGCGATGGGAGCGAGATGCTTGGCAATGCCCGTCTCTAGCTTCGGGGCGCCCTGGTCATCCGCCGCCACTTTAGCATAGGGCAATCCGCCAGCGCCGATGCCGCGCAGCTCCTCGGCCAGTGTATCGATCGTCTTGCGGGTCAGCACCTTGCCGCCGGGGTCCGACGAGACGATGCATTTGACTACGCCGCCGCTCTCCACAGCCTGCCGGAAGGGCGCAAACTCGGTTTGGGCCGCCAGGTCGGAAACATTCTGCAACTCCAAGCCGAAGCGGGTATCCGGCCGATCGATGCCGAAGCGATCCATCGCCTCCTGGTACGACAAGCGCGGCACCGGCCGGGGAATGTCATAACCAAGCACTTGAGCAAAGACCGCGGCGATCGCTCCCTCTGCCATGCGGATGACATCGTCGGTCTGGACAAAACTCATCTCCAGGTCCAGTTGGGTGAATTCCGGCTGACGGTCGGCCCGCAGGTCTTCATCCCGGAAGCAGCGGACGATTTGGACATAGCGATCGAAGCCCGCGACCATGAAAAGCTGCTTGAACAGTTGGGGGCTTTGGGGCAAGGCAAAAAACTTGCCGGGATGCAGCCGGCTCGGCACGAGGAAATCCCGTGCACCTTCCGGCGTGCTTTTGGTCAGAAAGGGCGTTTCCAGCTCGACAAAGCCGTGGGCGTCGAAGTAGTCCCGCAGGGTCTTGGCCACGCGATGGCGGATGAGGAAGTTGCGTTGCAAACTGGGGCGGCGCAAATCCAAATAGCGATGCTCCAGGCGGATTTCTTCATTCGCGCTGGTGTAGTCGCTGATCTCGAAGGGAGGCGGGGGGGATTCGCTGAGAACTTCCAGCTCTTGCACCACGACTTCGATCTCTCCGGTGGGCAGCTCGCCGGTGTAGAAGCGAGGCGAGACGTTCCCTTCGCCGCGATGGGCGACGACTCCCCGAATACAGATGCACCATTCGCTGCGGAGTCGGCGGGCCTCTTCCAGCACGGGGCGCGGGGTTTCATCCCCGAAGCGCAACTGGGTCATGCCGTAGCGGTCCCGCAGGTCCACGAAGACCATGCCTTTATGGTCCCGATGATGCGCCACCCACCCGGCCAGAATTACCTCCTGACCCGCATGGTGCGCCCGCAACTCGCCGCAGGTATGGGTCCGCTGATGATAGGGTAAAGGCATCGATTCCTCCACATTTAGCATCCGCCGCTGTTCCACACGTCGCCTTGGGCAACAGGCCGTTTCACGTCTTTTATAGCAACCTTCGCCGCTGCCATGGGCGGTGCTTCAGGGATTCTCAGCCACCCCTGCCCCCAGTCGGCAGGAAGCGCAGAATCCCCCCTGTTCACGAAGTGAATCAGTTGTCGCGAGCAGCCCGCAGACCGGGATGGTCCAGGTCCACACGATAGAGGATTTGATTGTAATCGTAACGCGGAGTGCGGATAGGATTGCCGGAGAACTCGGCCGTGTAGGTGCCCTCCAGATGGATGAAGCGCCCGCCCTGCCGGTCCAGAAACGGATGGTGGCACACGTTGTAAAAGCTGTAACGCTCATGCTGGACGATCCGAATCGCTTGGCGGAAGGGTCCAGTCGGTTCTGTTGCCTCCGCATACCAGACATCGCCGAGGAGCGAATCCTGTCCGCCGATTTGCCCTGCGATCAGCAGCCAGCGCTGGCGATAGGGATTCCACCGGACTGTGCCGTTATGAAGATGGATGCGCTGGGAAGGACGCGAATGATCCGCTGGACAGAAGCGGGTCTCGGACGCTTGCAGGCGCCCTGTCTGAAGCCAGCGCCATTCTGTCTGGGCATCCACAGGGGGATACTCTTTCTGCCAGCGCCACTGGAGGCGGCCTTGGTCATCGCGCAGCGGCCCCACCGGCTTGCCGTCTTTGACTCCGCTCGCACAACTGAACGCCTCGTACTGACGGGGGTCTAGCACCGCTTGATACCGAGCCGGCACGCGCACCACCGGTGCAGGATTACCGAAGAGCAAGTAGGGGACGCCCTCGTGGACCCAACGGGTTGCGTGGCCAAAGGGGTGCCGCCAACGCTCCGCCAACGGCAATTCCCGCACTGGCTCGAAAATCTGCTGGTCATCGTTCCACAGAGCGATCCCATGTTCCAGTTCCTCAGCCAGTCCTTTGCGGCGGGAATAGTGACAGAGCAAGCGCTCTTGGCCCTGCTCATCGGGCACAACGCACACGCCGTCGATCCAGATCACACCCTCGGGACGTTGGGGATACGGTATCATGGGCCGGGCAAAACCGCTGGGATCGGTGAAGTATTCGTATGGGATGCCTTCCGCAGGATCGAAGTCTTCCTTGAACAACGGCGTGGAGGCCCCCGCGGTGCGGAACAACCCCAGCGGATAGAGCAAGCGATTGGTATCTCCCCAGAACCAAAAGATGCGCTGGCGGTAGAGGGCCGCTTGGACGGAATCCTGACCGGCGACTTGGCCCCGACCTCGACGCCCCGCCGCTACTGCCTCTTGGCCGCCCGCCGGGGCCTGCGGGATACGGTAACCTAAAAGCCAACTGTCATGATACAACCCCTCGCCGGTCAAGCGACACAGCCGTTCTGCAATCTGCCGCCGCTTCAGACGGATGACCGATGGCTGGCCTGCCTGCAAGGTCAAGCGCACGCCGCGGAATCCAAACCCGTCTTTGGGGACTTCATAGCCGTGACTGTGTACATAAAAGAAAACCTCGCGGTCGAGCAAATCCGGGTCTCCAACGGCGATCCGCCCGGCATTGTCCGTGACGAAGCGGACATGATGCACTGTTTGTAACTCAACTAAGGGGACTCCCCGCCCGCTGTCCGCATCGAGCACGCGAATTTCGGCATACGGCGTTCCCGTCCTTTTCCCCGCTGTGGGATCGGAAGCTCCTGCTGCCGTCACCAGAGTGACGAAGCCGCCGAGCAAGCCAAGCGTTCCAAACGACTGGATCCCCCCGTGCATGGAATATCTCCTTTTGCCCACCCCCCGCAATCTGCCGGGATGAAGGGGGATGGGTGATTTGGGGCCGTTCAACGTTAGGGCAGCGCCCCAGGAAGGGCGTTCCGATCCCCGGCCAGCATGCCACAGATATTGGGACGATGGCAGGGCAAGGTCAGTCCGGAACTTCCAGTTGGATTTCATCCCCGACGACGTGGACGGGATACCATCCGGTTTTGACGCGGGGATTGTCGGCCCAGGCTCCATCGGCCAACCGGAAGCGCCAGGCATGCCAGGGACAAACCACGCAGCCATCCTCAATGTGGCCGCCGGACAGCGACGCCCCCTGATGGGGACACGTATCATCGATGGCGTAATAAGCCCCGTCCACGTGAAAAACTGCGATGTCCTTATTGTTCCAGGTGACCACCACACTGCCACCTGGTGGAATGTCCCCCACTTTACCGATTGTCACCCGCTGCGGCACGATAAACTCCTTCGACAACCCATTTTGTATGGGATACCACACATCCCATCGCCAATAGACCTTGTTGAGGATCCCTCGGTTGAGACGGCGTCAGGCTCATTGTTGGCTTCAGCAAGCCTCAATCGCCTCAGCCGATTCCCGCACGTTTCCCAAGCGTGGAACAGCTTACGGACGTTATATAGCTGGCTCGAAGCGCGCAGGGAGAGGCACGGCATCGCGGGCGGAGGGTACGCGAGGTTTCAATCCTCCCGTTTCTTCCAGACCCGCAGGACATTCGCAAAATTATCGCGCCAGATGGGGCCAGGCGTCCAGGGCACCTTCTGCCAGTAGGGACTGCGGGCAAGCACGCCCAGGTCCGTCTCCCGTTCGGCCAGGAGCATCCATTGGGAATCGGTTTTCCCGTCGGCCCGCTGCTCGTCACTGGCAATGTCGTAGCAGTAACGGACAGCCAATTGGGAATCGATATCCATAGCGATCCGCATGACCAATGGCGGCAGATCAAGATGGTTGTTGGAAATATGAACGGCAAGCACACCCCCTGGAGCGAGTTTTTGGAAATACAGCTCGAAGGCCTCCCGCGTCAGCAGGTGGATGGGAATGGCGTCGGAACAAAAGCCGTCAAGAATGAGCAGGTCGAAGGTGTCATCTTGTCGGCGTTGGAGTTGGCGGCGTGCATCTCCCAAGACGATGTCACAGCGGTCGGCCCGGCAGGCAGCGAGGAAACCGAAATACTCCTGAGCGATGCGCACGACCGCAGGATCGATTTCAAAGAAGGTCCATTCCTGTCCGGGCTGGGCATAGGCGGCTAGAGCACCCGTTCCCAAGCCGATGACTCCCACCCGCCGCAAGCGTTGGGCTGGCAGATGCTGGAACAGATGCCCCATCGGCCCTTTGGCATGATAGTAGGTCATGGGGCGCGGGCGCTCCGGCGGATCATCGGTCCGCTGCTGTCCGTGGATGGTGTTGCCGTGCACCAGGCGCCGGAAGTGTCCATCCGGTGACAGCGTAACGCGCACCACCCCGAAAAAGTTCCGCTCCATGTGGAGCGTTCGCCCCAATTCACCGCGGTCGAACGTACCGGCCAGAAAGAGCGCTCCTAAGGCTAAAGCATACCGCACCGGCCGGCGCGCCAGGGCAAATGCTGCCGCTGCCGGAATGCCGAAGATCAGCCCCCCGCGGACCCAGCGGTAGGTCGTATACCAGGTCGGATCGGCCTCGTGAGGCGGTTCCCACCAATTGGAGACTCCCAGAACCAGGGCCACGGCCATCGCCAGTAGCATGAGGACATAGAGCAAATCGGTCCCTTCCCAAGGCCGGGAGGTGCCAGACTCCATGCAGCGCGGCCGGACCAAAGCGGCAGCCAGCAACGCCAAGGGGTACTCCACCATCCCCAGCTTGTGGAAGACGAGAGGCGCAATCAAAGCCACCACCACGCCTCCCAACATCCCCCCCAACGACATCCACAGGTAGTAAGCCGTCAGGTGCTCCGCCGGAGGCCGATCCCAGGCTAACTCCCCATGACAGATAAGACACACGCCGAACAGCGCCCCCAAGTGAAGCAGCACGACCAGCCAAAACGGCTCCGAGGCTTGCAACAGCAAGGTCAGCACAACGAAAAGAAGCAAAGCGGGGGTGATCCGCCCGATCAACCGGTGTAACGTCAGGGGCCAACGGGAGAAAACGACGATGAAGCTGAGTAGATACAACGCCAGTGGCACCGCCCACAACAAAGGTACGGGAGCCAAGTCGGTCGAAACGTGGGTTGTCACGCCCAGCAGCAAGCAGGAGGGCAGCGCAGCCAAAAACACCCAGCGCAGCAGGCGTGGCCGCGGCAACGGAGGTGTAGCAGCACCCGCCGCCTTAGGGTCCAGCGGCAGGCCCGCCAGTCCCTCCCCTGCTCCACGCCGGCGTCCCAGCACCACACCCGCGCAGCCGACCACCAGCAGCATGTACAGAACCGTGCCGCCCAAGAAGACCCATTGCTGCTGCTGCAACGTCAAAGCCGGTTCCAAAATCAACGGGTAGCCCAGCAGGCCGACCAGACTCCCCGCATTGCTGGCCGCGTAGAGAAAATACGGGTCTCGTGCGGTGTGGTGATCCGTGGCGGCATACCAGCGCTGCAACACCGGAGAACTTGTGCTCAACAGGAAAAACGGCGCCCCCACCGCCATGGCCAAAAGCACTACCAGCGGCAAGATCGGATAATCCTGATCCTCCGGAAGAATCGCGGCCCACACCGGCACCGGCGTTCCGCTCAAAAAGACCGCACCGAGGAAAAAGGCCAAAACGAACAGCAGTAGTACGGCATGCAAGGCGATTTGGCGGCGAACGCCGAACGCCCGGATGGAATGGTGGGCATACAAATAGCCTGCCAGGAGCAAAAATTGGAAGAACACCATGCAGGTGTTCCAGACTCCCGGCGGCCCCCCTAACAACGGCAACAGCAGCTTACCGATGAGGGGTTGCACCAAAAAGAGCGTGGCGGCGCCCACAAACAGGGTTGCGGCATACAAGGCGGGAAGCAAAGCGACCTCCACACGCTCCCGAACCGATCACGCGGGGCTGGCCGGCCTATAGCAATCCACTACTGCCGATGATAAACAGCATGCTAAGGAATGGGCCGACGGGCAAGAGGGGAGTTGCCCAGATAAACTATTTCAACCCGATAGAACCGGCCGATTCTAGCGATCTTGACGCCCAGCCCTTACAGGGCACTGCTCCTGCATAGCACCGGCCCCAACCCCTTTGCCGGTAAGTGCTGGCTGAAATCCCCCCCAAGCCTGCCCTCCGCCCCAGCATCCCGCGGTTACGCTCCCCGATATTCCCACAGAATGGCTCCCATCCGATGGCTACACCATCCACTTCTACCCGCAAATTGGACCCCAGAGCTGGAATCAGGCCGGCTCACTGCATAGGAAAGGTCTAACGATTCGACTAAGCGATGCCGTTTGGAACGATCGCTACGTCCTCTCAGGTGTTTCCAGCCTTATTTATGTTCCGCCGATTCGCCGCTCTAACCCTTTACGTCTGAGTTTCGACCTTCCCGCTTTTGCCAGGGAAAGCTGATTTTTCTGTTCATCCCGCTCCACTCGCGCTGTCGATATATTTCCTAGCTCCACGAGCCAGGCTGCATCTGACAAGCGGGGTGGAGCAAGGAAGCTCCCCCATAAGTTTCCTGAATCGTGGAGCGTAACAGGGAGACTTCCTCACGAGAAAATTCCGCGGCGTGCGGCAGGGAAGCCCCCCGCGGGTTGCTTCAGATTGACGGTTTTTGCGGCAAAAGCGTTCTCCGTTGCTTTCACGGAGTGGATCATATGAAGCGCTGGTTATTCCGCTGGTTATTCCGACGGGGTTGGTTGCTGGCCATGGGTGGTATGGCGGCGGCAGCGGGTTTGGCTTGGGCCCAGGGCGGGCGTATGGAAGCGCCTCCCCCACCCCCCAAAGTGGGCGACGTGATTACCTTGCGATTCCACGATGGCCGGGATCGCACCGTCAAAGTCCTCAAATCCGAACGGCAGCCCGACGGCTCGTATCTGTCCGAAGTCCGCGACCTCAAGACCGGCGAGGTATTCAATCTGTTGGACCCGCCGAGTTCCCATCTGCCGCCCCAGAAGTCAAGCGGGAAGCTGAGTCCTGGCAAGGGGGGAAGCATTCCTCTGCCGCCCCCGCCTCCGACTTCCAATTCCCCTTCCACTAGCGGGAGGGACAAATCCAGCCGTTCCAATCGGCCGTTGTTGAATTGGTTCCGCTCTGGCAGCTCCGATGCTCGCAATGAACGCCAGGGGACGGCGGTCGATGCGGAGAAGCGGCCCGGCTTGTTCCAACGCCTATTCGGCGGGCGGAAGAAGGACACCTCCTTGGACAATCCGCCTCCCCCACCGGGTTTGCTTCCGCCTCTGGGCGCCGGCAGCTCGCGTTCCAACGGACGTTCCCCGGAGAAAATCCCGGTAGCACCAGGCGCTACCACTCTCCGGCCGCCGCCTGGCAACACCCCTGCACCACCCTCGACGTTCCCCTTGGCCATGCCCCAGCGCCCGCAGGTGCCGCCTTCTCCTTCTCCAACCGCGACGCCGGAACCGCCACGTGCCCAACCGGCGATACCACCCGCCGTACCGTCCGTTCCTCCCCTGCCCTCCACCCCCGCGACGGCCAATCCGCTCCCCCAACCCACACCTTCTGCTCCGGCGCCGGTTCCGAATGTTCCTCCCGTGCCGGCTCCCAGCGTTCCGACCGCTCCGGTGCCGGATGTCCCCCCCATTCCGCCGATCACGATTCCTGTGCCTCCTGGCGGCGGCCTGTCACAAGGGATGCCGAAGAGCGGTATTGCTCCGGCCAGTGCCCAGCACGTAAGCACGCTTTTGGCTGAGCTTCCGCCGCCGGCTGCACGAGACCTGCAACCCTATGCCCACGCCCTGCAACACGCTGTAGCACCCAGTGCCCGTGCTCTGGCAGCTCGCGCTCTGGCCGACAGCCCTCATGGCGCGACACCGACAGTCAAAAACCTCCTGTTTCAGGTGTGCCAAAGGGACCCGGCACCGTTCGTACGCGCCTGCTGTATCGATGAACTCGCCCGCCTCGGCCACGCGGACCCGGCCTTCCTGGCCTACCTGCACCAGGCCAAGGCAGATGGCGACGAACAAGTCCGCTTGGCGGCTCAACTCGCCCTCCAGAAATTGGCCGCAACTTCTCCATCCCACCGCTAAACGCCATCCCTGCGGTCTCGTGCTTGAATTGCAATCTTCCGCAACTCTCCTGCGACCACGCCGCCTGGACTCGCTCCAGGCGGTGGATCACTTGGGGAGCCAATTGTGGAGCTGATCCCGGTCCCCATCCCTTGCCCGCCCGATCGCATAGCTTCGGCCTGACCACAGCCCGACTTTGCAGACCCGCCCGACTTTGGAACATGGACAGCAGGGGGGAGACTCCACCTCCTCGCTGACCGGTTAGGATTCTCTCAGAAGGAAATCCGGGACTTTTCCAACACAGGTCCTTGACGATCCCCTTCCCACTAGCTATCCAAATACTTTCCCGGTCCTGAGGGCGCTGCGGCGTGGGAACCCCCGCCTCAACGCGCGCCGGGGTGTTCCCCCAAAACGGCTCTGGCCCCGACGGCGAGGATTGGCATCATCAACCCGAGGAGACGGGGTACGGTTCGAGATCGCGGGACGGTTCGAGGTCTTGTGAGGAGGCGGCATCGTGGCGGCTATGTACCGCGAACGCATTCGCATTCGGCTGGAAGGGTACGATCACGAAGTGCTCGATCGCACCGCCGCGGAGATCGTTCAAACCGCACGGGAGACCAACGCCGAAGTGCGCGGGCCTATCCCGTTGCCCACCCGGATCGAGCGCTACACCGTGCTCCGTTCTCCGCACATTGATCGGGAAAGCCGCGAACAGTTTGAAATCCGTACCCACAAGCGGTTGATCGACATCCTGCGCCCCACGCAGAAGACGATCGAGGCATTGAACAAAGGATTGAGTCTGCCGCCAGGAGTCGATGTCAAAATCCGCGTATTGTCCGGGCGGTAGATCGAGTCGTGCGGTCTTTGCCGTGGAGCACAGACGCGGGGCGGCGACGGAGTTCCGCTCATTCGACGATGCGGAGGGTTGAGAAAACCAACACGGCCACGCGGTTGGTCTTTCGCTACAACGAGGTTCTGTCTCGCCGCGGGCATGGGGACGAATCACACGAATAGCTGCCAGGCACCCCTTGCCCAATAGCGGCATCTCCGCCGGGAGATGGCAGGACCGCTGCTACAGGTGATAAGATCATGAGTGCTTCCACACCATCGACGGAATCGCCGAACGTTCCCCCGTTGATTCGGGAGGTCACCGGCATCCTGCGCGTCCCGGTTCTGGATCGCCAGGGACAGGCGGTCGACACCGTGGAGATCGATCCCGCCCTCTTCGGAGGGAAGATCAATCGCCAACTCATGCACGATGTGGTGCTGATGTATCTGGCCAACCAGCGGGCCGGTACCCATCACACCCTGCGGCGTGGAGAAGTGGCAGGAAGTACCCGCAAGCTCTTCCGCCAAAAGGGCACCGGTTATGCCCGCGTCGGCTCGATCCGCACCAACAAGCGCCGCGGCGGTGGGACAGCCAAGGGACCCAAACCGCGCGACTACGAATACCATCTGCCGAAAAAAGCCGTCCGGGCCGCCACCCGCATGGCCATCCTGTCCAAGTTCGTGGATGAGGAAGTCGTGCTCCTGGATGATCTCTCCCTGCCCGCCCCCAAAACGCGGGAGATGGCCGCCCTGCTCCAGGGCATCACCATCGGCACACGGACCGTGGGGGAAGGCGAACAGGCCCGTGAACAACGCCTCACCCTGCGCGACACCACCGTCCTGATTGGCACGCCGCAACTGGACCATATGATCTACCGGGCCGCCCGCAATCTGCCCGGCGTTCGCGTCCTGCCGGTGGCGGAATTCAACTGCTACACCGTCCTGCGGTACAAACGGCTGCTGCTGTCCCGCGCCGCCCTGCAAGCCCTCCTCCAAAAGTACCAAGCGGAGCGAGCCGCCGCAACAACATGAGGCCAAAAACTCAGACATGCAGGGATTTCAAACCGAATGTCATCGAAATCAATGAGTTAATGTTGACGTTGGTGCCCCGATAGGGAAACGAACTAACCGTAGGGAAGAGAATCCAGCGACCTGAGTTGAACCGAACGCGAAGCTGAGGCCGTCGATCATGGCACGCACTCGACCCCATCCGAAAAAATACCTGCGCAAGCTGGCCCTGCGCCGCCCCTGCGTTCACGGCAAGCCGGGACTGGAATTGCGCCCGTACCAGGTTCTCCTCCGTCCCTTAGTCACCGAAAAGGGGACCCACCTGAGCGAGCACCGCAACACCTACTGCTTCCAGGTGCATCCTGCGGCCAACAAGATTCAGATCAAAGCCGCCGTCGAGGAGATGTACCAGGTCCGGGTGCTCGAAGTCCGCACCCAGAACCGCAAGGGCAAGCGCCGCCGCTTCCGCAACATCATCGGCCAAATGCCGAGTTGGAAAAAAGCGATCGTCAAGGTCCATCCAGAGGACAAGATCGAATTCTATTGATCCGTAGCGATGTGGTAGGGGAACCCCTCGTGGCTTAGAAGGGGAGTTCCCCGGGAGGCCCAATGCGGCTCAACCGCTGCTAAAAGGCGCAACACCACTTGGACATCCCGAACGAAACTGAGAACAACATCGACACGTAATTCCTCGATTCGACGGGTGAACATCATGGGCATCAAGCAATACAAACCGACATCTCCTGGCCGGCGGGGCGGCATGGTCTCCGACTTTGCCGATTGCACGTTCCCGCGCGTGAATTGCCCGGACAAGAATCTGCTAGTCCCCCGCAAAAAGAAAGGGGGGCGCAACTTCCAGGGGATCATCACCTCGCGCTTCCGCGGCGGCGGGCACAAGAAGATGTACCGCCTCATCGATTTCAAGCGGCGGCGCGACAACGTGGAAGCCACCGTGCTGCGCATTGAGTATGACCCCAACCGCTCGGCCCGCATCGCGCTGATCGAATATCCGCCCGACGAGCGCTACGAATATCACCGCTCCTACATTCTCGCCCCGGAAGGCCTCAAGGCGGGTGACAAAGTCATGTCCGGAGAAAGCGACGCCGTGGAGCCGCGCCCGGGCAATTGCATGCCGCTCTGGAAAATCCCCCTGGGCATGGCCGTGCACAATGTCGAATTGACCCCAGGCCGCGGCGGACAACTCTGCCGCTCCGCCGGTTGCAGCGCCATCCTTCAGGCCCGGGAGAAGGATTGGGCTTTGCTCCAGCTTCCCAGTGGTGAAGTCCGCAAGGTGTCGGCCAAATGCCGCGCCACCATTGGCGTGCTCTCCAATGCCGAACATATGAATATCGCCTTGGGGAAAGCTGGGCGTAAGCGCTGGATGGGCCGCCGGCCCCATAACCGCGGCACAAGCCAGAACCCGATCGACCACCCGATGGGCGGTGGCGAAGGGCGCACCAGCGGCGGGCGGCATCCCTGCTCCCCCACCGGCGTGCTCTCCAAGGGTGGAAAAACACGCCGCCGACGCAAACCCAGCAGCAAAGCAATCATTCGTCGCCGACCGCCGGGACGCTTCCAAAATACCGCCTGATCCTTTCGCTGGCTTGCTCTCTGTTGATGAGGGGGGAGCCGAGCGGAATCGGGCAAACAACGGGGTTGCCGCTGGTCGTCTTGCAGCCGCCCCACTAAACTAACTTACCCCTTGCCAGACGGAAAAATCCAGGCGGCGGGGACCACAAACCCAGCGGTGGCTTGACCCAAGACCACGATCCAAAGGGTGAAACACGCTGGGGAACGCTGCGGAATTCCCTGGAACATTGCTCGGAGACAGGGTTGGAACTGCTATGAGCCGATCGCTGAAAAAAGGTCCGTACGTCGATGAGCGGCTATTGGCTAAAGTCCTCAAACAGGGCTTGAACAAAGAGCCGATCAAAACTTGGTCGCGGGATTGCACCATAGTTCCGGAGTTTGTCGGGGCCACCTTCCTCGTGCATAATGGCAAGACTTTCCACCGGGTCTATGTCACCGAGGAAATGGTGGGCCACAAACTCGGCGAGTTCTCCCCGACCCGGATCTTCAAAGGCCACTCCGGAGGCAAGGCGAAAGCGGCCGGCGGCAAGTGACATCCGCGGATGAAGCAAGCTCCCCTCGGCTTCGGCTCCGGGGAATGTAGCGGGAGCAGCAGAATAACAGGATAGGAGCCATCCCCCAGTTTCCCACTGGGCACAGACGGCCCTCTGGCTCAGTGGATGGACAGGAAAACCTCCAGCAAGTAGCAGGTGAATCGACCATGCCCTACACGGCCAAACATCGCTTCGCCGACATGGGACCGCGGAAAATCCGGCCCTTTGCGAATCTGGTCCGGGGACGCAACGTCAACGAGGCGCTGGAGTTGCTCCAGTTCTACCCCAACCGCGGCGCCAAACTGCTGGCGGCGGTCATCAAAAGTGCCTACAGCAATGCCGATTTCCTGGAGCATCCCGACCCCGATGACCTCGTCGTGCTGGAATGCCGCGTGGATGGCGCCCCGATGTACAAACGCATTCAGCCCCGCGCCCGTGGCACCGCCTTCCGCATCCTCCGGCGGATGTCCCACATCACCGTGACGTTGGCGGACGAACAGGAAATGCAGGATTTGGTGGCAAATGACCTCAAGGCCGGAGGGCGCCAGCAGAATCTCGCCCGACTCGCCCTCGGTTGGCTCAAACGCCACGCCGTGTGACTGCAAGAGGGCGGCTTCTTTGCATGGAAATTTTCCTCGACACGCGCAGAAAACAGAAACGACCGGACTGGAAGAAGGACAAAGACCAAACTGAACTGAGAGAGACCAACGACACACTAAGGAACGCGACTTATGGGGCAGAAGGTACGACCGACCGGCTTCCGCACGGGCATCATGCGTCCCTGGCGTAGCATCTGGTATGCCGGGAAACAGGACTTTGCCGAACTTTTGCTGGAAGACTTCGCCATCCGCAAGTTCATCCATAAGTACCTAACCCGCCAACGCGAACGCAAGGAACAACGTCCGGCGATCTCCGAAATCCGCATCGAGAGGACCCGCGAGCGCGTCACGGTTTACATCGCTTCTTCCCGTGTCGGTGCGATCATCGGCAAGAAGGGGGAAAAGATCGAGAAACTGACCAAGGCATTGGAGAAGCTGACCCGCCGCCACATCGAAATCAAGACGATCGAGGTCACGCGCCCTGAAATCGATGCGCAACTGATTGCGGAGGACATCGCGGAGCAACTGGAGCGCCGGGCCAGCTTCCGTCGCACCATGAAACAAGCGATGCAGAAAGCGATGGAAAACGGCGCCCGCGGTGTCAAGGTACAGCTTTCCGGCCGCCTCGGTGGAGCTGAAATGGCCCGCTGCGAAAAGGCCATGGAAGGCTCTGTACCGCTGTCTACCCTCCGCTGCAAAATCGATTACGGATTCACCGAAGCTGCCACACCCCAAGGCAACATCGGCATCAAAGTCTGGGTCAATCAAGGGGATTACTTGACGGGAGATACCATCGATGCCACTGATGCCCAAGCGGGTCAAGTACAGAAAAAGTCAACGCGGCGTCGCCCGCGGTAAGACTACCCGCAAAAAATACCACGGCCCGATTCGCGGCTTCGCTCAGCGCGGCAATTACGTCGCTTATGGCGACTATGGCCTGCAAGCCCTGGAAGGCGGTTGGCTCTCCGCCGAGTGCATCGAAGCAGGGCGCATCACCATGACGCGCTTCGTCTCCGGCGAAGGCCGCTATTACATCCGCGTCTTCCCTCACAAGCCGATTACGGCAATTCCCGCCGAAACCCGCATGGGCAAAGGCAAGGGCGAACCGGAGTACTGGGCGGCTGTCGTGCGCCCCGGCCAAATCCTCTTTGAAATCGGGGGGCTGCCCGAAGCTGCCGCCCGCGATTGCCTCGCCCGTGTGGCTTACAAAATGCCTTTCAAGTGCCGCTTTGTCGCCCGACGCCCCAGCGTCTAGTTCCATCGGCACTTTCCGCCGCAATCCCAACGGTTTGTACAGGCCGGACCGTTGACCCGTCCCAGGCCTCAAACTACAATTATCCTTCCCTTTGTTTCCAACAGAAACTCCAGCATCGCTGGCTAACATACGCTCGGAGAGGTGATCGATGGTTCCGAAAACCCGTGAACTCCGCGGCATGAGCGACGAACAACTGCTCACCACCCTGCGCGACCTGGAAAAACATCTGTTCACCCTGCGCGTGCAGGCGGCCACAGATCGCCTCAAAGCCCCGGCGGAAGTCCGTAAAACCAAGCGGGCCATTGCACGGGTCAAAACGATCCAACGCCAGAGGGAACTTGAAAAACTCCGCCAGCTTCCCCCCGATCAACTCCAGGCCCGTATCGAACGCCTGGAAAAACGAGTCGAAGAGGATCAGCCCGGCAAACGCCGCGCCTTCCGCCAGGCCCAACGCCTCAAACGCTTCCTGGCAGAAAAAATGGCCGCTCCCAAGACCTAACGGAGGATGAAGCCGGCCCCGCGTCCCGAACATCCGGGAACCTGAGCACGCAGAAACAGAAGGCGGACCCTACCTGACGACCCAATACGCCTGTGATCCTCCTCCGAGAACACTCCCGAACACCACGAACACCCTAAGACGATAAGGATGCTTCCCATGGCTGAGACCAACCCGACGACGAGCAGTGCCCCGACGAAAACTACAGGCAAACGTCTTCTCCAGGGGATCGTCACCCGCGACAAAATGAACAAAACCCGGCGGGTCGAAGTGGAACGCCTTGTGCAGCATCCCCGCTATGGCAAATACATCAAGCGCCGCACCATCTGCTACGTCCACGACGAAAACAACGAATCCCACCTCGGCGACACGGTGGAAATCATCGAATCACGCCCCCTGTCCCGCTTGAAGCGTTGGCGGCTTGTTCGCATCGTCAAAAAGGCGCCTACCCGCACGCTCTCCCACCTGGAGGGAGCTGTCGCCGGTAGCGAACTCCCGGAACCCTTGCAAAAAACCGCCACCGAGACCGCGGCTTCCCCGCCGCCTCAGCCTTCCTGACAGCCCAGTGACATCCGTGCGTACTCTGCATATAAAACAAACTCCAGTTGGATGGGAACGAGGTGACTTATGATTCAGATGTACACATATTTGGATGTGGCCGATAACACCGGGGCCAAGGAAGTCATGTGCATCCAAGTCCTCGGCGGCTCGAAAAAGCGCGTCGCCCGCATCGGCGACATCATCCGTGCCAGTGTCAAAAAGGCCATCCCCGGCGGTGACGTCAAGCCGGGAGATGTCGTCCGGGGCGTGGTCGTCCGCACACGGGCCGCCACCCGTCGCGAGGATGGCAGCTACGTCCGCTTCGACCGCAACGCCATGGTCCTGCTGGACAACGAAAACAACCCCCGCGGTACCCGTATCTTTGGCGCCATCCCCCGGGAGTTGCGAACCAACTTCATGAAAATCGTCAATCTCGCCGCCGAGGTTGTCTGAGACCGGCGTCTTGGAAATATCCCCAAACCACACTCGGCTGCCAGCACTATGACATCGGCCTGACATACGACCTGAAGACCAAAACATCCAGCTCTACGCGAGGTTTCCGCCATGCATATCCGCAAAGACGATATCGTCGAAGTGATCGCCGGTGACGACAAGGGCAAGCGCGGCAAAGTCCTGCGCGTCATCCCGGAGAAAAATCAAGTGGTCGTCGAGGGAATCAATTTGGTCTATCGCCATGTCAAACCGTCGCGCCGCAATCCCCAAGGGGGACGAATCTCCAAGGAAATGCCGTTGGATGCTTCCAACGTCGCCCTGATCGATCCGGTGCAGAATAAACCCACCCGTGTCGGCATCCGTTATCTCCCCGACGGCAGCAAGGAGTTGTACGCCAAGCGCAGCGGGACCCGCCTGCGGATCCTGAGCAAGCCTCGTCCTCGCTATGCCCAATCCGCGAACCCCGCCAACCGTTGAACATCCCTGGCAGGCGGCAACGACGGAAGGCCTCAATGGCGGCAACGCCCCATCCAGACAAATGTCTTACATGTGTCTTTCATGAGGCCGGGTGCTGCCTATCCCCCACTCTTGGCGTGCTACCTGCGGAATCTTATAACATCTTTCTATCGCTGTACGCGATCTGGACCGTGAGCTTGCGTTGCTATCACCGGGATTTCAAACTATGACAGCCACTGCCACCCAATTGCCGCCGCCGCGTCTCAAACAGCTTTACGACCAAGAAATCGTACCGGCCCTCAGTAAAAAATTCGGCCGTACGAATCGCCTGAGCCTGCCGCGCCTGGAAAAAATTGTCATCAATATGGGCGTGGGGAAGGCGTTGCAAGACAAAGAACGCCTCAAGCAAGCGGTGGAGCATCTGGCCTTGATCGCCGGTCAGCGACCGCAGATCACCAAGGCCCGCAAGTCGATCAGCAGCTTCCGGCTCCGCGCCGGCTATGAAATCGGCTGCCGTGTGACGCTCCGCGGGCGACGCATGTACGAATTCCTCGACCGCCTCATCAACGTCGCCCTGCCCCGCATCCGCGACTTTCGCGGCGTCAACCCCCGAAGCTTCGACGGGCATGGCAACTACTCCCTGGGTGTCAGCGAACAACTCATCTTTCCGGAAGTGGATCCCGACACCGTCAACTTCACCCAAGGTATGGACATCACCATCGTCACGACGACTGACAGCGATGAGGAAGCCCGCGAACTCCTCCGCCTCTTCGGCATGCCCTTCCGCTCGTGAGATCGCCTTCCTCGTCAACACCCTGTTCCTTTTCCCTGCGCTTGTGAGACGCTTCCTTCAGGAACAATCTACCTTTTTCCGCGAAGGATGGAGGGGTCAGGCCCCACCCTTGATCTTTGGCCTCACCGCCGCACCCCCCGCCGCCGCCCAAATGCCCGGCAAAATCTGAATGATCTATGCCATTTCTGCTCCGATTATCCGGCGGGTGGCGGCACGCACCCTCTGAAGGCCTTTTGAATTCCTATCCCAGGGAAGAGGATGAATTGATTTTACCACTCGGATTCCCCAACACAAGAAAAAATCAGACTGCTCCTGAGTTACAGCAAACTCTGGATGTCACTGGGGGAACGCTAGCCGAGGAAGGGAAATGCCGCCGCACTGAATAGGTACTAGCAGAATAACCGCAATACCAGGTCGGAATGCTGTCCGTTATGGCCCAAGACCGTTCCAGTTTTTCCATCCTCGATGGAAGGCTTGAGGATTTTTGTGAACAGGATTACACGTAACTATCTGTCCCTCTTCGAGATCGGGCGATTCCGCTATTTTTGGGAAAATTTTATTTGACAGGGCAGGATTTATGGTACATATTTACAGAAATCCGGGAGGTTGAGCCACCACAATGTCGGCGTCCCTTTCCGGCTCCCAACAGGAAGCGTTCCCCTTTTCTGCGGAGACGTGGAGCCGCTCAGGAGGGTGCAAGATGGGGCAGATTACGAGCATTCGCGGGGCGGAATGGACGAAGTGGGACCGACGGCTGACCAACTCCTAAGCCGGGCGCGGGGGCTGCCATTGGGCGGAAGCGGCGGGCAGCGGCCAGTTTTTTCGTCCGGTCCTATTGGCGGTGGGGAGGGCAGGTGCTACAACAAAGATTCTCCGCATGTGAGGAACGGCCGGTTGCCACTATTGGCGGGTGTGAAGGTTGGCGAGCCGGTACGCCGGGAGGTTTTCCGCAATGTCCACGAATGCCCAAGAGGCGAAGCATCGGCGGCAGTTAGCTGCGATTATGGAGCATATCGCCGAGATGAAAAAGCCGCCGGAGCAGCGCGACAAGAGCAAGTTGCTCCCTGGATGGGAACTGATCCGCTTTCGGCGGCGTTGCCGGATTTGCGGCCGGGGCCGGGCGGTGTACCGCAAGTTCGGTATCTGCCGCATCTGTTTCCGCACGCTGGCCAGCGATGGGATGATCCCCGGCGTTCGCAAAGCCTCGTGGTAACGCACTCCCCCTTCATCCCTTCAGCTTGATGGGCAGCGGCCAATCACCCGGCAATTTGCCCCGCCTGCCTATTGCACCGAGGGAAGCCAAAGAGGACATTGCCATGATGACTGACCCGATTGCAGATATGTTGACCCGGATCCGCAACGCCAACGCCATCGAGCGCCCGTATGTGGAAATGCCCGCCACCAAGATGAAGGTGGCCATCGCGCGAGTTCTTCAGGAGGAAGGGTTCATACTCGGCTACCGGGTCGGCAAGTATGTCACGGTCCAGACGGAAAACGGTGCCGAGACCCAATTTCAACCCGTCGAGACGCTCAGCGAACCGCACCTGATCCTCCAGATCTTTCTCAAGTACGGTCCGGATGGCGAAAAGGTCATCCGTCATATTGAACGGTACTCCAAACCGGGACGGCGCGTGTATATGGGCTACAAAGAGCTACGCCCGGTGCTGGACGGATTGGGAATCGCGGTGCTCAGCACCAGCAAAGGCGTATTGTCCGACCGCCAAGCCCGCAAGCAGAAAGTCGGCGGGGAAGTGATCTGCACGGTTTGGTAAGGCGGGGTGCTTGGGGCACCCGAATACCCGGTTCTCTCCCTTGGCACGAGGCCTAACACGCCGGAACATGGAGAGCCAACCGGAAACGAGCGGGCAAAACAGAATGAAACGCCGACCCAACCCCGCGGAGGAAGGAATCGTCCGATCTGGCGGAGGAACGAATCGAGGACGGAGACAAGATATTTCGGAAATGTCCCGTGAGACATGAGGGAGCGGTTGCGATGTCACGTATTGGCCGTCAACCCATTGTTGTGCCGGCGGGAGTCAAAGTGACTCTTCAGAACGGCGAAATCACCGTGGAAGGTCCTAAAGGGAAGCTCCAGTGGAAGTATCATCCGCACATGCAGGTGGCCTTCGACGGCAAAAAGATCGTGGTCACTCGCCCCAATGACGAGCGGGAGAATCGCGCCCTGCACGGTTTGACGCGGGCGCTCATTTACAACATGATCGTGGGCGTGACCCAAGGATACGAGAAACGGCTGAAGGTCGAGGGAGTCGGCTTTCAGGCCGCCATGAAGGGCAAGGGGGTCGAGTTGACGGTGGGGTATGCCAACCGGATTTATCACGAACCGCCGCCGGGCGTGACGGTGTCGGTACCAGACCCGACGACCATCGTGGTGAGCGGAATCGACAAGCAGAAGGTGGGCCAATTTGCCGCGGAGATTCGGGCCAGCCGTAAGCCGGAGCCATACAAAGGTAAGGGCATCCGTTACGAAAATGAAGTCGTTCGCCGCAAGGAAGGGAAGTCCTTCGCTTCCGGCGGTAAGTGATCGGTTAGGGTGGCTCAGCGGGCTATACTCATCCCGGCGACCGCGAAATACGGGATAGTGTCTTGTTCTTCCAGGATGATCCCGATCGGAGAAAGCAGCAACGGGAGCGGCCATGAACACGCAAAAGTTGAAGCGGATTCGCGCACAAAGGCGAAAATATCGCGTCCGTAATCGGATTTACGGGACCCCACAGCGTCCCCGCTTGAGTGTCTTTCGAAGCAATATGCATATTTACGCCCAGTTGATCGACGATCTGCATGGTGTCACTCTGGCGGCGGCGAGCAGTTGTGGGAAGAACTCGGGCCTGAGCTACGGCGGGAACATTGCCGCCGCCCGCGAAGTGGGGCGGAAAATTGCGGAACTGGCCAAGGCCAAAGGCATCACGCAAGCCGTGTTTGATCGCGGCAGTTATCGCTTCCACGGGCGAGTGGCAGCTCTGGCCATCGCGGCCACCGAGGCCGGGTTGAAATGCACGGACCCGGAAGCCATTCGAGCGAAACAGGAAGCCCGCGCCCAAAAGCAAGCCGAAGCTCCCAAAGCCAAAGCTGAAGCCCGCCCCCGCGGTGGTCCGCCCGCCGGTAAAGCCCCCGCCAAAAAAGAGAAGGCCGCCAAATGAACCCGTCCTTTTCGGGAGAGCTACTGCCCTGCACCACGAGGAACAGATAAGACCTTCACCGAGGAATGAACTATGGCACGGGAACGTCGCGAGAAAGGTGATCTTGACGCCTACGATCAGGTAGAGCTGAAGGATTATGTGGTCAAGATTCGGCGGTGCGCGGCCGTCGTGAAGGGAGGCCGCCGCTTCAGCTTCAACGCCCTGGTCGTGGTCGGTGACGGCAAGGGGCGCGTGGCCTACGGCTATGGCAAAGCCAACGAAGTCCAACCTGCCGTTGAGAAAGCCTGCAAGGAAGGCGAGGCCAAAGTCCGCCGTTCCAATCCGTATTCGCTCCGCGGCACGACCATTCCCCATCGGGTCATCGGGCGATACGGAGCCAGCAAAGTCATCATGATCCCCGCGGGACCAGGAACGGGCGTCAAGGCCGGTCCCGGCGTGCGGGAGGTCCTCCAGGCGTGCGGCATTACGGACATCCTTACCAAGGTCCACGGGAGCACCAATCCCATCAACCTGGTGAAAGCGACTCTCAACGGGCTGGAACAACTGCGAACCAAGGAGCAAGTGGCCGCCCTGCGCGGCGTACCCCTGTAATCGTCCCGTGCCTGATGATGTGGGAATGTGATGGGGGAAATGAAATGAAGCTGCCCCGTGCTTGGGGAAGAAAATGATGGGGTGGAAATGGCTGGCTGGTTCGTCTATCCAACGGGTGAAAGCCAGCCGCAAGGATATTCAGGAGAGCAGCGATGGATTTGACCACAGTTTCGCTCGGGGTACATCGGCGGAAGCGGAAAAAACGAGTCGGTCGCGGCATCGGTTCTGGCCACGGGAAGACCTGCGGACGCGGCCATAAAGGACAATACTCCAGCGCCGGCTCGGAATGGCCCAGTCCGCTCTACGAAGGCGGGCAAATGCCCTTGTACCGCCGCCTGCCCAAGCGGGGATTCACTCGCGGCCCGTGGAAAAAGATTTATGCCATCGTCAACGTCGGCGACCTGCAAGATCGCTTCCAGGACGGCGAGAGGGTCAATCTCCAAAGCCTCAAGCAGCGCGGATTGATCGATGGCACCTTCGATGGCCTGCGCGTCCTCGGCGATGGCGAATTGACACGCAAACTCACGGTCCAAGCCCATCATTTTTCCGCTTCGGCCAAGGCCAAAATTGAAAAAGCTGGTGGAACATGCGAAATCCTGCCTGGCCCCAAGAAGCCGGTGCGTAACAAGATGGGAAGCGGTAAGTCCAAAAAGGGCTGAGTTCGCGGCTGCCGAAAACCGCTAGGCCGTCTGCTAACTGAGTCCGCCCGTTCACCCTCCAGGGCATGATCGGTCATGAATTGGCGAGCGATTGCACTGCTATCGGGTATTGTGGCGCTCACGGGCGCTGTCTTTTCCGCGGTGTGGGGAGGGCCGGGTAGCCTTACCTGGACCCTCAGCCTCTTCGGAGGGGCCGCGGTCGTGATCGGTGTAGCGCCGGAGCAACTCTTCCTCATTTTCCGCATCCCGGAACTCCGCAAAAAGATTTTCATCACCCTTCTGTTTCTGGCGGTTTACCGCATCGGTTATTACATCCCCTTGCCGGTGGTGGACCAGGCCAAACTGGCGGAGAAGATGCAGCAAATGCGCACCGGACCGCTCGGCCAGGTGCTCAGTTTTGTGTCCCTGTTCTCCGGCGGAAACCTGAGCATGGCCTGCATCTTCTCCCTGGGGATTATGCCCTACATCTCCGCTTCGATCATCATCCAATTACTCGCCAGCGGTGTGATGCCCTCCCTGGAGAAACTGCGTAAGGAAGGGGAAACGGGCCGGAAGAAACTCAATGAAATCACCCGCTACGTCACCGTTCCCATTTGCATGATTCAGGCACTCATGGTGGTCAACCAACTTTACCGGCCAGAAGCGGAGGGCGGATTTGGCGTCATTGCTCCCGGCTACCAGGGCACCTTCAACGTCCTGTGGTTTGGCTTCGCCGCCATTCTGACCATGACGGTCGGGACGATCTTCCTGATGTGGCTGGGGGAGCAGATCGACGAATACGGCATCGGCAACGGGATTTCCCTGATCATCATGGCTGGGATCGTGGCCCGCATTCCAGATGCCACCACGACGCTGCTGATCGACAGCGCCACCGGACAGCTCAAGGAATCCGTGCTCACCCTGGGAGGGACCACGGGGGACATTAGCTTTGAAAAACTGATTGTCATGGCGATCCTGTTTTTGGCGGTAGTGGTCGGCGTTATTGCCATGACGAAAGCCCAGCGGCGCATTCCGACGCAATCGGCGCGCCATGTCCGTGGGCGGCGGGTTTACGGGGGCACCCGGCAATTCCTACCCATGCGGGTGAATGCCGCCGGCGTCATGCCCGTGATCTTCGCCAGCACCCTCCTGATCCTTCCGTATGTCCTCTTCAGTGCTATCGACAGCATCTCTGGCGGAGAGGTGGCCTGGGCACGCACCTTGGCCCGCCTCTTCCAAGATCACCGCTCCTGGCTCTACAACGTTATGTACATCGCCATGATCTATCTCTTCACCTACTTCTGGGTGGCCATCACCTTCAATCCCAAAGAGATTGCGGACAACTTGAAGGACCACGGCAGCTTCATTCCGGGGTATCGTCCCGGTTCCCACACGGCGAATTACCTGGAAAAAGTGTTGATGCGTATCACCTACGTCGGCGCTGCGTTCCTGGCGGTGATTGCGATCATTCCCAATATCATCACCAGCGGTCTGGAAATCCCCTGGCAAGTAGCCAGCTTTTATGGAGGAACAGGTCTGCTGATCGTCGTCAGCGTCGCTTTGGACCTGATCCAGAAGATTAACAGTCACTTGGTGATGCGCAATTATCCGCAATTGACGGAGGAGTGACAGCCTTCTATCGACGGGGGTCAACATAATCCGCAGAGCAGGCCCCTAGAGCCACCCAGCGATTACGACTTCGCGGCCAAGAAATCCAAAGCACAGCGGGTAATACCCCCTATAACAGCGGGATTGATGCTTTCCAGCTTGCCATCATCCTGTTAGCGTGTATCTTGCGAGAGTTGGAGAATACGGACGGTTGACTTGGCCATCCACAATCAGGACCTTCCCGCGGACCTCACCTACCGTTCGGAAAGGGCGAATAGATCAGCGCCTAACGGAACAAACCGGCATCGAGCAGGTTATAGGATGAGGATAGATTTCAGAGACGGTAGCGTTCCCCTTTGGCATCCGGAACTCATTGGGAATAGTAGGTGCGCGTATGCGTTTGGTGCTGGTAGGACCTCCGGGAAGCGGTAAGGGCACTCAAGCCCGGCGCTTGGCAGAACGATTGGGGCTGACCTACATTGGCACCGGCGACATGTTGCGCGAGGCGATCGCTCAGGGTTCCGAACGGGGGCGGCGTGTCGCCGATCTGATCAAACAGGGTCTGCTGGTTCCGGACGCCGAGGTCAATGCACTCATTGCGGAATTGTTCCAAGGTCCGCAGCGTCCCCGTTGTTTTGTCACCGATGGCTACCCGCGGACTCGTGCCCAAGCCGAAGCCTTCGACCAACTCCTCGCTCGTTTAGGGTTGCCGCTGGATGCCGTCATCAATCTCACCATTCCCGATGAGGAGGTGGTCCGTCGTATTGCTGGCCGCCGCTGCTGCACCAACTCCGCCTGCGGCATCTGCTACAACATCTATTTCCAGCCTCCCCGCCAGCCGGGGGTTTGCGACAAGTGCGGCTCCCCTTTGGCCCAGCGGGATGACGACCGCGAAGAGACGGTCCGCCGCCGCCTCCAGGAGTTCCACAAAACCACTGATGCCCTGCTGGAACATTACCGCCAGCAAGGCCTCGTGCGCGATGTGTCGGCAGTGGATCATGTCGAAACCATTTACGCCAACATTCTCCAGGCCGCCCGACCACCCGATGGACATCAAGCCGCCTGCCCACCCGATGGACACTCGCCGCAGGCATCCTAGGATGCCCATGGGATGCGGCTCCTGGCCTTCCGGAAATGTGATTGGGAACAGGAAAAGATTACCGCAGGCCATTTCGACAACCCCTTGAGCCAGTCATGTTGCGTTCACGAACACCCCGTCCGCCGGAACTCAAATCCCCCCGCGAGATCGCCTTGATGCGCGAAGCCGGGAAATTGGTGGCCCGCGCTCTCAAACTCTGCCGGGACATGGCCAAGCCGGGGGTGACGACGCAGGAAATCGACCAGGCCGTGGAGGAGTTTTACGCCCGACACCAGGCCATTCCCTTGTTCAAGGGCTACCCCGGCAAGACCCCTTTCCCTGCTGTGACCTGCATGAGCATCAACGAGCAGGTTGTCCACGGCATCCCCAGCCGCCGCGCTCTCAAAGAGGGGGACATTCTCAAGGTGGACACCGCTTGCAAACTGCACGGCTGGTGTGCCGACCGCGCCATCACGATTCCCATTGGCCAAGTGTCGCCGGAGAAAGCCCGCCTGATCCGCGTCACCGAGGAAACCTTACAGATCGCCATTGATCTGCTGCCGAAGAAACGGTGGTGGAGCGAGATCGCCAGCGTCATGCAGCGGCACGTCGAACAGGCCGGCTTCAGTGTCGTGACGAGTTATGTCGGCCATGGCATAGGCCGAGCCATGCATGAAAGCCCCCAGGTCCCCAATTACGTCGATCGCGAAACCCGCAGGCAGGATTTTCGCCTGGAACCCGGCTTGGTGCTCGCCATCGAACCGATGGTGAACATGCGGCGGCCGGAAGTCGAAGTGCTCAGCGATCACTGGACGGTGGTGACACGCGACCGCATGCCCAGCGCTCATGTCGAGCACACTGTCGCGCTCACCGCCAATGGCGTGGTGGTCATCACGGCTGACGAAGGTGCTCTGGAGGAGGACGCCGCCGCTTCCCCGTCCTCTTTGCCCACCAGCTCCTCTGCCAGCCGAGAGAACACCTGAGGCCCCTTCCCTGAGTCGGGGCTGATTCGGCCAGGCCAGAGGTCCCGCAAACCCTTTCGAGGCGGTGGGGAAATGTTTCTGTTCCGCCCCTTGCCACTGGCGGGGGGCTATCTAATATGATGTTTTACCGGCCTGGGATAAATAGAAAGCTCGCATCCCTACGAGGGATGATTGACGGGAGAATCAACCATGAAAGTGCGCTCCAGCGTCCGCCGCATCTGCGAGAAATGCAAACTGATCCGACGCAAGGGAGTCGTCCGGGTCATCTGTGTGGACCCGCGCCACAAACAACGGCAAGGATGAAAGCCCGGAGGCAAGATACCCTTGGCCCACTATGGAAAATCCCGCAGATTCTGCTTGAAAACGGGACAGCGATTTCCTAACTCAGGTGCACCGCCATGCCGCGTATCCTAGGTGTCGACATTCCAGCGAATAAACCTCTGCACATTGCCCTGCGCTACATTCGCGGATTGGGACCGACGAATTCGCTTTGGGTCTGCGAGAAGCTCAAGCTCGATCCCCAGCGCCGGGCTAAGGACTTGACTGACGCGGAGATCGCTGCCATCGCTTCGCTCTTGGACAAGGATCCGACCTTTTTGGTGGAAGGTCCCCTGCGCCGCTTTGAAGCGGCCAACATTGCCCGGCTCAAGGAAATCAAGTGCTATCGGGGCGAGCGGCACCGCAAAAATCTGCCCGTTCGCGGCCAACGGACCCGCACCAACGCCCGGACCCGGAAAGGGCCGCGCAAGACAGTGGCCGGAAAGAAGGGCGTCAAAGAGCTGCGCTAATCGCGGAGGCGACGCGGTCGGCGGGCAAGGACCGCTTGGCTTCCTTCGCCTGTCCTCCTGGAATCCGCGGACCGACAGATGGAAGTGGTGCACGGATTCCCCACTGGTGGCTTGGGATTCACAACACCCCGTTTGACCTTGCATAGGATTCACAATACCGCTTTTGGCTCTGCATACCCCGCACAGGGATAGGATGGATTGGGAATTCACGATTGGGGAGGTTGTAGGTCGATATGGCAAAGAGCAAGAAGAAGAAAAGCCGGCGGAATGTGACCCGTGGCATCGCCCACGTGCAAAGCACCTTCAACAATACCATCGTCACCATCACGGATACGAATGGCGACACGCTGTGCTATGCCTCCGGCGGAACCGTTGGATTCAAGGGGAGTCGTAAGAGCACACCCTTCGCGGCACAACGGGCTGCCGAAGAAGCCGCGCTCAAGGCGATCAAGTTCGGCATGAAAGAGATCGAAGTACGGGTGAAAGGGCCGGGAGCCGGCCGCGAATCGGCAATCACCGCGCTGCAAACGGCGGGGCTGACCATCAAGGCCATCGAGGACGTCACGCCTCTGCCTCACAACGGTTGCCGGCCTCCCAAGAAACGCCGGGTGTAAACGGGCGCAACCCGGACTTGGCTTCGCCGATCCCTGGCATGTCCCGGACTGCCCTGAACTCACGGAATCAACGGATCCCGGCCTGGATGATCCGCTAGCGGAACTAGCCCTATCCCAGCGATTCCGGCTTTGACCTGGGGGTTCACCGGAATTGCGAGCGAGGGCCGTTGTACGGTCCGGTGTCTTCCCGCCGGACCCAGAGTATCGACCCCCATTCGGAGGAACTTGACGTTATGGGACGTTATCTGGACCCCGTCTGCAAGTTGTGCCGCCGGGAGCAGATCAAGCTCTTTCTCAAAGGGGAGCGCTGCTTCGGTAACAAGTGCCCGATGGAACGTGACGCCCTTCCGCCCGGTATGCACGGTGCCCGGCGCGGAAAGCACTCCGAATATGGCCTACGCTTGCGCCAAAAGCAACGCCTGAAGCGCTTCTACGGCGTGCTGGAAGCCCAATTCCGGCGCTACTTCAAAATGGCCAGCCGCTCCGTGGGCAACACAGGAGAACAACTCCTCTCTATCATGGAGCGGCGCCTGGATAACGTGGTGCACCGCCTTGGCTTTGCCATCAGCCGCAATGCCGCCCGGCAGATGATTGTCCACGGACACATCTTGCTCAATGGCCGCAAATGCGATATACCCAGCATCCTGCTCAAGCCAGGCGATGTTGTCAAAGTCCGGCCCCGAGACATCAGCCTCAAGCTCGCCCGCGAAGGACTGCAAAAGACCGGACAGTTCGGCTTGCACGTGCCTGACTTCCTCGAACTCACCGGAACAGCGGACGAACCCGAAGGCAGGATGACTCGGCTGCCCACACGCCAAGATGTCGATGACCGCATCCGCGACAAGGTCAATGAGCAGTTGATCATCGAAATCGTGACCCGCTGAGATGGGAAATCCGCAATAGCGATCCGCAGGGTCTCCCTCTCCTCGAGGGGCAAATGAGGCGTCGGTGAAAAACAGGAGGAATGCGAGCGAACCGGAAACGTCCCGCCCGGCTCTTATTTGGATGGGATGAGTCCGGGGGAGTGGTTCCCCGCATTCCCAGGGAATCGGATGCCGGCAGCGACCGGCCGGCCCTTGTCCGTGGGTGGTGTTGTCTGGTTCGTCGGGGAAGCCGGTCGCCTTCCCCGGCGGAAAACCGACAACCGAGGAGTTTTCATCATGCGTGTTCGTTGGCGAGGCCTGGAACTGCCCAGCAAAGTGGTCTGTGACCGCTCCACACTGACTGACACTTACGGCAAATTCATTGCCGAGCCGTTCGAGCGCGGCTTTGGCATGACCGTGGGAAACAGCTTGCGCCGCATCCTCATCTCCAGTCTCGAAGGCAGTGCTGTGACACGCCTGAAAATCCAGGGCGTCCAGCACGAGATCTCGACGATCCCCGGCGTGGTGGAAGATGTCACCGACATTGTTCTCAACATCAAATCCCTGGTCCTGAAAAATCTCTCCGACCAGCCGCGTACTATCCGCATCCAGAAACACGAAGCCGGTACGGTTCGGGCCGCTGACATCCAACACGATGAAATGATCCAGATCATCAATCCCGAACATCACATCGCCACCCTGACCCGCGACGTGCCGTTCGTCATGGAAATGATCGTGGAAAACGGCCGCGGCTACCGCACCGCCGAGGAAAATGCCGGAAAAGAACGGGAAATCGGCGTCATCCCGCTGGACAGCAGCTTCTCCCCTATCGTCCGGGTCAAATACGATGTCGAAGAAACCCGCGTCGGTCAGAAATCGAACTACGACCGCCTGATCATGGAAATCTGGACCAACGGCACGGTTTCGCCGCAAATGGCCCTGGTCGAAGCCGCCAAGATTCTCCGCAAGCACCTCAACCCCTTCGTCCAATACACGGAACCAGGACCGGAGGTGCCCTTGGAAGAGCCGATCGAAATCGGGCCGCGGCCGACCGAAGTGTACGATCTCGAACTGGAACGCAAGCTCAACATGAGCCTGGCGGAATTGGAATTGTCGGTCCGCGCCACGAATTGCCTGGAATCCGAGGGCATCACCACCGTCCGTGATTTGGTGATGCGCACGCCGGACGAATTGCTGGAAGTCCGCAATTTCGGCGAAACCACGCTGCGGGAAGTTCAGGCCAAGCTGGCGGAACACGGCTTGTCCTTGGGAATGAAAGTGCCGCCGCGCCGGGCGTGACATAGAATACGCTCTGGTGCCGTTACGCCACCCGGTGGGAAACCTAACCGGAGAGCGCGAACGGCCTCGTTCGTCATCTGCTACTAACCCTTCGGTCTCGACTGGCTGCTAGGGCCAGACTGCGAGGCCGCCCTTCACCTGCCGTGGCACGGGGTGAACGGGTATCGGACCTCAGGAGTTTACGCCATGCGTCATCGCAAAGCTGGCCGCCATTTGAATCGCACACCGGCCCATCGCCTCGCCTTGTTGCGGAACCTGGCCCGCGCCCTCTTCCGTCACGAGCGGATTCGGACAACGGTACCCAAGGCCAAGGAGCTGCGCCCCTTCGCCGAAAAGATCATCACCTTGGCCAAGCGAGCCTATCTGATCCTCGCGGCGGCGGAAGGCAAATCTGAAGCGGAACAGAAGCAAGCTCGCGTCCAGGCCCTGCATTATCGGCGCAGGGCGGCTGCTATTCTAGGACCCGTGGCGGAAACACTCCTGTGGGATGACGCCGAAGACAAGCCCCTCAAAGACCCCCTCAACCCCAAAGGGAACAGCCTCGACAATGTCTTGAAGAAACTATTCCGCGAGATCGGACCGCGCTACGCCGAACGGCCCGGCGGCTATACCCGCATCATCAAGCTGCATGATCGCCGTTTGGGCGACGCCGGCCCCGTGGCTATCATCGAATTGCTCAAAAAGGACGAGCAAAAAGTCCGCCAACGGCAGAAGCCCGCCGCTGCCCCAGCTCCGGCTGTGAGTTAGAGCAGAAGAGCGCGCCCTTCGCAGCCCGAAACCAACAGCCCCGCGGCCATTGCGCATCCGCTGACGGCTAGAAGTCACTCCAGAAACTGAAGCCGCCATGGCCGAGTATTTGATCCACCTTGGGAGATGCTCTGGCAATCGCGGTCGCACCGCCGATTGGTTTTGGGTATGCTCTCTCTTTTGGACCAGCCGCGCTTTTCCCTTCGGAGAAGCCGTCATTCCTCGTCCGTGATTCGCTTGCGGCGGAGGATGTTCAGGTAATGCTGGGCGAAGCGGTGCGCTTCATCGCGGACGTACTGCAACAGCCGCAGGGCGGCGGAATGGCGGCTAAGCACCAGCGGTTCGGACTGGCCGGGGCGGTAAATCTCCTCATTTTGTTTGGCCAAAGCCACAACGCAAGGCGGTTGGAGTCCCAGGGTTTCAAAGGCTTGCAGGGCGGCATGCAACTGCCCTTTGCCCCCATCGATGAGCAAGAGCTGGGGGAAGACTTCCTCTTCGTCACGTAAGCGGCGGAAGCGGCGGCTGACCACTTCCCGGATAGAGGCATAATCATCGATCCCTTCTACGCTGCGAATCCGAAAGCGACGGTATCCGGGTTTGAAGGGCAAGCCATCCAGAAAAGTGACCAAGGAAGCCACAGTATCTCGGCCGCTCGTGTGGGCGATGTCGATCCCCTCGATCGTGCGGGGGAGAGCACTCAATCCCAACACTTTTTTCAGACCGATCAAGCCTTTTTTCGGATCGATGGGGAAGACTTCCGGCTGGGGGTCGGTTTCCAGATGTCCCCGCAGGTCCAACTGTTCCAACGCGGCGATCTCATCCCGAAGGCGCCCCGCTTTCTCGAAATCCAATCGCTCGCTAGCCGCCAACATCTGCTGGCGAAGACGGTGGATGAGCCGATCCTTCTTGCCTTCCAGGACCATGATGAGTTTGCGAATCTGACGGCGATACTCCTGCCGGGTGACGCGGAAGTTGCAGGGTGCTGTACAGCGGCGGATGTTGTAAAGCAAGCAGGGGCGAAACCAACGCCAACGTTGCTCCTCGGAGCGGATATCCAGGGAGCAGGTGCGGAACTGAAACAGCTTCTGCAAGATGTGAACGGCTTGGCGCAGGCGCTTGGCGCTGGTAAACGGGCCGTAGAGGCGAACACCACGGGAGCGGGGTTTGCGGGTCACCTCGACACGCGGATACTCTTCACGGGTCCGAATCTGCAAGTAGGGAAATGTCTTGTCATCCTTGAAGTATTTGTTAAACTTGGGTCGTAAATCTTTGATCATTCTCGCTTCTGTGAACATCGCCGAGATGGGATCGGAAGTCTCAATGTAATCCACATCGCATACCAGGCCGATCCAATCGCGGATGCGTGGATCTTCTTCCGCATCAGGACCAAAGTATGTCATCACACGCGAGCGGAGATTTTTCGCTTTGCCAACATAGATGACATTGCCCTGGGCGTCTTTCATCAAGTAAACACCAGGTCCTGCCGGAAAACCCTTGATTTTGTCCTGCAATCGCTGAACGGCAGCCACGTTGTTGTCTGGTTTCGATCCTTTCATGATCCGTTCACCCGTGCCATGATCCGTTGTTAGACTTCGGTTATGGGAATCCCAGCCTGAGTCAATGTTTCAACGATTATCATCCTGACGTGAATTGGGTATAGGACGGCCCATCAGACGGAGGAGCATTTTCATATCCTCCCAGGTCTCCCGTTTCATCTTGCCACTGGGATCACGGAGTAATGCCGCGGGATGATACGTACATATGAGAGGCACACCACGATATTCATAGATTCGGCCCCGGAGCTTAGTGACACCCGCCGTCGTTTGCAGCAAGGCCCGTGCCGCGGTGTTGCCGAGAGCGACCAGGTAGCGGGGGCGGACCAAGGCGAATTGCCGCTCGAAGAAGGGGAAGCAATTGCGGCACTCCTCCATTGTCGGAGTGCGATTGCCTGGGGGGCGGCACTTGAGAATGTTGCAGATGTAGACGTCCTCGCGGCGCAAGCCCATGGCTTCGATGATCCGAGTGAGCAATTGTCCCGCCCGGCCTACGAACGGCTCGCCGAGGCGGTCTTCGTCCGCACCGGGCGCTTCGCCCACGAAACAAATCTCCGGGTCCAGCGGCCCCACCCCGAAGACGGTTTGCGTGCGCGTGGCATACAACTCTTCGCACCGCCGGCAGCGCGCCACTTCTCCCGCCAGCTCCGCCAGAGCCTGCTGCCGGCCCTCGATGGTCACCGGCACAGCCGATAGCTCCACCGCTTCCTCGCTGAATAGGCGGCCAGACTGAACCGAGGCGGCCTCCAGCGGAGACGAGGGGGCGGCAGCGTACGACGCATCGTCGCGCTTCTCGGCGGGATCGCTCTGCCAGGGAAGCGGCATCTGTTTAGGCACGAACAGCACCCCGCTCGCACGCAACGCTGCGACGTGGCCGAGCAATTGCCGCCGCCAATCCTGCTCTGCGTCGCTCATCCCCGCTTCCTCCGGACGAGATCGGCCTGCCTTCCATTGTAGGCATCCTCTCCGCTGGTCCACCATCGTTCCTCGTGCCGCCCAGGTAAAGGATGCTGGATTCCCGCTGCACCGTTGCCAGGTGCGATTTGCATGTTCTACCACAACCCGGTTGCTGCCTTCCATCCACCGCTAACAAAATATACGATTGACAGCCGTTCGCGGGAGATTAGCATAATACTAAGTTGTGACTCGCGGGAATCTGGCAGCAACCCTCCTCCTATTCAACCGAGGGTGCGGAAGGCGGCCTCTCCCATGGCAGTGCTGGGCCACAAAGTGAGCCAAGGAGACCTTCGGATTCCGAAGGGACCAGGTTCTCGTGTCCGAGTTTGGCGAAAGGCCCTGTGGGTTATCGCAGGCGTGCTCCTGTGGGGGTGGGGAGGAGCCTCTCCCGTTCAGGCGGGATGCGGAGACCATTTTCCACTGAGCTTGCACCGAGAGGGAGACCACCCTTTCAGCATTCCGTGGGCGGTGGAGGGAGGATTGCCGGGCGAGCCACAATCTCCCACTCCCTGTCCAGGGCCAGGGTGTTCCCCGACAGAACCGACGCTCCCGCCACTCTCGTTTGCCCCTCCTACCGTTGCTGAAAGGGACAAGTCCACCGCCGTGACTGCTGGCTTGTCCGTCCCCTGGTACGCCGATGATCCCGCAAGCCCCTTCGGATTCCCGCCCTCTCTCGCATTACTTCAGGGCGCGTGGGCCGACATCTTTCATCCGCCCCGTCCAAAAACTCGGAGCTACTAGTCTGCCGCTGGGTGCTTTCTCCCAGAGGACCCAACACTTTCTGAACCATCCACGCGGGGTGCCTTCCTCCCCGGCGCGTCCGGCTCTCGGCAGAGGATAACCGGCGCGCCCGGCCCCTTGCATCGGGGGAAACGGACCTCAGCGTGGCGTCCGGAAAACACCAAAGCTAGCTGTGTTGATATTCAGTGGAAGTATTCATGAAGTTTAGCTTGATTTCATTCTCAACATCATTGGTCATACTTTTATCCGGAGGTTAGCCATGCACGACCCCTCGTTACCCGAAACCCGTGGCGGGATGCGAATAACAATTCAGCGGCGGACGCCCGCTGTTCCCAAGCCTTATGTCCCTGCCATTGGACCGTCACTTCGCGTGCTGCTTTACGCCGTCTTTGGCGGCTTTGCTCTTCTCGGGGCGACCGGCATATACTTGCTGGTCATATCCCTTTTGAATCGCCTGTTCCCACAACATTTGTTTACTAACCCTTTTACATTCTGGATGTTGATTCTCCATGTGGGTTTCGGCATCCTGGGGACGATCCCGTTCGTCCTCTTTGGCGTGTGGCACTGGTGGACAGCCCGGAAGCGTGAGAATCGGGCCGCGATTCGCTGGGGATTGGTGCTGCTGGGGAGCGGTCTCGTCGTGATGGGAACGGGATTCGCTCTGATCCAGATCGACCAATTGCCGCAGCTTCCGACAGGAACTTGGAGCCGCACCGTTGTCTATTTACTCCATGTCCTTGTACCTGTGGTTTGCGTGCTGTTTTATGTGTATCACCGTAAGGCCGGCCCCCGTATCCGCTGGCAGTATGGCAAATACTGGGGAGGTGTAACCGCTGTTGTTGTCGGAGGCATGGCGGCGGCACACTTTGTCGATCCTCAACAATTTGGCAAAGAAGGCCCTGCAGAAGGGATGCAATACTTCTTCCCCTCAGAGGCACGGACAGCGGATGGGAACTTCATACCAGCTCACGCCTTGATGATGGACGAATATTGTGCACGCTGCCATCAGGATGTGTATAATGATCACTTCCATTCAGCCCACAAATTCAGCTCTTTCAACAATCCGGCATATTTATTCAGCGTGCAGGAAACGCGCCGGGTGGCGATGGAGCGGGATGGCCGCATGAATGCCTCGCGTTGGTGCGCCGGCTGTCATGACCCGGTGCCATTCTTCAGTGGCAAATTCGACGATCCGAACTATGACATCTTCAACGATCCCACCGCCCATGCCGGGATTACATGCGTCGTCTGTCATTCCATCACACATATCAATGCCACAATTGGTAATGCAGCTTATACCATTGAAGAGGCGAAGCATTATCCGTTTGCATTTAGCGAGAATAGTGCACTACAATGGATCAACAATCAATTAATCAAAGCAAAGCCAGAGTTGCATAAAAAGACATTCCTCAAGCCATTCCATAAGACAGCCGAGTTCTGCTCTTTGTGTCACAAAGTCCATTTACCTGTGGAGTTGAACCACTATAAAGATTTTCTCCGTGGGCAGAATCATTACGACACGTTTCTATTGAGTAGCGTTGGCCACGGAGCGCGCAGTTTCTACTACCCCCCCACCGGCCGCAAGGAGAACTGCGCCGCCTGCCATATGCCTTTGGAACCAAGCGCGGACTTCGCCGCCAAGGATTTCGACGGCAGCGGCGTTCGCAAGCGGCACAGCCATTTCTTCCCTGCGGCCAACACCGGCCTGTTTGAATTGCTCAAGCATGAGCCGCGCTACGCTCCCTACTCCGACCGGTGGCAAGAGGCCATCGACAAGCACGCGGCTTTTCTGCGCGACGACAAACTCCGTATCGACATCTTCGGCATCAAGCACATGACAGGGAATGGTCAAATGGACGACGATTCCTTAGCAGTCATCCGCCCGACTCTGCCGAAACTGCAACCGGGTAAGCACTACGTTGTCGAGGTGGTGATCCGCACGCTCAATATCGGCCATCCCTTCACGCAGGGGACAGCGGATTCCAACGAAGTCTGGGTGGATTTTGAGGCGCGCAGCGGCAGTCGAATCATTGGCCGCAATGGTGCTTTGTCTGGCCCGGATGAGAGGGGAGAGGTGGACCCGTGGGCCCATTACTGCAACGTGCACATGCTCGACCGCCATGGGAACCGCATCGACCGGCGCAATCCGCAAGACATCTTCACACCCCTCTATGACAAGCAGATTCCGCCCGGCGCCGGCCAAGTGGTCCACTACCGCCTCCAAGTGCCGCCGGATGTGACAGCGCCGGTGGAGCTGCGCGTCAGGCTGCGCTACCGCAAATTTGACTACAAGTACATGGAGTATGTCCACAAGGACTTGGGCCGGCCTATTCCCAAGCTGCCGATCGTCGATCTGTGCTCCGATCGCGTGGTGCTTCCTGTGGCGGGTGTGGCGGAGGAAGTGCCGGCCCAGGAATCGCCCATTCAGCCGGCCTGGCAGCGCTGGAACGACTACGGCATTGGCTGCCTGCTGGAAGGGATGCCGTTGAATCCCAAACGGGGGAACCTCCGCCAGGCAGAAGCAGCCTTCCGGAAGCTGACCGAATGGGACCAGGCCGAGGCTCACTGGCACGGGTATGTCAATCTGGCGCGGGTGTATATCGAGCAGGGCCGGTTGGAGGAAGCGGCGCGGTCGCTCAATGCGGCGCGGCAGTGTCAGCCTCCGCCGCCCTGGTGGCTCCTGGCCTGGCTGCAAGGCGTCATCACCGCGCAACAAGCGACCAGCCGGGAGGACCTCGACGCCGCGGCGGCACTGTTGGAACGGATCGTGGATCCCGCCCATCGGCCGCGACACGAGGATGGCCGCATCAAGTTCGATTTCACCCGCGATGTCGTCGTTCTCGATGAACTGGGGCGAACGCTCTTCAAGCGGAGCACGCTCGAAGCGTCGGGGTCCGAAGCCGAGCGGCAGTACCTGTTGCGAGCCGTCCAGGCCTTTGAACGCGCTCTGGTTGTCGATTCCGAAGACCTCGATGCTCACTATGGCCTCTATCAGTGTTACGATCGTTTGGGCGCCGGCGCCCCCTCTCCGGCCCACGTGGCGGAGGCGCAATCTTCAGACATCGAGGCTTTGCTGAACCAGGCTCTGTCGGGTAGCCCGAATGGTTCCGATCGTCGCCAACGGCTGGCCCAGCTTCAGGGAGCCGTGATCGCTTGGGGCCAGCGGCCTCCCGACCCGCGTGCTCCTCGGCTCCCCACGCTCCGCTTGGCGCTGGAACGGCTGCGGACGGCCTACCATGCAGAAAAAGACCCAGGCGTGCAGACCTCCCTGGCGGCAGTGCTCAGCGAGCTGCACCGCATTGCCCACGGCATGTACAAACCGGATGAGCTGGCGCGTGCCGCTACCACGCGGAAGTACCGGGAGAAGAATCCGGCAGCCAACGCCGCGGCCGAGGCCATCGTCATCTATCCCACAGCTCATCAATTGCCCTGAGCCGGCAGCGCTCTGAAACGCAGCAGATTTGCCCGCATATATTGAGGATTAATTTTGCTTGAAAATGAATGTGCATGATCCAAGGAGATATCTATGACTTATCAACACAAAATTGTCTTGTTCATTGCTGTCATCGTGCTGGCAGCAGGAGGAGTAGCTGCCTGGCGCTGGTGGCCGCGCCGCAGTGCCGACCAGGCTCCCCCCGTCATCGAAGCGGTGCGGGAGCGGCCGGCCATTCCCGTGCCCGCCGTGCCCTTCCGGGATGCCACCGCGGAAGCCAACATCCAATTCCAGCACTTCAATGGCGCCTATGGCTTGAAACTTTTGCCCGAAACAATGGGGCCGGGCGTGTGCGTGCTGGATTACGACAACGACGGCTGGCAGGATATCTTGCTGATCAACGGCTGCCCCTGGCCGGGGCAGGACTGGCCGAACGGCTCCCCGCAACCCTGCCTCAAACTGTACCGCAACACCGGAAATGGCCGGTTCACGGACGTCACGCAGGCCGCAGGGTTGCAGACCTTTCAATTCTATGGCCTGGGAGCTTGTGCTGGTGACTTTGACAATGACGGCTACATAGATCTGTTTGTCACTGGCGTCGGTGGATGTCATCTGTTTCACAATGTGGCGGGAAATGGAGGGCAGCGGCGCTTTGAAGAGGTCGCCACCCGGATGGGTCTGCCGCCGTCCGGCGGTTGGCCTTCGAGCGCCACGGCGGGCAGCTTTGACAAACACGCCGAACCCATCGAGTTTGCCACCAGCGCCACCTTCGTGGATTACGATCGGGACGGCTGGCTGGACCTATTCCTCTGCCGCTATGTCACCTGGTCCCCTGCCATTGATTTGGCCATCGATTCGACGCTAACGGGAATCGGACGCGCCTATTTGCAGCCTCAGCAGTTTGAAGGTTCCCAGTGTGCCCTGTACCGCAATCACGGCGGGAAGAGGTTTGAAGATGTCAGCGAGGCAGCCGGTGTGACGGTGTACGAGCGCGAGGGTACCGATGCGACAGCCCGACGGCGTTCGGTGGCCAAGGCCCTGGGCGTAGTCGTGTGCGACCCGGACGAGGACGGCTGGCCGGATCTGCTGGTGGCCAACGACACCGTGCGGAACTTCTTCTTCCACAACGTCGCCGATGGCCAGGGAGGCCGCCGCTACGTGGAAAAGGGACAAGAGGCCGGCGCCGCCTACGCCGAAGCCCGTGCTCGCGGGGCGATGGGCATCGACTGGGGCGAATACCTTCCCGGACGCCGCGGCGCAGTCATTGCCAACTTCGCCAACGAGCCGATCACCTTCCTCACCGTGGCGGACCGCCAGCGGCCGCGCTTTATCGATTCCGCCCTCGCCGTCGGCCTCGCTGGTCCCAGCCGCTTTTGGCTCAAATTCGGCATCTTCTTCTGGGATTACGATCTGGACGGCCGCTTGGACCTCCTCGTGTGCAACGGCCATCTGGAACCGGAAATCAGCAAGGTGCAAGCCCAGCAGTCCTACGCTCAGCCGGTGCTGCTCTTCTGGAACACGGGAGACTCGCAACGCCTTTGGGAACCGGTCACGGCAGCCGCAGCGGGAAGCGAGCTGTTTCAGCCCCTGGTAGGCCGCGGCTGTGCCTACCTCGATTACGACGGCGATGGCGATCTCGATGTCCTGCTGGTCGCCAATAACGGCCCGGTCCGCCTGCTCCGCAATGAACAGAAACTGGGGCACCGCTGGCTCCGCCTGACCCTCGAAGGGGACGGAGTCACGAGCAACCGCAGTGCCATCGGAGCTGTCATTACAGTCGAAGCGGGCGGCCAGGTGTATCAGCGGGAAGTAGAGGGAGGCCGGAGTTACCTCAGCCAGTGCGAACTGCCCGTGACGATCGGCCTGGGCCAGTTGGCCGCCGATCAGGTCGAAAAAGTGACGGTCCGCTGGCCGGCCTCACCCGGTGCGCCGCCTCAAGTCTGGCAGCACCTGAAAGTCAACACGGCCTACCGCCTCCGCCAGGGGCAAAGCCAAGCGGAAATCCTCTGCGAGCTGGGACTACCATAACTAGGCGGGCGGCTTGATTCCTCCAGGTCCGTTTCGTTGCCTCAGCGCCAGCAATCCAGGCAGGGCCAAGTTATGAAGTTTTTCTCTCCCTCCGGCAAACCGTCCACGGGGTTTTGGATCGGCGGTATCCTGCTGGTGGTGCTCGCCGCCAGCGGCTATCTGCTCTGGCGTTATCGGTCAGGGAATCCGGTAACATCGGAGGCCGACCTCCTCGCCGCGGCACAGGCCAATGCTCGTGGCCTGGCGCTTTTGGAGTGGTTCGACGAGCAGTATCAAGGCCGGCCTGCCGCGGACCAGGCCATCGAGGCCTTTGAGGAAGCAGTCCAGCGGGCGCCCGATTGGCTGGCTGCCCGGATCAACCTGGGGATCGCCCTGCTCAATAGCCGCGATGCCGACCCCCAATCCAAGGCGGAGAAGCTGCGTCGGGCCGCGGAGGTTTTCCATGATGTCCTGGCGCGTGATCCCCCCAATCCTTACGCTCACTTCTGCTTGGGTATCTGGCATTTCGACCGGGGGGAACGCGAGCAAGCCTATGCCCACTTCCGGGCTGTTACGGAGATCGATCCCCAGGATGCCCATGCCTGGTATTTCCGCGGACGGTGCACCGCCGATGAGTTCGAGTCTGCCGAGGCCCGCCAGTGTTTTGAAAAGGCCCTGCAAATCAACCCGTATCTCAACGCTGCCCGGCATAGTCTGACCCAGCATGCCAGCATCGCCGCGGACCGGGCCGCTCAGGAACGGCTGCTCCGCGAGTTTGAATCCCTGCGGCAGGCCGAGGTTGAGGACATCGCCGCCGTGTCTTACACCGAGATGGGGAAGTATGCCACCGCGATCGGTCTGCCTCCTCCCCTGCCCCGCCGCCCCCCCGCCTTGCCGGTGTTCCAGGAGCAAGCCGCTACGGTGCAGCTCGACCCCTCCGTCCGCTGGGCTGCTGCCGAAATGCTGGACCCGCTCCTGCAAACTCTGCGTGAGCGCTTCGGCGCCGCCATGATCTGGTGCGACTACGACCGCGATGGCCGCCCCGATCTGTTCCTCCTCGCCGCTGTGCAGCGGAACGGCGCCGTCGGTGATCTGCTTCTGCACAACGAAGGCAACGGCGTATTCCGGGATGTCAGCTCCCTAGCACCCCTGGCAGGCCAACCCGCCAGTCTCGGCGGCGCTTGTGCCGACTTCGACAATGATGGCTGGCCGGACCTCCTGCTCGCTACCGCTCAAGGCCTTCGGCTGCTCCGCAATCAAGAGGGCAAAGGATTTGAAGATGTCACCCGCGCCGCTGGACTGGACAAGCTGTCAGGTGTTTTCCTGACGGCTTACTGGCTGGACCTCGATCAAGATGGCGACCTGGATTTGCTGGCCTGCCAGTATGCCGCGACCCCGGCAGCCGCCCTCCAACAGCTCCAGGGGCAACCGACGGACTCGTCCGAGGCGGGCCGCCTCGCCGTCTTCCTGAATGTGGGGGAAGCCCGGCCCGCTGAGCGCGGCCAACCCTTTCCGCCCCTCACGCCGGCCTTCCGGCTCGCCGAACAGGAACCCCTCCAAGTCCGCGGCGCTATCACCGGACTGCTGCTCACTGATCTCGATGGCGATCAGGACATCGACATCGCCGTCTGGCGCGACCAGCAGGAATCCGTGGTGTTGCTCAATGACCGCTTGCTCCGCTTCCAGACGTCCCAGGCGTTCGCCGAAGTGAAAGGCTCGCTCGCCGCCGTGCTGGATGCTAACGACGATGAGCAAACCGATTTTTGTCTGCTCGCTCATGGCCAGCCGGCTCGCCTTTGGCTGAGCACGCGCGACACGCCGGCCAGGGCTTTGCTCGGACGCTTCCAGCCCCACTCTCTCAATGCCCCGCCGCTGCGGCAAGCTCAGGTCGTTGATTTGGACCTCGACGGTCTGCCGGACCTCGTCGGCCTGAGCCAGGAGCGCCTCCCTCTCTGGCTCCGCAATGAAGGGAACGGGAAATGGACCCGCCTGCTGTCTCCCTTCGGCCCCAAGGCAGAGGCGCTCCGCCCCCAAGCAATGAGCCTCGCGGATGTGGACAACCGGCAGCGGCCCGACCTGGTGCTCTGGTCGCCGGACAGCGGGCTGACACTCTTCCGCCACCGGGGGGACGCCCATCATGCCTTGGTCCTGACTCTCAGCGGCAAATGGGACAAAGGGAAAAAGCAACGGAGCAACGCCCAAGGAATCGGCGCCCGGCTCCGCGTTTATGCCGGGGGGCGGCGCATCCTGATGGAACACACGCCGCAGGCAGCGGCCTTGGGGCAATCCTACGGCCCGCTGATCGTCGGCCTCGGTCCCGTCCCTGCCGCCGAAGCCGTGCAAATCCGCTGGCCCGACTTTGTGCCCCAATCGGAATTGCAACTCGCCGCCGGCGCCCACACTCTCACGGAGATCAATCGCAAATCGACCTCCTGCCCAGTCCTGTTCGCCTGGAATGGGGAACGCTTCGAATTCGTGACGGACATCCTCGGAGCCGGCGCCCTGGCGGAACTTAATCCCGATGGCACAGTCCGGCCTCCGCGGCCCGAAGAATCTCTCAAACTCGAACCCCCCATGCTCCGCCCCCATCAGGGGCGCTACCTGCTCCAGATCGCCGAGCCGCTCGATGAGGTCGCTTACTTGGACTCGGTCCAACTCGTCGTGATCGATCATCCGCCGGATTGGCTCGTTTATCCTGATGAGCGCTTCGCCCTCGCGCCGCCGCTTCCCAGTCAGCGCCCGCTCTTTTTCCGGCAGTCCGAGTGTCTGAGCGTGCAGCGCGCCGTCGATCACCGCCAGCGGGATGTCACCGCCCTGCTCCAACAGCGGGATGGCCGGTATGTGGACGGCTTCGCCCGCCGGGCTTGGCTGGGATTCGCGGAGGAACATGGGATCGATTGCACCTTCGCCCCGCCACAGCCCCACCCCCAATCCCGGCGCTGGCACCTCCTCCTGGCCGGCTGGACCGACTATGCCTACCCAGAGTCCATTTGGGCCGCCACGCAAGCCGGCGTTCCCATCCTCTGGCCGGTGCTGGAACAGCGCGAGGCTGGCGGCTCCTGGCGGCGCGTCTGCAACCTCGGCATCCCCGCCGGTTTGCCACGCGTCATGACGGTGCCTCTCCCCCCGTCGTTCGATCCAGCCGCCGGTCCCCTCCGCATTCGGACCAACCTGCAAATCTCCTGGGACCATATTCTCTTGGCACCGGAAATGGACCCCCCGGAGAGGGACAAAATACCGCGGATTTACACCTTGCCCGTGCAGAAAGCAGTGCTCGAACATCGCGGTTTCTTCCGCGAATGGAGCGCCGGCGATGGTTCCCCGCAACGCTACGATCCCGATCAGTTGGAAACCATTCCCATCTCCCGCTGGCAAGGGCGGCTGACCCGCACAGGCGAAGTCACCGAGCTGCTGCAAGCCGTGGATGACCTCTTCGTCTTGGCCGGACCAGGGGATGTTGTCACCCTGGCCTTCGACGCCGCTTCCCTTCCCCCCTTGCCCCCGCAGTGGCAGCGTTCCTTCATTCTCCGTGCTCGGGGTTACTCCAAGGACACCGCCCCCACCACGCTCACCGGCGGTCAGATCGAACCGCTTCCCTATCGTGCCATGCCCCATTATCCCTATGATCCTCTCCGCTTCCCGCCGCCGGCCCAGCAGAGCGAATACCACCGGCGCTGGAACACCCGCCCGCCTCGCCACCCGTGAGGAGAACGGACAGAAGACTGTCACCGGACGGAGCCAGGACCGTTAGGACCGGATAAACCGTAGGATTGGAAGACACGCCAGCCAAGCGAACGCCGGCCAGCCCGCGCACCCCGCTATTCCACCGGCGGCAGGACATCCGGCTGGACCTGATAGGCATCCGCCAGCACGTTGGTGGTGCAGAAGAGCGAGACGATCGCCAGGATTTCTCCGAGGGTGCGGTCATCGACGCCGAGTTTGCGCAGGGCTGCCGTGTGGGAATTGATGCAATAGCTACAGCCATTGGCCGCACTGACCGCCAGAGCGATGATCTCGCGCGTCCGGGCATCCAGCGGCGAGTCCCGCCCCACCGCTTCCGGATGCATCAGCGCTTTCAACCGGCTCCAGACCATCTCCAACTGATCGGGATGGGTCGCCAGCACACGCCAGAAGTTGGGTACCCGTTCCAGCCCTTTGGTCCGCTTGATGTCGGCGAAAATCTCCGCAACTTTGCCGCTGGCCTCGGCCTCGTCCACCGGCCGCACCGTCGCCACCCGCCCCTGGACTTGTGCCATCCCCGCCTCCGTTACGCTAGTCGCATCCGCTCCCGGCTCTTCCCCAAGTTTACCTTTTTTCTACCTGGATCAGTTTCCCTGGGAAGTTCTAAAACAATGGCAATTCGGAACGGGGAAGCATCTGGTTCCCCCGGAACAAGGGGTGGTCCCTGGCAAGCTCGGCAACAAAATCGTGCAGATCCAGTTTCGGAGGAGCACAATCATGGTGCGATCAGCCCAGTGGAGCAATGCGTGGATGTCCCTTTTGGGCATAGCAAGTTTAGGAAGCCTCTTATCGATCGGGTTGTTATCGCTTCCTGCCCAGGAAAGCACACAACCAGCCACGCCGTGGCGGGCGTTGTTCAATGGCAAGGACCTCGATGGCTGGGTGCCGAAATTCAAGGGCCATCCTTTGGGGGAAAACTATCGGGACACCTTCCGGGTCGAAGATGGCGTGCTCAAAGTCTGCTACGACAAGTACCGCTCATTTGACAACACCTTCGGGCATCTGTTCTACGTGAAGGAAAAGTTTTCGCGCTATCGCTTGCGGGTGGAGTATCGCTTTGTCGGGCAGCAATGTCCGGGCGGGCCAAGTTGGGCGGTGCGCAACAATGGCATCATGTTCCACTGCCAGGACCCCAAAAGCATGCGGAAGGATCAGGACTTTCCCGTCTCCATCGAGGCACAACTTCTCGGCGGTTTGGGCCAGGGGAATCGCCCGACGAACAACGTCTGCACGCCGGGCACCCACATCGTCCTCAACGGCAAGCTCTTCACGCCGCACTGCACCAACTCCCGCTCTAAGACTTACCACGGCGATGTTTGGGTCACGGCGGAAATTGAAGTGCTCGGCAGCGAGAAAGTGCGGCATTATGTCGAAGGCGAGCTGGTGCTGGAGTACGAAAAGCCCCAATTGGACCCGAAGGACCCCGATGCGGCCCGCCTGCTCCGCGAACGCAACGGCGAGGTGCTCCTGAGTGAAGGATACATCGCCATCCAGGCGGAGAGCCATCCCACAGAGTTCCGCAAGATCGAGATCCGCGAGTTGAAGTAGACTCTGTTTTCCACATTTCGCGGTTTTCCTTCCCCTCCGTCGGCTGTCGTTCGACGAGCATGACCGGCTGGGCGATTCCAGGAATGTCACCTTTCTGACAGCGAAGCCGCGGGGACCGAGGGCCGTTCGCCGAAGGGACACATCCGCCGGGAAACTTCCTGGGGCAATTCCATCAGGGGGTCCCTTCCCAAGGGGCAAGGTCAAGCCGGCAAGTCGGCGGGCATCCCGTCTTTGTCGGCAGGGATCGCCTCGGAAGTGCAGGGCATGCACTCGGCGGCCAGCTCGCGCTTGACCCGCTGTGTCCAGTGCAGAACCCAGGCAATGTCCCGGAGCATTTGCCGGATTTCCGCCGCCGAGCGTTGGCGCTCCAGGGTTGTGGCGGGGCGGGTGGATGTTTTGCCAGAGCCGTCAAGGGTCTTTCCCGTCTCTGTTCCACAGAGGGTCAGAGGAATGGGCGCGGGGGTACGTGTCGAGATCATCAGCAAGCCTCCTGGATGGGGAATGCCGTCACTGGCGGAAAAGAGTTGTGCAGGCGGCATGCCAAAACCCGCGGAGGAGAAACGATCCGGCGAAAAACGCTTTTTTCGGGGAGATTCCGTGGGGAGCCAGCGGGGAAAGGTTCCCGGCGAGCTTGCAACTTTTGCCACTTGAGGGATTCCGTACAAAACGGTCCGCCGGGAATTACAAAGCGGATGGCAAACGGGGCATGGCCGCCCAAGCCGAGAATGCGCGGGGACGAGCGAGCGGAGATGATCTGCGCAAGGGGGAGGGACGGGAGGATCACGGCTCAGCGGCGACAGCATCAGAGCCGGAGCGGACCGCCTCCAGGTCCGAGGTGTCCAGGCGTCCTTGCTGGTGCAATTGGCGGAAGATGGCGACGGTCTCTTCGATGCCGCGGCGAAGGGGAGTTTTGGGCATCGGCCCCAAATCGCGCTGGAGGGCATCATCGCTCAGATCATAAGCAATAGGAATCTGGGTGGAACCGAAGGTGACCAGCCGCTCAGCTTCGGGGAGCACTTGGCAGAGCGTCCGGTGGAACTCAGCCAGCGTGGTGACGGTGCCGCGCAAGTTGTAACTTTTCGCCCCGTGGTAGGGACGCTCCAGGCAGAGGATAAAAGTTTTCGCCACATCATCGACGTACTGGAAGTCGGTCCAGCCGCCGAAGGTGATGTGCCAGGGCCGGCCGAGCAAAGCGGCTTTGATGGCCTTGGTCGGTTCGCTAGTCATGCCCAGGTCTCGGCCCACGCCATAGACGGTCCAGGGACGCAGGCCGATGCTGACGAGTCCGTGATCGAGGAAGTAGATGCGGGCATTGCCTTCGTTACAGGCTTTGAAGACGCCGTAGTGGGTGCTGGGCCGCAGGATCACCTCTTCCGAGAGCGGGCCAGGAGGATAACCATCCGGCGGACCATAGACGGCGGCACTGCTGGCATAGACGACGCGCTGGACCTGGCCGCGGGACAATCGAGCCGCTTCCAAGACCGCCAGGGTGCCGAGGACATTCACTTGGGCGCCCAAAAGAGGGTCCGCCCGGCAGGCCGGCACTTGCAAACCGGCTAAGTGGATGATGTGCGTGATGCCATGCTCCTCGATGGCGCGGCGGAGGGCGGGCCAGTCCGTCACGTTGCCGGGCACAAAGACCGCGCGGGATGCCTCGGAGGCGGGCAGAATCTGGAGGAGGCGGCGCGGGTCCTCTTTGAGATCGAAGACGTAAACCGCGTGGCCCTGCTCCAGCAAGTTGCGAATGATCCAAGCCCCGATGAAGCCATAGCCTCCGGTCAGTAGGACACGCATCACTTCCGCTCCCGAATCGAGCAGCCTGGCGGAGTTACTTATGGTTGGTCCCTCACTCCCAAAGGAGTTCGAGCGTCCGGCCGCATGCCGCCGCCCCCGTCAGCGGGGAATATCCGCCGGCACTTCGGCGATCTCTTCCCGTGCGACTTTAGCCAAGGAGACGACCTGGTCGCCTTCTTTCAGATGGATCAGGCGGACGCCCTGGGTATTGCGGCCCACGATGCGGATGTCATTGACCCGACAGCGAACCACCATGCCCTCCTTGCTGATGAGCATGATTTCATCGCCATCGCGGACACTGGCAATACCGACGACCGGGCCGTTTTTGGCGGTCACCCGGACATCTTTGATCCCTTTACCTCCCCGGCGTTGCAAGCGGTAACGCATGTTGGTGGAATCGCTGTCTGCGGCGGTGTCCGCGCTGTCCTCGGCCTGGCTGGCCGTTTCCGCCGCTTCGGCGTCTTCCGGCTCTTCGGCGGCGCCATGGAGGGCGGGGGCTTCCGAGTCCTCTTCCTCCGGGGCCGACGCGGCGCTGAGGCCATCCGGGCTATTTGGTCCGAAGGGGGTGCGCTTGCCGTAACCTTTCTCGGTGACGGTGAGCAACTGGCCTTCGGGATCGGCGACGACCATGCCGACGACGCAATCGTCTCGGCTCAGGCGGATGCCGCGGACTCCGCGTGCGGCCCGGCCCATCGGGCGCACATCCGCCTCGCTGAAGCGGATGGCCATGCCCTGGCGGGTCGAAAGCACGACTTCATCCCCCGCTCGCGTCAGGCAGACATCGATCAGCTCATCCCCCGCATCGAGCGTGATGCCGATGATGCCGCCGCTGCGCGGCCGACTGTATTCCATGAGGTCGGTTTTTTTGACCGTCCCCCGCCGCGTGGCCATCATCAGACAAAACCCTTCGGCGAACTCTCGCACGGGGACAATGCTGGTGATCTTTTCTTCCGGCGGCAGGGCGAGCACGTTGGCCATGGCCCGTCCCGGAGAAGTGCGAGAGGCCTGGGGAATGCGGTACACCTTGAGCCAGTAACACCGCCCCGTCGTGGTGAAGCAGAGCAGGTAGGCTTTGGTGGAAGCAACGAAGAAATGCTCGACGAAATCGTTTTCCCGTAAGCCGCCCTGGACGCCCTTGCCGCCGCGGCCCTGGACCCGGTATTCGTGCAACGGCATACGCTTGATGAAGCCCTCGTGAGTGATGCTCACGACGTTCTGTTCATCTTCGATAAGGTCTTCCAGGTCCAATTCCGCTTCAGCGTCCGCGATTTCCGTGCGGCGGTCATCGCCGTACTTATCGGCCAGACGCTGCAATTCCTCGCGAATCACGGCGCGGATGTTGGCCGGGTCTGCCAGAAGGGTTTCGTACTCCCGGATCTGCTGCCGCAGTTGCAGGTATTCCTGGAGGATTTCGTCACTTTCCAGGGCCGCCAGTTGTCCGAGTTGCAAGCGGACCACCGCTTCGGCCTGCTGCTCGGTCATCTGGTACTGTGACAGGACTCCCAATTCTCGCTGCAAGGCGGCGAAGGCTTCGGCACCGATGGCTCGCTCCATGAGCGCGGCGGGAACGGCCAGCTCCATGAGCCGACGCTTGGCTTCCTGCCGATCGGGGGAGGTGCGGCAGATGCGAATGACCGCTTCGATGTCGGCGATGGCGATCAACTGTCCTTCCAGCACGTGGCCGCGGCGCTTGGCTTCCCGCAGCAGAAACTCCGTCCGGCGGCGGATCACCAGGATGCGATGCTCCAGGAAGCGCTGCATCATCTCCTTGAGGCCGAGGATGCGCGGCTGGCCATCCACCAGGGCCAGCATGATGACACTGACGGTCTTTTGGAGCTTGCTGTACTGGTAAAGTTGATTGAGGACCAAATGGGGGTCCGCCTTGGGGCTGAGTTCGATGATCAAGCGGACGGGTTCGCCGCCTCGCTTGCTGGATTCATCCCGGATGCCGCGGATGCCGGTGATGCGCTCATCTTTGACCAGCTCGCCGATCTCTTCGGCCAATGCATTGCGGGTCACCTGGAAGGGGACCTCCCGGATGACGATCGCGGGGGTTTTGCCTTTGCCTTCCTCGATGATCTCGGCTCGTGCGCGGAGAGTCAGCCGCCCGTAGCCGCGAGCGTAACCATCGAGGATGCCCTGCCGGCCCATGATGATGCCGCCGGTGGGGAAATCCGGGCCGGGGATGATCTCCAGCAGTTCCTGGAGTGAGACATCCGGGTCATCGAGCAGGCGGATGAGGGCGGCGCACACTTCTCGCAGATTGTGGGGCGGGATATGGGTCGCCATTCCGACGGCGATGCCATCGGCGCCGTTCACCAGCAGGTTGGGAAACCGGCCCGGCAGGACGAGCGGCTCCTGATATTTGCCGTCGTAGTTGTCGATGAAGTCCACCGTGTCACGATCCAGATCATCGAGCATCTCGGCGGCCACGGGGCTGAGGCGGGCCTCGGTGTAGCGGTGGGCGGCAGGCGGCAAACCGGCGATCGAGCCGAAGTTTCCCTGTCCCTCAATCAGCGGGTAGCGCATCACCCATTCCTGGGTCATGCGGACCAGGGTGTCATAGATCGAGGCATCCCCGTGCGGGTGATACCGCTTCATTGTCTCGCCGATGATGCCGGCGCATTTGCTCGTCGCCGCTGTCGGACCTAAACCCAGGTCGCGCATGGCGACCAGAATCCGGCGCTGGACCGGCTTCAAACCGTCCCGTACATCCGGCAACGCCCGGCTGACAATCACGGACTGGGCATACGTCAGGTAGCTGGTCTGCAACTCATCGATGATGTCCAGCTCCGGGATCGGCGGTTCGCCACCCGCTGCCGCTGGCCCATCCGAAACTGTCGGAGGATTGACCGCGTCCGCCAACCTCAAGCTCCTTGTGCCAGGGCTTTTGCCAGCACTCCGCTGGCCGCTTGCCTCTCGATTCCAACCCGACGTTACATGAGAAGACTATTGTACGATTCCACCGCCGTATCACCAACCGCCCGCCCGCCCCTTCTGCCGCTCTCCGTCCTGCCCTGGCCCCCTGGAGGCTTTCCGCCTGCTAAGATGGAAGAAAACGGACCTCCACAGCAAGGGACTGCGGCACCATACTCGGCACCGACGGACCTGCACCGGGATCAGCTTCGGACCTGCACCAGGGAGAGTGAGCATGCACCATCGCAGCGCCCAGGGCGTGATGTATCGCAGGAGTGCCGTCTGGCGGCTCTTCCTCGTCGGCTTGGGAATAGTAGCTTTTCCAATAGTCGGAACCAGTTTTGGACCTGGAGAGGCCGTGGCTCAGACGCCTGGGGGAACGGGGGAAAACCGCCCGGCGGCCCCATCATCGCCAGCCCAAGAGACCCCGGCGGCGGCGAGTACACGTCTGCGATTGGCCCGCGTGAAAATCCGCGGCAGCTTCCAGGACGCCCGGCTCGGCGACATCCTCAAAGAGTTCGCCCAGCTTGCTGAGGAGCAAACCGGCGAGCCGGTGTTGTGGACCTATGCTCCGGGCTTTCCGGCTCAGGTCCGCATCCAGGTGGACCTGGCGGAGCAATCCCTCCTTCAGGCTCTGGACCAGGTGCTCACCGCGGGGAGCAAAGCGAGCCAGCAGAACCTGGGCTACGTGGTCCTGTCCCTGCCCGATCATAAACATGACGGCTGGGTCCGCCTGACGACCCAGGGGGAACGAGGCAAGGAGTTACCCCCGGCCACGGCGGAAGAGGAGCAGCAGGCGCAAGAGCGGCTGGCGATGGCTCAAAAACTGCTGGCGGAAAACAAACCGGCGGCTGCCAAGATTTATTTGGAAGTGGTTATCAAGAAATATCCCACGACCGCGGCTGCCCGACAGGCCCGCCTTTTGCTGGAGAAACTGGGACCATGAATTCTCCGCTCCCGCAACGGGATGTTCCTTGGATTCCTCCCGAGCTGGCGGATGCCGACGGTTTTGTCGGCGTTGGCGGCGACCTCAGTCCGCGCACCTTGCTCCGCGCCTATGCCGAGGGCGTCTTCCCCTGGTATGGCGAAGATGACCCCATCCTGTGGTGGTCGCCTGACCCGCGGGCCATCATCGAGCTGGAGGGTCCCGAACCTTACGGCGGGTTGCATGTTTCCCGCCGCCTGGCCCGTACCCTGCGCTCCGGCAAGTTCCGCATCACGATCAATCAATGCTTCGGGCAAGTCATTCGCGCTTGCGGCGAGAACCGCGAGGGGGGTACCTGGATCACGCCGGAGATGATCGCCGCCTACGAGGAACTCCACCGCCTGGGCTTCGCCCATAGTGTGGAAAGCTGGGTGGGCGATACGCTCGCCGGCGGGGTCTACGGCGTCGCTTTGGGGGGCTTGTTCGCAGCCGAGTCGATGTTTTACCGGATCACCGACGGTTCCAAGGCCGCCTTGGCCGCTCTCGTGCGCCGCCTCAAGGAGCGGCGTTTCGTCCTGCTGGATGTGCAAATGACCACTCCCCATACCGAGCGCCTCGGGGCCTTCAACATTCCTCGCCGCACCTACCTGCAACGTCTGCGGTATGCCGTCCGGCTCCGGGATGTTTGCTTCGTCTGACCAGGGCCATTTGACTGGGGCTGAACTGCGTCGGTCCTAACTGCGTCGGTCCTACCCAATCGAACTGCTCGGCAGCGTCACGCAAGCAGCGAGCACCCCCTTGCTTTCCCTCCGGCTGCTCGTGACCCGATTCCCTGCCGGCGAGCCAGTAGGCTCCTCTGTTATTCCCCTTCGCGCGGTCATACAACAGCTCACTAATACCAGGCGGCGAACATACCGAATGTCAGGATGGCAAACACGCCGCGCCTGTGCTCCGGTGACGAGGTATTTTTTCCGGCGCTCCTCCCATATGGCGGCCTCTGAGGCGGCCCCCCAGCCCAGGAGAGTCCGGCATGGAAATTCTGATTCCTGCCGAAGCTATCGCAGCACGGCTCGATGAACTAGCCGAGGAGATCACCCGCTGCTACCGGGACACCCCTGTCACCGTGGTGGGCATACTCAACGGGTCGCTCATGTTCGTGGCGGACCTGATCCGACGCATCCGCTTGCCTTTGCGCGTGGGTTTCCTGACGGCGTCGAGCTATCGGGGCAGTGCCACACGGCCAGGGAAGCTGGAAATCCGGGATGAATCCCTGCCGGATTTGACCGCCCGCCACGTTCTCCTGTTGGACGACATTTTGGATACAGGAAAAACCTTGACGCGGGTCGTCGCACACCTTTTGGACCGTGGGGCGGAGTCCGTGAAAGTCGGGGTCCTGCTGCGCAAATTGGGACGGCAGGAAGTGCCCTTTGAGCCGGATTTCGTCGCCTTCACCATTCCCAACCGCTTTGTGGTCGGTTATGGTCTGGATCATGACGATGAGTACCGCCATCTGCCTTACATCGCGGCGTTGGACGAAGCGACGGAGAAAGGTGGATACGTTGCCCCGGCGAGTTGAAAAGCCAGCATCACCGCGTCGGATGCAGCAGGAAAGGCCGCCATCACCGCGCAGGATTGAGCCAGGAGGTTGAGACGATGCCAGATCATCCGAGCAGCCACGGAATAGGCCAGTCCGGCGTCCGGCCTGTGGTCGCAGTGCTGACATCGCAGTGGACGGTCAGCGATTGGTTCTGGGGTACGGGGCAGATTCTTCGGGCCTGGCAGGCGCTGGGTCATGACGTGGCGGTGGTGCTATGCGGCGTGGGAGAAACCCTCGCGCAAGTGTGGGTGCAACAGGCGGGGGGGGAAGTGGTGCGGCGACGGGTGCGGGGCTTCTGGGATTGGCGCGGACTGCGCCAACTGGGCCGGTGGTTGCAGCAGCGGGATGTACCGCTCGTGCTCTGCCAGGGCGCGGAGGCGGTAGGACTGGCTCTGGCGGCGCGCGCTTCCGGCCAGCGCAAGAGCTTCGCGGTGGTCGCTCTCGAGGCGCTGCCAGTCGGGCTTGGCCTACGGGCTTGGCTTTTGGCGCGGGCTGTGCGCCGGGCGGATTGTGTGCTCCTGCCCGCCCGTGCGGCGGCGGGTCCCTACCTGCGGCTGGGGGTCCTTTCGGACCGCCTGAGCTGGATTGCTCCGGTGGCGGAACCCTTCCCGCCCTGCTTGGCCCCGGAGGCTTCCCCGCTTCGCCTGCCTCCCTCTGCCCAATTGCTCCTGCATTTCTGCACCAGCGACGACGATGCCGGTGCACGACAGGCCATCGTCATCCACGACATTCTGCGGTACAACCGTCCGCATCTGCACCTGCTGGTCGTGGCCGCTTCTGAAGCGCAATGCCACCGCCTGGCCGCTTTCGCCCGGCAACTCGCCTTCGATGACTTGCGGGTCCATGTTCTGCCCGTCGAACAAGTCGGGGGCTGGCCCAGTGCAGGGAAAGCGGTCCTGATCACCTCGCCGCATCGTTCCCCGGCCGTGGCAGCCGCTGCGATGGCTCAGGGGGCTGTGGTCACGGGATGGCAGACGCCGGAGCTGGCCGAGATGCTGGGCGGCGATTTGGCCGTTGGCCTGGCCGCGGAAGGGAAGACCGCCGAGCTGGCCGCGCGGGTCCGCCGCCTGATCGACGACCCCCTCCTGCTCGCGGCCCAGGGGGAAGCCATGCGGCAGCGGGCTTCCCATTACACCCGGCAACGCATGCAAACCCACCTGCAAGGACTATATAACGACTTGCAGAGGATGAAGGTAGCGGCAGAGGATCTCAGCGGGAGTTCTCGTCCGACCCTGTCTGCCCACCGGTGAGTCCATATCCGTGCGCTGCGAGTCCGAGGAGGCCTATGCGTGGAGTTTTGACTGTCATCCTGGCGGGCGGTAAGGGCACGCGCCTGGAACCGCTCACCCGCGACCGGGCCAAACCTGCCGTGCCCTTCGGCGGCCTGTATCGCATCATCGACTTTACCCTCTCCAACTGCATCAACAGCGGCTTGCGCCAGATCCTCGTCGTCACTCAGTTCAAGTCTCGCAGTCTGGACCGGCATATCCGGTCAGGTTGGGGCTTCCTGAGCCGCGAGCTGGGCGAATTCATTGAGGTTCTCCCGCCGCAGCAACGCATCGATGAAACCTGGTACAAAGGCACCGCCGACGCCGTCTATCAGAACATCTACTCCATCGAACGCGAAGAGGCCGATTACACCCTGATTCTGGCCGGGGACCACATCTACAAGATGAATTACGGGCACATGATCGAAGCCCACATCCAGCGCAAAGCGGATGTCACCATCGGTTGCATCCCGGTTCCGCTGAGCGAGGTGCGCCACTTTGGCATCATGGAAGTCGGGGAGAATGACCGGGTGGTGTCCTTCATCGAGAAGCCGCCGCAAGCTCCGCCCATGCCCGGCGATCCCCACCATGCCCTCGCTTCGATGGGCATTTATGTCTTCAACACCCGGCTGATGTTCGAGCTGCTTTGTGAAGACGCTGCCCGGCCGGGAAGCCAGCATGACTTTGGGCGTGATGTCATCCCCGCCATGATCGAGGCGGGCCAGCGCGTCTTCGCCTATCGCTTCCGTGATGAAAACCGCAAGGCCGTCCCCTACTGGCGCGATGTCGGCACTCTCGATGCCTACTATCAGGCCAACATGGACCTCATCGCCGTCGATCCGGTCCTGAACCTGTACGATATGTCCTGGCCGATCCGGACTTATCAGCCGCAGCTTCCCCCGCCGAAATTTGTCTTCAGCGGCGAGGGTCCCGCCGGCCAGGCCCGCCGCGGAGAAGCCCTGGACAGCATGGTTTGCGCCGGCTGTATCGTCTCGGGCGGCCACGTGCGGCACAGCATCCTCTCCCCGCGCGTCCGCATCAATAGCTACGCCATCGTGGAGGATTCCATCCTCTTGGACGGCGTCGATGTCGGACGCTATTGCCGCGTCCGCCGGGCCATCATCGACAAAGATGTCAAACTGCCCCCTTACACCGTCATCGGCTACGACCTGGAGTTTGACCGCCGCCGCGGTTTCACGGTGACCGAAGGCGGAATCGTGGTCGTTCCCAAAGCGGAACCAGCGGAGACGTTCCAAGCGCCGAATGCCCTGCCCCCGTTGTGAGACCCCCCAAAGTGCCAGAACCTCCCTGCGAAGTACCAGTAACCGCCACCTGGCCCGCGCCGAGAATATACCGTCGGCGGCATGCACCAACCTGAACAGCCTCGAAAAACAGGGTGATGTTCTATGCCTCCTGTGGTGTTGATCAACGCCGTGGGGATGACGCCCCGCCTGCTGCCCCACGCACCGCGCTTGCAAGAGTTGGCCCGCAGCGGCTGGACCGCCCACATGCCGGAAGTGCTCCCCGCGGTGACCTGCACCGCCCAAGCCACCTTGCTCACCGGCACTCTGCCTCAGGTCCACGGCGTGGTGGCCAATGGCTGGCTCTACCGAGACACCCACGAGGTCCGCTTCTGGCAGCAGTGCAACCGCCTCATCCAGGCGGAACCACTCTATGTGGCCGCCCGGCGCCAGGCCCAGCAGCGGGGCCGGCCCTTCACCGCCGCCAAGCTATTCTGGTGGTTCAATCAAGGAGCAGCCGTTGACATCTCGGTGACACCCAAACCCCACTACGGCATCGACGGCGACAAAGTCTTCGGCATCACCGGCACGCCCAAGGGACTGCCCGAAGAGCTGGAACGCCAACTCGGCCCCTTCCCCTTCGCCCAGTTCTGGGGTCCGCTCGCCGGACTGCAAAGCACCCAGTGGATCGCTTTAGCAGCAGCGGCGGTCCTCCAGCATTACCGCCCCACCCTCACGCTCGTGTACCTTCCCCATCTCGACTATGACCCCCAGCGCTTTGGCCCTGCCGGATGCGACCTGGAACGCTGCGTCCGCGAACTGGATCAAGCCTGCGCCCCGCTGCTGGAGGCCGCCCGCCAGCTCGGCGCTCAGGTCTGGGTCGTGAGCGAATATGGACACGTCGATGTCCAACAGCCGATCTATCCGAACCGCGTCCTGCGTAGCGCCGGACTGTTGGAAGTCCGCCCTGGCCCGTTCGGCGAACAGCTCGATCTGTATGCTTCGCGGGCTTTCGCCGTGGTGGATCATCAACTGGCCCACGTCTATGTCCGTGAACCCGAAGACGTGCCGCGCGTCCGGGATCTCCTCGCGTCCCTCTCCGGCGTCGCCAGGGTCCTCTGCCGGCACGAGCGCGCCGACCTCCACCTGGACCACCCCCGCAGCGGCGAGATCATCCTGCTGGCTCAACCCCGCGCCTGGTTCGCCTATCCCTTCTGGTTTGACGATTCCCTGGCTCCCGATTACGCCCGCTGTGTGGCCATCCACCATAAGCCCGGCTTCGATCCCTGCGAGCTGTTCTTCGACCCGAAACTGCGCTGGCCCAAACTAACCGCCGCCCGCAAACTCTTGGCCAAAAAACTCGGCTTCCGTGTCAAATTCGATGTCATCCCCCTCGAGGCCTCTATCGTCCGCGGCAGCCACGGCTTACCGGCGAGTGATCCCCAGGATCGCCCTTTGCTCATCGGCCACGGACCCTGCCCCGGCGCCTCCGTCCCCATGACAGCGGTGCGCGACCTCATCCTCCGCGCCCTGGACAGCGACTGACGCTTTCCGCCGCCAGCTTCCCATTCCCTCCCCAGATCGCACGCAACCCCCTTCCCCTTAGGCACCCCCACCAATGCTTTCTCCCCCAGAAACCCGGAGACCGTGCCTTGGAAACACTTTTCTCCCTGGAAACCCAAAGCCCGTGCGTTGGAAAAACACGACCTCGTCCTCATGAGCGATCGCCTAAAATCAGGGCCGCTGACGCGGGATGGCTGTGGGAGGGGCGGGAAGGGAAGCCGGAGCGGCTGGCAGTGTCGGCGAATGGTCCTGAGATGGCGATGGACGAGGCGTTAGGGCCGCCGCAGCGGGGACGGAACCGGCGGAGGGAGCAGGTTGAGGTGTTCCCGGCTGCCGGGCGGATTCGTGGAGCGGCTGATATTCCTGGGGCGTCCAACTTGTCCAACGCGCCGGCGGTGCCCAATCTGGGGCCAATTTGAAATGCCGATTCAAATACAGGTTGATGGAGCGATCCAGGAACAGATCCCGCGGATAGGTCGCCGCTGGCCGAGCTATCTCCGGATCGATGAGTCCGGCATAGACACAGGCTTCCACGACCAGCTCGCTACAGAAGTAATCCTTCTTGGCCAGTCCCTGGGGCTTGCCCATCCAGTAGGTCCGCAAGGGTCCGCGGCTGCGCAGGGGCGTCAATTGGCCTCCCAGGCGGATCAGGGCGAAATCCCGGCCATCCACAGCCAGGGCGAATTGGGTCAAGCGGGCGGACTGCTCCGGGGTCAGCGGCTTCGTCCGTTGCCGGACCCACACCCGCCCTTCCTTCTCATAGCTCCAGAGATGGGGCAAGGCTTCCAGGGTGCGGACTTTCAACGTGTCATGGGGTCCGGCCTCCAGGATTCCCGGACGGCCATCGGGAAAGGCGAAGACGATCATCGAATGGGTCGGGTGGCTGGTGCCCGCCAGGTTGTGCATGGTCAGCCAGAAGAGCGAGCCATCGGTGGACAGCACAATGTCACCGGGCTGGGGAACATACGGACGCGTGGGGCCGCGCAAGCGGAAATCCAGCTCGTAACTCGGTTGCCACAGATACGAGCCGCTCGGCACCGGAGCGGGACGGCCCGGCAGAGCCAGGCGGGCCTCCTTGTAGCGCAAGCGCTCCGGCAACCACAAGGGCAGCCGCTCCTTCTCCTCGCGGATTCCGCTGCTGACAGGCGCGGCAAGTGACGCGGGAACGAGATGCCCCCCATCCCCCGGTGCCTCGCCCCCACACGCGCCCAAAACCAGATTCGCTGCGGAAACCCACCACAGCCAACCCGCTGCCACTTCGGGGAAGATCATGGTGATTCATTCCTTCTACCAGCCGGACCATGCTGGGGGGTCGGGCATCCACCCCCGTCCACGGCACCAGCCCACGGTAAATATCGGCTGAGCCTTTCGCCAGAATTGACCGCTCCGCTTTCCCCTCCTACCCTGCTCGTTCTGCAACCTGTAGGGATCGTATCGCCTTCCCCGCCGATTTCGCCAGTTTCTGTACGCCCCGCAGCTTTCCGAATCGCTAAATTAACTACAAATATCGTAAACATCATTCCCACATTCCCACATTGCGAGGTTCTGCCATGCGCGCCCGGATGATTTCGTGGACGGCGATAGCGGCGGGTGTGTTGCTCCTGAGCGTCCCCGCCTTGTCTCAGATACCCAGCAAGAAAGGGGATTTTCCCAAAACGCCCGGCAAGACCGGCCCCGCTGCCAAAGCCGGTGAGCTGAAGAAATATGACGACGTCATCACCAAGGAGTTCCAGACGCAGCCGGGCGTCTTCGCCGTCCATCGGCACGAGGACAAAGTTTACTTCGAGATTCCTCAGGAAGCACTCGGACGGCTGTTTTTGTGGTACGCCGAGGTGGCCCGCGGACCGGGCGGGAACAGTTGGGGCGGGGCAGCCATCGGGGAAGCCGTCATCAAGTTCGAGCGCCGCGGCAACCGGATTTACCTGTGGCGGCTCGGCTTTGCCAAACGCTCCCGCGGCGATAGCGCCATCCAGCGGGCCGTTGAAGCCGCGGGAACCGACACCATCATCGCCTCCTTCCCCATCGAAGCGGAAGGCAAAGACCGCTCCGCGGTGATCAACGTCTCGGAAGCGATGGTCCAGGGCTTCCCCGAACTTTCGATCACCCCGGCCTCCGGCGGCAGCAACGCCACCATCGACACCAGCCGCTCCTACCTCACAGAAATCAAAGCCTTCCCCACCAACATCGAGTTCCGCTCGATGGTCACTTTCCGCGGCGTCACCGGCGGACCGGGCGGAGGGATCTTCGCAGGTCCCCGCACCACCACGGCCCTGGTTCACCAGAGCCTGGTCATTTTGCCGGAAACCCCGATGATGGGCCGGCTCTTCGACCCCCGCGTCGGCTACTTCACGGAAGAGTTCACGGACTACTCCCATCCGCGGCAATGGACCGTCAAACGCGAATACATCACCCGTTTCCGCTTGGAGAAAAAAGACCCCAATGCCCCCGTGAGCGAACCGGTCAAGCCGATCGTGTTCTATCTCGCGCCGGAAGTGCCGGAAAAATGGCGCCCCTATCTGAAAAAAGGGGTGGAGGATTGGCAACCGGCCTTTGAAAAAGCTGGTTTCAAAAACGCCATCATCTGCCGCGAGGCCCCTTCCCGCGCGGAGGACCCGTACTTCGATCCGGAGGATGCCCGTTACAGCGTCATCCGCTGGGTGGCCGAACCGGTCAAAAATGCGATGGGGCCCCACGTCCACGATCCCCGCTCCGGCGAGATCATCTCCGCGCACATCATCTTCTGGCACGATGTCGTCAAACTGGCGCAAATGTGGTACTTCGTGCAATGCTCCGCCCAGGACCCCCGCGCCCGCAAGCTCCCCTTGCCCGACGAACTGACCGGCGAACTGCTCCGCTACATCTGCGCTCATGAGGTCGGCCACACCCTCGGCCTGCGCCACAATCACCGCGCCAGCCAAGCCTACAGCATCAAACAACTCCGCGATCCGGAGTTCTGCAAGAAATACGGCAGCGTCGCCTCGATCATGTCCTATGGCCGTTACAACTACGTCGCCCAACCGGAGGACAAAGTCCAGCATCTCATCCCCGTCATCGGACCGTATGACTACTTCGCCATCGAGTGGGGTTACAAACCGATCCCCGGCGCCAAAACTCCTGAAGACGAAAAGCCCACCCTCGATGAATGGGCCGCCCGCCAGATCGACAATCCCTGGCTACGCTTCGGCGGCGAAGATGACATCGCGGTGGTCGATCCGACCGTCCTTACGGAAAACATCGGCAACGACCCCATCGAAGCGACTGCTTTGGGGCTGAAAAATCTCGATCGAGTGCTGAACCACCTGATCGAGGCGACGACGGAAAAAGGCGAGGATTACTCCCTCCTGGCCGAGGCTTACAACGAAATCCTCTCGCATCGGCAGCGGTGGTTCCTGGCCGTGGCCAAGCAGGTGGGCGGCGTGATCGAAAACCGCATTCTGGCCGGCCGCGGCGGGGAAACGTTTACACGCGTCAGCAAGGAACGGCAAAAACAAGCTGTCCAGTTCCTCCTGGAGCACGCCTTCACCACGCCCCAGCGCCTGCTCGACCCGCGCATCCTCAATCAGATCAAGTTCTCCGGCGCCGCCAACACGATCATGGTCCACCAGCGCGATCTGCTCCGCGCTCTGCTCTCCCAAGAGCGCATGACCCGCCTCTTCGATGCCGAACTGCTCCTCGGTGACAAGGCTTATACACCGGCCGAACTGCTTCAGGACTTGCAGAAAGGCCTCTTCCGAGAGTTGCAGAGTCCCGAGCCGAAAATCGACCCTGTCCGCCGCCAGTTGCAACGCACCTATGTGCAGATCCTAATCGACCGGATCCGCCGGGTGGAACAATTGCCCGAAGACGAATCCGAAACCTCGCCGTTCCCGCGGAGTCGGCAAAGACCTCCTCCGGTGCGGGTCAATGAACTGCGGGCCGTGGCACGGCTCGCCTTACAGCAGCTCCTCAAGGACCTGGCCGCAGCCAAGGCCAAAGTCAAAGACCCCCTGACGCTCGCCCACCTGACCGACTTGCAGGCCACGATCCAAGCAATCCTGGACGAACCCTCGGCGAAAAAGAGCTGACTCCAGCCGCGGCCTGAAGGCAAGGCTTGGCTGAGGACGGCACCGTCTCGCCAGCATGACAGCAGGGGTGGGAAGATAAGGCGGCACCAGCCCTCCGGCGGCAGATCGGAGCCGATGAGGGGAACCGCCCGCTCCTTGGGGCACTGGTTGGGGGGAAGCCCAGGAAATGGAGGCAGGAGGCGTTGCCTCCCGGCCGGATGTTGCGAATCGCGCCGACAGGAAACCCCAGTCTCCGAATCGGCTTGTAGAATCGAACAGAGCAGGCGGGAAGAGGACGGCCTGACCCTTCCGGGGAAAGGATCAGGCCGCTCGCAGGAGGGGGAGTGCCGTACCTGCCGGCTTCGGTTGGCAGAGTGGCCCTGGCGGGCAGTGGGGCGAACCCGCCGCACCGAGCCAAGCCGCCGCACCGGGCCGAGCCGTTGACGTGCTCTCTTTGATTACCCCATGTTGGGCCAATCGGCGCAACCGGACCTCACACCCTACTTATTCTCCTTGATCACCCAGAGATAGATCGTGTGGGTGCGATCGGCGACGACTTCCTGGGTCTTATCCGGCTTCCAATCGCCCATGTCGAAGTCGTGCGAGACGATCCGGGCGCCGGGCTTGAGGCCCTTTTGCAGCACAGGACGCAAGCGCAGATTCACCTCCGGAAGCAGGTAAAGCGTCACGACATCGACATCCTTGAAATCCTCCGGAGTCAGTTTGAGGACGTCCCCTTGCTTGAAGGTGATGGCTTTTTCCTGCTCCGGGGTCAGCTTGGCTTCCTGCATGCTCTTTTTGCAATCCTTGAGGCGTTCGGGGTTGAAGTCGATCCCCAAGCCGCGCTTGGCCTTGAAGTCCTTGACGGCGGCGATCACGATGCGGCCATCGCCACATCCCAGATCAAAGACGGTATCGCCGGGCTTGACTTCGGCCAGCTTGAGCATAGCCTCGACCACTTTGGGATGGGTCGGCACATAGGGGACGATAATTTCCGGCTCTTTGCGTTCCTGAGCCAGCAGGATCATGAGGGTCGCGCTCAAGAGAACGGCGCTCCCTCCGGTCCAAGCCATCAGTTTGCGCATGGCATCACCTCACACGTCAGGGGTTGCGGGCCACACCAACCGTTGGTGTGATCAGCGATGATTATGCGCAAAATCTGGGCAAGGAGAAGGGGGGAGCGGTTTTTTCTTTGTCGGGGAGCGGAAGCAGGACCGCTTCGGGGGGTGACGGCTGGGGGACGATTTTTCCTCGTCGGGGAACGGAAGCAGGACCGCTTCAAGGGGTGACAGGATGGTCAGCGCGGGTAGGTTGATCCGCACTTGCTGGAGCGTCGAGGTCCCACGCCAGAGTCGCTGCAATGGGTTGGGCCAACCCGGTCGCTTGGAGGGCTTGGGCTAGCTCGCGGGCCGAGGCGGGTCGGCGCCGGGGATCGCTCCAGAGGGTCGATTCGATGATCTCCGCCAGGGCGCGCGGGGCTTGGGGCCAGACTTGCCGCAGGGGCCGGAAGGCGTCCTGCCGCTTGACCTGCATGATTTCCTCATGCGTTTTGCCGGCAAAGGGAACCTCTCCGGTCAGCAGGTGATAGAGGGTGGCACCGAGGGCGTGCAGATCGCTGCGGCCATCGACCCAATCGGCGTGCAGGCCCTGCTCGTAGGACATGTAATGGGAGGTGCCGACGGCTTCGTGAAGGCCGGTTTGGTCCGTGTCCTCGTGGAGCCGACGCGCGACGCCGAGGTCCGCAAGTTTGGCTCCCTGCTGCGGATGCAGAAGGATGTTGTCCGGTTTCACATCCCGGTGGATGTATTGCCGCTCGTGAAGATAGGCCAGCGCCTGGGCAATGTCGATACCGATCTGCACGACGATTCCGGGCGGCAGCCGCTGTTCCCGCTGAAGGAGAGCGAAGGCGGTCGGCCCGGCGACATATTCCAGGACCAGATAATGGCGGCGGACCTGGGGATCATGACCGGCGTTCAGCCCGCGCACCAGGTGGGGATGCGACAGGAGACGTGCCAGGCGCGCTTCCCGGTAAAAACGGGCCACATACTGCGGGGCATGAGCCAAGTGCTCCGCCAAGAGCTTGACGGCGACATGACACTGACAGGTCTCATCGTAGCTCAAATAGACCTCGCTCATTCCGCCCCGGTCGAGGAGACGCAACAAGCGGTACCCCCCAACAGAGGGTAAGGTCGCGTAACCCTCGCCCACGGTTGAATCGCCCGGTCGGATCATAAAAGCGGGTCTGCCCTCACTTCATGCCATCGGAATCCACGAGTCCGCAAGACTGCTCGGTAGCAGAACCGGTGATTGCCTGCGAGCCTACTATTCTATACGCTTGGACGCCACATCAGTTTACGCCGTTCCCCAAGGATTCACGTTTTCGTCTTGTTCCCAATCGCCGTCTTAACCTCCTCTCCGTCAGAACCTCACCGATCAGCGGGGGAAATCTTCAGGTGGCGCCCTTTCACGGTGCAGCCGGACTGGAGGGGGAGCAACCAAAAGGCAGCGACCTCGCTATAACTTGCCCCTTGCAGTTTGGGCCGGGTTGTCCGTCCTATTGGAGGTAGCGGCGGCGGAGTTGGCACCAATGCTGCCAGAGGGGCTGAGGCTGGCCGTGGGCATCGAGCAGTCCCAGAGGGGGAAAGGTAGAGCTAGGGGATCCCTGCCAGCTTTCCCAGGTCACGGCTTGAACTGTCGGCAGGGATAGGGCCAGGGCTGTCAAGGCAGCTCCCCACTCGGCCTGTTGGGACGGTCCCCATTCGGAGCCGATCCAAGAACAGAGATGAACGGAGGGGGTCTCAGACGGCATGTCGGAGGGCAGGGCTGCCGGCACGGCCAAGGTGACGGACAAGGGGATGCCCAAAATGCCGTAGAGGTCGAAGAGGCGGAAGGTGTCGAGTAGATCGCGCGGCCAACTGGCGCGGGGCAGAGGGCCGAAGCGAATTTCCAGGTCCAAAGTGGCGAGTTGCGCTCCCCCGCGAAGTAAATCATCGGCGAACACCAGCGGCGCGATGGCCGAGGGGTGCATGCTCAGGTAATCCCCCCACGGCTGAGCGAGACGGATGCTGATTTCCAGGTCGGGGTCCACTTGCTGAGCAGCACGGAGCAAGCGGTGGGCCAAGCGGAGCCGCTGATCTTCATCCAAGCCCAGCGGATCCGACAGATTGAAGCCGGCAAGGATGACCCAGCGGCGGATGGAAGAGCGGTAACGCTGGATGGCGGATTCCACGTAGTCACACATCAAGGCGGCCAGCGTCGGCCAATCGTCCCGGTGGACCAGGAGCCATTCGGGCAAAGCCTCAAGGGACAGGTCGATGAGCGGCCCGGCGGTGATGGGCATGCCCGCCGCCAGAGCTTCGTGGAGCGCCTCATCCCATATTTCCCAACGCCACCGCCCCTCGGCGGGTTCCACCTGCCGCCAGCGGATCGCCACATGGGCCGCATTGCAACTGCGCTGATAGTCGGCCAGGGTCGCTCCCCACGGCTCCGCGCTCTGGGCCGCCAGGCGGGTGCTGAGCTGCCCTGCTTTTTGCAGTCGAGTTTCCAGCATCTGCTGGGTGAACTCGCGGACCAACGCATCACTCAGGTGGCTGCACTGCTCCAGGACGGCGGCGCTAAGCTGATCTTGCTGCTGCTCCTCCGCACCCAGGGCGGAAACGAACAGACGTGTGGTATTCCGCAAAGAACCAGAAAAACTATCCGGAAGCTGCACGCCGATCGCCGTCCAATCCTCGACGTACTGCCGCAGTTGGTGCAACTCCCCGCGGGCCAGTTCCAGCAAGAGGCGATAAGGATGGAGGCGGCTGCACAAGGAGGCCGACTCCAGCACCCGGCAGTCCGCGGCGGACACCTTCCAGGGCACCAGCACATGACCGCTTTCCTGGAAATTGTGCTGGAGCTTGAGGCAGCCATCCTGGAGGACAGCCCGGCTCGGCAACGGTATGGGGATCAAGGAGAGATCGTAGGACACCGCAAAGGCGGCATGGGACAGGACCGCCTGGGCTTGCGGCGGCAACGACTGCGGTAATAACAGCGACAATTCCCCCATGACCCCCGGCACCACCCCGCGCTGGAAAGACACAATCCCCTTCGCGTCCCAAACCGCAACCTGCTACTCCATTTATACCGCCTCCTCCCCCGGAGGAAAACAAACCTTGGCCCACGGGCGCTTTGAACTCCGCCCAGGCGTTCCGGTCGGCGGGGAAAGGCCCAGTGCCAACGGCCTGACGCCAGGGGAAGCAAGGGACGCAGGAACAGCCAAAGGAAGCGGCCCAAGAGCGCGGGCTTGACGGAGAAACGAGAACCCAGGTTGCCCCTGGCTTCAGAGGGCCGCGTCGAAATCGGCGCCGACCTCGCTGGGCAAGCTTTCCACATCCGGCGGCTGGCGCAAAGCGAGGATGGTCAGGCCGTGATGGTCCGCCAGGCGGATCGTGTCCTCTTCGTCGAGGAGGATGGTTTGGCCGGCTTCGATAGCCAGGACGCGGGCGCCGGCCCGGACCATGGTTTGCACCGTTTGCGGGCCGACAGTGGGCACATCGAAGCGGCGATCCTGCTGGGGCTTGGCCAGTTTGACCACGACGAAGCCGCGCCGCCCGCAGAGTTCCCCGGCCCGTTCGATGGCTTTGTCCGTTCCCTCGATCGCTTCGACGGCCAGCACCGCCCGTTCGCGGACCATGACGCTTTGTCCCACGTCCAGCCGGCCCATCTCCCGGGCCAGATGCCAGCCGTAGGCCACATCCTTCAGTTCCCCCGCCGTTGGCCGGCGGCGAGTCAGAACACCTTCACGCACGAGCAACTCCGGGCACCAATCCAAGGGGGAAACACATTCCAAGCCCGCCGCGCGCAGCTCTGCAATCAGTCCCAAGAGCAGGGCATCGTCGTTGTTGGCCGCCCGCCGGCGGAAGAAATAGAAGCGGACGAACCGCCAGTCTGGGAGAAAATACAGCCAGCGCCAGGGGTGGAACAAGAGATGTTTGTGGAACTTGCCGGCCATAGTCCAGTGGCGCACTCCAGCCCGGCGGAACGTCCGCAGGATGAAGCCCAGGGAAGAGCGTCGGAGCCAGTGGAACTCCGTGCAGATGTGCCGCAAGGCGGGATCGGCCATGCCGGCGGCGGCGATGCAGACCACGGCCCGCCCCTGCTGCCGCGCTTTTTGCGCGCAAACGACCGGCAAGCGCCCGGCACACGCGATCAATCCCAGCGGCCGATCCGCTGGCTCGGAGAGCGGCGGCGCTGGCCGCATACCCAGCCGCAGGCCGAGGCGTAGCCCCCCCATCCCCGCTCAGTCCTCCCATCCCAATGCCTTTTTGATCCGGGCTACGTCCTTGCGCAGCTCCGGCAGCTTTTCCAGACTCGCCACGATCCGGGCCGTCTCCTGCCGCGGCAGCGCCGGCGAACCAAGCACCTGGCTGCCCGAAGGCACATCCCGCGGCACCCCGCTCTTGGCCCCGATGACCACATGATCCCCAATGGTCAAGTGGTCGGCGACGCCCACCTGCCCCGCCATGACCACGTAATCCCCCGTCGTGCACGATCCCGCAATCCCCACCTGGCTGCACAGCAAATTGTGCCGCCCGATCCGGCAGTTGTGCCCGATCATCACCAAGTTGTCGATCTTGGTCCCCTGGCCGATCCGCGTGGCGCCGAACGTCCCCCGATCGATGGTGCTCCCGGCCCCAATCTCCACGTCGTCCTCAATCTCCACCCACCCCAATTGCGGCACCTTGACGTGCTTCCCTTGCTGGGTGCGATAGCCGAAGCCATCCGCCCCGATGACAGCGTGCGCATGGATGGTGACTCGGTTCCCTACGATGGTGCCGTCGTAGAGCACGGCCTGGGGATAGAGCGTCACATCATCGCCCAGGCGGCAGTTTCGGCCCAGAACGGCACCCGCGTGCAAGGTGCAGCGTGCCCCGATCACGGTCCCCGCCCCGATAACCACAAACGGCCCGATGCGCGCTTCCGGACCTAAAACGGCACTTGGATCGATCCACGCCGTCGGATGGATGTGGGGCGGAAGGGGATCGGTCCGTTCTGGACGCAAGCGTTGGACCACGGTGATGAACGCCGCCAAGGGGTCTGCTACCCGGATGACGGGCCGTCCATTGACCGCAACCGAGAGAGGAACGATCGCCGCACTGGCCCGGCATTTGGCCCAAGCGGTCAGGTGCTTTTCATGTTCCAGGAAGGTGATGTCTCCTGGCTCGGCTTCCTGCAACGGGCGCGCCCCCGCTATTAGCAGCGCCCCGTCCCCATGCATTTCTCCACCGATCCACTCGGCTACCTCTTGCAGCGTCACTGCCACGGCCACCCTCGCCTTCCGTGTGCTCGGACCCTGAGATTTCCCAATTTCCCCTAAGCGGAGAAGATTGCCTACCTTAGCCGCTCCGTCGCCGGGAAACAAGCTCAATTCCCTCTCTGCCCTCCCCCGAACCGGCAGCGGGAAAACCGCTCCGTCCGCTCGCCCCGCTCCCGACGGGCAGGATGGCTCCTGCTGCCGCTTTCCCAGCATCCGATATCTGTGTCGGATTCCATCGGCCTTTTCGCACCAGGACTTTCCTCCTGGAGCTTGGCCAGAGGACCAGAGAAACATCCAGACTGCCGGTCTCGACGGATTTTGCCGGATCGGCCAAAAAAACGCGGGGTGACTTCCGGGATCGCCCAAAAAATGAGGCGTCACTCCGGAAGGAGCAACGCCGTGGGAAGGACCGGACAGTCGCGCAGAATGGGCGAATGCCCCGGCACCGGCCTGCATTCTGCTCACTTGATCTTTTTGAGCAGGATTTCCTCGAGCCGCTTCTTCTGCTCCTCCGTCAGGACGCTGCGCATCTCCTGATCGCGCTTAGCCCGCAGTTCCTTGACCTGGGCTTCCAGGCGGGCGATCTCGGCATTGTACTTGTTTTGAATCTGATAGATTTTCTGCTTTTGTTCCTCGCTCAGGCCGATCTTTCCCCAATTGGGGGGCAGTTGTCCGCGGAGTTTGACATCCTCCCCTTTGACTTGAGGTGCCGCGGCCCCCTTTTTCGCCTCTTGTTTCGTCTCCTGAGCAGGGGTGGTTCCCAAGAGGAATAAGCTGCCCAACCCCGCCGCCGCCGCACACAGCAGGCACCGTTGCAAAAACCGCCGCATGATCACCTCCCATGCTGAAAGTTTGAGGAAATGGACAGGCTCTCCCTAACACGCTCTCCTTGACACACCAACCCCCATTAGACACTTGAAAATATGGATTGCAAGAAAAAAACGTCCCGGCATCCATTTTTCCAACGTGAACGTGCGGTAAGAGTGTTGCTCCTGCGACAATTCGGCCCAGGAATCGAGGACTATCCTGCCGCAAACCGCGCAGCCGTGGGAACGACGGGAGCCTTTTGAAACCCTTGGCGATAGAGAGCGATTTCTAAACTGATCAGGGTGGGGCAGATTCCTGGGTACACCATCGGCTGCAGAAGAACAAGGCGAGACTGCCGGACCAGGGAGTGCAACGCATGCCGTATCTCGGAGCGCATCTGTCGATAGCGGGGGGAGTCCACAAGGCGATCGAGGCGGCGGCGGCCCTAGGATGCCAGACGGTGCAACTGTTTACCAAAAGCTCGAACCAATGGCGTGCCAAGCCGTTGACACCGGCGGAGATTGCCCAGTTTCGGCACGCGTTGGAGCAATCCGGGCTGCGCTATCCGACCGCGCATGACTCGTATTTGATCAACCTGGCGTCGGCGGAGGAGGAATTGTTTCGCAAATCGGTCGAGGCGCTGATCGTGGAGATGGAGCGGGCGGAAGCGTTGGGGCTGGACTATCTGGTGCTCCATCCTGGTGCGCACACCGGCCGCGGGGAAGCCTTCGGAGTTGCTCGCGTCGCCGAGGGGCTGAACCTGGTTTTGGAGCGCTGCCGGGGCTTCCGCCTGCAACTGCTGCTGGAGAACACCGCCGGACAGGGGAGCAGCTTGGGCTACCGCTTCGAGCATCTGCGGGAGATTCGGGAGCGGCTGCACGAGCCGGAACGCGTGGCCTTTTGCCTGGACACCTGCCATGCCTTCGCTGCCGGTTACGACTTACGTACCGCCGCGGCGTTGAAGCATACCCTGGCCGAATTCGACCACGTGCTGGGTTTGCCCCGGCTCAAGGTCTTCCACCTCAACGATAGTGTCAAACCGCTGGGCAGCCGGGTGGATCGCCACGCAGCGATTGGCCAGGGGCAAATCGGCGCGGAAGCGTTCCGCCTGCTGGTGCAAGACCCACGCTTCGCCGAGCATCCCATGATTCTGGAAACGCCCAAAGAGGATGAGCAGGGCCGGCCGATGGACCCGGTCAATCTAGCGCTGTTGCGGAGTTTCCTGCGGGATGCTCCTGCCCGCCGCCGCTAACCCCCTTGCCCGCCGCAGAGTAGGCACGCCTCGACCGGGAAACCCGCTGTCATGGGGAAGGCAGTTCCGGCGGTGTCTTGACCGCCGCCGTCGGGATAGTAAGCCAACTGAGCGGTACCATGCCGGCCAGCAGCGGAAGGCCCCACGGCCTTGGCTGAGGAAGGCGGAGGAGGAAAGGGGACACCCTGGCGTGCCCCCCGCCATCCATCCGCGACCGGTTTCGGACTTCTATTTTTGGAACGGACATGAAAGCGACACTGATTCGAACGGTGCATGCACGGGAGATTTTGGATAGCCGGGGCAATCCGACGGTGGAGGTGGAGGTCACGCTGGAGGGCGGCGTGATGGGCCGGGCGGCGGTACCCAGCGGTGCCAGCACGGGCGCTCACGAAGCTGTGGAATTGCGGGACGGGGACAAAAACCGTTACCGGGGCAAGGGCGTCCTCACCGCGGTCCGTAATGTCCACGATGCCATCGCCCCGGCCATCATCGGGCGGGATGCCACGGACCAGGCCGGTCTCGATGCCCTGCTCAAGCAACTTGACGGAACGCCGAACAAAAGCCGCCTGGGAGCCAATGCCACTCTGGGAGTGTCGATGGCGGTGGCGCATGCCGCGGCGCGAGCCGTTGGCCTACCGTTGTACCGCTACCTGGGAGGAGCTGCCGCCCGTGTGCTCCCCATCCCGATGATGAACATCATCAATGGCGGCAAGCACGCCGACAACACCCTGGACTTCCAGGAGTTCATGATCATGCCGGTCGGGGCGCCGAGCTTCCGCGAAGGACTGCGCATGGGGGCGGAAATCTTCCACCACCTCAAGGAGGTTCTCCACGACAAAGGGCTGAACACCGCGGTGGGAGATGAAGGCGGCTTTGCCCCCAATCTGGCCTCCGCCGATGAAGCCCTCGCCACCATCGCCCTGGCCGTGGAGAAGGCCGGCTACCGCCTCGGCGATCACGTCGCTTTCGCCCTCGACCCCGCTTGCACCGAACTGTACGACGAAGCGAAAAAACGCGGCAAGGAAGGATACTGCTTCTTCAAAAGCAACCCGGACACGATCCGCTCCACCGAGGAAATGATCGACCTGTGGGACAAGCTCTGCCAGCGCTACCCGATCGTCTCGATTGAGGACGGCCTAGCCGAGGATGATTGGTCCGGCTGGAAGAAGCTGACGCAGCGGCTCGGTTCCCGCGTGCAACTGGTCGGCGATGACCTGTTCGTGACCAACACCGAACGCCTGCGGCGGGGCATCGCGGAAGGATGCGCCAATAGCATCCTGGTCAAGGTCAACCAGATCGGCACCTTGAGTGAAACGCTCGAAGCGGTGGAGACCGCCAAGCGTCACCGTTACACCGCCATCCTGAGCCACCGCAGCGGGGAAACGGAAGACGTGACCATCGCAGACCTGGCTGTGGCGACCAACTGCGGCCAGATCAAGACTGGCTCGGCCAGCCGAACCGACCGCATCGCCAAGTACAATCAACTTCTGCGGATCGAAGAGCAACTGGGTTCCCAAGCTGTCTATGGCGCGGAGCTGCGGCACCAGGCGAATCCCAAGTGACACTCCCATGCCGGAATGGCTCAGCGACCCTCCGAATAGCCGCTATTGGCTCTGGGCTGCCCTGGCGATCCTGACGGCGCTGATCGGCTTGCAACGGCGGCACCGCACCTGGTTTTTTCTCGCTCTGGGCAGCGGCGTGGTGCTGCTGTTCCTGGCCCTAATAGATTACTTCTGGCAAAGCCCGCGGGAGCAAGCCGTCGAGCGCATGCACGCCATCATCCAGGCCGTGCAGCAACGCAATCCCGACGCCTGTGTTCAGCACATCGCCGACACAATCGCTTACCAGGGGGAACATGCCCAGCCGGTGCGCCTCACCCGCGAGCAACTCCGCCAAGCGGCCTTCTGGCACCTCCTGCGGCAGTTCGATGTCCGCGTCGCCGCCTGGGACTTCGCACGGGAAGATGCAACCCGGCCCGATCCCAACACCGTCGAAATTGGCTTTCTGGCCAAAGGAGAAGCGGAGGGGAAGCAGGTGCCGTTCTACATTCGCGCCGCCTTCACCCGCCAACCCGATGGAAGCTGGAAACTTTCCCAATTGCAATCCTTCGACCCGCTCAAACGTCAGAAGGAACGCCGGAGCCTTCCGGGCTTTCCTCCATGATGCATGGGGCGGGTCTGGTACGCTGCCCCTCTAACTATTTCCTCCGAGTATTCCGGAGATGGGCTGTCCGCAAGCCGTGGAGTTCCTCCGCTGCGGTATCGCTGGATTGCCGATGCTGCCGTACTCCTTCGGTGGGGGTTCCCAGGGAAAAGCCGAGAGAGACAGGGTGTTCCCAGGGAAGAGCCGAGAGGAAAAGAGAGTGATCGCAGTCAGGCCAGGGCCGGAAAGCTAGCGCGGGGGAAGGCGTTGGAGCCAGGCTGGCGGCACGTGGAGTTTGGCCCCGTCGGCCAAGCCGATCTTGCGGAACGGCTGGATATCTGAGACCCCGGCGTGCACGAGGAGAGCCGCCATCCCGCCGCCGATGGCTGTGCCGACTGCCGTGCCCCGGCTGGCGGCAGTGCCCCACGCCACTGCTTCAGGCAGCAGGTAATCGGGCTTGCGCCGCAGGGCAATGCTGGGGCCGCCTTGCTGGAGCTGGCCCGGCACATCCGCCCCGATGGTGACCGCCTCGGCGATGTCCCCCGGCAGACCCACCCCTCCCCCACCGGAGGGGAAGGACTGGAGAACCACACGCCCCGCTGCGCCGCCCGGAGAGAGGGTCTCGACGAGCAGGCGCGGGTAAATCTCAACCTGACGTTGCCAAGCGGCCAAGGGGGAGGAACGGCCTACACCTAAATCGATCACAACGGCATAACGGCCCGCTTCTGCCGGACGAAACTCCAGAATCTGCTCGTACACGACGCTGCCGCCGCCGAGGAAAATGGGGTAAGGCCCGCCGACGCTGCGGGCAGCTTCACTCATCTCATCGCTGGCTTGTTTCTGCCCGCTGGGATCCAACTGCTTCCAGAGACGCAGCGAGACCGGATAGATGGGGCGTAACGCTCCTACCGTTTCCCCCTCCAGCGGTTCCCGCCATTGGAGCGTACAGCGGAAGGTGCATCCCGCCGGTAGATCGAGCCGTTCCTGACCATCGTCGGTTTGCCACGCGAGGAAGTTCAGCTCCCGGCTCCAGTGGTCCCTGGGCAAGGGGCTGCCCGCCGGTACGAACTCCAGGAGGCCGTTGCCGTCTTCATCGCGGAACAGGCCGGTCCAAACCGTCTGATGCGTCACACTCGCGGCCTGGACCCAGACGGGCGGCGGCAGCGACGGGGTCGAGACCGGACGGGTAGGAGAGATGATCCTCGGCGAGGGACGCAGCAGCAAACCTTCCACCTGCCGGCTCAGCGGACTGCACCCATCCAGGGGGTAGCCAGCCTCCCAAGCCCACGGATTCACGATCACCGCCGCGCCATAAACCAGGCTTTGCAGCTCTTGCCGCAAGCGGAGATAGCGGTCGTAGCGGGCGTAGGTTTCCGCCAGGGCTGCTTCCGCTCTTTGCACCTCCGCCAGGCTTTGTTGCAGCAACTGACGCAAGGCCTCCTCATCGCCCGGCTTTTGCAACGCCTCTTGCCGCTTCTGAATGGCCCGCTGTTTCCGCTCCAGGGCGAGCTGAATCTGCCGCTCCATCTCCCGCCCGCGGATGACAAGAGCGGGGCTGAGGTAATCCCGATCGCGCGACCAGCGGGCCACTTCCGCCACCTGGAACAATGCCGACGGATCGATGCGGAGGAGCACCAATTCCGCTTCGGGAGCTATCGCAGCGAGGGCCTGCGCCAGTTTGAGGCCCGTGCACTCGTCGGGCGTTTTCGCCACCGGCAGCGGGCGCAGGTCCGGGTTCAACTCGCTGGTCAGGTCGATCCAGCGGGTCGAGCGCGGCAGGGTCTTGCCGATCTCGGCAGCAACGCCTTCCAAATCCGTCACGAGCAGGACGACACGCACCCCTTGGCCGCGATAACCCCGCTGGTGCAAAGCCGAGGCGCCGGTCTGCCGCACGATCTCTTCCAGGGGAAGCGCTCGCTCCAGGCGCGGCACCATGCGGCAGGTGGCGATGGCGGACTGCGGCAGACGCAGGAGCAGGAGGTAAGGGACAAGCGTCGAAAAATGCTTGACGTCCGACGCCCGCTCGAAGTGGATCGTCACGACATTGCCGACCACTCCTTCCACCGAGGCCAAATTGGTGCGTAAGGGGGAGCCGCCCCCGCCCGCGAGAGCACCGCCGAAGTTGGCGTCGAGCAAGCTCTGGAGCTGCCGGGTTTGGGCTTCCATCGTTTCGGGGAAAAGGACTTCCACCCGCAGCGGCTTGTTGGCAGCGGCAGCATCCGCCAGGCGGGCGCGCAGTTCCGGCGACCAGCGGGCTTCCACCCCTTCGGGGAACGCCGGGGCCAGCCGTTGTCCCGCTTCACCTCCAGGCAGCACCTCCACCCAACGGATCGGAGATGCATCGCGCAAAGGCGAGGGCAGCTCCTCCCGCGGCGTGGCACTCCAGAACCACCCCGTCGGCTGATCCCGGAAATCCCGCCACAAAGCCAACAGAAACTTCCGCGGCAAACGCCCCTTGATCTGCGTGAAGCCGAGGGTGTCATACCCCAATGCTTCCTGGAAGCCGAACCCTGCCAAGCGCTCCAGCACTTGCCGGTGCAACAGCCGCTGCTGGCGCGGCGTCATACCGGACCGGAGGATAATCCGCACGGGCACAGCTTGGTCCGGCTCTTCGCTCCAGGAAAAACCGGGCGGCGCGACGAGCAGGCTTTGCACCGCCGGATATTCCAGCACACGCAGGATGTTGGCGGAGGGCATCACTCCTTGAAGGCGGTAGGCCGCCGGGTCCAAGGCATCGCTGGCGCGCTCCTCTTCATCCGCCCGCTCGTCGACGAAACCCAGCGATTCGAGATACTTGCTGAAGGCCCGATACTGGAGAATCCGCTGATTGCGCTCAGTCAGGATTTGATAGCGGATCAGCACCGTGACTTTATCGGGCCGGGCTGGTTCCCGCACTTGGGCCTGCGCCGTCCGTCCGCTTCCGGTTCCTCCCCCGACTCCGAAAAGAGCCAGCAAACCCAGCGCGATCCCGCCGATCGCCCCGCCACGGCTCCAGACGCCCCAGGACCTCGGTGTCCTTCCGCCGCCTGCTGCCAGCGTCGGGCGAGTGCAAACCCGCTTCATGGTGCTCCTCGTGGGCTTCCCCCATCACCGGGGAAGGAAATCGCTGCCCGCACGGAGGACTGGCCCGGCCCTCCTCCCGGCGCTTCCCTTTCCCCGATCCCAATGGCTCCCTCTTCCATTCCATCCTGCTCCAGAACCTGGGCTTTGCCAAGACCTCTTGACCGCAGAGGCGGAGGTCAAATCGCTATCATTCCCCGCTCCATCGCTGCGATAGGCACAATCGGAAGGTCCCCCCTTCGAAGGGATGCACGAACGGTGCGAAGTGCCGCAGCGCCCGCAGAAGGGCCTCTCCCGCCTGACGGACCACACCCGGCGGAGCGGCAGGCGGAGGTAAGGGGACCTCATCAAGGACGCCTGGCGACGGGGAACCGCCCCAAAACCGCGGAATGTCACGGCGGGTGCGGCCTCCAGGGAACGTCACAGGCTACTGGGTTGCCAGGTCAGGCGGACGCATTCGCCAGGGGAAACCTGCAACTGCCGGGCGGCATTTCCTTGCACCAGGGCGATCTCGAAGTAGCCATCGCTGGAAAAGAGGGAGACCAGGGTGCCTGGGGGCGCGTCCCCGTAGGTGCGTACCCACGGCAGGCGCAGCGGCGGACGGGACCCAATGGTCACGAGGGAGGGAAGCTGCGGCACTTGCGCCGCCGGGATGTTCGTGATCAGGTTGCCGAAGTCATCCACCGCTTGGATTTCCCCCTCACAGGCGGTGCTCGTGCAGACAGCGGGCTGGACAGCCAGTTGGACGGGGTGGGGATGGAGCGGTCCCAATTCCTCCGGCGGTACGCCGCGTGCAAGATGAGCAGCGGCCGGGGCGAAAATATCCCGACCGTGGAAGGTGGCGGACACCACTGGGCGCCAGAAACGAGCCTCGGTCAAGCGGCGGACGAGGGGCGGCTCGCGGGCCTGCCGCCACAGGAGGGTGAACAGGCCATTATCCGGCCCGAAGAGGTGCTGCCCGTCCACCTGGGTGTACAGGGCCGCCCGCTCCGTCCCCACGCCGGGGTCCACCACGCAGACATGGATCGTTCCCGCGGGAAAGTAGGGCACTGCCGTCGCCAGAAAATACGCCGCCTGCCGGATGTTCTGCGGGGCGATGGCATGCGTCAGGTCCACCACCCGCGCCGAGGGGCACAACGCGTAGATCACCCCCTTCATCACAGACACGTAGGGCGCGGAATAGCCGAAATCCGTCGTCAGAGTGATCAATGGCTCAGCCATTCACTCACCGCATCCCTTTTTTACGTCTTTCACGATATACTATGAAAAACATCTACATCTCGAAAGTTGGCCTGGAACAAATGCCAATCCCAGAGCAAACCTCAGGGGTGAATCCATTCACTTCCCCATTAGCGGAATCCCGACATTCCCCACAATGGGAAATCCAGGCATTCCCAGTTCCAGATTCCCTACGATTCTGAGACAGCATCTCAGCGGAAGTGAATGTTTACTTGGCGTCCTTGGCCCGGCGGAGATACTTGCCATCTTCGGTTTGCACCACGATCAATTCGCCGACTTCGATGAAGGGGGGCACCATAACTTTCAGGCCGGTTTCCAGCACGGCGGGTTTGTTTTGGGCCGCGGCGGTGGCCCCTTTGATTCCCGGCTCCGTCTCCACCACTTTGAGCGTCACTGTTTGGGGCAGTTCCAGGGCCAGCGGCTTGCCGTCGTAAAACGTGATCTTGCACGGGTCGTTTTCCCGCAGATACTTGATCTTGTCCCCCACCATGTCCGCTTGCAGGGTCACTGGTTCATAAGTCTCGGCATCGAGGAACACATAGGCATCGCCATCCTTGTAGGAATAGATAAAGTCTTTGGTTTCCAGATAGACCTGGTCCACTTTATCATCGGGATGGACACGTTCGTCGGTGATGGAACCGGTGTGCAGGTTTTTGACTTTCAAGTAGAGGATGGCCCGCCAGTTCCCCGGTGTGTTGAGATTGCGGTCGATGACGTAGTAGAGGTTGTCATTCATGCTAATGACCATACCAGGCCGCACATCGATCATTTTGATAGACGCCATGGGAAGCCCTCCAGTTGCCGGGGGTCGCTCCGCAACCGCCCGTGGTTTTGGGAATGGTCCGATTGATGGCATTGTATCAGTTCGGCGAGTCCCGTTTGGAGGGCGGCAGGTTGGGGGCGGTAGCTCGGCGGCAGCTCCGGGCGGTGCCGCTGAAGCTCCTTTGGCGTGGACACCCTTGACGCTTCCCCCGTGGACAGCTAGCGTGTATCGGGGTGGTCATGGAAGGACGCAGCCCGGTGCGTGCCGGGCTTTTTTACTGCTAGCAAAGGCATGCCGGGAGATCACGGGGATAGGACGGCAGGTGTTGGGTGCGATATGACGGCGACGTGCGTGGTCGGTTTGCAATGGGGCGATGAGGCCAAGGGCAAAATCGTAGACCTGCTCGGCGAGCAATTCGATTATGTAGTGCGGTACAACGGCGGGGCCAACGCCGGCCATACGGTCGTGGCGGGAGGGCGGACCTTCAAATTGTCCCTGCTGCCGACTGGAGTGATCCGCCCCAATGTCATCTCGGTCATCGGCAATGGCGTGGTGGTCTATCCGCCGCGTTTTTTGGAGGAAGTCGAACAGTTGCAGCGGCATGGTTTCGATCTGAGCCGGACGCTCGCTTTGAGCGATCATGCCCATCTCATTTTCCCGTATCACATCGAAGAGGACCGGCTGGCGGAAAGCGGCAGCGAAGGCCAAATTGGCACCACGGGGCGGGGCATCGGACCGTGCTATCAGGACAAAGTGGGGCGGCGCTGCGGCATCCGGGTCGGCGAGCTGTTCCATCCGGAGCATTTTCGGGAGCGACTGGCGCGGATTGTGCCTTTCAAAAATCGCCTGCTGGCCGCCATCGCCAATGGCCACCCCACGAGTTTCCAGCCCTTCGATGCCGAAGCCCTGGCCCAGGAGTATCTCGCCTATGCCGAACGCCTCAAGCCCTACGTCACCGACACCTGCCGCTTGCTCCAGGAGGCGGCGCGGCAGGGGAAGCGGATCCTGTTTGAGGCGGCCCAAGGCAGCCTGCTGGACGTGGACCACGGTACCTATCCGTATGTCACAAGTTCGAGCAGTTTACCGGCGGGGATTTGGAGCGGGGCGGGTCTGCCGACCCGGCATGTGACGCGGATCATCGGCGTGGTCAAGGCGTACACGACGCGGGTGGGCCAAGGGCCATTTCCCACGGAGCTGAACGACGGGCCGGAAGGATACGGGGAACGGATTCGGCGGGTCGGGAAGGAATACGGCACGGTGACGGGCCGGCCCCGGCGGTGCGGCTGGTTCGATGCCGTGGCGGTGCGCTACACGGCGGCCCTGGCCGGCGCGGATGAGATCACCATCATGCTGTTGGATGTGCTCAGCGGCCTGCCGGAGGTCAAAATCTGCGTGGAATACGAGCGGGACGGGGAACGCACTGTCCATTTCCCCAGCGATGCCTACGAACTCCAGCGCTGCCGGCCGGTGTATGAGACGTTGCCCGGCTGGGGGGAAGATATCAGCACGGCGCGCCGTCTGGCCGACCTGCCCCCCGCCGCCCGCCGCTACGTCGATCGGATTGCGGAACTCATTGGCCTGCCGGTGTCCATCATCTCCGTCGGCCCGGATCGGGAGCAAACCATCCGTCTTGCGGCGTGAGGCGTGTAAGATGGTGGTGAAGGAACCGGCTCTGCCGCGCTCGCTGGCCGAACCACCTCCCTGGCGGGTCGGGGGCCGGCGGGTACAGCGGGGCTTGAGACGGGCCGCCTGGCATCCGTCCCTACGCATCGGAACCTCGGAGGCATCCGCCGCGTGACTGTCGACCCTGCCGCCTACGCCGCCACAGTGGGACTCGACCCGGCCCGCTTGCCCCAGCACGTGGCCATCATCATGGATGGGAATGGGCGGTGGGCGCGGGCCCACGGCAAGGAACGAACAGCAGGGCATCTGGAAGGTGCCAAGGCCGTGGCTTGCGTCGTCGAGGAGTGTTGCCGCCTGGCCATTCCCTATCTGACCCTTTACTGCCTGAGTCTGGAAAACTGGAAACGGCCCCGCCAAGAGATCGACTTCCTCATGCTCCTGTTGCAGAAGTATCTGCACGAGCAGCGGCCCCGCATCATGGAGCAGAACATCCGCTTGGCGGTCATCGGTCGGCGGGAGGGATTGCCGGCGGAAGTGCAGGCGGCGATCGCGGAGAATGTGGCCGCCACGTCGGAAAACCGCGGTCTGACCCTCTGCCTGGCGATCAACTACGGCAGCCGGGCCGAGATTCTCGATGCTGCCCGCGCCCTGGCCGAAGCGGTCCGGGAGGGACGGCTGGCCCCCGCCCAGATCGACGAAGCGGCGTTCGCTTCCCAACTCTACACGGCGGGAATGCCCGATCCCGATTTGCTCATCCGCACGGCCGGAGAGATGCGGCTCAGCAATTTCCTCCTGTGGCAGATTTCCTATGCCGAACTGTGGGTGACGCCGCGTTACTGGCCGGAATTCGACGCCCCCCTGTTCCACGAAGCCCTGCGGGACTACGCTCGGCGCGAGCGGCGCTTCGGCGGCTTGGGGAAAGAAACTGACGACTCCGCATGATCCGAACCCGCTTGCTCATCGGCTCCGTCCTGGCCCTGCTGGCCGCCGCCTTGCTCTACCTGGATGGCTTCCTGGCGCCGTGGTATCCGCTGCTGGGCCTCACGGTGCTGGCCGTCTTCTGGCGTGCAGCCTACGAACTCCAGCAACTGCTCGAACCGGCCCATCGTCCGCCGCTGGGTCTGCTCGGCCTGGGCCTGAGCCTGTGCTGGGCGGCCAACTGGTGGCACCTGTTCGCCGCCTCCGCCTTCCCCGCTTCCCCCCTCTGCCCACCCTCCCCCTGGACGGCGGTGCTCTTCGCCTACGGCTGGGCCTTCCTTGCGGCCTTCCTGCGGGAAATGGCCTGCTACCCCCATGCCGGAGCAGCCCTCCCCCGCCTGGCGGCCACCACGCTGATCCTGAGCTACCTTGGCCTGCTCGGCTCCTGCTTTCTCCAATTGCGCCTCCTACCGCAGTCCGGGGAGGGGCCTCCAGCGCTGGCCTGGCTCGTGGCGGCGATCGCTGTGCCGAAAGTCAATGACATCACGGCTTACTTCACCGGCACGTTCCTGGGACGTACCCCCATGGCGCCCTACCTCAGCCCCAAAAAGACCTGGGAGGGGGCAGCGGGGGGATTGGCCGGGGGAGCAGCTACGGCGATCCTTCTGGGGCAGTGGCAGCCGCTGCTTTTTCCCGCCGGGCTGGGCGAAGCCGTCCTCTTCGGACTCCTGGTCGGCGGAGCCGGCATGCTAGGAGACCTTGCGGAGTCCCTCTGGAAACGGGACTGCCATGCGAAAGACGCCGCCGCGCTGCTCCCCGCTTTCGGCGGACTGCTGGACGTGATCGACTCGCTCCTTTTTGCGGCGCCGGTCGTCTATCTCTGGTCCCAATTCCCTCCGTCACGGTTCCTCTGGCCATGATGAGGATTTTAGCTTTCAAGCGATGGGTTGCGTTGTCGGTCTTCGGGAAGCCTCAACGTCTCCGGGAAGCTGGGAAGCCGGACGGCTGAGGGATAGGCCAGCCGATAGGCCTGGAACGAGGTCCTGCTGAGGTGAAGCGATCATGAGCGAAAATGTCGTCACGCATCCGATCACTCTCGACAGCCGAGAGGAAGCGGTGCTGCTGTTTGGACCGCGGGACAGCTACCTGCGGACGATACGGGATGCCCTGGGCGTCAAGCTGGTGGCGCGGGGGGACTTGTTGCAAATTGAGGGGCCGGTGGAAGCGGTGGAGAAGGCGGAGCGGGCCGTGCAGCAGTTGCGGCAGTTGCTGCGGCGGCGGGGACGCTTGCAGGCGGAGGATGTGCGGACGGTGCTGGATGTGGTCCGCGGTTCCGGCGAAGCCGCCGGCCACTTGACCCTCATGGAATCGGGCCGAGGACTGCGGGCACGCACCGATGGCCAAGGGCGCTACGTCCAAGCCCTGCGCACCCATGATGTCGTGCTCTGCGTCGGACCGGCGGGCACCGGAAAGACCTACCTGGCTGTCGGCTGGGCCGTCGGCTTGCTCCGCAGCGGACAGGTGCGCAAAATCGTCCTCGTCCGCCCCGCTGTTGAGGCCGGCGAACGCCTCGGCTTCCTCCCCGGCGATCTCGTCGCCAAAGTCAATCCCTACCTGCGCCCGCTCTTTGACGCCCTCAACGAAATCATGGATGCGGAAACCGTCAAGCGCTACATGGACAACGACATCATCGAAATCCTCCCCTTGGCTTACATGCGCGGGCGGACCCTCAACAATGCCGTGATCATCCTCGACGAAGGCCAAAATGCCACGCCGGCGCAGATGAAAATGTTCCTCACCCGCCTGGGGATCAATTCCAAAATCGTCGTCACCGGCGACCTGACCCAGACCGACCTGCCCCGAAGCATCAAAAGCGGACTGGAAGATGCCGTCCAGCGCCTGCGCGATGTCGAAGGCGTGGCCATCGTGTACCTGGATGAATCGGACATCATCCGCAATCCTCTGGTCACGCGCATCGTCAAGGCCTACGAAGAGCCAGCCGCCAAGGGGAAGCGCTCCTGACAGCCCGCCGCGCCAGGGGGGACTTCTCCCGCTTTTGCGCCATTTCTGCACGCGAGCCGCGGCGGCAAGCCACATTCAGCCGCTGTATTGCCTTCTCTTGGGGCAAGCCGGGACTGTCTGGCAATCGCACCGGGCCTTCCGTTCCACGGGGACTGGCATTGACGGCTCTCTGCCGCTCCGCTAGGCTGCGGGCCGCTACCTGGCACGGAGGCGTGATCGACCCGATGGTGGTTCCCAGTCCGGTGGAATACGCGGCGGATTCCTCGCAGTACGATTTCCGCTGGGAAGAGACGGATTGCCTGCTCTGCGGACAGGCGGAGGCGGAGTTGGTGCTGGAGGCGGCAGACCCGTTGCCGGGCGGCCAGCGGGGCTTGCGTTTTGCGGTGGTGCGCTGCCGCCAGTGCGGCCTGGTCTACACCAATCCCCGTCCTGATGCGGCGAGTATGTTCCGCTTCTACCCCCAGGATTACGCACCGCATGCGGTCCGGTTCCGCCGCCCGCCCCGCCCCAAGCCCTTATGGTTTTCGCGGCTGTTTGGCCGGCCCTGTCCGGAGCGCCGCGGGCGCCTGCCGTGCCAACCCCCCGGCCGGCTGCTGGACTTCGGCTGCGGCAGCGGAGCGTTCCTCCAGCGCATGGCGGCCTGCGGTTGGGAGACCGTCGGATTGGACATCGCCCCGCAGGTGGTCCATGCCTTGCAACAACGGGGCTTCCGCGCTCTGCTCGGCTCCCTGCCCCACCCCCAGCTCGCCCCTCGATCATTCCACGTCATCACGATGTGGCAGGCCCTGGAACACGTCCACCAGCCGCGCCTCATTCTCCGCCGCGCTTGGGAACTCCTCGTTCCCGGCGGCTACCTGATCGTCGCCGTGCCCAACTTCGCCTCCTGGCCGGCCCGCTGGTTCCAGCAAGATTGGTTCGGCTTGGACCTGCCCCGCCATTTGACCCACTTCACCCCGGAAACTCTGACGGCGATGCTGACCGCCGAGCAGTTTTGGGTCCACAGCGTTCGCGGCGTGGTCCACGTCGATTGGCTCCGCTCCAGTGCGCAGCGGCGGATCGCCCGGTGCGGGCCGCGCTGGTACCTCCGCCTGCTCCAGTGGAAGCCCGCCGCCGATGTCGCCGCTTGGCTCTGCTACGTCGCCGGCAAGGCGGAATGCCTCCTGGCCACCGCCCAACGGCCCCCGCGCGAAGCGCCGGCCCCCATTCCCGCTGCCTTCTCCGCTCAACGGACCGCCTCGTGACGGTGGATGGTCAGTACGTCTCCGACTGCCGCACTGTCGGACTGTCGCACTTCCTCTAGATCACCTTCGGAGATCACCGCCAGGACCGGACTGGAGAAAGCTGACACAAACCGTGGCAGCACCCCTGTTTTCTGGGAAAAAGCCGCTTCCCCAACTCCGCCAGCCGTTTCTTCCCCAAAGAATGGTTCCCCGAAGATCCACCATCGGGAGGTGAAAAGCACGGGATGCCGGGAGAGGCGCGCTCAGGACAGACCGGCAAACAGGATGGCGAGGTTGGCCCCCCAATCCACCCAGGCCATCTGCCAGCGTTCCGGCGTGCGGTAGAGGACGAAGACCCACCAGACGGCCCCGCGCTCGAACCGTTCCAAATAGATGAAGCGGACCAGCGAAGGACTGGGCGCCGTCACCCGCAACAATTCGTATTCGCCCAACGGCGGGCCAAAACTCCGCAGGGACAATTCCCGGTCCCGTTGCAGCCGCTCCAGGAACTTCTTCAAGTCCTCCTCGGCGACCACCGCTCGGCTTTGCTTGGCCTCCTGGGCGAACTCTTCCAGGCGGTGATTTTTGATGTGGGACAGGCAGCGTTCGACAAACTGCTTGGCTCCCTCATCCACGAGGGTCTCCGCGGCTTGGGGCGCCGGTGTCGGAGACTGCGGCGGAACTGCCGGAGGCAGCCAGCGACTCACCCCCAACGCCAGCACGGCCCCGCAAAGCCCCCCCACGGCCCCGGCTTGCCACCATCCTTTGCTCTCACTCATGACCACCCCACTGGATAGAACCCTTCGCTCGGTCCTTTCGCTCGTTCCTTTCGTCGTTCACCTGCTTTCTTCCTGATGTTCGGACCTGCTCCCCTACCCCTCCCCCAGGCGCACGACGGCGGGTTCCGGCGCGGTGGGCAAACTCGTCGGCGCCTGGAACAGGCACCCGGCGTTCGGATTACGCTGGCGGACCTCCGGGGGCATGCCCTCATCCGCCGTCGTGAGGATCAGCCGTGCCCGCTCACGGCCCGGCGGTGAAGACGGGGGCAGCAGCAGCGGGCAGGTCACCCGTGGGGAAAACGGCACCTCCCACTCCTCCACCGCTTCTCGGCTCTCCAAGTCGAAGCGCACCGCCCGGCCTACGTCCCGGTCCCCCGGATGATAGAAAGCGATGATCACGGACTGCTCATCCGCCGCACACATCCCATCGGGGAATTCTTCCCACCCGTGCAAATCGAGGGCCACGTCCAGGAACTGCGCTCGGCCGCCGGCGATGTCTAGCCGGTAGCGGCGCACCTGGCGCGTCGGGGTGTCGATGTCGTAGAGCATCCAGCCTTCCGCTTCCTGGCGTATGACCTTGCCGTTGGAACAGGTTTGTCCTTCGGCCAGAACATGGAGGCGGCGCTGCGGTACGTCGTACAGATACAAGCACCCCAGCGGTTCCCGGAAGAGCAGGTCCTTGGTGCCGAAGACGATGGCCCGGCCATCCGGTGTCACCTCGCCGTCATTGATCGTCGTGCGGGGATGCGGCCGCGGCAGATGGACCAACGGGGAGGACCACAGCCTTTTCTCCAAGTCGAACAGGCAGAGACAATGATCGAGACCGACCAGGACCACCCCGTCCCGATCGGTAGGCAGGACGAAGCCGGGCCGGCCCGGGCAGTCGAAGCTGAGCACCTCCACGGGTCCCTCCGCCTCCGTCGCCGCCACCATCAGCCGCCCCCGATCTGCCTCGCGGCCTGTCTGGATGTTGACCCAGATGACGGCCTCCCTCCCGTGCCAGCGGAAGAAGCGCGGCCCCTCCGGCAAAAACGCGTCTTGTTCACTCGCCGGCCGCTGCCAAACTTGCGCCACCCAGCGCTGAACCGCACCGCCCGTGCTCATTTCTCTCCGCCTCTGCTTGGTACCGAACTGCCCCCTACTGCCCATCCAAGCGCTTCCGTGCCGACATTCGGGAGGATTCCGTGCTGACGGCCTGCACCCTAGGGCTTACTATATTGGCCAAAAGCGGCGCAACCGCAGGACTCCCGTTTGGCAAGGCGATTCCGGGAGGCGATCCGGGTCGATATTCTCCCGCCGCCAGCAACGGAGTTTCCGCCAAAGGTGGGATTTCCGCCGCCGATAGCGGGGATTCCACAGCAAGGCGAGTTTTTCCGCCGCCGACAGGGGGGGCTTCCGCCGAGAGTGGGGGTTTCGCCGCGGTCTTCGGGGGAGGTGTTGGCATGCTCAGCGGCAAAGCGGCGTTAGTCACGGGGAGCAGTCAAGGGATCGGCCTGGGGGTGGCCCGCGCTTTTGCGGCTAGCGGAGCCAAGGTCGTCCTGACTTCGGAAAAACCCCTGCCCCACTGCCCCGAAGTCCAACGCATCCTCAGCGACTACGAACACACCCGCTACATCCAGGCCGATCTGCTTCAGGAGGGGGAACCGGAGCGCCTGCTGGCGGAAGCCTGGCAGGCCTTCGCCGGCCTGGACGTTTTGGTCAACAACGTGGGCACGTACAAAGAGCCGCCGCTGGAACAGCTCACCCGCCGGGATTTTGACTTCATCTTCGGCCTGAACGTCTGGTCGGCGATCGCCCTGTCTCGCGAGTTTGTCCGCCGGCTCAAAGCGGAGAAGCGTCCGGGGCGCATCCTCTTCAGCTCCTCGCTCAACGCCAGCCGCAGCGAACCCCAGCATACCCTCTACGACGCCAGCAAGGGGGCCATCAATGCTCTCTGTCGGCAACTAGCGGTCGAATTGGCTCCCTTCGGCATCACCACCGCCGCCGTCGCGCCGGGCTTGGTCGAGACGCCGCTGACCGATTTCGGCCTCAAATCCACCCCCAGCGAACGCCACGCCGTCATGGAACAGATTCCCCTGCGCCGCATCGCCTCCGTGGAGGATGTCGCCTGGTGGTATGTCTTTCTGGCCTCGGACAAGGCCGCCTATGCCACCGGCACCATCGTCGTTGTGGATGGCGGCCTGGATGCCCAGCAAATGGCCTTCCGTCCCATCTCGCCGTATGAAAAGGGCTGAAACCGAGCAAAAGGGCTAAAACCAGTCTGCCCCCAAGACAGAAAAACCTCCGGACAGAACAACCGTCGCTTCCCGTAGAGTTTCTCCAAACCGCAGATTCTCTCCAACCCGATGGGATGAATGCCGGAACCTCCCGCATGCGGCGGCCTGGATGTCGGACCCTTCCGCATACGACAGGATGTGGATGCCAATACCTTCCGCATGCGACGGCTTGGATGTCGGATTCTTCCGCATCCTCGGCTGTCTTGGCTTCCCCCCGTTCAGAAAGATGCTGCAACTTTTGTTGACAGCTCCCGCAGAGCCTTTATCATCGAGTTAGGTAAATGTTTCGCCGCCGGGAGCGAATGACCTACCTAGAGGAGCTTCCTCCCTCGGTCGCGGGGACACGAGGGTGAGGGTAATTGCTCTGGGCATCGTCCCAACTGCCACAGAGGAGTAACGACTATGGCCTCGATGGAAGAAGTCAAACGCCGCTTCGTCAACGAAATTAAGTTGCGGGCTTACGACGACAAGTACATCGACCGCAACGAGGAGAAGGAAATCCTGCAAACGGCGATCCAAATGGGTGTGAACATCGACTCCGCCCGCGCCGCCTTGGCCCAAGTCTGCGATGAGAACGACTACATCCTCGAAAGCCGCCTCATTCAGCAGATCAAGGACCAGCTCCAGGCCGCTATGGGAGACGATGGGCGCATCGATCGCAAAGAGTTCGACATGATCGTCAACACCGCCAAAAATGCCGTCAAAGGGCGCAAAAACGAACGCGAACTCCAGCGCATGGTCATCACGGTCATGGAGGATACCGGGCAGACCCAGGTCAAGCGCGGCTGGTTCAGCGACTGGTACAGCTCGCTCAAGCGGGAATTGGGCATGGCGTAATTCTCCCTTCGCCCCCTCTCCGGCAACCTCTCACGGGCGGCACATTCCCGACCGGTGGAGGGTTTTCTTCCGCCGGCGCAACGGTGCTGACTCTTCCAAGTGCGCCCCCCACCACGCAGGAAATACTCGCCGCGGGACGCGAAAACACTAGACTATAGCTTCCGGCAGCATCGAGATCGAGGGACCGGCGGCAGGTTGAGACGATGGCCCGCCCTCGTATAGGGTCCCCTCGCCTGGGGTCCGCACCAGCGTTGGGTCCCCTCGTATGAGGTCCGCACTAGCGGGGGAGAATGCGGTCAAAGGGTTCGCCGTCATGTTCCCCCTTCCGGCGAGACGATATAATAGAAATGCTGCGACCGAGCCGAAAACTAGGCACAAGCGCAGGAAGCGGCACAATCCTTCCTTGTACATCTGCTGCGGTGGCAGAGAGGGAAGGACGGTGCTGCTGTGTCCCTGTTTCTCTGGGTCTTTGGTATGCTAGTCTGTCCACGTGAAGGAAAGGAGGAGCGTGTATGGGTCTGAAGATGCGCGTGCATGACAAAGAACCGATCAGTGCTGCTCTGCGGCGGTTCAAAAAGCTGATCGAGCGCAGCGGCATGAAGCGGGAGTTGAAAGCTCACGAATATTACGAGAAGCCCTGCGAAGTGCGCCGCCGCAAGGAAGCCGCCCGCATGCGTGCCATCCGCAAGGCCCAACAAGCTGCGAAAAAGTGACCCCGCCGGGGCACTCCCCCCGCTTGAGTCCTTTGCTCCCTTCCCGACGCGGTGATTCATCCCTGGATTTTCCCCCCGAAGCGCCGGCTCAGTGCCGCCGGAGAGGTTGTTTTTTCCCTGCTTCCGCCACGACGACCAGCCAGAAGCGTCAAGTTTCCCCCTGGCCTGGGGCAGAGAGGGTCAAGATTCCTTCTTCTACCCGGCTGCCTGAGCGTCTTTGGCGATGGACTCCTGCTCTTGCTCCGCCGCCAGGATGACGGGCAGGGTCTTGAGCACGGCGTCGGGGTTGAGCGAGATGCTGTCGATGCCGGAGGCGACCAGGAAGCGGACCATCTCCGGATAGTCGCTCGGCGCTTGGCCGCAGATGCCCACGGGTCGGCCCCGCTGATGGGCCTGGCGGATCAACTCGGCGATCAGCCACTGCACCGCCGGATCGCGCTCGTCGAACAGGTGGGCGACCAGCTCCGAGTCGCGGTCCAGTCCCAGGGTCAGTTGCGTCAGGTCGTTCGAGCCAATGGAGAAGCCGTCGAAGACCTCGGCGAACTCGGCGGCCCGCAGCACGTTGGTGGGGATTTCGCCCATGACGTACACCTTCAGCCCCTCGGCGCCGCGGACGAGGCCGGCTTGGGCCATGACCTCGATCACCTTGCGGCCTTCCTCCGGCGTGCGGCAGAAGGGAATCATGAGGTGGACGTTTTTCAAGCCCATCTCGTCCCGCACCTGCCGCATGGCCTGGCATTCCAGCAGAAAGCCATCCCGATAGCGGGGATCGTAGTAGCGGGAGGCCCCGCGGAAGCCGAGCATGGGGTTTTCCTCCTGCGGTTCGAAATGGTGGCCGCCGAGGAGGTGGGCGTACTCGTTGCTTTTGAAATCCGACAGACGGACGATGACTTCGCGGGGGTAGAAAGCGGCGGCGATCCGTCCCACGCCTTCGGCGAGCTTTTCCACAAAGTAGCGTGGCTTGTCCGGGTCATAGTGGCGGCTGAGCTGGTCGATGCGGTCGCGTTCGCTTCCCGGCGGCAATTGGTCGAAGCGGGTCAAAGCCAGCGGATGGACCTGGATGGCGCTGGAAATGATGAATTCGATGCGAGCCAGGCCGACGCCTTGCACGGGGAGGAAGGAGAGGGCCAGCGCCTGGTCCGGGTCGCCGATGTTCACCAGCACGCGCGTTTTGGGCTGCGGCAAGGTTTGCAGGTCGAGCATCTCTTTGCGGAAGGCCAGGCGGCCGTCGTACACCTTGCCCACTTCCCCTTCCGCGCAGGAGACGGTCACCTCCTGGCCGGTGCGGAGCTGCTGCGTGGCGGTGCCAGTCCCTACGACGCACGGCACGCCGATCTCCCGGCTGACGATGGCCGCATGGCAGGTCCGCCCCCCGCGATTGGTGACAATGGCCGCCGCCATCTTCATCGTCGGTTCCCAATCCGGGTCGGTCATATCTGCCACGAGGACCTCGCCGGGTTGGAACTGGGACAATTCGTGGACATCGCGGATGACCCGCACCGTTCCGGCCCCGATTTTTTCCCCGACGCTGCGCCCCTGGAGCAGGAGGCGTCCTTTCTGTTCCAGATGGTAGACTTCCCGCTGCAAGTGTGGCCGGCGGGTATGCACCGTCTCCGGGCGGGCCTGCACGATGAATAGCTCGCCGCTGCGGCCATCCTTGGCCCACTCCAGGTCCATGCCCACCCAGTGCCCTTGCCGCCGGGAATAGTGCTCCTCAATCAGGCATCCCCAGCGGGCCAGGGTGAGCACTTCCTCGTCCTGGAGCGTCAGGCGTTCGCGCTCCTCCGGCGGGGTCGGCACCGCCTTGGTCCCCCCGCCGCGGCGATAGATCAGCCGCTCTTGCTTGGCCCCGATGCTCCGCTTGAGGATCGGACGGAAACCAGCCCGCAGGGTCGGCTTGAACACCATGTACTCGTCCGGGTCGACCCGTCCCTTGACCACGCTTTCGCCCAGGCCCCAGGCACTGTGGATGAGCACCACGTCAGTAAAGCCGCTCTCGGTGTCCAGCGTGAACAGCACGCCGGCGCAGGCCAGGTCCGAGCGGACCATCCGCTGCACCCCCACGGACAGCGCCACCGCCATGTGCTCGAAGCCCCGGTCCACGCGGTAGGAAATCGCCCGGTCGGTGAACAACGACGCCATGCAGCGCTGGACCGCCTCCAGCACGCCCCGTTCCCCGCGGATGTTCAGATACGACTCCTGCTGCCCCGCGAAGCTCGCTGTGGGCAGGTCCTCCGCCGTCGCGCTGGAGCGTACCGCCACCTCGATCTCCGCCCCGGCTTCCTGGCACAAGGACCGGTAGGCTTCCACGATCTCTCCGGCCAGCTCCGGCGGCAACGGCCGGCTCAGGATCGCCTCACGAATCCGCCGCCCGCGCTCCGCCAGTTCCTCCAAATGGCGGGTGTCCAAACCGGCCAGCTCCCGCTGGATGACCTCTTCCAACTGATGGACCCGCAGGAAATGCCGGTATGCCTCCGCGGTCACCGCGAAGCCATTGGGCACCCGCACCCCCACCGGCGTCAACTCCCGATACAACTCCCCCAGCGAGGCATTCTTTCCGCCCACCAACCCGACATCGGACAAACTCAGCTCCCGAAACCAGCGAATCCAGCGGCTTGCCATCACGTCCCCTCCCCAGCCGCGCACGTGCTGTTAGACTCACTGCCCTCAGTCACCCCACCGGACCCACCATACCACACTCCGAGGTCAAGCAACATTCGGCAAAGCCTGTGCCAGAAACTCCTTCGGTCCCTCGGCGGTGAGGAAGCGCCCTTTTCCCTCCTGCCGTTCCCGTCTCCAGAACCTACTCTGGCACAACGAGTGCTGCTTCCGCCCATGGCGTCGGTTTACTGATCCGCCCTCGCACAATGTCCCCCCGGCCCGCTGAGCACTCCATGCCAAAAGGTGTACACCTCGCCTTTTTCCGCTTTTTGTAAGACCCGCCGCTCCGTCGGGTATTGACCTGAAGAAATGATGTTTCTACGAATAACTCAGCGTGAAGAGGCACAAGGTTTAGCAACTGGGAGTGACACCATGCCATCATTTTCCTCTCCCCGCCGTCGGGGCGGTTCAACCGCGTTTACGCTCATCGAGCTGCTGGTCGTCATTGCGATCATTGCGATCCTGATCGGCCTGCTTTTGCCTGCGGTGCAGAAGGTACGGGATGCCGCCGCTCGCGCCACCTCGATGAATAACCTCAAGCAGATCGGCCTGGCCGTGCATAATGGCCACGACCAATACGGCGTCCTGCCGCCCGCGGTGGCCTTCTGGTGGAACAATCCCCCGTATCGGGGCGGCTACACGAATAGCGACGGCACTTTCTTCTTCTGCCTGCTCCCCTTCTTCGAGCAAGGGGTGATTCAGGCTTCCATCACCAACTGGCCCGGCAGCGGTTTGGGCGCGATCAACGCTACGCAGGCTGCCATGAGCGTGCCTCTCAAAGTCCTGCAAGCTCCGAATGACTCTTCCGATCCGGGCGGAGGAGTACTGGTCGGCGGCTTCAATAACCCGCCGATATCCTGGATGTGGACGACCAACCCGGTGGACGTGGCCCTGGCCAGCTATGCCTGCAATTGGCAGGTCTTCGGCCGTCCCGAAGCCTACCCCAACAACATTTGGGACTGGAACAACGGCGCGGGCGCGAAGAAACTCGTCGGCATCACCGATGGTACCTCCAACACTGTCTTTGTCGCCGAGAAGCGGATGCGCTGCCAAAATGGCGGCGTCGGTTGGGGCCATCCGGCGGATGACAAGTTCTGGCCTGTCTTCGCCCGCATCAACCTCGGCTGGACCAGCAATCCCGCCGATCCCAATTACCGCCTTTTCCCCGTCCCCCAGGTCAACCCTCGTCCTGCTGACTGCAACCTCTGGCAATTCCCGGCTCAGGGGCATAGCACCAGCGGCACCCTGGCCCTGCTCGGCGACGGCAGCGTCCGCATGGTCAACGCCAATATCTCCGTCGCCACCTGGAGCCTGGCGGTGCTGCCCAACGATGGCGGCCTGCTCGGACCCGATTGGAACTGAGCACGGTCCTTGCGATTCCCGCTCCCACTCTCACCTGGCCAGCGTGGCTCACTCTCCCGCTGCTGGGAAGAAGAGCGGACCGTCATGTTGCCGGAGATTGACGATTCACTCGGAGCTGCTCGGAACACGGAGAGGGGGGTGCTCCCCCTCCCGCATCGGGCCCCCCTGGCGCTGGCTTGTCACGGAGAGAGTGTCGCGGGAGAGAGTCCCGCAAGTGAAAAGCGAACAGCACGAAGAGCAAACAGCCCTGCCACACCACCCTGAAGACGAAGGAGGCTTTCCCTTGATCGACATACACCGGCTCTGCGTTTCCCACCGTCGGCGCGTTGCGGCATTCCTGTTAGCGGCGGCGTCCTGTGCACTTTCCCTGACCGGATGTGGCGGCGGCTCCTCCAGCGCGGGAGTCAGCGTCACGGGCAAGGTGCTGTTGGGGGACAAACCCGTGGAGGCCGGTCTGATTACCTTTGTGACTGACGATGGACGCAGCGCGTCCGCCCAGCTCGGCCCCGGCGGCGAATTCACCCTGCCCAACGCCCCCACCGGCAAGGTGTACATCGGCGTCAACACCCAGATGCTCCGCGGCCAGCAGCAGCTCCACCTGCAACAGAGCAAGGGGAAGGAAGTGCTCCAGTTCGTGGACGTGCCCCCGCGCTATGCCGATCCGAAAAGCTCCGGGCTGACGGAAGTCATCGAGGCGGGTAAAACGATAGAAATCCGCCTGCGTCCGTGAATCCGACGAGTCGCTCGCTGTTCCCCGCCGGCTTTCTGGTTCCGCGTCGGTTGACGGATTGATCCCGGCCTGACGGAGGCCGGCCTGATGCCGGGGGAGCGGTGCATGCCTGGAGGGGTCGCCCCGCGATGGACTGGCCGTTCCCGTTCGATCCCAACCGTTACGGTCCGGAAGTGGCCGAGCTTTTGCGCGAGGAGCGCCTGCCGGAGTTGGGGCCGGGCCAGCCGGTGCTCTCCCGCCAACCCTCCCTCGCTCGCTTGCAGCTCCCCGCTCCCTGCCTGGCGGGCCTGTGGCTTTACTTCGACTTCCTCGAGCAGTCGCACCAGATCAGCCAAAGCCTGCCCACTGCGGAAGGCAGCTTCTGGCATGCCATCCTGCACCGCCGGGAACCCGACGCTTGGAACAGCAAATACTGGTGGCGGCGTGTCGGTGCGCATCCGGTGCTGGAACAGCTCCAGCGGCTCGCGCCCCACCTCGGCTACCGCTTCACCTCGCCGGACGCCTTCGTGGACTTCTGCGAAGCGGTCCGCGGCACCGGCTCCGACTCGGAAATGCTCGCCCGCCGCGTCCAGCTCCTCGAATGGCAATTGCTCTTCGACCACTGCTACCGCCAAGCCCAAAACCCCGCCGCCCGCTGACATCCGCTGTTCACTCAGCAGCCCACCTCCAGTCTCAAGCGCTCCACCATCCCCTGACCGCCCCAACGTTTTTCTGGCTACGCCAACTCAAGTGCCTGGGCCATTTGATATATTTTTCTCAAACGTACCTGCGCGGAGAGCGGACCATGACGCCACGCTGTCATTTCCCCCTGCTCGCCTCGATCCCCCTGTTCCTGGGACTCCTCGAAACCCCGCCGGCAGAAGCCCAACCGCAGCCGCCACACGAGACGGATCAATCTCCCAAAGCACCATCGGAGCCGCCAAAAACGGCAAACCCGCCCACGCCTCTGCCCGCCGCAGTGGCCCACAAGTGGCGAGAAGCCGGCGCCCAGATCGGCTGGATGCGGCAAACCCCGCTCACCCTGGAGTGGGAATTTGTGCCTCTGGAGCAAGGCCAGCCGGGCGATTTGCCAGCCCTGGCCTATAGCCACGATGAGCCGCTGCCGCCACTGCCCGATCCCGGCGTGCCCTTTGGCCTGGACCTCCGCTTCAGCCCGATCACCAAAGCGGCGTTGAAAAACGTGGCCGCCTTGAGGAGTCTGCACGTCCTCGACCTAAGTTTCTCCGGCCTGAGCGATGCTGAACTCCAGGAGTTGGCAGGACTGACGAACCTGCACGCCTTGGAGCTGAGCCACTCTGCGATCACCGATGCGGGGCTGAAGGGACTCGCCGGGCTGAAAAAGCTGCAAGTGCTCGGCCTGTACGGTAATTCGATCACGGATGCGGGGGTGGCCGCCTTGGCCGGTCTCAAGGACCTGCGCTCGCTGAATCTGAGCCAAAGCCGGATCACTGATGCGGGGATGAAAGTGCTAGCCGGTTTCAAGAACTTGCAAGCGTTGAATCTGAACTTTACGCAGATCACGAATGCGGGGCTTCGGGAGTTGGCCGGGCTGACCAAACTGCGCGTGCTGGACCTGGTCAATACCCGAATCACGGACTCCGGGCTGCAAGTAGTGGCCGGCTTCCCCGACCTGCACGTTCTGAACCTGAGCGGAACCTGGACCACCAATCGGGGGCTGAAAGAGCTGGCCGGACTGAAGAAGCTACAGATGCTCGGCCTGAGGTATACCTGGATCACCGACTCCGGCTTGAAAGTCGTGGCCGGCTTCCCCCATCTTCAGACGCTGGATTTGAGCCAAACCTACATCACCAACGCGGGGCTGAAGGAACTGGCCGGACTCACGGAGCTGCAAACCCTGCACCTCGACCGCACCCGCATCACCGATGCCGGACTCCGGGAGTTAGCCCGGCTGAAGAAGTTGCAAGCCCTTTTCCTGGAAGACACCGCCATCACCAATGAAGGCTTGAAGGTGCTCGCCGGTTTGCCCCGCCTGCAACGGCTGGAGCTGCGTGGCACCCGCATCACCGACGCCGGGCTGAAGGAGCTGATACCGATCGCCAGCCTGCAATCGCTGAACTTGGCGCACACCCGTATCACCGATGCCGGACTCCGGGAGCTAGCCGGACTCAAACATCTGCAACAGCTGGAGCTGCGCGGCACCCGCATCACCGACGCCGGGCTGAAGGAGCTGGCAGCGCTGAAGAATCTGCAAATGTTGATCCTTTTTGACACCAGGGTCACCAGGGCGGGAAAGCAGGAGTTGCAAAAGGCGCTGCCGAAGTGCCGCATCATTCCGTGACCAGGGCTTGTCACCGGGCGATGTGTGAGGCCGCGGCGGCTGGAAGTGGGAGTCGTCCGCGGCGCGAGGGCGGGGCGCAAGGGCAGAGTCGGGCTATGCCGTCCTCGTGGCTCGTCATTCAGCGGCGGGAGGGCTTGAATTTGTGAAGGGGGTCGGTCTGACTTGCCAAGCCCAGAAGGGCCACTCGCCAGGCGCGCACAGCTTGGGACACGTTGGGGTCCTTCATCGCTTCCGGGTCATCTTGCAATTGTTGTTCGGCGATACCGACGCGTACGAGGGCTTTTTCCATGCGTTCCTCATAGCGGCGGAGCGCCGCTTTGATGGCGGCCTCTTCCGCTTTTGCGTCCTTGTATTTGTCCGTCCAGGCTTGCAGCCGTTTGGCTTGTTCGGAGAGTTTTTGGGCGGCGGCGGACCGCTTTTGAGGTTGCCGGGCGTCTTCCAGCGCGGTCGCAGCCGTTTCAAAAATGTCGCATAACTCCCCGTAGGCGGACGAGGCGGTGCCCGCAAAACCCAAAAAAACCAGAAGCAAATATACTCCCCCGATGACGCCCAAGATGGCGGCTATCACCCCGCCGACGACTTTGACGGTCTCCAGGGAATCGGCCTTTTTTGCAGCCTTGCGGGACTTCCGCGGTTTCGTCGGCAGGGGGACCGATTCATCTTCATCTTCAACCACCTGAGCCACCAGGGGCGGAGACGACGCCCGGTCGATGACTTCCCACCCCGGCCCTTGCTCGGTCGGCTTCTGCTCGGTGCGTGCCACCGGATTGTCACCGGTTCCGTCCTGATGGCCTCGTGGTTCCGCGAGCAGAGTCACTGGGAAGCTGTGCCCGCATTTCGGACAGCGAATCGCCTGGCCCACCTTCTCGTCGGGGACGCGCAAACGCACACGGCATTGCGGGCACGTTTGAGAAATGGGCACGATAGGGCCCTCCTGGGGATAGGGGCGAACTGATATTCTGGAAGGGCGGGGATGATTATGACTGTCACATTACCAAAAAAATACGCCGAGAGCAAGACGCGGAGGAAATCCGAACTCCACGGGAACAATGCGGTCGGAAACCGTCTCTGTCTCCCTCATGACCGGGAAATCCCGATTGGTTTCTGACCCCTCCCCGCTCGCCGCTCACGGCACAGCAACTCCACCCTTTACCCCGGCCCTTTTGTCCTCCTGTTCCCCTGCTCGTCATTCGCCGCCTGTTGCCAGCCATCCGGGAGAGTGGCTCTTGAGGGTCAGTGCCCAGTCGTCGCTTCCCGATGAATACCCAGAGATGATCGTCAAACATTTTTTTCGATTTTCATCTTGCATTCATCTTTTCGCCGATTTAGTGTGGGGTTGGTGGTGAGGTCTCAAGGTGTTATCGGGTTTATCAGCCTCACCGCATGTCGATTTTCATTCACGCGTGGAGGTGGTCTCATGAAACGGTCGATGTCGCAGCGGGAGGCGTTCACGCTGATCGAACTGCTCGTCGTGATCGCCATCATTGCCATCCTCATTGGCCTGCTTTTGCCCGCGGTGCAGAAGGTGCGCGAGGCGGCGGCCCGTTCGAAGTGCAGTAACAATCTCAAGCAGATCGCGCTGGCGGTGCACAGCTACCACGATGCGAACGGACGATTCCCTTACAACGGCGATCCGCTCACGGGGCGCGGGTGCTGCGTCCAGAGTGAGCGGCAGTGGAGCTTTCTGGCCCGGCTCCTGCCGTTCATTGAGCAAGACAATCTTTATCGTGCCGGCGGGTTGGCCAACAATCCGGAAGCCCCGATGAATAGTGCGACGGGCCAGCAGTTGTTCCGGACGGTGGTTCCCACCTTCCGCTGTCCGAGCGATCCGACACCTGATACCCGCACCAACGTGGCCAACTGGGGGGGATTCGTCATGGCCTCGACGAGCTACAAGGGGGTCTCCGGTTCGCACTACACCCACGGGGGGAGCGCCAGTGCTTACACCAACAACACCGGCTGGTCCGGCGGGGATGGATTGGTCGGCGCCAATTGCGGCAATGGCATCTTCTGCCGGGAGGATAACCGCCGCCGCTTCCGCATGGAGTACATCACGGATGGCACCAGCAACACTTTGATGATTGGGGAAGATGTGGGCATCATGAATGATCACAATGCCTGGGCGTATGCCAACGGCGCCAATGGGGTGTGTGCCATCCCCCTGAACCTCGGCACCCTGCTCATCCGGCCGGCGGGCGTCAATGTGTCCCCCAGCTTTTGGCCGAACGTGTACTCCTTCCGCAGCATGCATCCCGGCGGGGCGAACTTCGCCCTGGCCGATGGCTCCGTCCGCTTTGTGTTGGATTCGATGAGTCTCAACACCTATCGGGCGGCCTCCACCTTTTCCGGCCGGGAAGTGCTGGGTAACGATTGGTGACATCATTCGGACAGCACATTCCGTCCTTCTTCCGCTCGAAGGGAACAGGAGCCGGGGAGCACTGACGGCGGTGCGCCCCGGTTCTTTCCACCGTCCTGTCTGAAAAGTGTAACCGTGGGGAAAGGCCAGACGATGCCTGCGTGAAGGCGAACAGCCGCCTGCTTCCCGTCCCCGGCTCCTCCCACGGGCAAGGTCCCCTTTACAGCAGGGGAGGGAATCGCTCAGAATGCGGGCCGGATGGACAGGGCTGGCTGGAGCCGGAGGCGGAAGGATGATCCGGTGGGCAACGGACTGGTGGCGGCGGTGGCGGGGGAGGAGTCGTTCCCCCACGGCTTGGCTCTGGAGGAATGCCGCGGAGAGCGAAACCGTAAACCGCCTGGCCCGCGCGATGCTCTCGCTGCCGGGAGAAGTCCTGTCCGCACCGCTGCCGTGGGGGGAAGAGGCTCACGGGGGCGGGGTGATCGATTTGCGGCACGGGGCGATTCGGAACGTGAGTTTTCTGCCGCCGAGCCACAGCAGCAATGCTCTGCCTCCCGCTGGCGGATGCGGAGAGTTGCGCGCTGTGGTGGCCGCCCGCTACGTCCCCGCTGCGGAGATTTCCCCTCAGAATGTGCTGATCACTCCCGGCGGAAGCGGCGCTTTGAGCCTGGCGCTGGAGGCGTGCCTTGATCCTGGCGATCGGGTGGTTCTCTTCGACCCCTGTTCGCCGCTTTTGGCCTGGGGAGCACAGAGCCGACGGGCACGCCTCGCGTGGGTGCCCACCTGGGTGGAGGACGGGTGGTGCCGCTTTCCCCGTGCCGTGCTGGAGCGAGCCATCCGGCGGGCGCGCATGCTGCTTTTGGCGGACCCGGTGAACCCGACGGGGGCGGTCTTTCATCCCGAAGATCGCGAGTACATCGCCTGGCTGGCGGCGGCCCATGATGTGTTGCTGTACGTGGATCAGGCCTTTGCCGAACTGCATCCGCGGGGAGAGGCGGCGCGGTGGGAAGCGATCCCCGGCATCAGACCGCACCTGCTCCTCGCCGATTCGTTGAGCTGGTCGCACAACGTGCGGGGCTGGCGGGTCGGGTGGCTGATCGGCCCCCGCGTGGTTTTACGTGCCTGCCAGGCGCTTCAGCATCTCCACGCTGCCGTGGTGCCAACGCCCTGTCAATGGCTAGCCGCTGCTTGCCTGGAGGAAAGCCGACCGCAGCACGAACGACCGGCCCTGTTCCAGCGCTGGCAGAAGCAGCGGCAGCAGGCGGGGGACCTCTTCCAGCGTTGGGGGCTGGAAACGGGGGATAGTGGCCAGGGCGGCTTTCTGTGGATTTCGACCGCGGCGTTGGGCCTCGATGGCCGACAATGGGCCGAGGTTTTGGAGCGGAAGTATCGGCTGCGGGTTCTACCGGGGGAACTCTGCGGACCAAGCGGACGGAACATGGTCCGCCTCGGCCTGCTCCAGCATCCGGGGCACTGGCAGGAAGCCCTGAACCGCCTCAGCCGCTGCCTGAGCGAGGGGAAGCAGCGGACGTCCCCCTGCGCCACTGCTCCTGGACCGTTCCCTCATTCCCCCCGTGCTGCATTCTCGCTGTCTTAGCGGCGGTCCGTTCCTCGCTCCTGTCTCCCCGCGCTGTGGGAGCCTCACGCTTCGAGGGTGAAGGATGCGGGTATGCTCCGTAGATGCCCCCTTGCGTGCTCTGGCAGTCTGTTCTACGCTGTTACAACACAGTAAAGCCAATCCTTGCCACCTTGGGATCAGCCCCGATGCTGCAAACTTATCAGAGAATTCGGGAATTAGCGCCGGCTTTTGCTCAGGACACGCTCCGCGCCACCCGGAGTGCCCACAACGAGGCAGAGTTTGAGCGGCAGATGAACAATGAGATCGAACGCCTGGCAAGGGAACTGGGCGTGGACCTGTTCTTCCGCGAGCAATACACGCTGGCCACCGGCCGCGCCGATGCAGTCTATAACCGCCTGGTTATCGAATACGAGCCGCCTGGCTCACTGCGCAGGGACTTGACCCACGGGCCGACCGCCCACGCCGTCGAACAGGTCAAAAATTACATCGCCGGTTTAGCCCAAACGGAACGCCACGAGCGTGATCGCCTGCTCGGAGTGGCCTTTGACGGCAGCTTCTTCATCTTCGTCCGTTATCATCAGGGCCACTGGATCGTGGAGGAACCGCTGCCCGTCAACCCGGCCTCGTGTGAACGCTTCCTGCGCTCCCTGTTCTCCCTGTCCTCTGGCCGCGCCCTGATTCCGGAAAACCTGGTCGAGGATTTCGGCAATCACAATCCCCTTAGTCAGGAGGTGACCCGCGCTCTGTACCACGCCCTCAGCGACCACGCCGACGATTTGACCGCCCGCCTGTTTGAGCAGTGGCAGCTCTTTTTCGGCGAGACGGCCGGTTACGAGGCCGCCGCCGGACAGTTGCAGCACAAAGCGGAGTTACGCGACTTCCTCCAGGGCATGGGACTAAAGCCGGAACAGACCGACATGCCGCGCTTCTTCTTCGCCCTGCAAACCTACTTCGCCTTCATCGTCAAAAACATCGCCCGACTGGTGCTGCAAGCTTATGCGGGTGGTGCCCTCGGTGCCACCCCGTTGACAACCGTCGCTTCTCTGGCAGGGGATGCCTTACGCCGCGAATTGCGAAACCTGGAAAGCGGCGGCTTCTTTCGCACCCTGGGCCTCAAAAACCTCCTGGAAGGGGATTTTTTCGCCTGGTATCTCGATGCCTGGGATGCCAGCGTGGAGGCCGCCCTGGGCCAAGTGCTTCAGCGCCTAGCGGATTACAACCCCGTCACCGTTCAGGATGACCCCCACTCCGCCCGCGACCTGCTCAAAAAGCTTTACCACTATCTCCTGCCCCGCGAAATCCGCCACGACCTCGGCGAGTTCTACACCCCGGACTGGCTCGCCGAGCACCTGCTGGCCCAACTCGATGAACCGCTCTTCCAAATGCCCAAATCCGGAGCAGTCTCCCCCCTCTCCCCCAAACGCCTGCTCGACCCGGCCTGTGGTTCCGGCACCTTCCTCGTGCTGGCGGCCCGCGCCCTCAAGGCCAACTGCCGCCAGGCGGGACTAGCCGAAGCCGATACCCTGGAGTTCATCCTCCACAACCTGGCGGGTCTGGACCTCAACCCCCTGGCCGTCATGGCCGCACGTGTCAACTTCCTCCTGGCCATCGCCGACTTGCTCCCCTACCGCCGCCGCGAAGTCGAACTGCCCATCTACCTGGCCGACAGCATCCTGACCCCCACCCTAGGCCAGGGATTGTGGGAACACAACCGCCGCATCCTGGAAACCGCCGTCGGACCCCTCCCCTTGCCCCTGGCTGTGGATAGCCGCGCCAAAATCGAAAAACTGACCGACCTGCTCGAAGAGTATATCACCGGCGGCTTCACCACCGACGCTTTCCTGCAACGCTGCCGCCGCGAATTGCCGGAACTGAACGCGGACTCGACCCACGAAACCACCCTGCGAGACCTCTTTGAACGCTTGCAAACCTTACACCGCGACGGCCTTGACGGCATCTGGGCCAGGGTCATCAAAAACGCCTTCATGCCCCTCTTCCTGGAGCCGTTCGACTACATCGTCGGTAATCCCCCGTGGATCAACTGGGAAAGCCTGCCCCAAGCCTACCGGGACCGCTCCGCGCCCCTCTGGCAGGAATTGGGATTGTTCGTCCATTCCGGCATGGACACCATCCTGGGCAAAGGGAAAAAGGACCTTTCGACCCTAATGACCTATGCCGTGATCGCCAGTTTCCTCAAAGCGGGCGGCAAATTGGGCTTCGTCATCACCCAAAGCGTATGGAAGACGAGCGGCGCCGGGCAAGGCTTCCGCCGCTTTCGAATCGGCGAAAATGGGCCCCATTTGCGTGTCATTCACGTGGACGACCTGAGCCGCCTGCAAGTCTTCGAGGGGGCCAGCACCCGCACTAGCGTCTTTGTGCTGCAAAAGGGACAACCTACCTGTTACCCCGTGGACTACACCTACTGGCAAAAGATCAGCCGTGGCCGAGGATTGGACTACGACAGCACGCTAGAGGAAGTCCTGGCGCAAACCCGCCGCTTGCAATTTCAGGCCACGCCAGTAGACCCGAACGACCCGACCAGTGCCTGGCTCACCGCCCGCCCGGCTGCCCTCGGAGCCGTGCAAAAGGTGCTGGGGAAATCGGACTATCAGGCGCATGCTGGGGCAACCACCTGGGCCAACAGCGTGTACTGGCTGGAAAAGGTGGCCGAGCGGCCCGATGGGTTGTGGATCGTGCGCAACGTGACCGAAGGCGCCAAACGCAAGGTGGAGGTAGTGACGGTGGAAATCGAGCCGGACCTGCTCTACCCGCTGGTGCGCGGGCGCGATGTCCAACGCTGGCTGGCGCAGCCTTCCGCCTACCTACTGATGACCCAGGACCCCAAACTGCGGCGCGGGCTGGACCCCAAGATAATGCAGAGCCGCTACCCCAAAACCTGGGCCTATCTCAAGCGCTTCGAGGCCGTGCTGCGCGAGCGCTCCGGCTTCAAGCGCTACTTCACCCGCAAGCAGGGTAAGCAGGTGATCGAGACCGGGCCGTTCTACTCCATCTTCAACGTCGGCGATTACACCTTCGCCCCGTGGAAGGTGGTGTGGCGGGAACAATCAGCCTGGTTCACTGTAGCGGTTGTTGGAACGCGGGACGGCAAATGCATTGTTCCAGACCACAAGCTGATGCTAATTGACTGCCAGGATGATAAGCAGGCATTCTACATTGCTGCCGTCTTGAACAGCGTGCCAGTGACTATTACCGTGTGGTCCTACGCGATCGCCATTCAGCAGACTACCCATATTGCTGAAAAAGTAACTATTCCAGCATTTGACTCGAAAAACGCGAATCATCTCCAACTTTCCACCCTCTCCCGCCGCGCCCACGCACTGGCCCCGGCGGCCTATGGTGGGAATGTAACCGCTCAGGCCGAACTGGCGCAGGTGGAAGCCGAGATTGACCGCGCCGCCGCCCGCCTCTGGGGCTTGACCGAGGATGAGCTGGACGGTCTCCGCCAGGCGCTGAGTGAGTTGAAGGGCGAAGACCCAGCCAGGACCGACGAGGACGATGAAGCGGAGGCGTAGCCCACCATTGCGGCACCTAAGTGCGGCAGAGGATAGAAGAGGGATGGTCAGCGGCCGGCGAGGCGGGAGCCGAAGAGGGCGTGCACCTCCGCCGACGCCCGCACAATGAGCGACATGCTCGGATAATGGAAAATGATGCTCCCCGGCCCGCCATTCTCCCGCCAAAAGAGCGGATCGATCGACGTCTGAATCGTGCGCATGAGCAGCTCAACATTCTGGAGGGTCTGTTGCAGATCGAGGAAGGTCCCCCATTGCGGGGCGCCGCCGAAGGGTCCGATCCCCTGGACCAGGTCGCCGAGGTAATAGACGCGGGTGACGAGTAAGCCGCGGGCCTTCTCCACGGTCATCACCTGGATGGCTTCGTCCTTGACGATGTAGGTCAGGCCGTAGGTCGCCAGGACCTGGCGGAGGACGGTCCGCAGGGACAGGTTGTTGGCCCGGAGGGTGACGGGGCGCTGCAAGTCGATGCCCAGGTCCGCCAGCGAGCGCTTGTCGATGAGGATGTTTTCGCCAAGCTGATTGGACAGTTCCTGGAGCACCTCTTCGAGCATGACGTTCTGCCAGTTCACACTGGTGGGCTTGTCGAGGGCGTCGATGATCTTCTTTTCCCGCTCGGTGAGGCGGACGGTCTGGAGGCGGCGCTCGGTCTTTTGCTTCCAATCCGGGGGGAACTCGACATCGCGCAGGGGCGGAAGGGTGGAGCGGAGGATGTCCCGCTGGAGGGCGGCGAGGCGGTCCGCCTGGAGGCGGGCGAAGGTCTGGGCGTCCCGCACCCCCTGGGCAAAGCGCTCCTTGTCCTGAAGGAGAAGGACGGCGGGGTTGTCCGGGTAGCGCCGGGCGAGTTCGTCGATCTGTTTTTGAGCGGCTTCGAGCTGGCCGCGCTCTTGCAACTGGGCGATCCGCTGAATGGCCTCCTGCACGTCGCGGACTTCAGCGAGGTAGCGTTCGTAGGCTTGCTGTCGGCTTTTCTGGAGGTCCTGCGGGCTGGGGCGTCCGGGTTCGGCGGGCGGAGGCGGCACGGGCCGACCCTGGACCTGGGCGATGGCCGCCTGCAACTGCCCGCTCAACTGCTGCCGCATGGTGGGGCTGATCGCCGCGGAGGTTTCGATGTCCGCCAGGGCGCTACGGAGGACCTGCACGGCTTTGGCCGGGTTGGTCCGGGCATAGCGCTGGGCCAGAGTGATCGCTTCCTGGACCATTGCCTGGGCCTTCTGGTCCGCGACCTGCCGTCGGGCGAGGGGGTCCGCCGGCGCCGGTGGCCGCGGAGGTTGACCCCAGACGGTCAGCGCTCCGATCCACACCAAACCGCACAGCGCACTGGCCCCGCGCACCCAAGACTTCGCTGGACACATGGCTTTGCGCCTCCTTCGTCCGCTGCCGCCTGGACCTGCCCCCGCCGGCACCACGCCTCCTCTTTCTCTCAACGTACCCCCGCCGCCGGCCGTTTGCCAGGAAATTGCTTCCGCCGCGGAGGCTTTCGCCCAGGGACCGATCCCTACGACCGGCCTTTCTGGACCCGCTGCCATCGTTACGGTCGGCGTCCTCCTTGCTGGCGGCATCGGCGGCATATCCAAGGAATCCGGGGAAATCGACCCCGCTAGGAATGCCGACCCCGCTAGGGAAGCCGACCCCGCCTCCGGTTCGCTTCCCGACCGCGGCGCTCAGCGGGCCGTGTCCACAAAGCGCGTCTCGCGGATGACGGTGACTTTGATCTCGCCGGGGTAGTCCAGTTGCTGCTCGATGGCACGGGCGATTTCACGGCAGAGCCGGGCGGCGTCGGCGTCCGTGGTCTTGTGGGCGTTGGCGATGACCCGCAACTCGCGTCCCGCCTGGATGGCAAAGGCCTGTTCCACTTCGGGGAAGCTACAGGCGACCGCTTCCAGTTCTTCCATCCAGCGGATGTATTTTTCCAGGGTTTCGCGGCGTGCACCGGGACGGCTGGCACTGATGGCGTCGGCGGCGGCGACCAGCACGGTGTAGATGTGGTCGCTGGTGATGTCATCGTGATGGCACTGGATGGCGTGGAGCACATCCGGGTTGTTCTCGCCATAGCGGCGGGCCAGTTCCGCCCCCACCTTGGGATGGCCGCCTTCCATCTCATGGTCTGCGGCTTTGCCGATGTCGTGGAGCAAGCCGCAGCGCCGGGCCAGGGCGGGGTTCAAGCCCAGCTCCCCGGCCATCAGCCCGCAGAGATGGGCCACTTCCACCGAATGCGCCAGGACATTTTGGCTGTAGGAGGTGCGGAAATGCAAGCGGCCGAGCAGGTGGATCAGCTTGTCGTGCAGCAACTGCACGTCGGCATCGCGGGCGGCCTGACGCCCCAACTCCATGAGGTATTTTTCCATCTCCGCCTGGGTTTCGCTGACCACCTCTTCGATGCGGCTGGGGTGGATGCGTCCATCTTCGATGAGCCGGACCAGAGCACGCCGGGCCGTCTCCCGCCGCACGTTGTCGAAGGCCGACACCACGACCACGCCGGGGGTATCGTCCACGATGACATCCACGCCGGTGATCTTCTCGAAGGTGCGGATATTGCGCCCTTCCCGGCCGATGATGCGACCCTTGATGTCGTCCGAGGGAATATCGACGGTGCTGACGGTCAGCGTGGAAGTGTACTGGGCGGACCAGCGCTGGATGGCCGTCGCCAGGATTTCCCGCGCTTTTTGCTCCGCAATTTCCCGAACGCGTTCCTCATGGCGGCGAATGCGCTCGGCCAGCTCCGCCGCTAGCTCCTTTTCCAGCCGTTCCAGCAGAAGTTTTTCCGCCCCTTCCCGGCTCAGACCGCTGATCTGCTGCAACTGCTGCATCTGCTGGGCGAGCAGCTCGTCAAGCTGGTGGTGCTTTTTTTCCCACTGCTCCCGCCGTTCGGCGAGTTTTTCGCGGGTCTGTTCGAGGTGTTTTTCCTTTCGCTGGAGTTCGCGCAGCTTCTGCTCCAGGGCGGCTTCGCGCTTCTCTAACCGCCGTTCCTGTTCGCGCAGCTCCGCACGAGCGGCTTCCAGTTCCCGATTGAGTTCCTCCCGGCGCCGCATGGCCAAATCGCGCGCTTGCAGCTCGGCATCACGGAGCAACTGCTGGGCTTGCACCCGCGCCTGTTCCACCAGCACACGGGCTTCCCGCTGCGATTCCAGCAGGACCTGCGAAGACTTTTCCGCCGCCATGCCGTCCGTGGAAGCGGGAACTGCGGCAGGCGGGGCGGAGGAAACAGCGGCAAGGCTCGCACTGCTAACCGCGGGAGAAGGAGTAAAGGCAGGTCTAGCAACATGATCCGCCGGTGGGGAAGGAGCAGGGGAAGCCGAATCGGCGGGGCCGGGCGCCTGTCGCCGCCGCCACCACCAATATCCGCCTCCGCCCGCTGCCACAAGCGCTGCCGCACCGGCGAGCAGGGCATGGAGCGGCTCCATAGGACGTATACTCCAGGAAGCGAACGGTTCCTGAGGGTCCTCGGCTTAGACCTCGGCGGCGGCAGGTCGTGGCCATCCCGGCTGCGGAAACGGCGACGCCAGCCCGGCGCACGGCCGTCCCCCATCCACACCGCACATACCATCCCGCCGGCCAGATAGCATAAACACCCCAGCAGGCCCGCGAGTAAAGCTCGCAGACCACGGACCACTGCCCTGAACCGCTCGCTCCGCAAATATAAACTTCCTACCATGGCTACTCGTCCACGCACAACGCGGACGGCCGATCCCACGCAGATCGGCTCACTTTCCCCCCAATGGCTCGCGCCCGGCCCGCAGTTCCCCGCAAGCCGGCACGTTGCCGCGCGTCCCATCAGGAAGAAAGCCTTGTCTATGAAGATATTATCACCTTTTCTCGCCGTTGCTGCAACCCGCCGCCGCACACCTCTTCATCTCCCCTTCTCCCGCCGCTGCGGGAGAAGGGGCCGGGGGATGAGGGCACCACCCCAGCGGCGGGAGAAGGGGCCGGGGGATGAGGGCACCACCGCAGCGGCGGGAGAAGGGGCCGGGGGATGAGGGCACCACCGCAGCGGCGGGAGATGGGGCCGGGGGATGAGGGCACCACCTAGCGCTGGGAAACCGCACCCCAGGACATGGGACCGTTCGATAATCGGGACCTGAAGATGGAAAGGAAAGGTGACATAAACCTGACATCACCCTGGAGGATGGACTCCGTCCGCCGCCAATCGCAGTGTCATCGCTGATACTTTGATGTCACTCAGTCCGATCCCCGCAGCCCTGCCCCTACCCGCCTCTTCATCTCCCCTTCTCCCGCAGCAGTGGGAGAAGGGGCCGGGGGATGAGGGCACCACCCCAGCGCTGGAACAACTCACCTCGCCCTACGGGAAAAGCTGGAGCAATGCAGCGGGGAAAAAACTTGTCCCCAGCCATCCGCCCCCTACCGAGTTAGATTGAACGCCCCTTACTGCCTCTCGAACGTGATCCCCTTGTTCGGCAACTGACCTAGGATTGTCAAGTTCTTGTCGTCAATCGACTCAATGAGAAAGCTGGTGCGGTAAGGGCCTTTGCCCTTCGGGTCGTAATCGTCTTTAAGGATGAGCATCACGGCCTTACCCACGACCTCATAGGTTCCCCAGGCGAAATCGACCCGATTCTCACGATCAACGGTGGCCACGCGGCACATCCCGTCGTCCATAAACCGCAGCCCGACCACCCCAAGTTTGTCATCACGCGCAGCCCAATTCCCAATCAATTTGACAGCGATGGCCGAGGACGACGAGACCTTGGACTGGACCTCCAGCTCGGCTACTCGTTGCTCCAGCTCGGTCACTCGCTTCTCCAGCGCGGCGACACGTTTGTCCAAGGTGTGGGGGGACTTCGCCTCCTCCGTAGGAGGATTCGCCCAAGTTGTCCACGAAGCGGCCAAACCACCAGCGACCAAAACGGCGATCATCAGCCGGCGCATACCTCACCCTCCACTCTCGCACGGCCACTCGAACGGCCTCACTCACCGGGCCGGCTAGGGACACCCCTAGCAACCACCTGCTTCAGCGTACCATCGGAAACCAGACCCCGCAACCCCCCCGCCGCCGCACACCTCTTCATCTCCCCTTCTCCCGCAGCGGCGGGAGAAGGGGCCGGGGGATGAGGGCACCACCGCAGCGGCGGGAGAAGGGGCCGGGGGATGAGGGCACCACCGCAGCGGCGGGAGAAGGGGCCGGGGGATGAGGGCACCACCACTCCCCTGCTCTCTCCGAGGTAGCCAAACTCTGTCGGAAAAAATTTTTCCTTCCATAACATTCTGTTTTCCAGCAACTTAGAAAAATTTTTGGAAAAAATGTTCACTTCCTATTGACTTCAGGCATTTTTTGGTACATATTTACAGTGCCTAGACAAACTCTTTCTCCGACCCAGGGCATCATCATGCCACAGCGAACAGATGTCGCGGCTCTACAGCGACCCAACAGTCCCGAACACGGTTCGCCAAGCGCTGGGAATCACTCCCACTATCGCCTGGCACACCGCAGCCAATCCGAGGAGGGAATCGACGGTCCGGACTCGAACCGCTGGGTGTTCGGCCTGGAAACGCCCGCACCATGGGAGGTCCGCCGCCAGGGAATGGTCAGCCTGCCTTTCCGCGTCTTGCGGTTGAGGAGTCTTTGCCCAGACCCGCCAAGGAGGGGGAAGCCATCCAGGCAGTTTTGGGAGGAGTTGTCCCGACCCGTCCGGCATGCATCCCCGGTGTCTGGGAAGCGTGCTCTTTCGCTCCATCCGAGGGGCGCGGTTTCGGCACCAGGGCTGGACGAATGTAGCGAGGTGCGTCAAAGCCGCCTGCGGCAATTCTGGCAGTCTCACGCTTGACAGGGCCGGAATACTCCTTTAGCCTGATGCACACCCCAAGTCGGACGGTGGTGAAATTGGGGAAGCCGCGGCACCCGCCGCCAAAGAAAATCCTCCCAGGAGCGAATCCTGTAGTCAGAGTGTTCCGGTGGAAGGTGTTTCCTCCAGACCTAAAGGACGCGAACCATGAGTACGCCTACGACCAGCGGCAGTTCGGCTCCAGCCGCCAAGCGGGAGATCAAGCTGATCAGCCACTCGATGCTGTTCTACTGGTGGCCGATCTGGGTTTTGGGCTACATTCTGGCCGCGATCACCTACTTCGACAACACGCGGTTGGCCATCGTGCCCGACGGCTCCAAGCTGACTTTGTTGGCGGAACTGTCCGACGAGAAAACGATCGTGTACCGCCTGGCGGTTTCCCGCCCCACGAAATCGCTGGAGCAGGCTCGCTTGGCGACGGAAAACCCCAGCGAAGACCCGCCCTTCAAGCCGCGGGTCTCCGAGCGGGCCTGGATGGGACCGGTCTTCTGCGTGGTCCTGCTGTTGGTCATTCTGATCACGAATGTACCGATGCGCGGCCTCTGGTCGTTCCTGGTCTTGCTGACTCTGGCCCTGATCGCCTTGATCATCACCCTGATCCCCGGCGGTTGGGACTCGGTGCTCAGCGCGGTCTTCCACCTGCACATATACATCAACTTGGCGGGGTATCTATTCGTCGCCACCGCGGTCTTCCTGATGTGGGCGGTTTCGGTCTTCATCTTCGACCGCCGCACTTACATGATCGTCACGCCAGGGCAAATCCGGGTGTGCGAGCACATCGGCGCTTCCATCCGATCGTTCGACACCATGGGAATTGCCTTCGAGAAGCAACGGGATGACCTGTTCCGCCACTGGCTTCTGGGCTTTTTCTCCGGAGACTTGATCGTGCGCACGGCCGGAGCGGAACGGGAAACCATCCGGCTGCCCAATGTTCTGTGGATCAGTTGGCGGCTGGAAGAAGTCCAGGATATGCTCCGCGAGAAAGCGACAGTTTCGAGCGCCTGATAGACAGGGGGAAATCGAGAACGGGAAGAACTTTTTTCCTCCGCGCGAAACCCACTCCCCGGAGCACATCCGGGGAGTCAGAGGCGATAGCGTAACCTGACGAAGGGCGGAGTCTGGGAGGAATCTCACCGACGGCGGGAAGCCGAGCGGCAGGAGAACTATTCCCCGATGGGGTCCTTGACGAGGTTGAGGTAGTAGTGGCCTTTTTTCTCTTCGAGTCGACGGGCGAGGGCGGCCTCCGCAGCGGCCCGTTGCTGGAAGGGGAAAGTTTCGACCCGTTTGTTGGTGTTGTCGAAGATGACCCAAACGGCTCGTCGGCGTTCTTCGCGTGCTGGCCGTTTCGCCGCCGGCTTGGGAGCCGCTTTGGCTTTCTTCTTCTTCTTTTTCTTCTTCGGGACCTCGTCCTCGTCCTCGAACTCTTCCTCTTCGGCCTCTTCCTCGTCTTCGAGGTCCTCGTCTTCGAGGTCCTCGTCGTCCAGGTCGTCGATATCCTCGTCGAGGTCCTCGGCCTCGTCGGCCTCTTCGTCGAGTTCGTCGTCGTCCTCTTGTCCGCTGGCTTCGAGGGCTTCGTATTGCCGTCGTAGGTCGAGGCGTGAGGGTCCGCGCCGTTTCTTGGCCATAACTCCAACTCCCGCTGGGGGAAAGCGCTGGGCTGAAACCGGCCTCCGTGACTGTAAGCCACGGATCGTCCATATAGTATATGGAAGCAGCCGGAGAGACAAGCTCAGCCGGGACCGCCGCCGGAGTCCGCCGCGACGGCCAGGAGCACGGACTTTCCAGCAGGGAATTGCATGGATGAGCTGGGATTTTCCGTCTAAAGCAGGGGGAGAGCCGATGTCCGGCGAGAAGGAAAGTCTGCCAGCGGAGCGAGGCGCTCAGTCCCCCGTGGGCAAGGCCGGAGAGGAGGGGCTGCGTCTGGCCAGCGACGAGCTGCTCCTGGCGCGCTGGGGCCAATCCGGGGATCCGCTGGCTTTCGCCTTGCTCTTCGAGCGGCACCGAACCGCCGCGTACCGGGTGGCCTGGCGGCTTCTCGGAAACGAGGCCGATGCCCTGGATGCCGTCCAGGAGGGGTTCATCAAGGTCCTGACCCAATGGCATCAGTTCCGCGGCCAAAGCCGGTTCAAGACCTGGCTGATGCGGGTGGTCAGCCGCGTGGCCCTAGACATCGGACGGCAGCGGCAACGGCACAACCGCTGCGAATCCTGGTCCCGACAGGCGGACTTGCAGTCCTCGATGCACTCCCCCCGTGAGGAGCGGCTCGACGGCGAGGAACTGAGACAGCAGGTCCAAACGGCTCTGGCGTCCCTCCCCGCCTTGCAGCGGCAGGCGCTCGTCCTCTACGTGGACGGTGGCCTGACCTACCGGGAGATTGCCGACGTCCAGGGAGTTTCCCTGGGAACCGTGATGAGCCGGCTGTTCCACGCCCGCCGGAAGCTCCGAGCCTTGCTCGCCCGACAGGTACCCGACCCATGAACCCGGACTCCCCTTTCCGCGACGCGTGCCGTCGCGCCTACCTGGCAGCCTACGCCGAGGGTCAATTGGAAGGCGCCGCCCGCGAGCAGGTGGAACGTTGGCTGGCAGAGCATCCGCAGGCTTGGGAGGAAGTTCAGCAACAGCAGGCCCTGGGCCATGCTCTTCGGGAGATGATGGCCGCCACCGCCCCCGAAGACCCGCCTCCCGCGGCATGGGAAGCTGCTGCCCAACGGATTCTACAGGCGTGCGCCCCGGTTCCAAGTGTCCTTCCGCCTCGGCGGCGTTCTCGCCTTCGGCTTCGATTCGCCGGCATTGCGCTAGGAGCCGGGACTGTGGCGGCGGGACTACTCCTCGTTGGACTTTGGGGGTTCCCCAATCCGATGCGCGGCCCAGACGGTCATCCCCCGCCGGAGAAGAAACAGGAACTGCTGTCCCACGGGGTGGTTTCCGAGCCGTCTCCACCTTCCGCGTCGCGGGAGACGGCCCTGGTTCCTCCCCTGCCGCTCGCCAGCGAAACGGAGGTCCTCCTGGAGCGCGTCCCGAACATGGGGGAAGGATGGCTGCCCATCGGCCGCCCGCCCCTGGAGGGACCGATGACCTTGGCCCGCCAGGAAGACATCGAGGTCATCGACCTCGTGACCCATTCCGCCGGACAGGTTGGCGTTCCTCCGCTGGTCCATCCGGAAGGAAGCGTGCCTGTGCTCTGGCTTTCTGGGCGTTGAATGAGTGCATGATCGATGTTTGTTCCGGCGTACTGCTTGTGTTGGTCGTTGCTCGGGGCTGGTGAGGGTCCCGCCGGACCTGTTCGCGTCACGGTGGTGGTGATCCTGGCCAGCAGTGCCGCCGGTCCCATAGACCCGGCCCTGGAGGAGTTGGCCCGCGAGGTCCGCAAGCGGGAACCGAAGTTGCGGAGTTTTCGCTTGGCCGCCGTCGAAGCCCAATCGATACCCGTCGGGCAACAGGGTTTGTTCACCCTGGTGGAAAAACAACAGGCGCAGGTACGAATCGACACCTCGCCGGACGCGCGGGGCCGGGTTCGACTCACCGTGTCTGCTCCCGGTGTCGAACAACTCTCTTACACCTGTGTCTGTGACAAGTATTTTCCAGTGGTCACTCCCTACCGCACCCGCAACGGCGAGACGCTCATCATTGCCATCATGGCCAAACCCTGCACCCTGACCCCTGCCAATCCGCCGGGCGGAGAACGGAAGAAGGCCGACCACTGAGGGACACGCTGACCCGATTCCTCATCTCCTCGTCTCAAGGAACCTGGGTTGCCGTCACGGGCGGGGAGGGAGTCGAGGAGGAAGGGGTCTCGGTGCTGTCCCTTTTGAGGCGGGAGAACTCGGAGCGAGAATGGCACCGCCGAGACTCCCCTCCACCGTGAATTGCTGGGTGGCGCGATCGTAGATGATCCGCTGGGCCGTTTGCTCATCGCCGCGGAATCGCTTCCGGATCGTCGCCGGCGCGGCCCCTGACCCTTCCAGGATGACGAGTTTGCCTTCGTTTTTGATCACTTCGGCTGAGCCGGCGTACTCCTCACTTTGGAGATAGGCGTTCCCATAGGCGTGCATATGCTGCCGGGGCGGTTCTTCCCCTCGGCGATAGGTCCAAACCACAAGTTTGTTCTGGCAGGTCAAGAGCACAGCCCGCGGAGGCAGTTCCGGACGCTTGATTTCGAGATGGGGATTTTCCGTGGGCACGTGCACGACCTGAACGTTGTCATAAAAGGTCGCTTCCTTGTAGTTCCGGCCTTTATCCTTGGCGATCATGCGCCGGGAAAACTGCACGATGGTCAACTGCATCTCCACCGCCGGCGCGGAAGGCGAGCCAGCGGGAGCGCCAGAGGGAGCAACTTCGGAGACTCCCGGCCCCCAGATCCGCACGACGCCCGGACCATGAGCTTCCAAGAAGCGATATGGCGCAGACTGCTCGGTATCGCGGGCTTGGGCCAGCAAGGTCAGTTCCTGAGCTTCCAGTTGCTGCTGGCGGAGCAAGCGACCCGTGGCGGCATCCCGCTCCACTTGGTGGAAATAGACCAGAGTTTCCCGGAAATGTTCCGCCGTGTCCGCGGGAGAAGGATAACAGTGCACCGCTTCAATCCGGGGATTGTCCTCAGCCGCCGTCCGCTGGGATGAGGAGGCTTGCGGCGGGCCGGGGAGCGAAGAAGAAGAGGCATCCGGCGCGGCGGGCCGGGGGGATGTGCCGTTGGGCTGACGGGGAGCTGGGCTGCTCTCGGAACGTTCGCTAGGGGACCGCAGCGTGGCAAAGTACACGGGCCGATCAAAAATCACCCGCATCGTGTGGCAGGTCAGGCCGGAATCCCCTTGGGCGACACTTACTCGTCCAAAGAACTCCGCCGTTCGCAGCGCTCCTTTGAAAGTCATCCCGTCGCGGAAATGGATGACAATCGGTTCCGTCTTGCTTAACGTATTGCCGGCCAGATCGGTCGTGGCAGGCACCGCCATGGAGCCTCGGCCTTCAATGACCGCGAGGTTGTGCACCTGATCGATTTTGATCCACGGACCGATCAAGGAGGTCCCTTCATGATGCAGCTCGCCGGGACGATTGTCCCAGCCGTGGAGGGTGAGAATGCTTCCTTCCGGGGTGTGGTCGATGAGCAGGAGGCTGCCACGAATGTCAGTTCCGCGGACTTTGGACGGATCAGCGGGGTCCTGGTGGACGGACACCATGCCTTCGCATCGGGCACGTTCCAAGGTGTATTTGTAGGTGATTTTCTCGGATGCAGCCCCAAGGGGAGGATTCGCACTCGTTTTTTGCGGCGGGGAAGCGGCAGGCGGGGCAACTAGCGGCGAAGGCCCTTTGGTACCAGAGGCGGGGAGCCGTTCTGGAGTACGAGCCAGCCAGGTATCGATCGTTCGTGCTCGGAGCTTCAGGGGCGGCTTCCGGGGGGATTGCGCCGGGGTCTCTTCCGCTCGCCCCGGAGTCTGCGGTGGGGCTGCTGCTGAGGCATCTCCCGCTTTACCCCTGTCACCTGCGGGCGGCTGCGGTGGACTCGCCGGTCGTGAGGAAGCGGTCGGCCCCGGTGAAGGCGGTCCGTGAACCGTGGGGTTCCGCGGTCCTCGTGTGGTTTCTTCTGGCGGGCTGTCATCCCGAATCAGCACGTTCAGGTGATCGGTGTGCTCGATAATCAGCTCGGCGGAGTGAGCCGATACATTTCCCAACGCCTGGATTCGCGTAGGAAGGGCGGGGGCGGATGGTGTGTCGGAGGCCGCCGGGCGGTCCGCGGAAAGTCCTGGACGTGCGGAGGCAGCCTGGGCCTCACGGGAGCGCTTCACCCACAAGCGCAGGAGGTTCGCCAGCAAGCGGTAATCCGCGCCGGGGTCTTCGTACCGCGCCGAACCTGTCAAGGTGATGACATCGGAGGGTACGTCCGCCGCAGGATCGGCCTGGTAGGTCAACGACTCCTGCCAGGAGGCGGAAACGGTTCCTTCGCGTTCTGGGTCGTGCATTTCGATGCGTCCGGCACCGCGCACCGTCAGACGATGGCGCCGGTTATTGACGGAGGGCCGAGGGGCAGCAGGAGCAGGAGGGCTGCCGGAAGCCGCTACCGACCCGACATCCGGCTCCCAGATCAACTCGGCCGGTTTTTGCGGCGCGCCGGCGGTCAACACATGGCGCTGCTGGACCGCGATGAGCGGAATGCCCGTCAAAGTCGTTTTTTGCTGCTGGGCGTCGTGGACCAGATCGATCCCCGTCGCATGCAACTGATCGGCCTCGGAGGAAACGGTGAGAATGCGTCCTGGCGTGTAGGTCCAAGCATGCAAGCGGCGCAGGCGATGGGTGGACGGCGGCGCGGAAGCCGGAGCGGTTCGTGGCGGGACACTCGGAACCGCAGGGCCGGCAGCGGCAGGGGAAGCTGCGGGCTTGCCACCCTCCAGTTCCAATTCCAGCACTTGAGTGAACAGACTCTGGATGCCCGATGCCGGCGCAATGCGCGTGACTTGGACATCGTTGGGCAAATGGGGGTCCACTTGGGGCAGCACCTCGAACCGGGCTGTGTTCTTTTCCACGTCGTACAGGAACGGACCGCGGGTTTCGACTTGCAGCAATTCCCGGTGATGGTGGATCAGATGCTGGTGTCCCGCCACGAGTCCCCCGGCGCTGGCTAGGACAGCCGGTATCTTCTCGGCAGGAACCGCGGGTGTGCGTTGCATGCCGAGTAGAGACGCACCGCCCGCTTCCATCCAGAGATGGAGCCGGACTTGCTCCAGCAGTTCCACCCGCCGCAGGCCACTGAAAGGACCGGGGCGTGATACAGGGGAAGAGGGCGCTTTCGGTTTGCCGCTGGCCTCTGAGGAGCGCGGCTGAAGATAGACGCGCAGGCCCACGGCCGTGACCGTCGGCGGCGGCAAACGCTCACCGGCGAGAATGGCCGCGACGACGCTGGGCTGGCGTACCTCCGCAGCCGGCATCGAGGCATAAGCGACAGGGCCTCCATCCCGGCGCGGCAGATTGGCACGATCTACAATCTCTACCGGCGCATCCGTCCAAATGTCCGGACCGAGTACGGGCATGTTCGGTGACGCCCGATTGTCGCGATAGAAGACCGGACCGGGCGTCCGCAAAATCAGCCAGCGGTTCGGGTCCAGGGAACGCTGGTTATGCGTCATGTGCACGATCCCCACCCGCGGGTCGCTGCGGCTGACGGCCGCCTCCGGATCGCTGATCAACTCCAGGCGAACCAAGCGGGCCTCGTTCATGTCGGTGGGAGTCCGGATGATGCGATCGAATTCCAGCACGGCTTTATCCGCGTGGAAGGTAGCAATCTCGACCGTCTCTCCTGGCTGGAGTTGGTGGGGCGGCTTCGGTTTGCCAAAAACGGCGGCGCTGAAGGGTGCCACCGTCACGCGGTGGGAATCCGGCTGAGCGGGAGGCCGGCCGCAGGCGACCACTAAGGTGGTATCCCCCCGCCGGAAGGCCAGACGCGTGGGATAACCGAGCGATTCCACCTCCGGGCTGTGTTCGCCAAAGGCTTGCTTGAGGAGTTCCAAAGTCGGCGTCACGGGTTGCTCCGGATAGCGGAATTCCCCCTGCGCGGGTATCAAATACCGCTCCGGCAGCACCGGCAAACCATCCAGCCAGCCGAAGAAATGCGCATAAGAACCGTAGGCCAGTCCGAAGACGACCAGACTCATGACCAGCAGCAAGAGCCGTCGTGCTGTCACGCACCCTCCCGCATCATCTTGCTACCCGATCGCACCCCGGACATTATCCATCCTTAACTCATCGGCTGGAATGTTCGCCTCGCTTGACTCCCTCGCTCTCCTGCCAGGCGCGTGCCAAGGTGTTTTCCCACTTCCCTTGCTGCCGCAACAGCCATTCGACGAGGTCCCGGATGACTCCCTGTCCGCCGCGGCTCGGGGTCACATAATCGACGCGCTGGAGCACTTCCGGGCAAGCATCCGCGGGAGCCGCCGCCACTCCGACCCGTTGCAACAGAGGCACGTCCAGCCAGTCGTCTCCCACCGCGCACATCTCGGACAACTCCACCTGCAAGGCACGGCAGACGTCGGGCAAAACTGAAGCCTTGTCCGCCAACCCCTGCCGCACGACATCGATGGACAATTCCTGGGCACGGCACGCCACCGCGGGACTACTCCGCCCGGAAAGGATCACCGCGCATCCTCCGGCCAGTTTCCATAACCGTAGAGCAGAGCCATCCCGCACGTGGAACGTCTTGGCCTGTTCTCCCTCGGCTGTGTAATACAACCGTCCATCTGTTAGGACCCCATCAACATCAAGGACCAGGCAGCGAATGCGCCCGATGCGTTGCTGAAGGGGGAGTCTGGGCGGGTGCGGTGGTGGCGAAAGTTCATCCATGAGCGCCGGTACTCCCAGGTGTTCTGAACCGGCCGCGGTGGGGGCCGGCAGCTTCCCCGCTACTGCTGCCCCGGAGATTTTCCCTGCACCAGTCTAGGCGCTTTTGCGCTGGCCCAGGATGCGCAGGGGGACCGGTTCGGCGGCGATGGCTTCCTGCTCCATTCCGATCAGATCGGTTATGTCGAGCATACCCAGGGGCCGGCCCTGATCATCGACGACGGGCAGTTCGCTGATTTTGTGGGAACGGAGCAGGTCGATCGCCTCGGCCAATCGGGTCTGGGGGCGGACGACGATCGGCTGGCGGGTCATGACTTCGGCAATGGGTCGATCCAGGGCCTCGTCGCGGCGGGACTCGAACAAGCGGGCCAGGTCGCTATCGGTGAACAACCCTGCGAGCCGCCCCTGGTCGTCCAGGAGCATGATAGCGCCGGTGCGGCGGCCATGATGGCGAGCCTGGGTGAACACCTGGCGGACGGTCGCCGAGGCCGGAGCCAGGCGCAATTCCTTGTCCCGGCGCATGTAGTCGGTCACGCGGGCCAATCGCCGCCCCAGACTGCCTGCGGGGTGATTGCGGGCGAAATCGTCCTCGGTGAAACGGCGCTGCTCCATGAGCACAAAGGCGAGGGCATCCCCAATGGCCAGCATGACGGTGGTGCTACTGCTTGGTGCCAATCCCAGAGGGCAGGCTTCGGCCAAAGGCCCGTAGAGCACGGCGGCGTCCACCGCCTGAGCCAACCGGCTCGATCCGTGGCTGGTGATGGCATACATCCCAGCGGTCCGCTGGCGCAAAGCGGGCAACAGCCGCACCAGTTCTTCAGATTCGCCACTGTGGGACAGCAGCAAGGCGACATCTTCCGGCGCCACCATGCCTAGGTCGCCATGCACCGCCCGGATAGGATCGAGGGTATAGCTCCGCGTTCCCGTCGAGTTGAAGGTGCCGGTGATCTTTTGCCCCACATCCGCTGACTTGCCCACCCCCACGACGGCCACTCGCCCCGAACACCGCCACAAACCCGCTACCACCCGCACAAAACCACCATCCAATCGTTCCGCTGCCTGGGCCAAAGCCTGGCATTCCTGGGCGATCACCTGCCGGCCCAGCTCCAGCCAGTGCTGGCTCCACCTCTCGCTACCTGCTGATGGTATCCCCATCTCGCTGCCTGCCGATGGCATCCCCATAAACTTCGCCCCCCGGCCCTCCTGCAAAACCAGGCAGCCGATCGAGCCGATTCTTCGCCCTGCTCCTCGCACGGAGTCATCGCATACCCTCTCTGGCCTTTCCATGCAAGACGAACAGACCTTTCCCTACAAGACGAACAGAAGCCGCTGCCTCCTGCTACGCTCCTGCCAACGCTGTCTAAGCGTTCGGGCAAACCACCGCCTTCCCTGTTGTAACCCCCTTGGCCCGATCCGCATCATTCCCAATGTCACCCGAAGAGACGCCTCAGCGTATTGGGGGCGAGAATGCTTCGGTTCGCTTCTAGGCGGACTCAGGAACAAGGAGCTATCCCCATGAGTTTGAAAACCATCACCCCGCAAGAACTCAAGGAACTGTTGGCGAAGGGTCAGCCGATCCGACTGATCGATGTGCGAACGCCGGCGGAATACACGGAAGTCCACGTCCAGGGGGCACGCCTGGTTCCCCTGGACAAGTTCGATCCGCAGAAAGTGCTGGCGGAGTACAACGGGCAGTCGCAGGAGCCGATCTACGTCATCTGCCGATCTGGGAATCGGGCCAAAACCGCTTGCGAAAGACTCTTGAATGCTGGCTATGCCAACGTCTTCCTGGTCGAAGGGGGTACGGTGGCCTGTGAACAAGCCGGCGTGCCCGTCGTTCGCGGCAAGCGGATGGTGCTGTCCATCGAGCGGCAGACCCGCATTGCCATCGGCACGGGCGTTCTCGCCTTCACGATCTTGGGTTACCTGGTGCATCCCGCCTTCCTGTTGGGTGCGGCGTTTTTTGGAGCGGGGCTGATCTTTGCGGGCATCACGGATTGGTGCGGCATGGCTCTGCTCATCGCTCGGCTGCCGTGGAACCAATGCGGGGGAAGCTGCGCCTCAGCACCGGCTTCTGCGGCATCGACGACCGACTCTTCTGCACCCGCATCCCCCTCACCCGCAACGCCGCTATGTTCTCCGCAATGAGTTTGGCTCTGGGTGCGGTGGTCGGACTGTCCTTGGGGCTGACGGGTGGGGGCGGCTCGATCCTGGCGGTTCCCTTGCTCGTCTATGGCTTAGGAGCGACCCCGCGCGACGCGATCGGCATCTCCCTGATCACGGTGGGGGCCATCGCCGGAGCCGGGGCCATCGCCCGTTGGATGCGGGGGGAACTGGACCTGCCCGCAGGCTGGCTCTTTTCCCTGGCTGGGATGCTGGGCGCTCCCCTCGGCGTCTTCGTGGGCCACCGACTCAACGAAGACATTCTCCTGCTCGGCTTTGCCCTCCTGATGGGGATCGTAGCGGTGCGGATGTGGCAAAAATCCCGCGCGGACTCGGCCAGCACCGGGGCGGAGCATCGTTCTCGCATCAGCCCTTCCCCTGCCCCTTCCCGAGCAGAGGATGCGCCTTCCCTATCTGTGCCCTCAGGCGGAGCAACTTCCCTCCCGTTGTCTTCGCCGGCTTCCTCCTCGTCGCGGCGCTGGCTTGTCTTTCTTGGTGCTGGCCTGCTCACGGGGATCTTCTCCGGCCTTTTCGGCATCGGCGGCGGATTTCTGATCGTCCCCGCTCTGGTCCTGATCGCTCGGATGGACATGCCGCGGGCGGCGGCAACTTCGCTCCTGGTGATTTTCCTGATCAGCCTCTCCGGCACGATGGGTTATCTCTGGGCCGGTTCGCTTCCCAGCGGCCGAGTTCTGCTTCCGTTTATTCTGGGGGGAATGGGCGGCATGATGCTGGGTGTGGCACTCTCCCGGTATCTCTCCGGGCCGACCCTGCAACGCCTTTTCGCTGTCATGATCTTGATCGTCGGTGGTGCGGTGATTGTGCAAACGCTCCCGCAGCTTTGGCGCTCCTCTGTAACTTTTCTCCGGCTGGCGAATCCTTCCTGATGACAGGAGTCCGGACGAAGCGGATCGTACCGTGACACCAAACTGCCAGCGGACACTCCAGGAGCCGAGACCATGTTCTTCCACCAGCGATTCGTTCCCGGTTTAGCCATTTACTCCTACATGATCGGCGATCCGAAAAGTAAGGAAGCGGTGGTGATTGATCCGACGCGGGACGTTGAGGATTTCCTCCGTCTGGCGCGGAGCGAGGGATACCGCATCACCCACATTATGGAAACACACGTCCATGCCGATTTCGTCAGCGGTTCTGCGGAATTGAAAGCACGGACCGGCGCCACGGTTCATGTTTCCGGTCTCGGCGGCCCCGAATGGACGCCGCCCTACGCCGACCGGGTGTTACGGGATCGTGACGATCTGCTCCTGGGCAACCTGCGCTTGGAAGCGATTCACACTCCCGGCCACACGCTGGAACACCTCACCTGGGCCGTTTATGACCAGCCGCGCAGCCGCGAGGTTCCCGCCCTGCTGCTCACCGGCGATTTCCTCTTCGTCGGCGATGTCGGTCGGCCGGACCTGCTCGGCGCCGAGATGCAGAAAATCCTGGCCCATCAGCTTTACAAAAGCGTCTTCTCCGTACTCCCGGCCTTTCCCGACTTTACGGAAGTTTACCCCGGTCACGGTGCTGGCTCCCTGTGTGGCAAAGCCCTGGGTGCGCGTCCCTCCACAACTCTGGGTTACGAGCGCCGCTTCAGTCCTGCCCTGCGGCAGAAACCGGAAGCGGAGTGGATCGCCGACCTGCTCGCCGGCATGCCCATCGCCCCGGCTTACTTTAGCCGAATGAAGCAGGTCAACGCCCGCGGCCCCCGTATCATCGGACCGGAGCTGCCCGGCCAACGGCCCTTGAGTGCTTCAGACCTCTACCACCGCCGCTGCGAGAATTGCCTGATCTTGGACGTGCGGCCCAAAGAGGCGTTCGCCGCCGCGGCCATTCCCGGTTCGATCAACATCCCCCTGGGCGCCAATTTGCCGACATGGGCCGGCTGGGTCCTCCCTTACGACAGGCCGATCATTCTGGTGATCAATCAGCCGGCCGATCTGCCGGAAGTGGTCACCCATCTGCTTCGCGTCGGTCTGGACGACATTCAAGGGTACCTCGACGGGGGAATCGATGCTTGGGAAACCGCCGGCTATCCCCTGGAACGCGTGCAAACCCTCTCCGTCCATGAGCTAGACCAGCAGTTGCAGCGCGGCTCGCCCCCGTTCGTCCTGGATGTCCGCACCGAGGCCGAATGGCAGGCCGGCCACATTCCCGGTGCCATCCACATCCACGGCGGCTTGCTCCAGCAACGCCTCCAGCAGGTCCCCAAAGACCGACCCGTTGCTGTCGTCTGTGGCTCCGGCTACCGCGCCTCCATCGCCACGTCTTACCTCAAGAGCGTGGGGTATTCCTCCGTGAGCAATGTTCTCGGAGGCATGGCGGCGTGGAAAGCAGCCGGACTACCGCTGGCCACGGATTGAAACCCTTTGCGGATGGAAACCATCCCGGCTTTGACTGAAAACTCCCGCTTTTCGGGCAAATCGCTGATTCGGCACAAGAGAATCGCTGATTCGGCACAAGAGAAGAAAACCGCTGATGAGACATAACATTTCTGGGGCACATTGTGGCCCTGGCCAGCGTTCCGACCGTACCGTGAGCGAGATGGTCTCCTCCCCCGGGGCAGATTGGCAAACTCCGGCATGCGAGAATCCATCTTCTATAATGGCGTAAGGGAACCGCTGGACGTAAGGGAACGGATGCCGAATCGCTAGGTTCTCACCAGCGGAATGCTCTCGGAACGGCTGGCAGCGAAGGGAAGAGAGTACAGCTTCTCTTCGACGGCGGAGTTCTGCGTAGCGAACAGCAGCCATTGGGCGCAAACGCGGCGAAATCAGGGACTGTGTCGCCGGAGTGCGGTACTGCCGAGCTGGTTCGAGCCGAACGACTCCAGAATGCCGGGTGGGACATTCAAACATCGAACAAACCGTTTTCCCACAGGGGATAAATCGACTTCCCAGAGGGATTGCCGACCGATGACTCCTGAGCAAATTCACGAGGCCCGAACGCGACGTTATAATGCCACCATCGTTTACCTCAAAAAAATCCATTCGGATTTGATGATTTTACGAGTTCGTCCGGATTTTCCGCGCCCCGCCTATCAACCCGGCCAATACTGCACCTTGGGTCTCGGCTATTGGGAGCCTCGCTTGGAAGGATGCCAGGAGGAGCATCTGACCCCGGAGGATCAGATGCGGATCGTCCGCCGGTCCTATTCGATCAGTTGTCCCATCCTGGAGGACGACCGTCCCGATCAGCTTTACGATCCGAGCCGGACAGATTGGCTGGAATTTTACATCGTCCTGGTTCGGCACAATCCCGATGGCCGCGTGCCTGCTCTGACTCCTCGGCTGTTCACTCGGCAAGTCGGGGACCGTATCCAAATGGGGGAAAAGATCACCGGCCATTACACACTCGAACCGGTCCGCCCCGGCGACACGGTGGTGTTCCTCGCCACGGGAACCGGCGAGGCCCCGCACAATGCCATGATCTGGGAGCTGCTCCGCCGCGGCCATACGGGACGCATCGTGTCCGTCTGTTGCGTCCGCTACAAACAAGACCTGGGCTATTGGAACACCCACCAGAAGCTCATGGAACTTTATCCGCATTATCTCTACCTGCCCCTGACCACACGCGAACCGGGACAGACACGCAAGGTGTATATTCAGGACCTGATCAGCAGCGGCGAACTGGAGGAGCGGATGGGCCAAGCCCTCGATCCGGCCCGAACACATGTTTATCTCTGCGGCAACCCGAAGATGATCGGCGTTCCGCAGCGGGACAAAAACACCGGGGCCGTCACCTATCCTCAACCGCCCGGTGTCATCGAAATTTTGGAAAAGCGAGGCTTTCGGGCCGACATTCCCTCGCTTAAACAGAAAGGCAATATACACTTCGAGGAGTATTGGTAGTCTGCTTGCGGAAAAGCAAAACGGGCCGGCGGCATCAGAAGCAGACCGGCTCGAGGCTGAGGCAGCGAGAGCACTCTATGGCGGATATCGGCGAGATCATCGGAGGCTATCGGATTCGCAGTCTGCTCCATCCGGGGCAGAATTCGCAAGTGTTCGAGGTGGTGGAACCGACCAGCCAGCGGCATTTCGCCATGAAGCTGCTGCTTCCGGAAGCCGCCGCCGACCCAGAACAGCGCCGCATTCTCTTTCACGAAGCGGAAATTGGCATCGCCCTGTCTCACCCGAACGTGGTGCGCATCTTCAAGGTCCACCGGGGTAAGGAGAACCCGTTTTTCATCATGGAGTTCTTCCCCTCCGGCTCTCTGCGCCTGCGTTTGCAAGCCAAAGATTTTGACTTCATCAAGCAGCACAGCCGCAAAATCTTCAAGCAAGCGGCGACCGGCTTGGCTTACATGAATGCGATGGGCTACGTCCACCGCGACGTGAAGCCGGATAATATCCTGGTCAACGCCACGGGCGACACCAAGATCATCGACTTCGCCATCGCCCGAAAGATTCCCACCGGTCTTGCCCGTTGGTTCCACCGCAAAGGCAAACCGCAAGGCACCCCCAGCTACATGAGTCCTGAACAGATTCTGGACCAGCTCCCCGACCCGCGGCAGGATATCTACAGTTTCGGATGCACCCTCTACGAGTTGACGACCGGACGGCCCCCCTTTCGCGGCAGCAGTGTCAATGACTTGCTCATGCGGCATTTCAAAGAACGCCCGGCTCCACCCTCTGCTTTCAACCCGGACCTCACGGAGGAGTTCTCCCAATTCGTCCTGAGCATGCTAGCGAAGAAACCCCAAGAGCGGCCGCAAAATTTCCACGAGGTCCTCATCTCCTTGAAAAAAATCCCGCAAATTTATAAATCAGTCAAAGAAAGTCCGGAAGAAGAAGCCGGATAACGCTCGCAAGAATGGCCGGAAGAAAAGGCTATATAACCCCAGGATTCCTTGAGCGACTTCGTTCCCGCGAAGGAGAAAGCCGCTCATGCCCGTGACATTGCCCGAACCTTTGCCCTTCGAGCAGGACATCCATGAGTTGGAAGAGCGGCTCGCCCAATTGGAAGCCACCGCGTCAGGTCCCGATGGCCTGGAAGCCATCCGCCAGATGAAACGCGAATTGCTCACTCTGAAACGGGAGCGTTACGCCCAGCTCAAACCCTGGGAGACGATCCTGATCGCCCGCCATCGTCAGCGGCCGCAGTTCCTCGATTACGTGGACATGATCTTCGACGAATTCGTGGAACTGCACGGGGATCGGGCCTTCGGGGATGATCGGGCCATCCGCACCGGCTTTGCCCGCCTCGACGGCCAGAAGATCATGCTCATCGGTCAGCAAAAAGGCAAGACCCTGGCCGAACGACAGCAGTGCTACTACGGCTGCGCCCATCCCGAAGGGTATCGTAAAGCTCTCAACAAGATGAAACTGGCCGCGAAGTTTCACCTGCCGGTCATCTGCCTGATCGACACCCCCGGTGCCTTTCCCGGCATTGGGGCTGAAGAGCGCGGGCAAGCCCAGTGGATTGCCACGAGCATCCTGGAAATGACTCGGCTGCCCACCCCCATCATCTGCGTCGTGATCGGGGAAGGCGGTTCCGGTGGCGCGCTGGGGATTGGGGTCGGCGACCGCGTGGCCATGATGCAGTACGCCTACTACTCCGTGATCAGTCCCGAAGGGTGTGCAGGCATCCTCTGGCGCGTCGCCAATGACGACACCAAAGCCCGAGCCGCAGAAGCGCTGAAACTCACCGCTCAGGACTTGCTGCGGCTGCAAGTGATCGACCACATCATCCCGGAACCGCTCGGCGGTGCTCATCGGGACCCGCGCGAGGCGGCGACCGCACTCAAAGCCGCGCTCAAACGCTACCTGCGGGAATTGCTCCCCCTCTCCGTGGAATCGCTCTTGCAACAGCGCTACGAGAAATACCGCCGCATGGGCATATTCACCCAGGCCCCCGTCCATGACTGAGGGTAGTAATCTACCCCCCGGCTTCCGTTTACCCAAGCTCCACCCCAAAGAGGAATAATTCACATCCCCGACCTACAAGTGTCGACCGGGATTCCGTTCGTCGGGATGAGGGAAGTTCACTTTAGAAACATTACTCCAGAAAATGGGATGTATGGCTGCAGTATGATCTAGAGGCGAGGACTCCGCAGCTACTGATAGCAGAGAGGGGTCTGAGAACTCTGCATGAGATGCGACTGGATTGGGCTGCGGAGGCGGACTGCATCGACTGGTTACTGCCGATGCCAGTGCCAGTTTTTGAGGCGGCTGGTTGGGTGCACGACTCGCTGCCAGTTGAGCCTGGGGTGCAGGTAGCATTAATCCCAACGTTCCCAGACTCTCGGTTCTACCAAACGGCCTCTTTGGCGGAATAACATTCCAAGGGTGGGGGCGAAACATAATCCGTTGGGGCATTGGTGCTCAAGGGGCGCGTTTACGAATGCAAAGTATAACGTTGCAGGAGCTTCGACAACTAGGAGTTACTGAAGAGCAAGGCTGGCGGCACGAAATTTTTACGCCCAAGTCGCAGCGAGAGACGCAGGTAACACTGTTGCCATAGCCCGCGTACAGTTGATGGATCGTAAACTCTACTAAGAAAAGTAGAACTACCGTGACTGAGCAGCATAACAACACATAGCGTTACAAAGTATCACTGTCAATAACCAATGAATAATACAAGTCCAATTATGGTTAATTCTTGAACCATGATATGACGAATACTTAATACCAATTAATAAGACAATAAGGATTGATTTTGATGCTTCCTCTTTGCAACCAATCTCCGTTTTTTTATAGACAGGGTTGTATTATAGTTGAGGGGTGGGAAGATTGTATTGCTACTCTTTGGTGTGACGGGGAACTGACCAGTTAGCCGCAGAAAGGTATCGCGTTGATCATAAAGGGAAAGAGGGCATTTCTTCTTGAGTTATGTGTCGACTAATTTCATAACACTCAACAGACTTATCTTAACTTTGTTGTAAAATAGAATGTAATGCGATACCGGGGTGGCGTCGCGGTGGGTAAAGAAGCTTTTGGAGATCTTTTCTTTTTTCAAGCGGAAGACGGCAGATTGGCAATTGTCGTGGGCATCCAGGAATGGCTATCCCCGAGGGAATGCGAACTTCTCCTAACCTACCTTCGGTAGGGAGTACCCCTCAGAACCTATCCCTCGAATAACCTGACTGATGGAAGGCGCCGCTCGAGAGGTAAGCACTGAAGGAAAAGGGACTTGTTGTTTGGGCTGATCCTGCCCATTGCTTCTGGTACTGGAACTATGAGATCTTCATCACATAGTGAAACGTCGGGGGCATCTGTGTTTTTTCTCCTTGGCTGGTTGACCGGGACTTTGGCCATCGGTCTGTGGTTAGCCTTGCAGCTGCAAGATCAAGGTGTGAATTGGGTAATCAGCATTCTCTTGGGGGCGGGTGGGAGTGTAGCTGTGAGCTGTTTTTTATGTCATCTTATCTGGCGTCTTTGGATGCGTATCACCCGCGGCGCTCCGTTTTACGTTGGCGATCAGGTGGTAATAACAGCCGGCCCACACAAAGGCGAGATTGGTGAGGTTCGCAAGATCTGTGAAGGCCGCTGTAGCGTGTGGGTCGCCTTGGAGCGTGGCGGTGACAGTTCCGAGCTTCTGTTTTTTGACTGGGACCAAATCCGCCGGTGCGACAGGGGGAAATCTGCAGGACCAAGTTAGGTATAAGATGCCGCGGCCGCGTTACTGGCGGAGCACCGTTATGACGGCCTGCATCGGCGGATCAGCGAGACGGCGGGTGGAGTAATCACGGACTTCTACTACTCCGATTCCTGGCAGGTGTTGGAGGAGCGCGTCGGCGGTGAGACCACGGTGCAGTATGTGTGGAGTCCGGTGTACGTTGATGCCCTCATCCTCCGCGATCGGGACAGTGACGGTGATGGGACACTGGACGAGCGCTTGTGGGTGGTGCAGGATGCCAACTTCAATGTGACGGCGTTGGTGGATGACAGTGGGAATGTTGTCGAACGTTACATCTACGACCCCTTCGGCCAGGCGACGGTACTGGATGCGGAGTGGAATGTTCGGTCCGGTGGCAGTGCCTACGATTGGCACTATCTGCTTGGACTTTCCGAGCGGTTCCACCCTGATGATTGCGCTCAGAAAGTATGCCAATCTGGTCGAAGCCGAAAAGAAAGTGATCGACGCAGCGAAGTACTACGGGATCGAGAACCCAAAGGTTACATTCTCTGCTAAGATCGTCTACCGAGTAGAGGATTGGATGAAGCCAGTGAGGAGCGGGGAAGTGAAATACTACTTGCAGTTCAAGGTTACACTGACCGGAACCATGAACGGCCAAGCGGTGCAAGACTCAAGGATCATCTTCTTGTACCAAGGCTCATTCACCCATGCGGGACTTCGAACTACGGATCTAAGAGCTCCACCGTCACGGAGGCGGTGATCCGGATCATGGTGAGGACTGGGAATCGCCCCTCTGCCCCTCCTGTTCGAGGACTTCACTCCTGTTAGAGGACTTCCCATGAGGTACGACAAAGTCAGGCATCTCGGCATCCCACTCATCGCTATTCTGTTTCCCTCGCTAGTGTCGTTGGGAATGAGCGCGGCCTCTATACCCAGACCCCGTCAGACTGTGACGCTGACTGGACCGGAGGCGTTCGATCCCGATGTAGCCCCAGACGTTCTGATGTTTAGTCCAGACGGTAAGCAGTTGTTAGTCGGCGGCTCCGCACTTCCGGAAAATCGATTGGCTCCCCACTTGAGCGTGTTCGACGTTGGCACCCGCAAGCGGACCGTGCGGTTGGCCGGGCACAGTGCCTGCGTTCGGGATGTGGCGTTTTCGCAGGACGGGAAACTGATGGCAAGTTGCGGTGACGATAACGAGGTCCGCCTGTGGGATACCCAGAAGTGGGAACTGGTGCGTCGCATCACTCACCAAGAGGGCGGGGATCAGTTGCTCTCCGTGGCTGTCTCACCCGATGGGTCGCTCGTTATCGCTGGAAGCAATAGTTCGTTCGTGGTGGCTTTTGACGCGGCCACCGGTCGGCAGTTGTGGACGCTCGATCTTCCCAAGCCGTGGAATCGTGGGCAGATGGTGGTCGGCTTACGATTCGCCCAAGGTGGGCGGTTGTTTGTGGCCGGTACTGATTCGGGGCGGGTGTTCGTCTGCGGGATAGATAAGGGGAAAGCTAAGATCGTCAAGAATTGGTCGGTGTTTCCTGAAGACAGCAACCTGCAAGACGGCATTCCGGAACTCGAGAGAATCGATCTTTCTCCAAAAGGAGACCTGGTGGCGGTAGCGGCATATCTATCTGAGGCTGCGCCGCGTAAGGAGGGGTACGGGCTGAGCCTCTGGGAGGTAGCCACGGGTGAACGAATAGCTGATCTGGGTGGCCACCGTACAGGAACGTTTGCAGTAGCCTTCTTTCCCGATGGCGATCTACTCGTCTCGGGTGGAAAGGCAGCCGAGGGGGAGAAGGCGGCGGGGGAACTCAAGGTGTGGTCAGTCCGCCAAAAGCGGCTTCTAGCGGTTCAACAGACTCTGAAAAAGTACAGGGTCTGGGCATTGGCGGTCTCCCCAGACGGGTCGCGCTTGGCTGTTGGGAACCCCTTTGAACCGCTGGTCATGTGGAGGATCGATACCGACAGTGGCATGAAGAAGTAATTTGGCCGACACCCTCCGTGTGCAGTTACTACGGACGGCACACGGAAAACTTTTACTACTTTCATAACGTGTGAAGAGGTGGGCGAGGAGGACAAGGGCATGTGAATGATGGGTGTACCATTCGTGGCGTACCAACACATAACGGCCGGTGTGCAGCTAAGCAACATTCGCTTCCACCCGATAACGACGTTGGAATCGCCGCAGCCGCCGACCATCTCTACTCGTCCGCCGACGCTGCCCCTTCCAATGCGGGACGACTAGCTCATATCCGGCTGAACCCAACCTCCGCCGCAGTGAATCACACTCGTAGGCATGATCGACCACAACGGGTACTCAGAGCCGCCACTCCAGGCGTGAAAGCACAAGCTCCACCACCGACGACACCCAAACTCACCTTCGAGCGATTCGCCACCGTCATCATCGGAAGCGGTCGACCCTACCCTCCTCCACCAGGCTCAGCTTCATCCCCTGCCCAGTCAGTCTTTTCCACCTCGGACCCTTTTTGCGCCGGTTCAAACGTGGTGTCAAAAATTCTTCCATCTTAACCGACCAGCAGCGGCGTCCAGTTCCTCCAGCACTTGCTGTCAGAGCCGCTCCCAAACACTTGCCGCCTCCATTCCCATAACCGCCGTTAGCACGTCGCCTGCTAAGGGAAAGCCCGGTGCAGTTCCCGCCACCGGCCGCCTGACCGCGGCACATAGACAGTACCGAAGACGCCGTTCCGGTCGCTTACCCACAGCCGCCCCTCGTGGGGATAGGGTTAGGTATGGGCAACAATCCCGCAATGGCTCCCACAACCGCTTCATGAGTCTCCGTTCCACCTTTGATTAGGCATAGCACCTCTCGTCCTCCGTGGCTTTTCCACCTATCTTGCCATACCATCTCCGACATCTCTTATGATCATTTTGAAACGGTCTGTACCACTTCCGCCACCGCGACTATTCCCCCACCCTCGGCCGCTGGACGAGCCTTGATCCCCTCTCCTACGCCGCCGGGGATGTGAACCTGTACCGCACCCTCGGCAACAACCCCATCAGCTCCCTCGATCCCAGCGGACTTTTTTGGTATCCGGGCAAGTATCTCATTCAACTGAGAAGGGAATACTACCGGGGTCTGGAACTGGACCGCCAAATCAATGAGCGTCGAGCCAGACAAGGGTTACCATTGCTGGAACCTCCACCTCACTGGACCAGCGTCGCTGCTGCCGAAATCGGCGATGGGCTGCGGATTGGATTGCAAGCCAACGTGAATGCGGCGGCAACCGCGACGCGTTCGTTGGTGACCTTGGGCTTGTGGGCTGAGCCGTGGGAAGTCTGGACCGTGGCGGACGAGGACCGTCCCTACTACGAGGGTGGGTTTTTGGCCGCCCGGGTGGGTTGGGAGTTGTTGCCGACCTACGGCGTGGGGAAGCTGACGCAGGTGCCGGGTCAGGTGGGTCGTTGGGGTCGGTATGCTTTGTCTTGGGACACGGCTCAGAACACGGTGCAGGTGGGTCGCGGTGGCTATGACATCTACGAGAATGGCCTGAACTGGGCAAATGGCCTGCAAGTCGGCACCGGTCTGTTGGGTCTCGGCGGCAACTACACCACCTGGCGAAGGCTGCCTAGGAATCTTCCAAACGTTCCGTGGAGCTACGGCCCACTTCCTTCCAACTATCTAGGAGCAACAGATAAATTTGGGAATATCACGATTCGACCTGGACTGAGTGGGCAAGCGTTGATCGACACCGTTCGCCACGAATCTGTCCACAGGTTTTTCAGTCCACGATACGGACCACTCAGAGAACTTCGTGCCGATATTGGGATGCTGGGCTACGAACGCTCTCACTTTCTTCGCTATCTTGAAGAGGCTTTAGCGCAAACATATGCCACAAGAAGTCTGCTTCAAGGTTTGAGACACCCATTGAATGGTGCTTACAAGTTATCCGTTTGGCGAGTAATATTAGAGGGTGGTGGTTATGGTATCATCGTTGGTGGGATAACCTATGGCGCGTACACCCTGAGTCACTTCATTCTGAACAGATAGGTGGAGGAACCTTCATGAGTTGGTTTTGGCGCTTCCTGAGAGTGGTCTTGTTTGTTCCTCAACCTCGTATTTCACGAAGTCAGGCGTTAGCAATCGCCAAACAAGAGGCTGAGCAACGAGGTTGGCCGTTTGAGAATCCCACCATTGTCGAAGAACTACGGACTTGGGTTGTTTTCACATGGGGTGGTATGAGACCGTCGCCCTGGATCGTCATTTGTCAACAAACTGGGGAGGTTGTTAGGGCTGGAGTGCCCCCATTATAGTCGTCCTCTCTAGTCCGAAAAAGGTCCGAAAAGGGGACGCATCTAATTTTCTTGAGCAGAAAATAGCAATAATAGATGTATCCCAGATGCGTCCTTTTTACCTCTCAGCCAGGTGAACACGGACTTCTACTACTCCGACCAATGGCAGCTGCTGGAGGAGCGGGTGGGTGGTCAGACCACGGTGCAGTATGTGTGGAGTCCGGTGTACGTCGATGCGATGGTGCTGCGGGATCGGGACAGTGACGGTGATGGGACACTGGACGATCGCCTGTGGGTGGTACAGGATGCGAATTATAATGTGACTGCGATCTTTGACAACTCGGGCAATGTAGTCGAACGCTACATCTACGACCCCTTCGGTCAGGCGACGGTGCTGGATACGGAGTGGAACGTTCGGTCCGGTGGCAGCGCCTACGATTGGCTCTATCTGCATCAGGGTGGCCGGTACGATGTCACCAGTGGTCTGTATCACTTCCGTTTCCGCGACTATTCCCCCACCCTCGGCCGCTGGACGAGCCTTGATCCCCTCTCCTACGCCGCCGGGGATGTGAACCTGTACCGCACCGTCGGCAACAATTCGACTAACCTATTAGACCCGTTCGGACTCGAAGGGATTGGACATCACTGGGTTCCTGTGGCTGTGCTTACTGACCCTGAGATAGCTCCTTGGTTGAGCTATGATGCGTATTTCATGGGTATGGGAGCCTATTCTGGTGCCGCATATCCGCCACATGGCTACAAAATATATGGTGGTGTCTCACACTATGAATACAACATTATCATAAAGAAGGAACTGATGAAGTTGATAATAAAGAATAATCGGAAGCCAATTAGCGGTGAGCAAATGGAACAATTTATCAATAGTTTGATAAATGGCAAAGACTATAGAGGAAAAATTCACAAGGAAATCAAGGCATTTAATGATGCGATTATGGCTGAACGGGCGGCATACTTGGAACGCAATCCCAACTCGCGTAAAGTTGGCCAAACTGCTAAAGATTGGATTGAACAAGGTCGCAGGTACGTTTGGGGAACAGGAAAGCAGCGCGTGAGTCAAAGCATGATACCCCCTCCAATGGGTAGTAAGATGGGCAACAAGGCAGTAATCGGTGGAGCAATTATGGTCTCAGCTATTTTTGGCTATTTTGCATGGGAGCAGATAGATCAAACAGCTAAAGCCATGGAAGTTGCTGCGAATAGCAATAACTTTAAACTAGCTATCCAAGCTCTTCAAGACGGAGATGCTGTTCGTGCAGAGCGGTACTTATTCGGTCCAAGTAATGCCGAAGGGTCCTACTGCCTCTATCGAGAGTTGGTGGACAAGGGCCTTCCTTACCAAGCTATTGTCTTTAAAGAATGGTATTATGCAAAAAAGCAAGAAATTCAATGGCGATTGCAAAATCCGATCTTTATGCGACCTCTACAGTAATAAATATGGTGTGAATAAGATAAGATTCGCTGTATTGACAAAAGAAAGCGAGGGCAACTATGAATCTGCGCGAAACTCCTTCTGCCACTGAGTTTGTAGGATTTTACAATGTTTTGGTAGACCAGTCCTCAGAAAATTCAGAAGAGTACCTCAACACTACATGGGACGTACCCCCACTAACACTAGAGGAAGTCGTAGAAGTTGGCAACGCTGCTCGCAAGATTATTAGTCGATATGCAAACCAGTGGTGGTTTACACCAGACGAAGCACAGCGCTATTATTGGGGCAGTATATGTTTGGGTCTAGAAGATCGTACATTAAATTTATCATTTTATGATAATGATGATATTACCCTAGAGATGATTGAGCAACTCCAAAAATTGCTAAAAAAGAAACATCCGCTGTGGAGAATTCGCATTCTTGCTTCATCACCTGAGACTACGATAATTATCTATCCGAATATTGTCCGTTACGGTTCCCTATCTCCAGAGATGGATGATGATCAGGCATTTGCTACTGTGATGGCCTTAGAAAAGACAATCGATAAAAACATTTCAGGCAAGTGGCTCAAAACTCACCGAGAGATCTTACAACGTGTCTTCCGATCTGTTATTGTCAGAGGACTTGAAAAACGTGTGGTCTTTCCGATCCTATTTGACAACTATTGTGGGGACTTTACCAAGATAACGGTATGGTCCCTCTGTGCTAAAGACACATCTGATCTAGAGTTAGTAGGCTACGACGAAGTGCCGTACGGGTACGAGTACCGTGTCAAGCCTAATGGGGATTTTGGGTTTCACGTGGGCGACGACGCACCGTATTGGACTAAAGCGTGGATTTTCCCTAAGGATCAGCTACCAACGCGACTTATCGTCAAGGCTTACCATACAGATTATGAGTCAGAGATAATTACAGTGGACATCCAACCGCTCGAAGTCATTAATGAATTCAAAAGTACAAATACTACAATCGTGTCTTAAGCTACGATGATGTCATCGATCGCAGTTCGTGGGCTTATCAAGGTGGCTTTGTCACAGGTGAAGTTGCTGGATTTGCCGCTACGTTTGTCAGTCCCTGTGGGTTGGTCACGTCGGCGCGCTGGGGAGTGCGGGCGATCAATGCCGCCCAAGGTGTCAGCGGGCTGTTGAGTGCCCAGGAGCAATGGGAGCAGGGGAATTATCTCGCAGCGGCGTTGGATGCCACCGGTTCAGTCCTCAACTTCACCCAGCTTTTCAAGGCCTGTTTCACGGGAGATGTCAAGCTGTTGGCGCGGGGGTCGTGGGGTGAGGGGTGGCGGCGGATTGATGAGATCACGATTGATGACGAGGTATTGTCACGGGACGAGCATGATCCGAGCGGGCCGTTGGCGTGGAAGAAGGTGGAGGAGACGTTCGAGCGGGTGGGGTTGATGCTAGAGCTGGAAGTGGGCGGCCGGATCATCGGTACGACGGCGGAGCATCCGATCTATGTCCTTGGCAAGGGTTGGACGGCGGCAGGCGAGCTGAAGCCGGGTGATCGCATTGTAGGTTTGGACCCGCGTGAGAGCGTGGCGGTCACGGCACTGCGGCTGACTAGTCGGCAGGAGAAGCTCTACAATCTCCGCGTTGCGGACTATCATACCTACTTCGTCGGCGATGCGGCCTGGGGTTTTGCCCTCTGGGCGCATAATGCGTACAAAGATGTTAAGGAATTTAATCCCGATCAAGACGCTTTAATCCAGCTAGCGAAGGAACAGAAAAAGAGAGAAGTCACGATGGATGATGTGGAGATATTAAGGAAATGGCCAAAGAATACAATGTACTATTCCGGGGTCCTGAGATACATATACATCGTAAAAAAGTAAATTTCCTACATATACACATATGACCAGTAGACTATATGCCAGTCATAGGAGTGAAATAAAATGAATGATAATGAACTAACAGAATATGATATACTTGAAGAGCCACGAGATAATATATATTCAAGAATCCTAAATTATGCATACAGGTACTGTGATTATATATCTTTCGTTATACGATTTGATTTAGGCTTAGATTCCGGCGGGCATAAATTTTTGATTCATACCAAAGAAAATATAAAGAGAATAGACATTGCATCCGAATGGCCGGGTACTAATTTGATAGATCAAGTGGCCACCATCGTTTACCTAAATTTTACGGAGAGTGTATTAAAAGAAATTTTGAATCATACTACAGGACTATATCAATGGGTTCAGCCAAGTCTTCCAGAAGATTTATGCTTGTATCGTTGCAATAATCCGTGGCTAGTATCGATTGCTCACGAGAGATTGAGTTGGTTAAATATCTATCCAGAAGAATTGAATGATATACTTGTTGCTATCCCGGAATTGGAAAAAATGGTACAAATTCCAGATTTAAGCAATAAATCGAATCAATAAAATAATTAGAGATTATATTCCCTACTATATTATCATGGAAGCAATATCTGGCGTAATGTTTAGCCAAAGTAATTGCGACATTGGCCAAACCAAACGCTGAAAGAGAAAAAGCTCAAGTGTTTTGAAGCTCCACCGTCATTGACGGTGGTAGCTCGTGCATTGGCGGGCGGACCATCGGCACGACGGAGGAGCATTCCTTCTACGTCCTTGGCAAGGGCTGGACGGCGGCGGGAGAGCTAAAGCCGGGCGACCGAATCGTAGGCTTAGACCCCCATGAGAGCGTGGCGGTCACAGCGCTGCGGCTGACCGGACGGCAGGAGAAGCTGTACAATCTCCGTGTTGCGGACTATCACACTTACTTCGTCGGCGACAGCACGTGGGGATTTGCCCTCTGGGCGCATAATGAGTACAATGCTCCAACAAATAGTCCCGTCCCACGTCTGGGGTCTCGTGGTGTCGATCCCGCCCACCACAACGCCAACATCATGGTAAGAGACGCTTCGGGCCGACTTCGGCATCACGAGCGTATCGTCAGCGGGAATATGACGCCGGAAGAACAGGCCCTTGGCTTCCCAAGGAACACGCTGGCGAGTCACACTGAAGCTAGAGCTATACGGAACATCCCGCTGCAACGTGGGGAGACTACGATTATTACTGGTCAAAGGCCACCCTGTCCTACGTGCAAGGGAATTATGAATCAGGCTGCCAGAGAATCGGGGGCAACGATCATCTACCGATGGCGTGAAAACGGGGTGACACGCACCTAGACGGCGGGGAACTGAACGGAGAGTGGCAATGAGGTTTGCGGCGACCTGCGTTACCTACCAAACCCAGGACGATGTAGCTATGCTTGGGTTTGCTGATGATGAGTTCAAGACAAGTCGGTATGTTTTGTTGCAGAAGGACCTTGAGCCTTCCCAACGGGACTTGGAATTGGGACACGACACGCTGTACATTGAGATTGACGATCAGAGGCACTCTCGCTACGGCGGCGTGGTAAAAGCACAGTTGCAGGAGAGCCGACTTGTACTGAAACTTGACCCCCAAGCGGCTGCCGATATGTCTGTCGATGACACAATCGAAATCTCCTTCCGTGTGCCAATGGAAAGGCTCAAGGAGATTAGCAACCAGCTTCGCTTGCTGCTTGGTAATGACATCGTGCAAGTCGATGCCAGCATATAAAAGCGAAGTGCATCTGCTGCCAGAGGCGCGGCCTGACCACCCTTGCCCCTAGGTTTTTTCAATCGCATTTCCGAGTTCTCAATTCTGCTACGCCGACCGCTCGACGCTGACGACCACGCTGACGCCAAACCTTATCGCACCAGTCCCGACGCCCTTGCTGGCGAAAAGTAGACAGCATTTTGACGCCAAAACCCCACCATTGAGCTGATAACGGCAATTATCGCCACGCCCTCGGCGACCACGAGCCGGCTTCGCCTTCGCCTTTGGTGTTGCGAAACTAGCGGCGTTTTGAGCCGTCGTGATCGCCGTAAACCGTCTCGGCGGGCGTCTGGACTTCTCGGCGGGCGTCTGGACTTCGTGGACGAGTGCTTGTGCGAAATGCCCCGCCAGGGCATCAGGAACGCCCCTGGCTGCCCCCAGGAACGCACCGGCAGCCGCTTTGCCTGTGCGGGCTGGATTGCGACGGGCATGGTCTGGAACGGCGACGTGGGCTCGGCGTCGGCATCCTCGGCGTTGTCGTCGGCATCAACAAGTAGATCATCACGCACACACCGCCCCTGGTCCTCGGCCTTCGCTCCCGCCCTTGCGAGCAGCGATCCCAGAGGCCGGTCGGCGTCTTCGGGTCCGCCGCGGGCGCGACGCTGAAGAGCTACGCCTACGACGGCCTGCATCGGCGGGTGCAGGAGACGGTCGGCGGGGTGACCATGGACTTCTACTACTCCGACCAGTGGCAGGTGTTGGAGGAGCGGGTCGGCGGCAGCACTACGGTGCAGTATGTGTGGAGTCCGGTGTACGTTGATGCCCTCATCCTCCGCGATCGGGACAGCGACGGCGATGGGACACTGGACGAGCGCTTGTGGGTGGCTCAGGACGCCAACTTCAATGTGACGGCGTTGGTGGATGACAGTGGGAATGTTGTCGAACGTTACATCTACGACCCCTTCGGCCAACCGACGGTGCTGATGTTGGCTGGAACGTCCTGGCGGCCAGCGTCTTCGCCTGGGTCTATCTGCACCAGGGCGGCCGCTTCGACGCCACCAGCGGCCTGTACCACTTCCGTTTCCGCGACTATTCTCCCACCCTCGGCCGCTGGACGAGCCTTGATCCGCTCTCCTACGCCGCCGGGGATGTCAACCTCTACCGCCCCGTCGGCAATGACCCGATCAACTCCCTCGATCCGAGTGGCCTGCTGTCAAGTTGGTTGGCCGCAGCTATCGGGGCTGTAGTCGGAGCTGTTGCCGGAGTGGTTGGATATGTCGGTTACCATGCCCTCATGGGCGAGCCGATCACTTGGGGTGGGGTAGCAGGAGCCGCTTCAGGAGGTGCAGTGTCCGGTGCGATCTTCGGCGCTGTGGTAGGAGCAGGCACGGGCGATCCCTCGGCCTTGGCCGTCATAGGTATTGGTGCACTCAGTGGGGGTGCTGGGGGACTTACCAACAGTGTCGTATCACAGGCGATTGATCGTGGGCAGATTGATTGTGGGCAGCTCGTCGTTGATACGGGCATCGGCATTGTAATCGGCGGTGCTACCGCCGGTCTCGCTAAAGTGTCGCTGACACCTCGACCAGGACCCACGTCCACCCCAGCGACTAGTCAAGCGCTAACTCCGCGTGCTCCAGCGACAGCGGCAGCGACCGCCGAGGCCGAGGCCGCTGGCTCAAACGTGGCAGCACCACGCCCTCCTGTCCCAACGCAAGCGATTCAGGCCCAGAAGCCGGAGTTGCCCTCGAAGGAGCGGCCAGCCGCCTTGTGCCCGGTGGCGGTCTGGAAGCCCATGAGGCTGCCGGAGGACATACCATAGCAAGACACGTCGCCAAAGAGCTAGAATATCTTGCTCAACGATTGGCTCGAAACCCAAGGATGGAGGCAGCCTCCACCTTCCCGGATCGTGCAACTGCCGAACGGGTGATCGCCGAGGCTTTGGAAATGCGAGCCAGCGAGGTCCGAACCTGGTTGGCCGGATCGGGCAAGCGATTAATCCTAGAAGTGACAATGCGTGACGTAACTAGTCAGAGTCTGCTTTGCACGAAAGAGTTGATCAATGTCTGAGGAGTACGAATCATCCTGAGACGTTATCCATCCTTACCAACAGGTTATCGCATTCATACAGCTTTTCCAAGACAACTAGAATCAATGACCGGAGGAATCCCTATGAGAGCCAAGGAAAAATATCCCCATCTTTGGCAATTCCTAGCAGGCTATTTTCACCAGGATTTTCTGGATGATTATGAAAGTCCTGATGCAGCAATAGCCGCTTTTATAAGTGAACATACTCCTGATGAGATTCGAACAGTCTGCAAAGAGCTGGACGAGGTGATTCCTTTGATGGAACAAATGGAAGATCCCCACAAATTTTTCTCCGTGGATTTAGGTTGTGAGTATTATACTCGTGCAGATGGCCTGACGGAGGTGGAGTGGTTGCGGCATGTGCGTAAGCAGTTAGGATGTGATCAACTCTAAGGATGGGCAACTCGGAACAGTATAGCAGCCAGGTAAAGCTCAGGCTCAAGAGGAGGCCAGGAGCAGTAGCGGCCCCGTTGTGCTGACTAGCCAAGGGGTAAGGCGGCTGGCTCACGCCTGCGGCGGCGGATGGCGCAGGCTTTCCCGAACTGGTGCTGGTGCATCCCCAGCGGCAGCGGTGGGACCGCTCCCAGCGGCTCGCCTTCGCCGAGCTGAAGAGCGACAGCGGGCGGCTGCGACCGGAGCAAGAGGAATGGCTGGCGGAGCTGCGGGCGATGGGACCGCTCCCAGCGGCGGGCATCCCCGCCTTCCTCTGGCGGTAGGACCGCTCCCAGCGACCCAGGGACTGGGAACAGATTCAGGCATTCCTGAGGGGAGAATAGCTATCGGAAAAGCCGATAGTGAAAGTCCATTTTTATCGGCTTGCCCTATCTCACTCCCCATCCCAATTCCTTCCCTTGGGAGCGGTTCCACCGCTTTGGCTCCACCTCTCACACTTCCCGCTTTAGGTTCTTCTGGCGTTTGGGGCGTGAGGGGTGCGGCGGATGGAGGCATGTATCTTCAGGGCATGCCGGGTGATCATCGTCCGTGCGGGCATACCGGCCCGGCCCAAGATGTTTGCCAATCTGCGAAGCAGCCGGGCAACAGAGTTGATTCAGGAGTTTCCCCCTTATGTAGTCACAAGCTGGCTTGGCCACACTCCCGCCCTTGCCGAGGCGCACTACTGACAGGTGAGGGATGAGCACTTCCGCCGGGCAACGCAGCGGACAACGCAGACATTGCCGGACGGTGGGGAACAAGAGAGGAACGAATGAACAGCAGACATGCGGAAAGTCCCTTGTTTTCGCAAGGTATCGTGTGGTGTACAGAAGAACTCATCTCAATTCATGACGGCTTCTCGGTCAGCTTTGCTGATCCCGGTATCTTAGGCTGCCTAACTCCGGTCCGCGGCCAAAGCTCAACCGCCACATCGAGCCAATCGGCAAGTCCAGACAACCAGGGGAGCCAACCGGAACGTTCGCCGGAATAATGCAACCCATGCCAGGAACCATCGCGGGGGAAAAGCAGGGAAAGTGACCAGAGGTAGGCTGCCTGTTGTCAGAGGCCTCGGCCGGATTCGAACCGGCGAATGACGGTTTTGCAAACCGTTGCCTTACCACTTGGCGACGAGGCCGAGTCCACCACAATCTTTCTTCAACGATCACTCCCATTATATCGGCTCGCGGCTTCCCGGACACCCGCAGTGCATTACGTCGTCACGAACTGCGGGCGAGCATGAGAAAAACCCGGTTTCGACGGGATACGGGCAGCTCTCAGAACCGGAGCCAGCAACGGGCGGCAGGCCGGATCACGATTCCTCTTAGCGATCACCTCCAGCGGAACAGGCGGCGGGCGTTTTCCTCGAAGATCAACTCATGCCAGGCAGGCGGGAGGATCCTCTGCAAAATACTCCGGTACGCCAGCATCGGTGCCAATGGCCAGTCACTGCCGTAGAGGAACCGATTGGGACGTTCCGAGTAACGGATGGCCTTGACTAAGCGGGCGGCCAGTTCGGCGGCCTGCTCTTGCATCGCTTCCCCCGCGAAATCCTGCTCATCCCCGATTAATAAACCGGAAAGGTCGGCCCAGACATTGAGGTTCTTGTAAATCACCTCTGCCGCGTCGAGCATCCACGGATTGCCTACATGACAGAGAACAAATTGCACCTCCGGATGATCCACCGCTACTTCGTCCACGCCGAGGGGATGGGCGAATTTCAGCTTCGCCTTGGGCGAGAAAGTGTCACCCGTGTGTAGAAAGACCGGCAGATTATAACGGGCCGCCAGTTCATAATACGGACGATAATGAGGATGTGATGGTTCATAATGAAGGTATCCCAAATAGAGCTTAAGGCCTACGACGGTTCCCTGCGCCAGGATCTGTTCGACTTTTTGGAGCTGTGAGGGATCAGTCCATGTTGGATCAGCCACGCCGATGACATGCAGTCCGGGCGTCTGAGCGGCAACCGCTAGCGACGCCGCGATGCCCAAGGGGTCCTCTGGCTGGCCCGCGCTCCAACAGCCGATGGCACAGGCGAAGCGAATCCCGGCATGACGCATTTCCCGGCGTAAAACCGTGGCAATCCGTTCGGGAGAATCACACAAGATGGGAGCGAGAGGTCCGGCGGCGGGCAGATTCGGTGGTGTGACATGAATATGCACATCAATCATAGCGGCTCACCAGGCATCATAACATACCGCAGCATCCCCAGTGAAATAACGAAAGCCTCCATCATATATAAAATAGTGTGTATAAATATCTGGCATTGTACATCCTATATCCATTGTTCTAACAAACGATTCAGGGCTTGCGACCACGCTACCATGGGCTTAATATCATCCCTTTTCGTTTGTTCCTGATCCATGCTTATGCATGGATACGGACCGTCCATCCACATGCTTGTGAACATGATACCCTGGACCTTGGATAGTTCCTCTTCCTTTTTCTGCTTCTCTGCCTGTTCCTTGGAAGTCATATATAAACAATAAACATCCGCACGGTGGCTCCATTGTTTCAACTCTCCTACCACGGAATCGAGAGAGTCCGTGACGCTCACTCGTGCCGCGCCCCGTTCAATCCAATCCCTCAGGAGCAACTCCAGCCAACCTTGCTCCTCCCAACGTTCCTCAGAGCTAGAAGTGTCTTTGATATATTTGTGAGGAGAGTTATGTTTGATGAATCTTATCTCAAAATTGATGGCTTCATCGGTGAGGCGCTCGTTTAGCCACTGGATAATCGTTACAATCCAAGAGAGCAATAATATTATTCTCTCATATGGTAACTCAAAATCTTTGAAGCGTAGATTGATTATATAATCGATAATAAATACATATACACGTCTATTTATTATAAAATTATTTTCATCACGTGAATAATAGAGTAATTCGTTGCGAAGAAACTTAATATCAAAGAGATCGGGTTTTTCTCTCTCCATGTACACCAATTGAGAATGCAAGAGGCTCTCCATGCTGCCACGCGTGGCGATGGAAGCGAATCCACCCACTGGATACTGATCTTCCTGCAACAGACGGGTGGTCCAATTCTTGCGTCTCTCTCGCGACCGGAGAGGACGAGGCTTGATCGCTTTTTCCCAAAGGGAGACCAGTTGCCGAATCTGCCGCAAGGCGATGAATTGTGCCATTCCGCCTAACGCGGAGCGGTCTTCCAAGGCCGCAACATCCTCCCACGGGAGCAAGAGAGGTACCCGCCGCAAAGATTGTATCAAATCCGTATATAATTCACTCATCAATTGTGACATATGATCATACTGATATTCTCCCAGTATCTGGGATAGGTCCATTTGTTCCACTCGGGCTTGCAGCCGCCGTATGGCTTCCAATGACAGATGGGCGCCTCCCAGTTCCAAATGAGCCGCGAGTTGCTTGAGTAGAAAAGCAATGGCTTTGGGACGTTCCGCTTCAGGGTAACGTGCGATGGCCGAGGCGGCTCGATCAAAAGCAGGGTCTAAAGGGAGGCGCGCCAGCAAGCGGTCCTCATAGGCTTGTACCAAACGCTTGTCTGGCCCAAAGTCTGACCCGGCACCCCGTTGTCGGCCACTCCAGAAACGTCCTGAGGCTATTTGGCCGACATCCAGCACGAAACTCATCGGCGGCAGGGGAACACCTCCAGCGACCAGCCATGCGGCCCAATCGAGCGCCTGATCAACGATGGCGGCCTTTTGGGGCGGAGGAACTACTCGCGCCAACCGGATACCTTCGAGTAGATAGCGAACGCCCTCTTCAAGGTCTCGTATTTCCTGAACGCGCATGGATCACCTCACCCTCGGAGCGGGAAGAGCCGGTTTTGGGACCTTCCTCATGCTCACAACTCTGGGCGTCTCGGCAAAATAAGAGCCAGCCCTGTGTTGGACCTTTTCCTTCCCCTCTCTTTCAAGCACTCTCCCATTATCGAATCCATCTGATACGACTTCGGCGTTAGCACCCGCGAAAACGCCGTGAGGGAACCTACCTTACAACAACTCCCCCCTATTCCCCTCATTACTCGTATTATCCCGCCGTTCCAAGTATTTTACGAAGTCCGCCGGATCGACAAAAAAGTGAAGTTGCTCATTTTCTGCGCCGATGAAACTGAACATCGGTTAGTATGCCTCCATCACGGGGGATACAAACCCACACGAAAGAGGCAGAGTATGGGCGGCATGCGTGTTCTGGGTTGTCTCGCAGGGCTGTTCGTCCTTACGACCTCGGTTTGGGGACAAGTCCTTCCGGCTGGAAGAGACGTTTCCGCTTACATTCCCTCAGTCACTCCTGCTGATCTACCTTCGTCCTATCGCGTGCCAGAAGCGTTGGCTCAGGAGTCCAGCCACAACGAGGTGATTTCCGCCGGTGGCTTTCCTTCTCGCCGTGGGATGGTTCGGGTTCCGAATGTTTGGGATGCCGTCAACGGCGATTCGCTTCCCGCCCCAAACACCAATCCTGTTTCCGGAACGTGGACTGAACCTCCGGTCATCTCCCCGCCGGCCTTGCCTCCGGGTTCCTATCCGAGTCCGTACTACACCGAAGGTCCAGGGTGCTGCGGCCCCCTCGGCAAGCATGGGCGTATTGGGTATGAACTCTATACGTACACGGGTCCTAATCTCCCTTTCGGCTCCGGGGATTTTGTGGGGCGGCTCAACGTCGGTTGGGTGGTCGGCGGCGGTGGACGCACGTTGTTTTTCAATCCGACCCACGATGCGGCCTGGGTTGTCGATTTGGGTCTGAGTTACACCTACAATCGCGGGGAGCAGCAGGAGCCGGTTTTCCTGGATATTCGTCAGCCGCCGCGCAGCGATCCGCTCACGGGCCGGGTGATTCCCCAACCGGACCTTTATACTCTCAGCGCTATCCGGGGTCTGCATCGCACCAATTTCAATTTTGCTCTGGGCCGCGATTGGTGGCTGTGGGGCCCCGCCGCCAACGGGCTGCAAGAAGGGTGGAATGTTCGCATCGGAGGGCAAGTGGGAGGCCGATGGGGCACCGCACACGTCGATGTGGTTCCGCTCAATCAGGTCAACGGTTATGCGCGACGGCAGAATGTCACACATGGCATTTACTTGGCAGCCCACGGCTCGCTCGAGGTCCCTTTCGGCGGCTGCATTCTCTTCAGCGGCCTTCGTGTCGAATGGGGTTATGACTGGACCAACATCGTGCCGCCGCTTGGGGGCGATCTCAATAACGTGAATCTCTTACTCACCGCCGGGATTCGCTTTTAGGATCAACTTTCAGCGTGAAGCTGGTGGGTGCCCCATCGCGGAGTCACCACGCGTGCGCAGGAGAAACATGGAATAATACAGCGGACCAGAGCGACAGAACCTTAAACGGAGGACCTCAGCGACCGAATTTTTTCGTGAGATTGTGAATTTTTTTAGCCCTTGTCTGTTCCTTCCACATCCACATCAACCGCGAAGTGATCATTCGCTAGTTTGCCAGAGGGCGACCTGATCGGACGTGGCGGTGATGAGCCAGCGCCCTCGATTGGCGAAGCGAATGTGGCGCACGGGTCCATCGTGGCGGCGCTGACGAAAGACTTCCCGCTGTGCTCGCAAATCCCAGAAAATTACCTCGCCGTTGGCTCCACCGCTGATCAGAGTGCGCTGATCTGGAGACAGCGCAAGACAGGTGGCAGCACCGATGTGTCCCAGGAACGTGGCCGCCTCCCGGCCGCTTTCCAGCGACCACAAGCGGATGGCCCCTCGTTCGCCCGCCGTCGCTAGAAAACCGCTATTTTCCACGAAACAAAAATCGGTCGCATCGGGAATGGACAAGGTGAGCTTCCAACTATTCTCCGCCACGGACCATATGCTGATCGCCGATCGATCCCAGCGAGCTGCCAGCAACGAAGCGTCGCGAGCCAGGACTGCTTCAGCCACAACCTTGCCGCTGGAGGTCTCGATGATCGACGGGGCTGCGGAGGGTACGTCTGCGGTATTCCACAGGTACAGCCGGCCCAAGTGATCAGCCGCGAGAAGGTGGCCGGCCGGCCTGGAGAATTTGGCCCAACGCACTTGCGCTGCCGGAGGAAGGCGCCACTGGCGGACAAGCCGCCGCTTTGGGCCTGTCCATTGCTCGTCGCGAATCGTGGAGCCGTCCGCTAGAAAGACTCGGAGGGAACCGTCCTGCGTCAGGAAAGCATCGAGGATCGGGAGCGAGGGCGAGGGCAGAGGAGCATTCTGAGAATCAGCCAGAGGAAAAAACCGTTTCTGAGCATCAAGCAACACGCCTTGGGGAGACTCTTCAGATACGAACACACCCTGGATGAGGGGAACTTGTAAAACCCCCAGCTCGTGGGGATCTCCGGGAATCCGCCAGAGTCTCACGAAGCCGTCTTCACCGGCAGTGCAAAGCAAGCGCCCGTTGGCATCGAGTGCGGCCGTCGTGATCTCGCCATGTTCCACCACGGGCCATTCCCAGAATCGGGCTTCCTGCTGAAGAGAAAACCGCCCTGGCTTGACATAAGTCAACAGACCGTGGGGGGAAGAAAAGACCCAACGAACGGGCGAGTTCCCCTGCTGCTTCCACTGCTTACCTTTCTCCAGAATCCATAAGCCGGTGTTGCTGCCCAAGGCAATTTTGCCCTCCGCTGTGAAGGCGAGAGAGGTGATGCGTGAGGAGTTATCGAGGGGAGGCAACATCCGCGGGGGCGAACGGCCATCCCACAGCCCAACTGTTCCATCACGGGTGGCGAATGCCACCTCACAACCGGAGGGCAGGGTGCGCACATGCATCTCCTTCACGCTCTGAGGCCAGCGGGTTTGCGCCGCCACTTTCTGCTCGAACCAATCCCAGAGGAGGACAGTGCCGTCACGATGTTCGACGCAACTGAAACGGCCATCGGGACTGGTCGCACAACGGAGCCAGGGGCTTTGGAAAACGGCGGGAAGATTCGCAAGTGGGGCCATCGTACCCTCGGAGTGGAGGGTCCAGACGCTGAGGTGGGGCGCCTCCGCCGTCTCGTTGCACACCAGCAGGGTTTTGGACTGGGGTCCCACAAACGCGAGGTGGAGCGAGGTTTTCCCAGCATTCTGCATCTCCTGGGTGGTATGCTTCCACGTTTGCACGGGTCGGGACTGGGCGATGTCCCAGAGTGTGAGGGTACCATCGGGATATGCCCAGCAGAGGTAGCGGAGGTCCGCGGAAACCGCCAAAGCAGTGACACGGTTTGCGAAAGTAGGAATATCCTGGCGTGGGAGCTGGACCAGGCGGCTCAGGTGGCGATAGGGAAAGTCCAGAGGTTCGTTGAGGTACGTCGCAATCATCCGGGCCGCTTCTAAGTAATCCTTGGCTTCATCACGATTGCCGCTGCGAAGGGAGAGGAAAGTGGCATAGATGTATTGGGCATAGTCCCGTTGACGTTCCAAGCGGGCGCGTAGCTCTTGGTCGGATCGCGCCCGTTCCTGGTCGTTTTTGAGCCGGCGTGTCTCCCCCATGTACCAAGTACCCACACCGATCATAACAACCGCGATGGCACTGACGATGATCAAGGCGACGAGTTGATCGTTCCGCCGTGCCCAGCGAGCCACGCGTCCCAGCCAATTGAGCGGCCGGGCGATTGTGGGTTTGCCATCGAGAAAGCGCCGCAGATCATCGGCCAGGTCGATCGCGGTGCGATAGCGCCGGCCTGGATTCTTTTCCATCGCCTTGAGGCAAATGGCTTCCAAGTCTCGGGGAATGTCCGGCCGGATTTGGCGGGGCGGATTGAGCTGCCCATCGATGACTTGGCGGAGCACTTCGACATCCGTCGCACCGTCGTAGGGAGCACAACCGGTGAGGAGTTCATAGAGGATGGCACCCAGGGCATAGACATCCGCGGCCGGACCTAAATCCCGATGCTTGGCTAGAGCTTGTTCGGGGGCCATGTATTTCGGCGTGCCGAGAATCTGCCAAGTACGCGTATCGGATGGCTCACCGCGTTCCATGAGCTTAGCCAAGCCAAAGTCTACGACCCGCGGAATGAAGTATTCTCCGCGGAGTTGGCAGGAGCCGACCGGAGGCTCTTCCGCCAGGGGATCCTCTCGGACCGGTTGAAGGATGATGTTGTTCGGTTTGAGGTCCCGATGGAGGACGCCGCGATCGTGGGCATGTTGAACCGCCTCGGCGACAATGGCGACCAAGCGGGCCGCCTGACGCACAGGGACCGGGAAGGCTTGTTTCTCCAGCCACTGGCCCAGAGTCTGACCCGGACAGAAGGCTGTGGCGATGTAGCACAGCGGACCGAACTCGCCCGTTTCATACACTGGCACCAGGTTCGGATGATCGAATTCCGCCGCCGCTTGGGCTTCTCGGATCAATCGCTTGCGGGCGTCCGCGCTCAAGAGCATCTCGGGGCGAGGGATTTTCAAGGCGACTTCCCGCTGCAATTTCGGATCGAAGGCCAGAAAGACGATACCACACCCCCCCTTGCCCAACTGGCGGCGCAGCTCAAAGCGGCCAATACGCAAGGGGGACCCCGGCGCTACACGCAGGGGAACGCCCGCATTCCCCGGACCCGGTATGACCTCGCTCAGTGATCCCTCATGAGACACGGGGATTGCCGCCTCAGCCTGAGGACCTCCCTGCGACGGCAGACCCTGCCGAGCCGAAAGGTCCACGGTTGGGGCGTGACTGTTCCCCCCTTCGACTCCGGAGTCGAGGGCGGCCAGCAGTCGAGCCAGATAGTCGTCGAGTTTGAGCGAGTCGGTCGAGTCCGCCATCGGTCTGCACGTCCCTGAAAAAACTCTGCGTGCTTCCCGCAGGACATGGTGCCCAAGTCCTAGTTTAGCACATGGCTCATCTTCCGCGAGAGGACAATTCCTATAATCACCCCGAAATCGGAGGAGGCGATGCCAATGCATGCTTGGGTGCTCGACGGCGGTTTCGGAACCGAGCATTTGCGCTGGACCAAATGCGAGATTCCTGTTCCCGCAGCGGGGCAGATTCTCGTGCGGCTCCATGCGGTCTCGGTGAACTATCGCGACGTTCTGATCGTAGAAGGAAGCTACAATCCTCGCTTGTCGATGCCGCGCATCCTCGGTTCGGATGGCGCCGGCGAAGTCATCGCCGTGGGGCCGGATGTCGATCGTTTCCGCGTGGGCGACCGGGTCATCGGCTGCTTCATGCAGAAGTGGGCGGACGGCCCGCTGACAGACACGGCGGCCCGCTCGACTCTCGGTGCCGATCGCGATGGGACATTTGCCCAATATGTCTTGCTCGAGCAGGCCGGTGCTGTGCCGCTGCCGGAGGATTGGGATTACGCCAGCGCCGCCACCCTGCCCTGTGCGGCCTTGACTGCCTGGAATGCCTTGATCAGCGGCGAATGCCGACCGGGTAAGACGGTCCTGTTGCTGGGAACGGGCGGCGTGTCCATCTTCGGCTTGCAGTTGGCCAAAGCAATGGGAGCGCGCGTGCTGCTGCTGTCCGGCCAGGAACACAAGCGGGAACGGGCTGCTCAATTGGGGGCGGACGCCACAGCCAATTACCACACGGTGCCGGAATGGGATCGGTGGGTCCGCGAACAAACGGAAGGACAAGGTGCGGACATCGTTCTGGAAGTCGGCGGTGCCGGCACCCTGGAGCGCTCGCTGCGGGCGGTGCGCCGCGGAGGGTACATCGCCTTGATTGGCGTGCTGGCGGGCCGAGGAACTATCGACCCCATGCCGATCCTCATGAAAGCGGTCCGGCTCCAGGGCATCTTCGTCGGCTCCCGAAAAATGTTCGAGGACATGCTCGTCTTCCTCCAGCAGCATCGCCTCCGCCCCGTCATCGATCGCCGTTTCCCGCTCCCGGAATTGCCCGCAGCACTCGAAGCGATGCGCCGGGGGATCCACTTCGGCAAAATCGTGCTCGACATCATTCCGGGCGTACCCGGATAATTCCCCCTCTGTTGGCCGCGCCGCCGCCCCGCCTCGCTTCCTCCCCCCCGACCAACAGAGCGACCTCCCCACCGGCTGGTTTGTGCTCCCCGGATCGCCCCCCGCCGCTCTGGCAATTGGGTTGCCGCTTTCCCGCGCTGTGCCGCATTCGCCGTGATCATGGTTCTGCCTCCTTTTCGTTGTCATCTGTCAGGTTTCAGCCCAGCAAACCCTCTTTCTGGGCCTTAGAAGAAACTGGCCATTGCCACGGGGCCAGGTCTTCTCTCAACTGATCACCTGTTTACTGTATATATGTCCCATAAATCGCTGCCTGTCAAGAAAAATTTTCCATTTTTTTTCCAGAAATCTGAAAAGTCCTATAATTCTGGGATTTTCCGTCCCAATTGTTCCACTCGCATGAGCTATCTTTTTGGCTTCCTTGAGGGCAAGAGGGCTTATACTCCGCCGAGTTGCCGTTGTCCTTAGCCGAATCTAGCCGGGATGGGGAAAGTTTATGTGAAATTATGTCCTATAAAACGAGGCAAGTCAAATGTGATTTTCCTCGGAATGCTGGATCGGACTATTGAACGATGGCCGGATAGGAACACTGCTGCGAGGCGTAGAAGCTGCTAGGGAACGTGAGAACGAGAGGGATAGAGGGCGCCGGGGACAACCTTAGCGAAGGGGCGGGCAGCAAAAAAACCGCTGCCTGGAGCACCAGGTCGGTAGGCAGCGGTTGGACGAGGGCGACTTCACGGAGGCCGTTAGCGGTTTGGCCGCTTTTCAGTTCACGGAGGAACCGTCGGCGCTGCGGTCACTTCTTTGGCTTGCCCTGCGTGGTCAGGGGGAAGTCATCGGTGCGGAAGGGCGAGGCGGGCAAACCCTCTTTGTTGAAGAGATTGAGGGTGGGTTTGGCGAAGTTCACCCAACCGTAGCGGACAGCCACAATCCGATCGACCTCGTCACAAGTGACGACGACCTTGTCGCCTTCGATGACGGCCTGAGCCGGTTTGAAGACCTGATCGGTGCCGCAGGCGGTGAAGCCGACCAGGGGTCCATCCTTGGCCACCAATCCGCTGCCGACGTGGTCGAAGCTCAGAATGGCCTTTTTGCCGTCAAATTTGGCTTCGCGGAAGATGGGACCGCTGTAGACGATTTTTTCTCCGTAAGCCAAGGCCCGTGCGGCCAGGGCGAGGCGGGCGCCGACGGGTTCCTTCTGCTGCGGGTGGATGTCTTTTTCCTCGCCAACATCGGTAATGACCGCCAGGCCGACTTTAGGAAGCACGCGAGTGGCATGCAATTGGGCATCCCGCAGCTCGGCATAGCGGACGCCTTCAGAGTTGCCATCCCAATAGGGAGCAAGCTGGACGCCGAGGAAAGCAAAGTCGTGCCCCCAGCGTTTGCGCCAGTCCTGGATCATGGTGGGATAGAGGGTGCGGTATTCGTAGGCACGCGGGGCGTTGGACTCACCTTGGTACCAAATGGCGCCGCGGATGGGGAACTTGAGCAAGGGGTGGATCATGCCATTGAAGAGGACCGTGGGAATGTTGGGATTGAGGCCTTTTTTCTGCGGCGGGCTTTGCTGGGCTTGGCGAGCGCGATCGGCCAGGTATTTGAGGTCCGGTACACTCTCCAGGGCTTCCAGGCTGGTCCAGGCTTCGCAGACGGTACCGCCCCAGTTGGTAGCGATCAAGCCGATGGGCACGTTGAGGGCTTTTTCCAGATCGCGGCCAAAGAAGTAGGCGACTGCCGAGAACTCATAGGCGGTTTCCGGGGTACATTCCTGCCATTGGCCGAAGACCACGTCATATTCCTTGTCACGTTGCATTTTGATCTTCAAGACGGGGAAATCTTCCTGAGGGGTCAGAGCGGGGCGGCGCGGCATGGTGAAGAGGCGGATATTGGGATGCTTGGCCTGGGCCGCCACTTTCTTCCCCTGATCATTCCGCGTGAGTCTCCACAGCTCCCATTGCATGTTCGATTGACCGGAGCAGATCCAGACTTCGCCCACGGCCACATTCTTGAAGGTGACGGTGTTCTGTCCTTGCACGGTCAGGGTGAAGCCGGTGCCGGCTTTCTGAGCAGGCAGTTCCACACTCCAGCGTCCTTTGTCATCGGCAGTCGCCATGGCCGTGGCCACAGGCTGGCCTTCCCGCTCCAGACGCACGGTGATCTTTTCTCCGGGTTTGGCTTTCCCCCACACCCGCAAGGGCGTGCCTTGCTGGAGAACCATGTGGTCGGAAAAGATGGGATGAGGCTCGACTTCAGCTCGCAGTGGCGGGGCCAGCCACACCCAGACCAGCACCCACAGGAAGAGGCGTCGTGGCGTCATGGTCACACTCCTGGCATCAGGTTAGGAAATCGAAGAAGTTAGGGGGATACGGTGAAGGAAAGCCTAATCCGAACGCCTGGGAGCGGCAATGAAAAAACGAAAAAAGCTGGCCCCGTCCCAGGGAAACACAACCCCAGGGGCGAATCGATCCCGCGAGTATAGGATCGCTCAGCGAGTTGGAGAGGGGCAATCGATCAAGCGAGTTGGAGATGGTCAGCGGTGGGGAGGAAGCCGCCGTGGCGCTGCTGAATGGTTTGGCGGATGCGGCGGACCACTTCTTCGTCCGTCGGATAAGGCGAGCGGAGGATGGGCCGCAAGGGCAAGGGGATTTCATCCATGCGATAGACAGTCCCTGGCGCGCTGATGCCAGTGGCGGCGGTGGTAATGTGCACGCGTGCCAGGCGGCTGGTGTACGTGACCTTGGGGTCCAGGACGATGGTGGGTGTGCGGCGGAGATGTTCGATAGCGGGTTGGGGCATGGTGGCACCGGGATCCGCACCGAGGACCAGGGTAGCGTCATTATCTCCGCGCACGAGCAAGTCGATTGTGGAGAACTCGCCGGGGTTGAAGCGAGGATAGCCGCGGGAGAGGGACACACCGAAGGGGTAAGCCGTGGTGTAGCGGAGGACGACATCCGCTCCGGTGACATTGCCATGACCCCGCATGGGCATGGCCACGAATTTGGTGAAGGCATTCAGTTCCGCCGCAAGGGTGAGGGCCGCGGCGCTATTCATGTGCTTGCCGCGGGTCATGGACAGGCCCATGCCGAAGAAAAGGACGCCGAAGCGGGCCGTTTTCATGCGTTGGGCTAGGTCCTGCAACTGTTCTAGAGTCAGACCAGTTTCCGCCACCGCGGCAGCATCCACGGGCTGGCCCTTGATCAAGGCTCGCAAGGTCGTGAGGACCTCGAAGTCTTTGCCGGGCCGGACCTGGAGGAAAATGTCCGCGGCCTTGGAGCTAGGAGTTTCCCGAATATCGACCAGGACCATCGTGCGGTCCTTACGCCCGCGGGGAGTGAATTTCCCCTTCTGGGTCAGCGTGTAACGGGTGAAGTGCCGGGGATGGCACTCTGCCGGGTTGCCTCCCCAATAGATGATCAGGTCGGCCCGATTTTTGACTTCCCCCAGGGTACATGAGACTTTGCCACCCAACTGGGCAGCGATTTCGGTGGGGCCGTGTCAAAGCGAGGTGTGGCTGTCGATGACGGCGCCGACAGTCTCGGCCAGCCAGACTGCCTCACGCTGGGCTTCGCAGGTGATGTTGCTCAGGCCGTAGATGAGCGGCAGGTCGGCCTTGTGGAGAATGTCAGCGGCTAGCTCAATCGCCTCGTCGAGCGTGGCCTCCTGGCCGTCGATGAGAGCGGGAGGATAGAGTTTTTCCGCCGTGTGATGCTTGAACCAGGCTTCCCCCAGGATGCAGGCTCGTTTGGTTTCGACGATGCGCTGGCCATCAGCGTGGAGTTCGATGTCATCGCAAACGCAGCCGCAGAAGGTGCAAACCGCATTTTTGACCACTGTCAGTTCCATCGGTGCGTCCTTGGGGGTTGGATTCATGAGGTTTCAGCCTTCAGGAAGGCGAAGCCAGTTCCGCTGGAGTGCTATCATCCGGCCCCATCAGCGCATCGCTAACCGCAGGGTAGGATAGGGCCAAGGGGAGCCGGTGCAGCGGGGAGCTTTCCTCGGTGGGGACGTCCGCACGGGACGGCGGCAGGGCGAAGGTTCACCCCAAAGCTCGGCCCCGGAAGCTGCCCCGAATACGCCGAGGCATGAAACGTCCCGGAGCGATCTGCTCCCACGCTGCCGAACCTGCTTGTTCCTGCGCGGCCAGTTGCGGATCGGTCGGTTTCATGAGGCTTTTTCCTCCCAAGGTTCCCCTATGCCTCATTATTCTTCTTCAGCCGTTGGCACCGGGAATCGTCCCGGCTTCCGAGTGAAGCACTTCGGAGGAGGAAAGCGGTTCCAGCTCCACTTCCCACCCTTTGGAGGTCGGCATGCCTGTACCGTCGGTCTCTCCCCCCATCAGGCGGCAGGTCGGCGGACCATAGGGCACGAAGAGCAGCCCGCGTGGCACATTTCCCTCCTGGCAGACGAACACCGCCTCGCCGTGGACGGTACGCACGCGCACCGGCTGCCCCGCTTGCAATCCCGCCTCCCGCACGTCCTCCGGATGCATCGTCAGCACCGTCACCAGGGACTGGTATTCCGGTCCCTCCTTGCCGACATTGACCTGCACTCCTTGTTTATTGGAGCGGATCGGGATGAGCAGGTAGCGGCTAGGCATCGGGGCAATCTCCCAGGTTTCCCTCGTATCGTTATGTTAGTAGTGATCCCGCCAACGAGAAGCAAAGGATGAACGCCACAACGACTCCCTCAACTCCCGGACCGGTTCGGGAAGCGGCCATGCGAATTGTGCAAGGGGTAGAAATCGAGGACACATTTGCGGAAGCGTTCGGGATGACAGCCGCGCGGCTGATCATCACGGCCCAGTCGCCGCACTGGGCGATGATTGCTGCTCAGGCCGCCACGGGGTACGCGACGTCGGTGATTGGATGCGATGCGGAAGCGGGCCTGGAGCGAGAGTTATCCCCCCAGGAAACGCCGGATGGACGGCCCGGTGTCAGCCTGCTTCTGTTCGCCTTCAGCCGGGATGCGTTGCAGAAGGCCGTGGTCAACCGGGTGGCTCAGTGCGTGCTGACGTGTGCCACCACGGCGTGTTACAACGGCCTGCCGATCGACCCGGCGCGGTCGATCAAGGTGGGCGGCGCCTTGCGCTATTTTGGCGACGGCTGGCAACTCAGCAAGTATCTGGACGGGAAGCGCTACTGGCGCATCCCCACGATGGACGGGGAGTTTCTTTGCGAGGAGACCTTCGGGACGGTCAAGGGGGTGGCTGGGGGCAACTTCCTCATTTTGGGGCGGTCGCAGGAAGCAGCCCTCGCGGCGGCGGAAGCCGCGGTGCAGGCCATCCGCCGAGTTCCGGAGGTGATCCTGCCTTTTCCCGGCGGGATCGTGCGGAGCGGCAGCAAAGTGGGGAGCAAGTACAAGGCGCTCAAAGCCAGCACCAACGACGCCTACTGTCCCACGCTCCGCGGCGGCGTGGCAAGCCGGCTGCCGGAGGGCGTCAACGCGGTATATGAGATTGTCATCGACGGGCTGAGTCTGGCAGCCGTGGAGGAAGCCATGCGGGTGGGGATCACCGCAGCGTGCCAGCCGGGAGTGGTGCGGATTTCTGCGGGAAATTACGGCGGCAAACTCGGCCCCTATCCCATCCCGCTCCACCGCTTGTTTCCGGCGTAAGCTGATCGGGGCAAAAAGGCGGGCGGATCGAGGCGGAGCGAGGCGGCGGCCTTCGCCTGGACCCTGACGAAAAAGAAAACCTACGGCGGAGCGAATTTGATATAGTGAGAGAGGTTCTTTCCAGAGCCGCCAGCAGGGGGAGAGGCCATGACCACGACACCGCATGGGCAAGAGTACCATACCTACGGCCTGCCGGTGGGTACGGTGCGCGGCTTCCTTTCGGTGCTGATCTGCTCGTTTTTCTGGATCGTGCTGCTGTATCCGTCGGATGCGGAGCTGCGCGTGCCCCTAGCCCACTTCTTTTTACTGTCGATGGTTTTCCTGGCCTTTGCCTCGCAGCCGCTCTCCGAGTTACACACCCAGCGCTTTCTACCTTGGCTGATGCGGTTTATTTTCGTCGGCGGCAGCATCGCCGTCATCGCTTATGTGCTGTACAAGGACCCGCAGCGGCTCCCAACCCGCCTGACACCTAACCCGGACGAGATCGGCCAGTGGCCGGTCCTGCTCGCCTGCCTGGCCGGAGGCTTCGCCGGCGGATTGCTCTTGCGCTTCATCCTGGGTCGAAATAGTCCCTTATTCATGACCATCCGCGCTTGGCTCGGCATCATCGCCACGCTGCTGTTGCTCTTCGAGACGCTCTTTCAGTTCGTCATCCTCCCCAATATGTCGGACAAGCCGAGCCTGGATACTCTGAAGATTTGGGAGGGGGTGCTCATCGCCGTGACGGCAGGGTACTTCGGCACGCGGGCCTAGGATCGCGCGGTCTGCGTGTGTAGCGAGCATGCCAGCGAAGCCAGCAAGCAGGGCTTGGGGAGAAAACCCTGGCTAAAGGCGGGGCCAAAGCCAGCCGCGCTGCCATTGGGGGACCGCCCCGCTCCAGCCGGGACAGCAGGAAACGCTTCAGGCCAGGCCGTGGTGGGCCAGGTAACGCTCGGCATCCAGGGCCGCCATGCAACCGGTGCCCGCTGCCGTGACTGCTTGGCGATAGTAATCATCCGCGACATCCCCGGCGGCAAACACCCCCTCGACGCTCGTGTACGTCCGCCCCAGGGTCGTCCAGCGGATGTATCCCTTCTCCGTCAGCTCAACCTGACCCTCCAGGAAGGCCACATTCGGGGTGTGGCCAATGGCGAGGAACATTCCCGCCGCCGGTATCACCCGTTTCTCGCCAGTCTGATTGTTACGCACCCGCACGGCGGTGACGCCGTTTTGATCATCTCCCAGCACTTCCTCCACTTCGGTGTGCCAATGGATGGTCACCTTAGGATTGCTCTTGATGCGTTCCTGCATGATCTTGCTCGCCCGCATGACATCGCGACGGACCAGAAGGTGAATCTCGCTGGCAAACTTGGATAGATAGGTGGCCTCTTCCACCGCGGAGTCGCCGCCGCCGACTACCACGAGCGGCTTATTGCGGAAGCGGGGCAAGGCGCCGTCGCAAACGGCACAGGCCGATACACCCCGGTTCTTGAACCGCTCCTCGCTGGGCAATCCCAGGTAGTTGGCCCGCGCGCCCGTGGCGATGATCACCGTGTGGGTCTCGACTGTTTGCCCATCGTGGGCCGTCAGCAGGAAAGGCCGGCGGCGCAAATCCACCTTGACGATGTCTTTCGACTCCACCCGCGCTCCAAAGTGGACCGCCTGCTGCCGCATCAAGGCCATCAGTTCCGGGCCATTGATTCCATGCGTCGGCTGCGGTTGATTGGCTGCCACCCAATGGGGAAAATCGGGATCATCCCGGCGCAAGGCCGTCGCCAGATACTGCCGGGTATCCCCTGGCGGCCAGGAGGGGAAGTTCTCCACCTCCGTGGTCAAGGCAAGTTGGCCCAGCGGCAGCGTCCCGTTCTGGCGATTCCGCTCATCGTACGGGTTGCCTTGAAAAACCAACGGCTGCAACTCCGCGCGGGCCGCGTAAATCGCCGCCGTCCAGCCCGCAGGACCCGAACCGATGATCACGACCTTCTCCGGCATAGCGTACTCCTAAGAGACTGGGAAATTCTGAGGGACTTCGAGGGTGGTTTCCATCACAAGCTCGGCGGCTATTCTAGACGGCAAGCGGCGGCTGTCTGGAGAGATCGGCCCAGGTTATCCCTTCTCGCGGCATCGGAACTGCCTTGCCAACACTCTCCGCAGCCTCGTCTGAGCGGCAATACCTCACGGACTACCCATGCGCGAACGCTTGACCCATTTCCGTGAAATCCTGCGTTACGTTCCCCGCTTCCGGGACCGGGTCTTTGTTATTGCCCTGGATGGCGCCGTCGTGGAAGATGACAACTTCCCCAATTTACTCCTGGACATCGCCCTTTTACGCAGCCTCAATATCCGGGTGGTGCTGGTCCATGGAGCGGCCCGCCAAATCCGCCGCTATGCCGAAATGATTGGCGTCACCCCCTCGGACCTCGACGGCACCGGGGTGACGGACCGCACCACTCTGCAAGTCGCCATTACCGCGGCCAATCGAGTCAACCACGAGATTCTCGAAGGGTTGACGGCCAACGACCTGCGCGCTGTCTGCCCCAACGCCATCGTCGCCCATCCCGCGGGCATCCTCGGCGGAGTCGATCACCTCTTCACCGGGCGGGTCGAACGCGTCGATGTCGGCCTGCTGACCACCCTGCTCGAACATGACATCATCCCGGTCATCCCGCCCATCGGCATCGACGGCTGCGGCAACTCTTTTCGTCTCAACTCCGATGCGGTCGCGGTGGAGGTGGCCAAGGCCTTACGCGCCATCAAACTCATCTACCTCAACACGGAAGGGGGCATCCCGGCGCCCGATGGCTCCGTCATTCGCCAGATGCCCGTGCAGGAAGCAGACGCCTTCCTCAAGCGCCATCGCCAGGATTTGCCGCCGGAAATTGTGACCAAACTCGTACATGCCATCCGCGCCTGCAAGGAAGGCATCGAGCGGGTCCACATCATCGATGGACGCGAGCAGGAAGGGCTGCTGGGAGAAGTCTTCTCCAACGAAGGGATCGGCACGCTCATCCACGCCAACGAGTATCAATCCATCCGGCAAGCCCAGAAGAAGGATGTCCGCGCCATCCATACGCTCATCCAGCAGGGGATCGCTAACGACGAATTGGTCAAGCGTACACGGGCGGAACTGGAAAAAATCATCGGAGACTATTACGTCTTCGAGGTGGACCGCAATCCGGTCGCCTGCGTCGCTCTGCACCTCTATCCGGAGCAGAATGTGGCCGAACTCGCCAGCCTCTACGTGGACAGCCGCTACGAAAATCAAGGCATCGGCCAGAAACTGATTGCCTTTGTGGAAAATGTCGCCCGCAGTCGAGGCATCCCGCGCTTGTTCGCCCTCTCCACGCAAGCCGTCAACTACTTCATCCAAAAGGCAGGGTTCCGCTTGGGCCATCCGGACGATCTGCCCCCTTCTCGGCGCGAAAAGTACGAACTCCAGGGCCGCCGCTCCGCTGTCCTCATCAAGGAGCTGCTGCCGCGCGAATTGGCACCGCTCCGATCGGGGGCTTCCATCGGCTAAGCCAGCGGCATCGGAGCCAGCATGCTAAGACCGCCCATCGGCTTAGCCAGCGGCATCGGCTGCAACACCTGCCAAACCGCCTTCTACCGCTGGGGCCTAGCTCGCGCCGAGGAATTGCCCCAGAAGCACAGGAGGAGCTATGCCCAAGGCAGGAGGAACTCTCAGCTTACGTCCCCGCCGCGACACGTGGGCGCGTCCGCCACAGGGCATAACTGCACACGCCAAGAACCAGGGCCGCCAGTCCGTAGCCGAAGAGCGACAGGCCGGGTGCATCCGCGGCCAGCACCGGCAGCACCTGGGGATTGAGGGACGCTAACACGGCCAGACCGTTGTTACACGCATGGAGGAAGATCGGAGCTGCCAGGGAGCGGCATGCCAGAAAGACGAAGTGCAGGTACACGCCCATCGCGGCGGTGATCAAGGCGTAAGCCGGGTCCAAGTGCAAAAAACCGAAGAGTAGCGAGGTCCATAACACCCCCGGTATCACGCCATAGCGGGCAATCAGCCCCTGTCCCAGGAATCCCCGGCACCAGACCTCCTCGACGATTCCCGGCCCCACCGCGGCCGCTGCCAGGGTCACAATCAGAGGGGCATGCTGAAACAGTGCACGCAGAGACTCCGCAATCTGCAAGTGCGTACCGATCCCCAGGCGCAGGAGCAATTCCTGCAACCCGCCCGCGAGCAGCATAAACGGCACGATGGTCAGAGTGACCAGAAGCATCTGCACGGCACGGGGCCGCCGCCAGCCGATTTGTTCCTTCCAGTTTCGTCCCACTACGTGGGGCACTACTTGCCGAATAAGCCACCACGAGGCCACCTGGGCTGCCAGCATCCCGTAAACCAGTGCCAAGGCGATTTCGCGCGGCACCGTGGAGGGAGTTGCCGCCGTTTCCGCTCCCTCCGTCGGGGAAGACTCTGGGGCGTCCGCCGTCTTAGTCCCAGAGTCCGGAGCGTCCGCCGTTTCGGTCTTCTCGCTGGACGACTGCTGGGCTGCGGCCAAAGCTGCGAATTGCTCCTGGACGAAGGCCCACGGCTCCGCTTGGGACCATGCAAAAAAGGCGAGAACTCCTGCTACGACAAACAGGGAGGCGGTCAGTTGTGTCAGCAAAAAGATAACACACCAGAGCACGGCTTCGAGCAGGCCAGGCCGGGGCCGCCGGGGCGGGAACGCCGTCTCCGTGGATTCGAGCCGCAGCACCAGAGGCGGCTCCTGTCGGGGCAGCGTTTCCTCCGGCTTCGATCCCACACCGTAGTCTGGGGATTCATCGTTCATGCTTTTCTGCTCCACTGACCCGCCGTATTTCCGGAGAGTGTCGCATTTCCTATCCGATGGCAGAAACTTGTCAGTAATGGAGAATGTCGCAAAACTCCAGCAGGTTGAGAATCCAGGGGTGTCTCCAGGGATTGGCCGCGGGATACATGGCGGAGAAGACCGAGAACGCGAGGGTCAACAGGAGCAATCCCCGTCCCCAGGGGGAAGCTGCCAGGAATTGAGCAGCCCTCGGCAATCCCAGCAGCCAAAGCGGTATGAGCCAGAAGAGCCAGCGCGGCCCGCTCGTGAATCCGCCGTAATTGTAGCTTTGCGTGCGGGTCAAGTAGAAGCCGAAGACCACCGCCGAGACGATGAGGATCATCACCGCCAGCAAGGCCGGCGACCAGCCGAGGGGTTCAAGCTGCCGGCGGATCAAGCGGCGTAGATCGGCCAGTGCCCCATAGCTTTGCCGGCATAAACCGGCCAGAGCCACCAGCCACACCGGCGTCAAGCTGAACCAGCCATGATGTCCGAAGAGCAAGTGGAAGGCGTAAATGTGCGTCGGTTCCTGATTGAAGTCGATCCCTTTGGCACCAGGTGTCCCCCATTTGGCCCAGTGACTTCCTGGAAAGTTATACCACGCACCGCCGAACTGACTGTACGGCGGCGAGACCATTCCCAAAGCGATGAAGTTGACGAGGAAATAGGCCATGATAGGAAGCAAAGCCGCTGGAAGGAACCCCGTCAGCACCGATCGGGGCCGCTGCCACAAAAGCGGCACTCCCAAAGCCACGAGGAAGGCCAGGGCCGGCAACTCGAAGGTAAAGGCTAACCCGGCAAAGAAACCGCTCCCGATGTACTCCCCGCGGGTCAGGGGCCGCTGCTGCTCCATCGCCCTCAGCACTGGATAAAGTGCGAACAGGACGCAATAAGCTGCGGGTAGATGGTTATTGAGCGTACCTGCAAAGGTGAGCAGGAAAGTTCCCAAGGCTGCGACTGCCAACGTGAAAAGGCCCCCTGCAAGCTGATCCGCCTGAGCGAAGAGGTGGCGGGAGAGTAGCCCCAGGAAGATGCCCCACGGCAAGACATTGACGGTCAGGAGGATCGTCGGCACGACCAGCCAGCGGTCACGCACAATTTCCCAGCCGAAGAGGCGCTGGAGCAGCCAGTATTCCCCCGCAACAAGGGTCGCAAACAGCGGCGGCTTGCTCGAGTAAAACTCCCCCGTGTCAGGATTGAGGACGATGTCCAGCGAGCGATACGCCGGCTCGGTGATGATGCCGCTATCGACGTAACGCTGCGGATCCGTGGGATCAGGGTAGTGACGGCGGCCAATCACATAGGTGCCTTCATCGACCAGAGCACGCACGGTGGCCCAGCGGGAGCGATCGTTGGAGCTGAACATCGGCGTCGGATCCGGGCGAACCGCCGGCCAATAGCGAGGCGGATCAGGCCGAATGCGGCTATATCCCTCGCTTTCCGGCGGAGTGAAGCGGCTCGGCTCGTAAAGCAACTCTGCGCTGACCACCTTGGCCGTGGCAATCGCCACTGAAGCCGCGATCAACACACCCGAGGCCAGACGCCAAAGCTCGTGTCCTTTCTCCATACTCACAACCGCTGCTGATGCTCCAGGCTCCGCTGTTGCTTCTCCTCCTCACCGCTGCCTTGGCTCAAGCGGAAGCGGCGGAAGTTTCATCCGAAGGCGGAGATTTCAGGACGGCTGAGGTCGGGGCTGCGCGCTTGCAGGGCGTTCTTTCCGCGATTCCGTAGCTTTCGTCCTGGCTCATCGTCCGCACCACGATCAACTCCGCTAGCAGGCCGGAAGTTAGCAACTGAACGCTGATGAGTCCCAAAGTCAAGCTCACAAGCAGAGCCAGCAGCCAACCGGCCCAAGCAGTCGAAGACCAGGCGGAGCCGTCCCCGATGAGCAAGGTGCCAACGCAAGCCACGACCCCCACCACGGCGAGCGTGCCGCAGATCAGACCGGTGCTGCCCAGGAGATGCTGGGGGCGGTGTTCATATTGCGTCAGGAAAAAGACGGTGCCCAGGTCCAGCAAGCCTTTGATGAAGCGCTGCCAGCGGTATTTGGAATAGCCGTAACGGCGGGGACGATGATGGACCGGCAGCTCCGCGATGCGGAAGCCGCGTTCCGCTGCCAGCACGGGGACAAAGCGATGCTGTTCGCCATAGAGGTGCAATTCCCGCAAGACGTCGGCCCGATAGGCTTTGAAGCCGCAGTTGTGATCATGGAGGCGCACGCCGGTCAGCCAGCTCACCAGGCGGTTGAACACCCGGCTGGGAATGACTTTGTGCCAGGGGTCGCGCCGCTGGACTTTCCAGCCGCTGACCACATCCGCTCCCTGCTGCACGGCTTGCACGAAACGGGGAATCTCCCGCGGGTCGTCTTGGAGATCGCCATCCAGAGTGATGACGATCGCCCCCCGTGCCGCGTGAAAGCCGGCCTGAAGCGCCGCGGCCTTGCCGAAGTTCCGCCGCAACCGCAGGCCGCAGAGCCGCTCTTCCCCCGCCGCCAGCTCCTGAATCACCTCCCAGGAGCCATCCGTGCTTCCGTCATCCACGATGATGACTTCCCAACTCCAGCCCGCCAGCTCCGCCGACTGCCACACTCGCTGAATCTCCTGGAGCAAATCCCGGAGATTGTCCCGCTCGTTGTAGATGGGCACCACAAGCGAGATCAGCGACTCACAGGCTTCAGTATTTCCAGGATTAGCGGATGTTGCTGGCATACGGCTGTGGCGTTTGGCGCGGCAGGTTCTCAGATATCATAGCAGGCGGAGAGGCGGGGCGGAGATAGAGCAAGGCGGCACAGATTACCTCCGCGACCGTCCAGATCAATCGCAGGTACAGGGCTGCCAAAGCCGCCAGGACCGTTGGGGAAGTATCGGCTTGCGCCAGTACAGGCGGCAGGGTGTGCAACAGCACCCATTCGCGCACGCCCAGCCCCCCCGGCGTAACCAGAACGACAAAACCCGCCACATAGGCCAGCGCCACCGCCCCCAACACAGCGAGCGCCCGCGAGCCGGTCCAATCCCCCCCCGGTTGCATCGCTTCCAGGAGCAGGCCCAGGCTCAGGCCAAGTAGCAACCAGCCGAGCACGCCGTGGAAGGTTCCCTGGACGAGGAGGAACCACGAAGGAGCCGCGGCCGTGGCCGCCGTCCCGCGTTGCCGCAGCCACCTGTGCAGCGTACGGTGCAGCAGAGCTAGACCTGCCGGCAAAGCAGCCACCAGGAGGAACCACCCCCATCGCCCGGCCACCTCCACCGGCAGCACCCCGACAAACGGCAAGCAAAGCACGGCCACAAGCGCTCCGGCTCCCATGCTCGCCAGAGTCTCATAGGTCGCCGTCATAGCGACCGCCATCGCCGGCGCCCCGCCCTGCCGCAACATTCCCACCCGCAGCAGGATCACCCACGCCTTTCCCGGTACATACTTCCCGAACTGGCTGACAAAGTAGCAGCGCAACCCTGCATACCAGCTCACCTCCACCCCCTGTTCGCGCAACAGCCGCACCCAGAAGCTTCCCCAACAGGTATGCGCCGCCAAATACAACAGTCCCACCAGCGGCAGCAATTCCCAGCGAGGAATCCCTCCAGCCTGCTGCCAGGCCGCATCCGCCAGGATACGAACAAATTGCCGGGCCACGCCGACCACGATAGCCGCTGCCAGCACAGTCTTGATCACCGTGGCCCACCGTCTCCATCCCCGTTTCATGCCGTTGATTGTAAGGCCGCCCCTCCCGCCTGTCCCCGGATACCGCTTTCTCTTCCCCCGGCTCGACAGTCCTCTCGACGCTGCTAGACTGCTTGTAAGAGGTGTTCGTGACGACGCCTCCAGGTGACTTTGCGGCTAGGTGTTGCCTTGCGGCCACACACTGGATGGCGAGGGAAAAAATCCAAGCCTTTGCGGGGTACATTCTGTGACCATCGGTGCCACGTTCCGCCTGGTTAGCCGCCTCCTGCGGGAAGCCGACAAGCGGCTGCTTTTGCGACTGTTGTATTTGATGGGTTTCAAGGGAGCGCTGTCGGTCCACCGTCACAAGCTGCGCTTGCGCCGGGGACAATTCTTCCCGCCCTTTTTGTACGTTTCCGTGATCAATAGCTGCAATCTGCGCTGCCAGGGCTGCTGGGTGGATGTCTCAGCCCGGCAGCAGGCGATGAGTCCGGAGGTCTTCCACCGCCTTATCCGCGAAGCCCGTCCGATGGGGAACGTCTTCTTCGGCATTGTCGGGGGCGAACCGTTCATGCACCCCCATCTTCTCGACATGCTCGCGGAGCACCCCGATTGCTACTTCCAGATTTTCACGAATGGCCACTTTCTGACGCCAGAGCGCGCCCGCCGCATGTACCAAATGGGGAACGTCACCCCGCTGATTTCGGTGGAAGGCACCGAGCGAGTCTCCGACATCCGCCGAGGACGGTCCGGCGTCCTTAGCAAGACTTTGCAAGGGTTGCGCCATGCTTTAGATGCCGGCCTGCTGACCGGCGTGTGCACCAGTGTCTGCCGCAGCAACCTCCGCGACCTGGTCCGCGAAGAATGGATCGACCAATTGATCGAGTGGGGGGTTCTGTACACGTGGTTCCACGTCTACCGGCCGATGGGTCCGAATCCGCAACCGGAGTTGTGTCTTTCCGCGGAGGAAGCCCTGCAAGTCCGACGCTTTGTCGTGGAAATGCGGGCGCGCAAGCCCATCATCATCATCGACGCTTATCACGATGGGGAAGGCCAGGCCTTGTGTCCCGCCGCCAACGGCCTGAGCCATCACATCAATCCATGGGGAGACATCGAGCCATGCCCGATCGTCCAATTTGCCCGCGAATCGATCGATCCGCAGGTCGATAGCCGCCCGCTCAAGGAGAAGTTTCTCCACTCGACTTTTCTGGCAGAGTTCCGCCGCTTGGCCGCCCGAACCACACGCGGATGCATCGTTCTGGAGCGCCCGGACCTGCTCCGCCAATTGGTGGAACGCCACGCCGCCCGCGACACCACGGTGCGCCAAACCGCCTTGGCCGAGCTATCTGCCCTGACGCCCCGTCCTTCCCAATATCTCCCCGGCCAGGAAATCCCGGAACAAAACCTGCTCTACCGTTGGGCCAAACGCCTCTTCTTCAATGACTTCGGCGTGTACCAGCACCTGCGCAGCCCGTCCCAGGCTCCCCACTCCCCCACGGAAAACAGTACGTTAGAATGAGGTAGGCACGCTGTTTTACTGAACTGCTGGGACCAGGAAGCGACCCAAGACCACGCGCGGCCGGATCAGCGGGAAAAATTAGCCAGTCTCGTGGGCCGTTGTCGCAGTTTCCGGGTCCTAGTTGGTATGTCAGGCCCTCATTTTGGGGCTGTACTTTCAGTGACGGGGGCGACCGTGTCCATTATCGTGCAATGTCCGCACTGTGAGACCAAATTCAATTTGCAGGCAGAATTGGCGGGCAAAATGATCCGCTGCCCCAATCGCGGGTGCAGTCAGATCTTCAGGGCGCAGCCTCTAGGAGCACCGGTGGAACCCGAGCCGCCGCCTCCGGCTCCTGCACCGCGCTCCGAAGCCGCGCCGGCCTCCTCTCTTCCTCCCCAAATCGTCATACCCCGCACGGCCGCACCCTCCCGGACCTCACACTCGCCTGCGGAAGCACCGGCCTCTGCCGTCCCAGCATCCCCGACCACACCGGCGAAAATCCCTGGTCGACGTTCCCCAAAGGAGGCCCCTCCGGCCTCAACTAGTGGGACAACCCCAGCATCGGCCCAGCCTTCCCCCGCATCGGCAGCCTCACCGACGAACCCCTCGGTACCTCCGCCAGCGAAATCCTCGCGCCGACCGGCCGTTCCGACGCCGCCTGTCCCGGCTGCCCCCGTTACTCCTCCTCCACCGCCGGCTGTCCCGCCCTCGTCCGGCAAAGACGAGCCGCCAGCTCCCACTCTCCCTGCACCATCCCCGGCGATCCAGGAGTTCACGTGGTCTGAAGGGATGGATACACCGCGGGGAGACACACCTTTGTCGTTTGTCCTGACAGAACTCCAGGAAACCGCCTCCTCAACGCCACCCCCATCATCTTCGGGGGAAAAAGATTCGCTTCTGTTGCTGCCGGAGCGCCGCCGGCGGCATTGGGCGCCGATTCTGCTCATCGGCCTGTCGATCGCCACGCTGCTTGTGCTTGGCTCGATGGCCTTTTATCTGCTCTACTATCAGGACTTGGCCGAACGGCAGTTGGCAGCGGCTGCGGAAGAGCATTACAAGCAGGGGAACTACAAGGAGGCGGCCAGAGCTTATCGCCAATTGACCGAGGACTATCCGAATAGTGAGGATCACGACAAGTATCGCTTCTTCGCGGAGTTGTCCGAATTGCAAGGAGCGGTACGGGCCGTAACCAACCGCGAAGACTATTCGCCAGCGCTCGAACGCTGGCAAAAGTTTGTCAGCGAGCAGAAAGATTCCCCTTGGGCGAAGCCCGGCTCCGGCTATGGCCACGATATTTTCGAGGCCGGGAAAAAACTCTGCGAGGACATGGTGGCTTATGCCGATGGGCAATTGGAAAAGTTCCGTAGCGATCGTTCTGGTCAGGCGGCATTGGAAGAAAAGGTCCGTGCCACGGTGCAAGCGGGGAAAGAGCTGCTCAAGAGTCTGGAACCATTCCGTGCCGCTGACGATCCACCGCTGGACAAATGGCAGCAAGAGTGGACGCGCCTGGAAGGGGAATTGCAAAAGGAACAATCGCGGCGGCAAGCGCTGGCTCAAGCCCGGCAGCATCTGGCCAGCATCACGGATGCGCGGATCGCGCTCGCCGAGAACGAGCTGGCTGCCGCGGGTTGGCTAGCCGATCCGGAAGCCCAGGCGTTGCTGAAGGAGGCACGCGCTCGGCTTCGCGCCATGATCCGTTACGAGTTGGACCCGGCCGCCCCTCAAGCCGCACCGGCCAGCCCAGCGCGCACCATTTTCTGTAGTGCTGCCCTGAGTCCTGCCGCCCCCCGCGCTGCCTCGCACCATCCTGATGCCCCCCCGACCATCTTCCCGATTGTGGCCCGCGGCATCCTCTACGCCTTGGATGAGGAGTCCGGGAACCTGCTCTGGGCCATGCGGGTCGGTGCGGACGTCACCTTTCCTCCGGCGCTGGCCCGCCTCACCCTGCCCGAAGGAATCAGCGAAGTGCTCTTCTGTGCTCACCATGCCGAGCGGCAGTATGGAGTCGTGGCTTGCCTGTTACGCAACGGTTCGCTCCGCTGGTATCAACCGCTGCCGGCTCCCGTGGCTGCCCCGCCGGTGGTGATGGGGAGCCGAGCTTACGTGCCGCTGCGGGACGAATGGGGAACAATTTATGAGTTCGACGCTATCGACGGGACGCGTCGAGGGCGCATCCGTCTGGGCCAGCCCATTGCCCATCTAGCGGTAGAACCTAAGGGTCGCTATCTCTTCGCTGCTGCCGAGGCTCGTCGCGTCTTTGTGCTGGACGGTAATGCCCGCGATGACGAAGACAATCTCTTGCCCCTGCGGTGCGTGCAGGTGTTGCATACCGGTCATGAGCCAGGCACCCTGCGAGTCCCCCCTTTGATCCTGGAAGCGGCCGCCTTGCCCCCTGCCGTCCCCGAACAGCGCCTGCTCCTGTGTCAAGCCGATGGGGCACGCAGCATGAAGCTACGCCTCTTTTCGCTCCCGCCGCTCGCTGCCGGCCCCTCCAGCGATGCCCCTCCGCCGGAAGTCCAACCCGCCGCTATGGAGTATTCCTTGGAAGGCTGGGCTTACTTCCCCCCCGTCAGCGACGGGGAGCGGCTGGCAGTTGTCACAGATGCTGGGCGCCTGCGGCTCTTTGCCCTCAATCCCGCGGGTGGTCCGGACCCGCCGCTATCTCCGTTGCCGGATCGCCTGGCCCTCCAGATGCCCCCGGACTCTTCCGCCTTGCCGCTACCGGCTGCCGTCCTACCCGCGGAGGAAGGCGCCTTCATCGTGCTGGCCCGCTCCGCCTTGCAGAAATACCGCTTGGGCATCCACCCGCAGCGAGGATTGGACATCGTGCCCATGCATCCCCCCCGTCCAATCGGCGTCCCCTTGCATCAGCCGTGGCTCAGCCCCCAGCGGGATACAGCCGGCCTGGCCTTGCGCTGGGTTGATCCACCGGCTGACCAGGCCGCCCTCGTGGCGCTCAAAGACGGCTCCATCCTCTGGCGCCGCCAACTCGGCGTGGCCCAGGCCGCCGCACCGATCGTGCAAGGGGATGTGGTCCTGCTCTTGGGACAGGATGGCAGCATCTACGCCCTTCACAACCACCTGCTCAACAACCCCTCCGCTACTCTCCTCGCCGGGGCCGATCAGCTCCTCGCGCCTCTCCCACTTCAGCGGGCGGGAGTGACGCAATTCGCCACTTCGGCCGACCGCTCCCTTACTGCTGTGGTAACGCCTTACGAGGAAGTCGAGCGGGATCGCCGACAGTTGCGCTTGCTCATTCGGCTGATCCATGACGGCAAAATGGCCCACGATGGACATGTCACCGTTCCGGCTCTGTTGGCAGGACCCCCCGCCTTCCTGGATCAGACCTTGCTGCTTCCCCTGGCTGACGGGCTGATCTACCGCTATGTGCCCGGCCAAGGTCTCACCTCCCCGGATCGGCTCGAACCGGGACCCCTCTGGCGGATCGAACGTCGAGAAAGTGGCGCCGCCCCCGCCCTGCTGTGCCCCACAGGCAAAGACAGTTTCCTCAGTAGTGACGGGAGCCGGACCCTCAAACGGTGGCTCTGGCCTGCCGGCAGCCGCTGGAATGACGGCGGCGAGTGGACCCTGCGAGAGCGGCCAGCAGCTCCCCCCCTGCCCCTGTTCCGCAAAGACGGCTCCGCCTCCCACTTCCTGCTCGCCGATACGACAGGCAACGTCTGGCTCTATGCCGTCGACCGGATCGAAGCGCCGCAGCGCCGCTGGCGGCCCGGCAGTGCCTTACCCCTGGGCCAGCCTACCTCGGCCTTCGGCCTGACCCAGGATGCTCAAGGACGATGGCGTGTCACCTACACGGTGGCGAACCGCCTCGTGGTCTGCCTGGACCCTCACCAGGATGCCCCTCTGTGGGTACACCAGCCGGCCGAGGAACATGCCGCCGCGTTGGTCGGACCGCCTCTACCCCTTCCCGACGGCGATTGGTTGACGGTCGATTTGGCCGGGCGGATCACTCGGCTTGCGGGCAAGACAGGCCAATCCCTTGCGACTTCCCGCCTCCATCTGCCCGGCATCTTCCCGATCGCTGCCCCTGGTCTCACGCCCGGCCAAGACGTTCTGCTGCCGCTGTCCGACGGCTCCTTCGTCCTGCACCCCTTGCCCGCTCCCCCCGCCAAAACGCCGGCGCCTTGACACCGGCATCCGGATTCCACCGGGCCGTCCTTCGGCCAAGTCCTGGGGCAACTTCGTTCACACCGACAGAATGACCGCTTGGAAAACCGGGGTGCGCTGCCTTTTAGGGAAGGCGCTTCTCCGAACAAGCCAGCCTAGCGCTTCTCCGCTTCGGAAAACCGGGCCACGTAATCCTGGATGCGCTTCTCCAAGGCAGCGAGGTGCTCGCCGATCTTCCTGATCTGCTCGATGTCCTTGCGATCCTGTTCGCGGTTGGGGTCCAGGGCATCGTGGAGTTCGTTGAGTTTGACCACGGCGGTGTTGAAATGGTGGAGCAGTTTGCGCAGGGTATAGTGATCGCCATGTTTCATGCATTCTTCGACGGCGGTGCCCAAAGGCGGCAAGCTATCGCGGAAATCGACGACAGTGGCGACACCCGGCCAGGTCTTGAGCAGATAGTCGCGGGCTTTGGCGTGCTCCGGACTTTTCGGCTGCCACTCTTGTCGCAATTTATCCCGCCGGCTCCGCAGCTCGGCATCGTTTGGGACAAGGGACAGCAACTGGTCATAGGCCGTGAGGGCTTCCTCGACATCTCCGCGGCCCAAGAGGATCGTGATCCGCGCCGCGAGAGCCTGTGCTTGGACATCGCGCGCGAGCGCCTTGGGATCATTCTCCTGGGCGACGACCGCCTCCAGGGTCTTGATGTGCTTGCCAAGTTCGTCATTGGCCTTGTTCAGGGCAGCCAGATGTTGCTCGATAGCGGCGACGAGGCGGCGGGCCTCGGCTGATTTGTCCAGTTGCTCCCGCCAGCGCTCCAGTTCTTCCGCAATGCTTTGGGCGGCAAGCCGCGCATTGCGGTAACCCGCTTGGGCGCGGACCAGGGCCTCGGCGTTCTTCTCGTTCTTAATCAACTCGCTGACGGCCTGGAAGCAGATGGTCTGAGCGTTGCGGGCATCGGCCACCCGGTTCGCTAAGGCCACGACAGCCTGGAGGACCGCCGCGGCTTCCACCCGCTTCGGATCCGTCTCGAAGGGCAAAGTGACCACTTCGTCCGTAAGGATCGGCACGGGGAACTGACTGCCCGTCCCCGGCCCGACGGAAATGACCACACAGGCCAGATGGGCGTACGGCCGTTGCGAGCGGAACAGGCCATCTTGGAACAGGAAGGTGTCCCGCGGGGCCGGCGGCGTTTGAAAGCCGGACTCATGGGCGCGCACCGTGATCTGCCCGCCCAGCCGGGGTCCGGACCCTTCACTGCTGATCAACCGGATCGTCAGGGGGCCTTCACGCGTGCCGAGTTTGAGACAGCGATAGCCCAAGGCCCGTCCCGTTGGCAGGGGCGTGCGATAAGCGCTGAGCACCGTGCAGGTCAAGCGTCCGTCCCGGCCGATTTGGTTCACCCGCAAACAGGTGTATGCACGGGGGCTAGCCGTGAGGCTGAGCGGTTGGGGAGAGGTCGGCGCAATCAGTTTGCCGGTGGCCGTCCGCAAAGGGGGCGGCGCGGGACGCTCCGACTGGAACACCTGGGCCACGGCGAACACATCCCCCGCTTTGACCCAGCGCTCCCAGCCGCCCAATTGCCCCCCGCGCACGAGGACCGTGACGGTGCCGGCCCCTTCCTCCACCTTCTCGATCGTCCCGCACAAGCCGAAGTCCTGCTCCAGGAGCAAGCCGGCAGCACGCCCCAGCCATTCGGCCGCCGGCACGCGCTGCTGGCGGAGCGGCGACACCAAGCCGGTGAAGCCGTCATGCTGCCGCGCCCGCAGAAAATACATCCCCTCCTGGTAATCGATCCGCAGAAAGTGCGTCTTGATCCCGGTCAGTTCCCGCGCCGCTTCCAGACCAGCAAAACCTTTGTCCTCATACTGCTGCCAGAGAGGGTCCCACTTCTCCCGTGGGGTTTGGGACATATCCACCACCTCGACCGTGCCCAACGGGCCTAAAGCCGGTTGCAAGGCGGCCAGCACATCCCGTTCGATCTGTTGCCGCACTCCCGCTCCCAGCGCCGGATGCTCGGCGGCGTCCAAAACCACGCGCCACAAATACGGCGTCTTGACCTCCGCCTCCAGAGTTTGACTCAGTCCGCGGCCTGCAAATCCCGCCACAATTCCCAGCACCGCCATCGCTCTTCGGAGCCAACTCTTCATACCCTCCCCTCCCCCTCTTTCCGCTCTACCGTTCAGAACCGGGAAATCCGGACTTCCGAAATCAACTCTTGGATTGCTGCTCCTTTCAAGCTCATTGTCCATCTTATCGCTTGGCAAAAATCAGCGTATGACCTGCGAGCCAAGACTTAGCTTTGCTAAGACGATTCTTTAGTACTGTCCTCCCGCCGGAGTTTGCCCTCCTGCCATAATGGTACCAACAAAGCCAGCGCCGGGCAGTTATACTCTCGATAACGCCAGCAGTCTGAGATGGAAGCCAGGAAAAACCGACATGGAGTCCGGGAAAAACGCGAGGAGATCGGCCCATGGTTCCTGTTCTGCGATGCAGCCGTTTCTGGGTCCTGGTCCTGGGACTGGTAGGGCTGAGCTACGAAGCGATAAGGGGCCAGGAAAAAGCGGTCGTTCATCCCAAGCCCGTCACTCCCCCAACCGGAGCCGTGCGCGTACGTATTCCCCTGACCGATGAGAAGACGGGATTCTGTCACTTCTCGGCACTCCTGCCACGGCCCAAGAGTGCCGGGGCTTCAACGCCTCCCTCCGATTCCCCTCCGACTGGAAAAGGGGATCCGGGCTACATTCCGATCACGGTCATCTACGAAGCCCGTCCGGGACGGTCGATTGTCAGCATGAAGACCTGGCGGAAATGGGGCTTCGATCCCCCGCCTCCCGGCAAGAAAGCCATTCTGCCCGAACTGTTCATTCCCGCGGTCCAATTGCTGCCGGTGCGGCCGTCGAGTCAGGATGTGTGGATCCGCTTGACCCAGATTCCCCTGGAATTAGTCGATCTGCCGGGTGATGCGGAGACGATCCTGGGCAGTGACATGTTGCTGTCGGTCAGCGACCTGACGCGCCAAGCAGAACAGCGCTGGCAACCGCATCTACACTTGGGAGACCTGTGCCTGGACCTCACCGTGCCTATCGGCCAGGTCCGCTATCGGGAAACACAAGAGGTGCGCCGCGCCGGCAAGGTCACGCCTGGCCTGGAAAAATATCCAGCCGTGGCGGCAGTCATTTCCCCGAAAGGCCTGCCGATCTTCACCTATGTCGCCCTCAACGGCAAGAGCCGTTATGCCTTACCGGATGGGCAGATTATGCCGGTGCGGGGTGTTGTCGCCTCGGTCCTTCATTGTCCTGGTGGCATCGCAATGACACTGGGGACAGCCCGCGGTTGCGGCTTGGACATCCGGCCCGACAAAGTCCCTGGCTTGGGCACCAGCTTCAAAACGACCCTGGCCAAAGCCCATGTCCAAGAGCTGCGCCTGGAAGTTTTCCTGGCACCCGATTACACCGCTCGCCGCGATCTGCTCCTCAAAGACCTACACGTCTGGGTCGATCTCCACGATTCCGACCATCTGGTCTGGTTCGGCCCACAATTCTGGCGCCAGCACTTCGTCGATCCCGTCTATGTTTGCGGCCCAGACCGAACCTGGAAGCTCTACGGCCGCATCGCTCCCCACCTGCTCGCCGATCCCAAAACACGTCCGGAAAACCTGAATAAGTGAGCTTGGGAATCAGTCCGTGGACAGGTCAGCCGACGAAAGGGAATGCCGGGGCAGGCCTCAAGCGGGTCCAACTGGCTGTAGGAGAATGACGCCGGGTTGACAGCGCAGGTAGGAAATCCTTCAATCGGGCTGGGGAATCGTTCCCCAAAAACCTGCACCGCTACTGATGGACGCTTCGCGGATTCTGGATCACCTCTTCGGGTCGATTCCGGATTGTTTCCTTTTACCGACTCCAGACCGCCTCTTCCGCTCCTCGCGGATCGCTTGCAATGTACGGAAGTTCTGGAGGAATCAGAGGCGAACGCGGGCCAGATAGATGCTGCTTTTGCCTTCGTGGGAGCTGTAATAGCTGATCCACAGCTCCTCGTTATACCAGACCAGACCGGGATAGCTGGTGTCCCCTCCGGAAGGGAGTGTGAGCACAGGCCGGAGTTTGCCCGCCTGGACATCCAATTGGGCGAGGATCGTCGTAGGTTTGCCCTGCTCGATGCGCCGGCCGCAGGCCCACCATCGGCCATCCGGCAGGCGGAGGAAATGGGGGCCGCCGAAGTACATGCCCAGGTCCCGCCACTGCCAGCGCGTGTAGGGTGGCTGGCTTTCGCCGAGCAGAGCCGTATTGGGGGAACCATCGCGGCGTTGCAGACAGAATAACGTTTCTCCCTGGAAGACGAGACTCGCCTCGGTGCAATTCGGCGGCTCGAACTCGCTCACCTTGTCCCAAGCCCGCCCATTGCGGCTTTTCGCCAGAAAGGCCCGGTAATGACCCCGCTGTTTCGGGTCCCAGGTGTAGGCCACACCGTAAGCAGTGTCCTGGTGCCAGGTCACCCGCCAGAGCCACTGCCAACTTTCGAGCACCCGCTCCGGGTCGCTCCAGCTTTTGCCATCCTTGGAAAAGCAGACGAAGGAGTAATGGTCGGTCAGCGGCTGGCGATGGGCTGGGAACGCCGCCCCGCCCACGAGCATAAGCTGGCCTTCCGGAGTCACCGACAACTTCGGATCACGCAGGTCCGTCTCTTTTTTGCGGATTTCCGCCAGGCTCTCCCAGTCCTGCCCGTTGGATGAGGCAAGGACGCGAATGACTCCGGCCCCCTGGGCATGTCCGGCCCCTTCCCGAAAGACGCAATACCAGCGCTCCCCCCAGCGAAGCAGATCGGTGAAGGCATTGTGCGCTCCCCGATCCCAGACCTTTTGCACCACCGCCTTCGGTCCCGGACCTGCCTGGGCGTAACCCCAACGATTCAGCAACCAAAGGCCGCCGCTTACGACACTGGCTTGCAACAATACACGCCGGCTGAAACGATATTCCGTCATGATGGGTGCCCCCAGGGTGAGGACTCGTCCTTCCAAATCGCCCCTACTTATAACGTCCCTATCTTAACCTGAGACATCCCCGATGCACTATGGAAAGTTTTTCCCAGAGACATCCCAGCCAACCTGGTAGAATAGGTTTCCTCCCTGGCTAGGATCAATGCCCTTTCCTTGGGGTTGGGATGATACCTAACCTGCAAAGCGAACGAGGTGTCTATGCCCGCACGCAAACAGAGCCTCATGGAAGTCGATGCGGCGGCAGCCGTGGAGCGGTTGCTGCGTTTGCTGGCGGTTCCTGGCGTGACGGGTCAAGAAGAAGCGGTGGCCCGAACGATTGCGGATATGCTGCGGGAGGTGGGAGTGCCTCCTGAGGCGATACGCTTCGATGATGCCCACCAACGCATTCCAGAGCCGACGCCGGTGGGAAATCTGATCGTCCAGCTTCCTGCCCATCTACCCCGCCGCTCGAAGAGCAAAGCGCGCGGCCACGCGGACCCGATCCTCTTCGCCACGCACATGGATACCGTCCCTTTGTGCGCGGGAGCCGAACCGAAGGTCGAAGGACGCCGCGTTGTCAATGTGCACGAAGGCAAAACCGCCCTGGGAGGAGACAATCGGACAGGCTGTGCCGTACTGGTGACACTCGCGGCGGAGTTGATTCGGCAGGGATTGCCTCATCCACCCATCACGCTGCTGTTCACTGTTCGGGAAGAGAGCGGTCTCTACGGGGCGCGCTACCTGAATCCCGCAGACTTGGGAGGCGTGGTGATGGGGTTCAACGTGGATGGGCGCAACGCAGCGGAGTTGACCGTCGGGGCCATTGGTGCGGACCGCTGGAGTGTGGACATCTACGGCAAAGCAGCCCACGCCGGAGTGGCCCCCGAAAAAGGCATTTCCGCCACTATGATCCTGGCCCTTGCCATGCAGGAAATTTTCCGCAAAGGCTGGTGGGGAAAAATTACCCAAAACGGCCGGGAAGGCACGAGCAACATCGGCTATATCGGCGATGCCCAAGGCCGCAGCGCAGGGAATGCCACGAATGTGGTCACCGATTACGTTCATGTCAAAGGGGAAAGCCGCAGTCACGATGCCCAATTCGTCCGGGAAATCACGTCGGCCTATCAAGCCGCTTTTCAAAGGGCGGCCCGCAAAGTCAAGGATTGCGAGGGGCGGACAGGCCGTGTCGTGTTCCAATCCCGCCTCGATTATTTACCCTTTCGGCTTGCGGAAGACGCCCCGGTGGTCCAACGGGCCGTGCGAGCCGCTCAGGCCATTGGCCTCGATCCCGTCCTCCGGGTGACCAACGGCGGGTTGGACGCGAACTGGCTGGTCAAACACGGCATCCCCACCGTCACCTTCGGCGCCGGGCAAAACGAAATCCACACCGTTCAGGAATTCGTGGACCTGGACGAATTCGACAAGGCCTGCCGCCTGGCCCTAGCTTTGGCGACCTTGGCCTGACTGCTCCCACCAAGGGGCACTCCTGGAGAGAACACGGCCCGGAGACGATCCGACCCAGAGACTGCCCAAACCGATCACGCAGAAGAACCTGACACCGGGGAGATTCGCGGGGGAGGAATCGGAGCGAGAATCTCCAGCACATCCACGACCGGGCGTTCCCCGCTGTAAATGACACCGACTCGTCCATAGGTGCGGCTGGCGGCTTCCACCCCGAACCACTCGGCCATCGCGGCACTGAGCGTCACACGCAAATAGGCTTGCGGTTCGATCCGCCGCAGCATGTTGTGCTCAATCAGAATCCGGCCAAGTGGCATCTGTTCCGCGAGAATGGCCTGTCGGATGTTCTCCGGGCAAACCGACAGGTCGATCCGGACCAAGCCGAACTGCACCACGCGGCTCCCAGCAAGGAGCAGGATTTTCCGGGCATAGTCCAGCCCGTGTTTCTTCACCGCAAGGACGCGCACCTGAACTGGCATACCGTAAAACTCCTCCACGGTCACCGTCATGTGGTGCGTATGGACCAGCAGCCGGTGATACGGCTCCGGAACGGAGCGAGCCGGAATCTCCTCAATGCGCGGACGTTCCGGAGAATCTGGGAACGGCTGATACAAACGTTCCAGGATAGCAGCGGCAGGCATGCGTCACTTCCGGAGCAATCAACCCGCTCGTGGGAGCAGACAAGAGCGATTCAGGGGCGCCGTTGTTGGAACTATACCATACCCTCCCGCCCTCCATTACACTCCCCCGGAAGGTGGAAGCGAACACACTGGACCACGCTTGATTTTTCCTGGCCGCACCTTGCGCCCTCGCCTCGAGCGCAACTTGCCCTCATCCCCTTACACTGCCGGCGAAGGGGAAATAGGATTCCGAACGAGGCACGGACTCGGCGAGGGTTTCAGACTTAATTGGCAATCGCGGGGCAAACCCGGAGGGAGTGGAGAATTGGAGGGAAGCGGTTTGGGAGAAACGCCTTTGTCCAGAGATTTCATGGGCGATCCTGCGGGGGACGGCCTCGACGGGGTAGTCCGGGATGTGGTTCGAGCGATTGCACCAGCGCAGCCAACTGCTGAAAGCCATCGCCGTAGCTGGTGTACACGAGGCGGTTGCGAATGTCTTGAGTCAGAGCTTGCCCGCCCACGACGATGACGATCCCTTGTCTCTGCCAGGCGCGGGCCTGCGGATTGAACTCCGCCAGGAAAGACTCAGCATCGACCAGGTGGGTCGCGGACAGCCACACAAGACGGGGGCGCAACTCCTCAACCGCTGCTTGAAACGCCGAGACAGGGGTATGGGGTCCCAGGTTGATCGCGTTCCAGCCGCAATCAAATAACGTAAGCTGGGCCAACAGCGTCGGCAGCAGGTAATGATCGTGCTCTGGTGCTCCGCCAATGGCGCGCGGCCGGTACCGATCCGAGGGTGGGCGAAGCAGTTCCCGCAGCTCATAAAGTACAGCGGCCACCTCCTGCGTGATGCGGTGTTCCTGCATCACGTCAAGTGTTCCGCTTTCCCAACCATGCCCAACCGCATGCATCAGGGGCACGATCACTTCGTCCGCCAATTGGGCCATCGATAACCCTTGGGTGTATGCCCCGCGGATGAGGGTCCGCAGCAAGGCGCCATCTTGACGCAAGGCGGCTTGGCGAATTTGGCGGGCTAACAGTTGCGTGTCGGAACTGCAAGTCTCGACCGTCGTACCCAGCAACACCGAAAGATTCGGCTGGGGGAGTACCCCTTGGCGGACCAAACGCAGGATTTCCCCCAGCGGCAACTTACGATGTCCGCCCACAGTACGCTGCGCCGGCAGGATGCCCTGATCCACCCACCGCTTGATTGTCGTGACGCTAACTCCCAACGCCTCGGCCACCTGCTGCGTACTCACATATCGTTCCGGGAGCAGGTCAACTCCCGCCCCAGGTTTGTCCGCTTCCACTTTATCTGGACGATTCATACGTTTTGTTGACCCCGCGGATTCCAGCCATCGAGCCGCCCCCTTTGCTCAACAGTCACATCTTCATTATAGCCGTTCTCCCGAACGCCAGAGCCAGAAAAGCATAACCTATTGTTTTCCAAGGAAATTGGAAAGGGAAGGAAAGCCTATGCCTGTTGCCCCTAAAAAATGTTCGTTTTGGACGTTTTTTGGTGAAACATTCCGTTCGCAGTACGGTATAATGAGGTGGCGGCAGCAAGAAAATCGTCCAAAACGTACAACTTTCAGGAGCGTGCCATGCCTGCCCACACAACCTCAACGCGGCGCGTGTCCCGCCGCAACCGCCTGCCAGCCTATGTCTTCCATCCCTCATTCCGGGAGAAAACAGCGATCCAGCAATATGACCCTGCCCCTCTTCTGAAGGATACTTCCGACACTCAACAGCCTTTTATGCCCGATGAATTGACCCGCGAGTTCGCCCGCCGGATGCATTACGCCGCCTACCGCGCCCACCAAAGCACTCAGGAGGCCACTCGGCAACGCTGGCTGGATGCCTACTACCAATTGCGAGATCGGATCGTGCTGGGCAATCGCAAGCTCATCTTTCGTGCGGTGCGTCGCCGGGTCCTGCAAGCGTCCCACACCGATGACTTCATCAGCGACTGCCACATTGTGCTTATTCACGCGGTCGCTGCCTTCAATCCTTGGCTCAACATCCGCTTCAGCACTTACGCCTACACCTGCCTTGTTCGTGCCTTATCGCGGCAAAATCAGCGGCTGGCCACCGATCGGCTCAGTCAAGCTCTCTCCTTCGATTCCCTCCCGGATGGTGAACCGAACGTCCCCGCTGCTACGCCATCACCAGCTAGCGAACCCCGCAGCTCACTCCCCATCGATGAGTTCCTCCGGCATGACCATCCCCTCCTCACCGACCGGGAAAAGGCAATCCTCAAGCTGCGCTTTGGGTGGGGCGATAACGGAGGCGCCCCTACGCTGGAACAGGTGGGCCGATCTGTGGGATTGTCCAAGGAACGGGTTCGTCAGGTCCAAGCGGTGGCACTCCATAAACTCCGGGCAGCCCTGATCCAGCGGTGATTCGCACTGCGCGTCTAAGCAGGTCGCCTGGCCAGACAGCACCATTTCTCGAAACCGCGGCCCAGGACCGTTGGGGATTCTTTCCCCAACTCCGTCTCCGCCTTTCCCCTTGTTCTGGCCGCATGTATCCCGGAGACCCCTCGCTTGTCCGCCCAACCAATGTCAGACGGCGAGGCAAGGCGTGGCGGTGAAATGGTCTGATCGTTGTCCCAATGCCAGCCGTCCTCCGCCAGGGAATAGTCAATTTTCTCCACGTTAGCAAAAATTCCCACTACTATTGGGCTTTCAGTAATACCGGGACGAAATACTGGTATTTTTGATGGCATCTTAATTCTGACATTCTCCCCAGTTAGCAACTTGATTTCTGAGCAATTTCTGCCTACCATCATGCCCATCCCCCTGAGCAGATTCGCAGAAGTGACAGAAGATTGGCTCAGGGCGTGGGAATGGGGCTGACGTCACACCATCTAACTTCAGAGGAGGCAGAATGAAACGCAAGGGAACCAGTACCGCTCGCCCAAGTCTGACTCGCGGACGTCTGATCCGGCTGTTTCGCTTCTTGAAGCTGGTGGAGAAAGGGCCGCAAAAGCGGGAACAGATCATGAAGCGGTTGCACCTGGACATTCGGGGTTTCTACAGGGATTTGGAGGCTCTCCGGGAGTTGAAGATTCCCATCGAAATCGGCGAAGACCACCGTTATGCCCTGAAAGGGACGCTGGAGGAAGCTCTGTCTCACCTGCCTTTCCCGGACCCACAACTGACGTTCAGTGATGTAGCGGATTTGGCGCAAGGGAGCGGTCCGGCTCACGAGAAGCTCCGCAAACAGTGGGAAGCCATGCTCGGAGAGCGGGGGGAGAAAGGTTGATCGGCTTCCTCCTTTCCGACTGCTGACTAGCGCCTTGCCCTTGTTCCCGTCCTGGCTTTTTGCTCTAATGCCGCCGATTTTCCGATGCTTCACTCAGGGAGAGTCGGCGATGGAGGCCGTCATTGTCATTCCCGCTCGGTTTACTTCGAGTCGCTTGCCGGGCAAGCCGTTGCTTCGAGAAACAGGCAAGTATCTCATTCAGCATGTCTATGAGCGGGCCGTACGCGTCCGCGGCGTGCAAGGGGTACTGGTGGCTACGGATGATCCGCGCATCGTCGCAGCGGTCGAAAGTTTCGGCGGCCAGGCCGTGCTGACGCGAGAAGACCATCCTTCGGGCACCGACCGCATCGCCGAAGTCGCCAACCGTTTGACAGCCGATGTCATCGTCAATCTTCAGGGAGATGAACCCCAGATTGAGCCGAGCCACGTTGAGACGCTGATCGCCTTGATGCGGAACCATAGCGACTGCCCGATGGCGACCCTGGCCGCCCCCTTGCGCTGTAGCGAGGACTATTTCAGTCCTCACGTGGTCAAGGTGGTTTGCGATGGACATGGGCGTGCCCTCTACTTCTCCCGCGCGCCTATTCCCTACCACCGGAACGGCCCGCCCGATTGGCAGAAGCCTTCCCCCTTCTATCTCCAGCATTTGGGGATTTACGCTTATCGGCGGCATTTTCTGCGGGAATTGGCGGCTACGCCTCCCCATCCCCTGGAGCAGATCGAGCAACTGGAACAGTTGCGGGCATTAGCGCTCGGCATCTCCCTCCGAGTCGGAATCGTTTCCCATGCTCACAAGGGAATCGACACTCCTGCCGACTATGCCGAGTTTGTCCGCAACTATCGAAGGGAACAAGAGCGTCAGGCAGCCTAGGGAACTCGGAGGCTGATTCCGCGCCTTTGCGATTGGTCACTTTCTGCGGCGCTCATATACTGGAGTTTGTGGGGACGACGCGCATTTTTCACGCCGCGTTCCCACTCTTTTCATGAGCGGGAACGCAGAACTATGACCAAACACATTTTCGTGACGGGGGGCGTGGTCAGCTCCCTGGGTAAGGGTTTAACTTCAGCGTCCATCGGCATGCTCCTTGAGCGCCGGGGACTGCGCGTGCGCATGCAGAAGATGGACCCCTACATCAACGTCGATCCCGGCACCATGTCCCCGTACCAGCATGGGGAAGTCTATGTCTTGGACGACGGAGCCGAAACCGACCTCGACTTGGGCCATTATGAACGGTTCACCCACGCCCCCCTGAACAAAGATTGCAACTATACGACGGGGAAAATCTATCTCTCCGTCATCGAAAAGGAGCGGCGCGGCGACTACAAGGGCAAGACCGTCCAGGTCATCCCGCACATCACCGACGAGATCAAAAACTGCATCCGCAAGCTGGCCGGCCCGGATGTCGATGTCGTGATCACCGAGATCGGCGGCACCGTGGGCGACATCGAAGGAATGCCCTTCTTCGAGGCCATCCGCCAATTTGCCCTGGAAGTCGGCAAACAAAACTGCTTGTTCATTCATCTGACCCTGGTCCCTTACCTCAAAGCGGCAGGCGAGTTGAAGACGAAGCCGACTCAACACAGCGTGCGGGAACTCCGCGCCATCGGCATCCAGCCGGACCTGCTCATCTGCCGAACGGAACGAGAAATTCCAGAAAGCGAATGCGAAAAGATCGCCTTGTTCTGCAACATCGAGCGCCGGGCTGTCATTGAGGAAAAGGACAAGGAATACAGCGTCTATGAGGTGCCGCTAGGCTTTGCCGAAAAGGGATTGGATCAACTTCTGGTCGAGAAATTGGGGCTGACCCATGCCCAACCGCTCCAGATCGACGATTGGCGGGAAATGGTGGACCGGCTGATTCATCCCGACGGGGAGGTCGTGATCGGCTTCGTCGGCAAATATGTCAAGCACCGGGACGCTTACAAGTCGGTTTATGAAGCCCTTGATCATGCCGGGATTTACCACCGAGTGCGGGTGCGAGTGATCCGAATCGATGCGGAGAAGTTGACCTCCGAGTCGGCAGCGGCAGCGGCGTTGACCGCGGTCGATGGCCTGCTCGTGCCGGGAGGATTTGACAAGCGCGGCATCGAAGGAAAAATCGCAGCGATCCGTTATGCTCGTGAGTCGCGCCTCCCCTTCTTCGGCATCTGCCTCGGCTTGCAATGTGCGGTGATCGAGTTTGCCCGGCATGTGGTAGGGCTTGCCGAAGCGAACAGCACCGAGTTCCACAAAGCCACGCCGCACCCCGTCGTCTGCCTTTTGAGCGAGCAGGAGCAGGTAGCCCAGTTGGGCGGCACCCTGCGGTTGGGCGCCTACCCCTGTCGGTTGCGGCGGGACACGCGGGCCTTCGAGGCTTACGGCACCGAAATGATCAGCGAACGCCACCGCCACCGTTACGAAGTCAACAACCGCTATGTGGAACAATTGGAAGCCCACGGGCTGGTCGTGGCCGGCCGCAGCCCCGACGGCCAACTCGTGGAAATCATCGAGCTACCGGATCATCCCTGGTTTGTCGGCGTGCAGTTCCATCCGGAGTTCAAATCCAAGCCGACTCAGGCACATCCCCTCTTCCGGGATTTCATCGCCGCCGCCTTGCGCCACCGCCAGCTCCGCGAAGGCAACCGCACGGACAACCGCGAGCGCGCCATCGTAACCGTCGGCTGATTCCGTGCCCCCACGGCCCTCCTAGGACTCTCGCAGCCAATCCGGACGCCATAGTTCCAAGGTTTCGCAAAAAACAAATCAAGACGAACCGAGAGGTCCGTCTCATCACTGAGTTTATTCACCCCCAGTAGTCCGCCTTCGAGCTGAGAGCGGACCGGCTCCAACAGTTGGACTTGGCTGGCCCCAATCCAGGGCAGAGGAGGTTGCAGAATCCTCCCACGAGCCGGTGGCGATTCACTGGCGGGGTGTAATGTCGAACACCGTCGGTTTGAGTTCTGTCACGGGACCTTTGATTTCAATTTCCTGCCCGAAGCGGCCCGCTGCACCGCCGAGGAAGCCGTTCTCATGCCAAAAGACGATGCGGAACTTGCCGACCGGTGCGTTCTTGATTTCAAAGTTGCCGTTTTCATCCGTGACAGCCACGTAAGGATGGTCGAAGATGCGCACGTAGCCGGTCATCCAACCGTGAATGGTACAGGAGTACTTGATGGGCGGGGACTCAAACTGGAGCGGTTGCGGCATGACCCATTGGTCCATTTTGGGAATGGTGACGTTGTAATTGCCGTTGTTGCCGCTGTTCCAGAAGAAGTTGTGCGCCACGGGAGAAGAGTTCTTGACGATGAGCTTGTCCCCCGGATGGGCGATGGTAACGCGATCGACAAACATGCATTGGGGCTGATCAATGACGATCTCCGCAGGCTTGCGTTTGGCAAAATCGGGATGAATCTGAGAGGGCAGGAACTTGGACTTGGGGTCCTTGTCATTGGGCCGCAGCCAAACGACCACATTTTTGATGCCCCGATTCTTGGGATTGACCATCATGGATTCATCGAGGATGGGACCTTTGGCTAGGCAGTGGTCCTTGTCCTGCGTGACATTGAGGGGCTTGCGTTCGGGAATGGGTTTGTCTTCGGGAAACACCACGCGTCCCTTAACGGTGGCCCACTGCTGGGCCTGGAGCGCGGTGGTGGAAAAGGCGAGCAGAGCCACAGTGCCCAAGGCAGTCCCCAGAGATTTCATACGTGATTCTCCCTCGTTGCAGTAAAGGTTACAGCTCAACGGCTCGCAAAAAGCCAGTCGAGAGTATTTTTCGTGCAGCAGGGCGGAAGTGGCAACCGGAGGAGACCTCAGATGGCGGAAAAGTGCGGATCAATCATGGGACGATCCTGCCGCGGAGAGAGGATAGGCAAGGCAGCACTTCAGGCACGTTGCAAGATGCCCAACACCTCGGTATGCAGGCAGCCGTTCGTGGCGACGACCGCACTACTGGTGAAAGCATTCTGGCCGTGCCAATCGGTGATGCAGCCCCCGGCCTCGGTGATGATCGGAATCAGCGCGGCAACATCCCAGGGACTCAGGCCGTGGTCGATCATGATGTCGGCCGCCCCTTCTGCCACCAGAACAAAGCCGTAGAAATCCCCATAGCCGCGCTGCCGCTCCGTCCGCCGGACCAATTCCAAAAAGACATCCTCCTTCCCCGCCTCCAAAAACCAGCGCAAGCTGGAGTAGCATAACAGCGCCTGATCGAGGCTGGACACCTGGGACACACGCAGCGGGCGGTCGTTGACGTAGGCCCCCTCCCCCCGCAAGGCGTGATAGAGGCGGTCCATCTCCGGAGCGTAAACGACCCCTGCGATCAACTCCCCCCGATATTCCAGCCCCAGAAGCGTCGCCCACAGGGGAATGTGGCGGATGAACGATTTGGTGCCGTCGATCGGATCGACGATCCAGCGGTACCCGGAGGAGCCATTTTGGTTGCCGTACTCTTCGCCGAGAAAGCCGTCGTCAGGGAAAGCGTCGGTCAGCACGTGGCGCAGCAAGGCTTCCGCTTCGCGGTCCGCGACGGTTACCGGCGTCTGATCGATCTTCTGCTCCACCGCGAGGGCCGTGGCATGGAAGTAGCGCCGGGCCAATTGCCCCGCCTGGCGCACCGCCGTCCGCGCCACCTCATAACGTGCACGCCATGCTGGATTCATGGATTCCCCCGGCGTCTCCGGCCTGCCCCTTCCCCGCTCCGTGGCACTCCTCGCTCTCCGGAACCAGAAAACCGGGGAGGACAGCGCCGGTGGGGCAGCTTACTCGTGCCCTACTCAAGCTACATCCGCGGCGGAAATCATTGACACCTGGGCCTGGGCATAGGCCGCACTGCCGATGATGCCCGCATCATCCCCCAACGCCGCCATGACACAGCGCACTCCATCGGCGGCATACGGCAGCGTATAGCGGCGGGCAATCTCCCAGATGCGCTCGATGAAACTGTCCCCCAAGGCCGTCGTAACCCCGCCACCGATGACGATCACCTCCGGGTTAAGGAAATTGACCACACCGCCGATCGCCGCACCCAAAGCACGGGCTGCATCATCCACCAGTTGCACCGCCACTGGATCATCCCGCTGATAAAACTCGGCAAGCTGCGAGCTACGCACATGGGCCAAATCTATCCCCTTCCACTCCTTGCGGACCCGCTTGGGGGCATCATCCAGGATGTCCTTGGCACGCTTCATCATGAACTTGCGTCCGGCGATGTGTTCCAGGATCGTCCCCTGCCGCCAGTGGACCACCAGGTTGCCGAACTCGCCGGCGTTGCCGTTGAAGCCGGTGTATAGCTTGCCGTCGATGATCAGCCCGCCGCCCACTCCCGTGCCCACGAAGACGCCCAGGACATGCCGCGAGCCGCGGGCTGCCCCGTAGGTGAACTCCCCATACGTTCCCATACGCACGTCGTTTTCCACGATCAGCGGCCACGTCCAATGCGCCGGCAGAAGGGGTCGGATGTCTACCTCCCGCCAATCCAGGTTCGGTGCGTAGCGGACGCGCGTGGTGCCAATCTCCACTTGCCCCGGTACGCCGATGCACATCCCCCGCACCTGCTGCAACTCCACGCCGGCCTCCTTGAGCAGGGCTTCGATCCCCTGGACCAGCCGGCCGATGACCGCACTGGGGCCGCCCTCCGCCGCCGTCGGCTGCTTGGACCGAGCCACCAGTTTCATCTCGGCATCGAAGAGTCCCGACAGGATTTTCGTCCCGCCCAGGTCTACCCCTAGCCAGTATCCTGTACTCATGCGCCTGCCCATGACTGGAAGGACTTGCACGACGCTCACCACGACCTTTTCCCTTTCCCCATCGTCACTAATATGGTCCGGCCGGCCAAATTGCCACCTCTGAGGCGAAAATCTTACCCCCTGAACGAGCTGCAAGCTCCCCTCCGCCCTTACTTGATGCACATCCGGAACACACCACCCAGAAGTCCAAGGAAAATGAGACGGAGGGGGCCATACCCCCCTCCTGTCATAAAGCCGGCCAACCTGAGGCTGAGTTTATCTCGAATCCAAGCTCATCCCCTAACGCGGATTGGCTTTGGTAAGTGCTATCAACGGCAGGTAATTCACCCGCACTGTGCGATCATCACTTCCTGAGACCACCAGCCGACCATCAGCACTCACGGAGACACCCCGCACCCAATCGCTGTGCCCCTCTAGCGTATGGAGCAATCGCCCACTCTCTACATCCCACACCCGCACCGTCCTATCCTCACCCCCAGACACTATTACCCGACCATCCCCACTCACGGAAACACCCAACACCCAACCCTTGTGCCCCTCCAGCCGATGCCGCAACTGACCACTCCCACCATCCCACACCAGCACCTGACCATCACTACCCCCCGACACCACCACACCACCATCCCCACTCACGGAAACACCATTCACCCAACCCCTGTGCCCCTCCAGCCGATGCCGCAACTGACCACTCCTCCCATCCCACACCAACACCTGACCATCACTACCCCCCGACACCACCACACCACCATCACCACTCACGGAAACACCCAACACCCCACCCCTGTGCCCCTCCAGCCGATGCCGCAACTGACCACGCACACCATCCCACACCAACACCTGACCATCCTTCCCCCCCGACACCACCACACCACCATCCCGGCTTGCCGCAACGCGGTAAACGTAATTTTGATGTCCTGCCAACACGCGTTGAGCTTGCCCGACCAGGAACATTTCCAGCATCTCCAGTCGCTGCGAAAGTTGCCGGATGTTCTCCTGGAGTTTGCCCTGCGGCAGTTGGCTGACTTGCTTCTGGATTTCCGCCAACTCCTGCTGGCAGCGAGTGAGCAGCTGCCAGAATTTCTGGTAGTCCTTGGCATTGTCCTGCATCGCAGCACGCAGCACCTGGAGCTGTTTGTTGGCCGCCTCCAGGGATTGTTGCAGTTTCTGTTCTGCATCCGTGACTTGCCGATACCGCTCCTCCATCATCTGCATGCAGCCGAGAATGTCGGCGGACATGGTCAAGGAAATAGGCGGCCAATCGTAGCGATACCAATCTGTGACGAATTGGTACTGCTTGTAGCTCCCTTCAAGCTGCTCGAAACTTTGGCTGAGAGACTTCTGGTTCAGAGCCACACCGGAGAGGGTTTTCATGCTCCCCTGGAAGTGTTGCTGCAATTCATCCAAAGCTTTTTGGAGGTATTCGAGATTGTGTTTGTAGTCGTTTTCTTGGCTGGACGCTTCGGAGGATTTCTCAGAGGACTTGTTGCTGGATTTGTTGGAGCCCCCCTCAAAGTAAGTCCCCGAAGCCGTCACACCGTAGACAGGGGTTCGGAATCCCACGGAAATCCCCCCACCCCGAACACTGCTTTTTTGCGAGGAACTCTCAGAGCTGCTTTCCCGCGATTGCTGCTGCTGATACTTGTAGTGACGATCGAGGGCTTCCTTGAGGGCCTGCTCCCGTTCTGCCCGCTTTTTCGAGGCAAGCTGGCGGATTTCGCCCAAGGTCGCCGTGATGTGGACCTGCTGGCCGAGCAGGATCGTCACGGTCTGCTGGTCCTGAATTTGTTGCAATTCCACCTCTTTGATGGTCATGCGAACGAGTTCACGGAGCATGCTTTCGGGAAAGGTGCGGTCGTTGGCCGAAAGGTCCTGCCGCACGGACAACTCAATCGAGAGGTACTGGAACAGGAATCGATCAAAGCTGGTCTGTTGCTCCGCTACACCTTGTTTTGTAGGGAAGAAGAGGAGATAATCCGGCTGGGCCGAGTGATACTTCGGCTTGATATCGTTGAGGAGTTGGTGGTACGAGTAGCGGAGCTGGCTGACCGTGGCGGAGATTTGCTCCCGCCGGAGTTGGGCATATATCGGACCGTGAACTTGAACACGCAATTGCTGCAATTGAGGCGCCGGGGATAAATTCTGAGGCGGGATCTCCATTTCGACCCATCCCCCCTCTGAATCTTGAAGGCATACTTGGGAGATCTGCTGAGGACCGGCGACCAACATCAGGGGCCCTTTATCCCTGACGCGAAACAATGAGACAGTAAACTTATCCTCCGCGAGTTTTGGTTGATCGAAGTGGATTTGGACCTGATTCGGTTGTGACTTGGCCACTTGGCGTAAATGATCGTATACGACCTTGCGGGTCTTCTCGTCTGCTAGCAGATTGAGGAGGCGAAAGCGGATCCTGAGCGGGTTTTTGCTATCCCCGGCTTGCGGTGCCCAAACTGGCGGTCGGGTTTGCCACTTCCCTTCTAGGAAGACCTCCGGTTCTCCCACAATCACCCACACCGGCAGGGGAATGATCGTCGTACGATCGGAGTAGTAATGGATGTTCACCCTAATGTTTTTTCCGGAATCCAGGGGCAAGTAGACATTCAGCAGAACTTTGATTCCCCTGGTCAGGGGAACCAAACTATCTGCTTGGCCCGCTTCCCGTGGAGGTTGAGACTCCACCGGGGGTTGTGCCCGTCCCGAGGCCAGAGTTGTACAAATCACCAGCAGAACAATCATTCCGATCATTCGGCGATACATGGTGATTGACCTCCCGCAGGAAGTTTATCACACCAAGGGATGTTTGTCCTATCCATCACATCCACCACTAGTCTAACTTGGAGATTCGCCGATCACAAGCATTTATTGAGGCGATTGGGTCAAAAGCGATCCCAAGCTTGCCCCGAGGAGAGGGCCGCGTGAGGTAAGCGGTTCCCAAAGCCAAGCGTGCGGAGGGGAGATGCGTGCCGGTACCGAAACCGAGGTAGCAGGGGACGGAGTCGGCTTGGCGCCAACGGAGGGTCAAGGTATGGGACAGCGGGTTGGATTCATGACTGGGGAGCAACCCGGCCGCTCGCAGGATTCAGACGGTGAACCACCCCACGGTGAGAGGATCAATGGAATGGAGCCAATGGCGGCGGATCGGCCTGGTGAGCGCATGCTTGTGGTGGGCGGGTGTCTGTGGCTGCAAGACCCTTTTTCCCTGGCCTGCACCCCCGGCACTCGACGAGGGGGATAAAAAAGGCCGGGTCAAGTCGCCGCCTGAAGGTCCGCCGGCGCCTCCCTTAGCCGTGACGGATTTTGCCAGCTATCCGAGCCGTCCGGGGGAGGTGGTGCGCCGGGCGGAAGGAAACGCAGGTCCCCTGGCAGGGCCAAGCTCTTCTGAGACACCCAGCGCAGCCGACCGGCTGGATCGAGGGGAGACGAAACATTCGCCGCCCGGCCCAATAGGAGGGGAACGGCCTACGGAAGGCGGACGGGAGCGGTTCGAGAATTGGACAGTATGGCCGGTCTCGTCCGCGGCAGCGGCTCTTTCCCCAGGACCAGACCCTCCTCTGCTGGCGGCGGTCCGCGCCCACGTGGAGGGGAAACCGGAGCGTGCCCTGGATGCCCTGGCCATGCTCGAGGCGGAAAACCAGGATTTTGTTTTGGCCTTGTTACCGATTCTCAGCAGCGGGGCAGCGACACGCTGGCGTGAAGATGCCCAGGCTGCCGCCGAGCTGGTGGGGCAACTCCAAGCCCTGACTGATCGGCTGGAAAAATACGCCGCCCTACGCCTGGGAACCGTCGCTTTCTGCCACCCCGTGCATGGCTACCGACGGTACGAACTGTGGCCAGCAAACACACCCTATCGCCCTGGCGACTTGGCTCAGCTTTACATCGAGGTCCGCAACATCGGGGGACAGCCAAGTCGCGGACCCCGCGGGGAAAGCTGGCTCATCCAGGTCCAGGCCTCGGTTGTCATCCGCGATGCCCATGGCCAACCCGTGTCTATGCCCGATCCCTCGGACCGCCGGCGGCGTGTGCCGGTCATGCGCTTCGAGGAGAACCGTTACACCCGCGGACCAGTCCGGGATTACTACCTGCTCTGTGCCTTCCCGGTGCCGGAGCAACCGGGGGTTTATACGGCCACGGTCGAAGTGAGCGATGCAGCGGGGCGCCGGAGCGGGCCGTCGGCAGCGGTTGAGTTTCGCGTGGCTGGACCCTGAAAACGCGGCCAGTTCCCAGGAAGGAGAATCCCCCTCAACGGGGACATGGCCTTCAGAACGTCCCTTCTGTCACAATCAGCTCTCTGCCCAGGACCATAAGCCCCCACCCAGACACAACAGGCGGTTCAGACTAAAACATCTTCTCCCTCGTGGGGGAAAAACGGTATGCGAGGTGAGTTGGAAAGAGGAAGGCGATCACCCATGGAAACCATTCAACCCACTCAGATTTTCTATCATCCCGGCGCGGTGACACGTGAGGAGCGGCGAGCGTTGCTCCGCCAAAGCGGGGGAACGCTGTGGTTCACCGGATTATCGGGTTCCGGCAAAAGCACGCTGGCCGTGGCCCTGGAACAGGTGCTGATCCAGCGGGGCCACGCCGCCTATGTGCTCGATGGCGACAATATCCGCTTCGGACTGAACGCCGGGCCAAAGATCCTCATGGAAAGCCGGGGGTATTCGGAAGAGCAGGCGCGGCGCTTTGGCCTGGGCTTCAGTGCGGCGGATCGAGAGGAGAACATCCGGCGGATCGGGGAGGTGGCCCGCCTGTTTGCTGACGCCGGGGTGTTTGCCCTGACCAGTTTCATCAGCCCCTATCGCAAGGACCGGGATGCAGTACGGCGGATTCACGAGCAGAACAAGGGCGGCCCGCTGCCGTTTATCGAGATTTACGTGAGCACGCCGTTATCCTGGTGCGAGGAGCGGGACCCCAAAGGGCTGTATCAGCAGGCGCGGGCTGCTGTGGCTGCCGGGCGCGGCATGGGCTTCACGGGCATCGACGATCCTTACGAACCCCCCCTTCATCCGGAACTAACCTACGACGCTTCCCGTCAGAGTGTGGAAGAGGGGGTGGCGATGATCCTGAATTATCTGCACGAGCGCGGCTTGCTGGATCCGGGCGGCTCTTCCGGGTCGCGGCTGACAGTCTAAAAAACTCTCCTCTGGCGAAAATCCGTCGGGCGGCGGACGGAGTCTGTGCGTCGCTCCGATTGTGCGGAGCGCTGCGGATAGACGGATGGCAGCGATCCGGCCAGTTACTCCGCGCGCCCGATGGCCACAAGCGGGAAAAAGCCGCTGAAATCGCCAGAGTCGGTTGACTTCGCGCCGTTTTCCCATTCCACTGCAATATGTGCAGTCGGAGTAATCGCGCGGAAAAATCGTTCTCGTGGCGATTTTTCCTCAAGAAGTGGCGTCTTTGCCTTGAATGTGCGGGCAACTCAACGTAGAGTTGTCGCACACCCTCCGCTAGAGCAAGGCGTGACAGAGGGTGGTCGCCAGCAGCACGAACGCCCTGACGGGTGAATAGACCCCTTCCAACAGGTAGCGATCTATGCCGGACGATGATTTTTACCGGCTCCGCCGAAGCAAACCTTCCGGTCCGGGCCAATTGCGGGTGCCGGGAGCGCGCCGCCGACCCTGCCCTGTCTTCCTTCCCGCGGAATACCAGCCGAAATACCCCTACCCGTTAGTTCTGCTACTCCATCCTCACGGCAGCGACGAGTGGGAAACTCTGGCGCGCGTACCCCACCTGAGCAACCGCAACTACATCGTGCTCTGCCCCCGCGGCAGCCGCCCTGTCACTCCCAATAGCTACGGCCAGATCCGTTGGAGCTGGACGGAAGGACAGCCGGCTGACATCGGCTATCTGCAACGCCTGCTCGATGCGGCCTGCCAACGCTGGAGCACCCCCAACCCGCGGGTCTACGTCATCGGTGTCGGTCAGGCTGCCGTGCTAGCCGAACGTTTGGCTGCCTCCTATCTGGGGGCGATCTCTGGCCTGGCTTTGCTCCATCCCGCGGCGGAACACATCCGGCAAGGAACGCTCGGCCAAGCGATCCGACCGGGTCTGCGTTTGTTTCTGGGAGCAGAAGTACGCCCCCCCCTATCCCGTTCGGCCATCCGCCGCTTGGCCGCTCACTACCGCCGTCTGGGAGCGGCGGTGCAGCAGGAAAGCTGGCCCTTCGGCTCGCCCTGGTATCTCCAGGGTTTGCGCCGCATCAATCGCTGGATCATGGATGCCATACCCGCAGCCGCCCTTCCCGTATCGCGGCCCGCCGCCCTCTTGTATGGTCTGAAACCGGGCCTCGCCGTGTCACAATCGTAGTACCCCCTCGCGGCACTTGAACTTCTAGTCATAGTGGGCGCGGTTGTGGAAAGGGAGGACGTTCGTACTTCCTTCGTTTGCAGTGCAGAAAAACCCTAGAAATAGTCGCAAGAGGCTGCTAGGGACACGATTTCGCAGTTTCACTCTTCCCATTCCGCAGGATCGAGCTGAGCGGCAGCGGCATCGGCCAATTCATCGAGCACCCCTTGAATCACGCTCATCCGTTCGGGGCGTTTGTGGGCATTCGGTTGGAGGCAGGCGTGGATCAACTCCGCCAGTCGCTCAGGAACCGCCGGATTGAGCGAACGGACCGGCTTGAGCTGTTCCAGGAATAGCCGAGAATTTAGGGGCAATCCGCCTTCCGGAGGCACCCAGCAGGGGGGGAGTTGCAAGGTGGTCAAGCGGTACATGGTGGCGCCGAAGTTGTAAATGTCCGTCCGTTCGTTGATGATCTTGTGCTCCACCGTCTCCGGGGCCATGTATTCCGGCGTTCCTTGCACGCGGTTCTTGCCTTCCCCCCTAATCCAGGCTAAGCCATAGTCGATGACCTTGACCCGCGTGCCGCGATCGTAGATCAAGTTGCCTGGTTTCATATCTCCGTGATAGACCCCTTGCTTATGCATGTGGGTGAGGGCGTCGGCGATCCGTTCCAGCACCCGCAGCAGTTTCGGCAGGCGCAGCAAGGGGAGCTTGTCCATCGGCGTGCCCGGCGCATATTCGATGAGCAGGCGGGCCTTCTTCGGCCCTGTGAACCAGCCCTTCTCGACTTCCAGGGCGTACACCTTGACCAAGTTCGGATGCTGGAGCATCTGCCCGACGCGGAACTCATGCCGGGCCTGGTCGAGATATTTCAGGTCTTCCGGACTATCAATGGAGATGAGCTTAAGGACATACTCGCGCCCATCCTCTTCGCGGCGAATGCGGAGGACGCTACTGTGAGCGCCTCCACCGAGGGTTTCCAAGACCGTGAACCTGCCGATTTTGTCAATCGTCATGGTTATCACTCGTAAAATGGTGCAGACTGCTGTGCGCGATTTCTCGCTGCGCCTTTGCTGATCATGCTACTCATGCTACAGCGTAGCATATCGGTGGAACAAGCGTAGCATACGGGTGGAACCATGGGATAGCGCCGCCGCTTCGGGAGCGAGTCAGGGATTCGAGAATCAGGACCAGTAGCAATGGGTCGTGAGCCGACAGTGCCCATCTCCGCCGCGGCCATCGAGGACCGCACCCAGCAATGGGGCCGGGAAATTTTTGCGCGGGCGGAGCAGTTCGCCCCTCAGCCCCTGTCGCGCACTTGGTTCGATGACCACCTCTTGCGCCTCGGCATGCACCATAGCGCGCTGAAGGTCCAGCTCTTCCGTTTTGTCGATACGTTGCCCACCCTCTCCCAGGCCGAGGATGTCGCTGACCATCTCCTCGCCTACCTCCGGGAAGCGCAGAGCGATCTGCCCCGGTGGGTGCAGGCAACTCTGCCCCTTTTACCGCGACGGGGACTGCCGTCGCGCTGGCTCGCCACTCTCGCCCAGTGGTCGGTCCGCCGCCTGGCGCGCCGCTTCATCGCCGGCACCTCCCTCGAAGAAGTCTTGCAAACCCTTCAGGTTTTGCGCCAGCGCCAGTTGGCTTTCACCCTGGACCTGCTCGGCGAAGCCACCCTCACGGAGGCGGAAGCCGATGCTGTGCAACGCCAGTACCTCCACCTGCTCGAAGGACTGACACCGAGCGTCCACTCCTGGCCGGAACAACCCCTGCTCGATCGTGATGATCGCGGACCTATCCCCCGCGTCAACATCTCGATCAAGCTCTCTGCACTTTACAGCCAATTCGACCCGATGGATCCGGAGCGGGTCAGCGGCGCCGTCCGCCAGCGCCTACGCCCCATCCTGAGCCTGGCCCGGCAACGCGGCGCCTTCGTCAATTTCGACATGGAACATTATGCGGTCAAGGACTTGACCTTGCACATCTTCCGAGATGTTCTGAGTGAGTCAGAGTTCCGGGACTGGACTGACGTCGGCATCGCCCTGCAAGCCTATCTGAAGGAGACACCCGCCGACCTCCAGGAGCTGCTCCAGTGGACCCAGCGCGTCCGGGGCTATCCCGTGTGGATTCGGCTGGTCAAGGGGGCCTACTGGGATTACGAAACAGTCCTCGCAGCCCAGAACGGCTGGCCCGTTCCCGTCTTCACGCGCAAGTGGCAAAGCGATGCTGCCTTTGAGCAGCTCAGCGATTTCCTCCTGGAACAAAGCGAATGGCTGCGCCCCGCCTTTGGCAGCCATAACATTCGCAGTCTGGCTCACGTGCTAGCCGCTGCCGAAGCACGGGAAATGCCGCTGCCCCGCTTTGAGTTCCAGATGCTCTATGGCATGGGGGAACCCATTCAGGACGCCCTGCGGTCGTTAGGCTGCCGCGTCCGAATCTACACCCCCTTTGGCCAACTTTTACCCGGCATGGCTTACTTAGTCCGCCGTCTGTTGGAAAACTCATCGAATGATTCCTTCCTCCGCCAAGGGTTCGCGGAGGGAACCTCCGAGGAGGTTCTACTCATGAATCCCCAGAATCAGGCTGCTGCTACGCCTACTTCTCTACGGATGTCCCAACCCTCCCCTCCGTCCCATCCTATTCGCCCAATGTCAGGAGGTGGAAGGGGAGACGATGGACTATCCCTGTCATCGGCAAACGATGGACCGTTCCTATCCCCGGCGGATCTACCCGATTGGCCGGCGTTCCGCAATGAGCCGCACACTGACTTCAGCCGACTCCGGGCGCAGGAACAGATGCGTGCGGCCTTGCAGCGGGTCCGCAGTCAGTTCGGCGGCACCTATCCATTGGTGATTGCGGGGCAGGCCGTGGCAGGTGCCCGCTGGCTGGAGAGCGTCAATCCGTCGCGCCTAGCGGAGATTGTGGGCCGGGTTGCCTTGGCCTCCCCGGAGCAGGCCCAGGCGGCGATTGCGGCCGCTCGCCAGGCTTTCCCCCGCTGGCGGGACACACCAGTGCGAGAACGCGCCGAGCTATTGCGCCGTCTGGCCGAGGAGTTCCGCCAACGTCGCTGGGACCTGAGCGCCTGGATCATCTACGAAACTGGCAAGCCCTGGCGTGAGGCCGACGCTGATGTCGCCGAAGCCATCGACTTCTGCGAGTATTACGCGCGCGAGATGCTCCGCCTGGCGGTGCCACGGACTTGCCATGTGCCGGGAGAGGACAATTTGTACTTTTACGAACCGCGGGGAGTCGCTGTGGTCATCGCGCCCTGGAACTTTCCGCTAGCGATCCTCACCGGCATGGCCACGGCTGCTCTGGTCGCCGGGAATACTGTCATTCTCAAACCCGCGGAGCAATCCTCGGTCGTGGCGGCCCAATTGATGGACTGCCTTCAGGCGGCGGGAGCACCGCCGAATGTCGTCCAATTCCTGCCCGGAATCGGGGAAGAGATCGGCCCGATCCTCGTGGAACATCCCGATGTCTCGATCATCACATTCACCGGCTCGATGCGAGTCGGTTTGTGGATTCAGGAGGCGGCGGCGCGTACTCCTCCAGGCCAGGATCACGTCAAACGGGTGATTGCGGAGATGGGGGGAAAAAACGCAATCATCGTGGATGCCGATGCCGATTTGGATGAAGCGGTCAAAGGAGTCGTGGATTCGGCCTTTGGTTACAGCGGCCAGAAATGCTCGGCCTGTTCGCGAGTCATCGTTTTGGAGCCGATTTATAAGGCCTTTCTGGATCGGCTAATCGAGGCAACCCGCAGCCTGGTGATCGCTCCGGCGGATGACCCGTCGTGTTTTATCGGTCCTGTGATCGACGCCGAAGCGCGGCAGCGAATCGAGAGCACCATAGCCGCGGCGGAACATTATGCCCGCCTGGTGTACCGCGCCTCGGTAGGCCCCCTGGCACAGCAGGGGTTTTACGTCGGACCGGCGATCTTCACGGATGTTCCCGAAGACTCGCCGCTGGCTCAGGAGGAAATTTTCGGTCCTGTTCTGGCCGTCTTGCGGGCGAAAGACTTGGAGGATGCCCTGCGGATCGCCAATGGCACCCCTTACGCTCTCACCGGCGGCTGCTACACACGCCATCCGGAACATCTGCGCCGAGTCATTGCCGAGTTCCGAGTTGGGAACTTGTATATCAATCGAAAGATCACTGGTGCTTTGGTGGAACGGCAGCCCTTCGGGGGCTTCAAACGCAGTGGCATCGGGTCCAAGGCGGGCGGGCCGGATTATCTGCTCCAATTCCTCTGGCCGCGCACTGTGACCATCAATCAACTGCGCCGGGGGTTCGCCCCCGATACCGTCGGCGACTGACCGGCGGACGCTACGGCAGGGTCCGTTCCAGCGTCTCAAGCGTGGCCATGCCGGCCCACCACCCGCACGGTGCTGGCCTGGGGTCCCTTCTCCCCCATCTGCTCCACAAAGGCCACCTCGGTCCCCGGCTGTAAGTCCCGCAGCTCCGCGTTGACCAAGGCGTTCTTGTGGAAGTAGATTTCCCGCCCATCCGCAGTGATCAGGAAGCCATAATCCTGATCGGGGAAGACGATCCGGACCTTGGCGTGCGGCAGAGATTCCAGGTGCTTGACATCATGCCGCAGCTTGCGGACGTAATCCTCCAACTGGCGGATGGCCGCTTCAAACGCTTCCTTGATCGCAATCGGGAGGGCCTTGGCCGGAGTGTGGCCCGGTGCTTCCCGCGAGACGGCAATCTCCCCGCCAGGCACAGTAATATCCAGCCGAATCTGATACATGTTGCCATTTTTGTGATGGCGGTGAGGAATGTCGATCACCACCCGGCAGGACATGATGCGTTCGTAGAATCGTTCCAGTTTATTGGCCCGCTCCCGGACCATCTGTTCGACATCCGCATCCGGTTCCATGTTGTGGAAGGTGATCTGCATGGGCAGTTGCATGGACAAGCTCTCCTTTTCCTCATTGTCGGGAAGCTGGGTTGAGATTTGCCACCGTAGCACGAGCAGCTCTAACTCCCTCCTTTCGGGCTACCCGCTGAGGGAACTGCGGCGTTCCATCCGGGAAGAAACGGCAGCCCATTCGCGTTTAGGATACCCGAAGGAACACCGAGACGGAAGAGCAGGGAGGCTCCTATCTTTGCCTGCCCCCTGCCATTCCGTCCTGTGCGCAGGGATGGACCCGTCTGTTCCGAAACCCACTCAGGTGGTCACGGCCAAAGCGCCCGAATTTCATGGGGGAGGATTTGCTTCACCCCTTCGACTTCCCCCGTCGTGACATGGCGTGAGATCTCTTGCAGCACCGCCTTGACCACTTCCTCGATGTCGGCCTCCGGGTAGCCCCGAAACTCGCGACGGACCTGCTCCAGAAAGGCCGAGCGATGGCGGTCTTTGATCGGTTTGCCCGCCGGATGCCAGCCTTCGTAGAACACCCCGCGGATGAGCAAAGGAAGCTGAGCCGCAAACGAAGCCGCCACATCCACGGTCATATGGTCCCGCAACGCATGCAGCACCGACCGCAGGGCACTATACGCCCGATGTCGATCTGTCCAACCCATCCGCTCCATGATCCCGTTGAGCCAGATGTTGGTCGTCTGAATCGTGCTGTCGAAGGCTTCCAATCCTGTTTGGCTCATGATGTCTCCCTCCGGAATGGTCCATGCGGCGTGTTCCGACCCGACTAGGGAGGGATGCAAAGGCAATGCCAAGCCGGACGATCGCGTGAAAGGATGCACATGCACCCCCGGCAAGGACCGCCCCAACACGCCCTCTGTGCCTGGCCGACACAGAAGGTTTTGAGGTGAGACATATCCGTCACATCGAGGATTCCAGAGTTGGCTCGCTCCCTGAAGTAAACTCACTCCCTGACGTAAACTCGCTCTCTGAAGTCACTGCGGAGGTGATGCGGCCCCTTCCCAGCGTGTGTTCCTCGACCTTTCGAGCGAAGAAATCGCCCCCATATGTCAGTTATCGGGTAAAGTCCACGCGCAGGACTTCGCCAGGGCGGCCCTGGACCCGCCGGCTCTCCTGCCGCCACTGTCCCCCCTGTTGCCAGCGGACCGTCACCTGGTAGTCGTACAAGCGATCCTCTGGCAAGGGAGGAGATTCAAACAACCGCTCCAACCCGGTCTGTTGCGTTTTGTAATCGTTGATCCAGACCTCAGCGGCGGGTTGGGGTACGCGGATGGAGAGGGTAAGGCATCCGGCGGACGACGTGGGGCGAGGCAAGGGGAGGGTTGATCCTGGAAGCGGCGCATCCGGCGTGCTGGGAGCGATGCTGGGAGAGTGGCCCGGAGTGGTTTCGCCGATTGCTTCCAGGGCGGGCCAGACGCGGACAGTGGGATTCTTCACGCGGGGCGAGGCCGCGAAAATGCCCACCCATCCAAACGGGAAACCGGGATTAGGAACCGCGCGCCATTGGCGGACCAAGTCTTCGTTACCAAAAACCCCCGGAATGGGACCGTACACTGGCACAGGCGGACCATAGAGACTCAGACCATTGGACCAGAAACTGCCGGCCCGCGCAGAATAACCTGGAAAACCCCAGGGATAACCCACATAGGGACCAGCGGCCAAACCGGGATAACTCCAGGGCGGCGCCACGCGGGGTCCGTAAGGCCAACCGCTGGGATAGTACCCCGGCCCGAAGGGGGGGCCGACTGCGGCTGTGATGTTCCACCGCGGCGCTTCTGCCGCAGGAGGTAAGGGAGAAACGGGTTTGAGGCGGGCTTCCCAGTCCTTACGCCGGATCAGATGGCCTGAAGGCTCCACCGCTTTGCCAGAGGGTAGAGGTGAGGGCGGGTCGGAAGCAGTTTTTGGTCCCGAAACTCCCGATTCTTCGACCCGGCCGGCATCTGGGGCCGGAACTCCTCCGGTTTCAGTGCCGATGACAGCGACGGTTTGAGCGCGAACCGACAGCGGCAAGCCGACTCCCAGCACGATCACGCCGAGAGTGGGAAAAACCCACCGCGGAACGCGCGCGTGGCTCGGACCTTTGGCTTTGGTTTGGTTCCTCGGCATCATGCGTAGTACCCCTGATGGCGCCTATCGGCCAGAAAGCGGGGCGCATTGCACCGGGACAGTAAGGAAATGGGAGGGGCAAGGCCGATCCTAGCGGCGCCATCGGCGGGATCAGCAGAAAACGTGCAGGCGGCATCCGCGGCGGCGTCAACGGCTCGGTTGAGGCGAAATCTGCGACAGCGGCGTCCGGATTGCTCCCAGCCGACCGTCTTGGGTATGGCCGGCCACAATGAGGTCATACCCTCCCTGCGCCGTTCCCAGGACGTGTGGCAGTTGCACTTGGCCGCTTTCAGGGACAATGATCACGGGCATCCACAGGAGGGTGTCTCCAGACTGGTGTGAGTCGGGCAGGGGTAACGCTGGGGCGTATTCCCGGACCACCAGGGGAGGAGCGGCTGGCGGAAGCAACTCCAACACTTGCCAGTTCTGCCGTTGATTCGCCTCGTCCTGTTTGTTGTCAGGCTCCGAAGATTGCCGCGTTTTCGCCGAGGGTGTTCTCACAGTTTCTAACTTTAGCCTGCTGGGAACTGAGTCGTGCTCGGAACGGAGAGCCTCTGGCCCCTCCTTCGTCTGCTTGAGTTCCCAGGCCCGTTGCAACAACTCGGCACGGTTATAGTTCAGCCGCTGGGCGAGGGCCTCAGCTTGGGCGAGACTTCGGCTAAGCTCCTGGATTTGCTCCTGAACTTTGCGGGCGCGATCGGTCATTTCCCGCTCTGCTGGGCCTCCACGGTCCGGCAAGGCCGCACCAATGCCACTTCCACCCGGTGAGACGGGTCCAGCTTGCACATTCGTCGAGGCAGCCGGAGAGGGGGGTGGTTGTCCTGGAAATCGAGGCGGCCTGACGGAATAGGGCAGGTTTGGTTCCCCTCCCGTGGAACCAACATTCTGGCGCCGCCGAGCTTCCTCGTTTCGCTCCTGTGCCCAATCCAGGGGAATGCGTGCGGCTGGGGCTTTCCCAAAACTTCCTTGCTTCGGCGGGGGCAGGCCAGCCAGTTCCATAGCCGTCCGGTCTTTATCAGGGCCAAGGATGCCAGACCGGGCGGGAGACCCTGCGTCTATTCGCGGCAACTCCATTTTATTCTGGAGTGATCCTGGAGTTCTGTTGGAAAATTCGGGTAACGTCGAAGCAACGCTAGGAAGCGCAGCGGCAGGGTTTGGAATATTAGCAGGGTGAGGGAATTGCCCCAACTCCTTCAGACGGAACATAGACTGCCCACCCTGAGTGGATAAAGCAGACTCAGCGGACTTGGGCAACCTGTTCTCGCCGACCTGCTGAGCCGATGTCGCGGCGTGAGGATCGCCGTGGGGACGAGCCGCACCTTGCAAAGTTCTGTCCCCATCGAGGAGGAACCACATTGCCAGGACCGAGAAGAGCAGTCCGGCGGTGCTGACTCCCCAAGGCAGGGGGTCGCCCCAACGGCGAACGGCAGCGACCAGGCAGAGGAGAGTGAAGAAAATGCCGAGGGCTAGCATGGTAGGACGTGCCTGTTGCCACGCTTGCCAGATTTGCATCGCCGCTTCTTGCTGATAGCTGGCTTGCTCTGTCGCCGCTTGTTGGGACAAAACACGCAGATGGAATTGCTGAAGGATGGCCTGCTGGCGCGGGTCGCTTTCCAATTCGGCAAGGTGCTGGCGGGCTTGCTCCCATTGGTGCATCGCTTGTTCGTAGCGGGGCCAGTACTGTTCGATAAGCCGCTCGCGGGCCTCTTCCGGGGTGGGTCCGAGTCGCGTGATGAGGGCCGGCGAGGAGCCGTACCAAGGCCGCTCTATCTTGTCTGAAATCGGCGGCATGGCAGCAGCGGGAGCGGCAGGAGCCAATGGTGCGGCTAGTGCTGTCTTTGGGGCCGGCCATTCCCGGAAGCGGCGCCAGCCTTGGGTACCCAACACCAGGTCCAGCACCTCCGGCGCTTTGGGATGCTGGCTGAGCAGGAAGTCGGCATACTCCAGTCCATCGGGAGACTGGATTTCTCCGGCCACGAGGAAATGTGTGGTCAATAGCCGCTGCTGTGGCCCAGGAGCATCCGCACTGTTGACCACCGCGGCATAGAGGATCGCCGGAGTTGGCCGCCCCTTCTCGTCATAGGTCGATAGGTGCAAAGCGGCGGCAGAGGGGGAAGTAGCCGTTGCCCCTTTCACGGGCAGCTTGCGCATGTCCGCCTGAATCTGCAAGCGCTGCCCGCCGTGGCGGAAGACCAGGCGTTCTGCAATCGGGAGGAGATCAGCATCAGCACCACTTTGAGACAAGTCTTCATAGACCGTCAGGCGCACCACACCTCCCAGGGTGATGCGGGGATCGCTCAGAAGGTCCACTTCTTCCCAGCGCCCGTTGGCCAGCGTCACCGTTCGGGTTTCCAGCAGGGCGCCACGAACGTAAGCTCCCACCACGATCCGGCGCTGCGGTTTGCCGACGGCATAAAGCCGCACGCGGATTGGCTCCCCTACCTGTGTCACCGGCTGCGGCACCTGCATCACCACCCCCGAAGGTTGGGGCGCGGGAAGCAGAAAGCCGCGGGAAGCGCTCAGAGTCCCCGCGACGCCGACGAGAGCGACCGAAGCGGGGGACGCTTGGCGGCGCCAGCTTTCGGGTAATAGGGGGGCGCTCAGGTGAGATGGCTCCGTGAGGTGGAGCCAGTAGTGACGGCCCAATTCTGGTGTAAAGGTAAACTGGCCTAAGCCGCGATTAACACCCGGCTGGTCCGCGTCTCGGAGGGTTTTGACGTGGGCTAAGGTCTTCTGGCCATCGGTAATGAAGCCGCTGATATCCACGGGCAGGCCGGCCGGTGTTGTAGCTCGGAAATAGACGCGGCTTGGGACGCCTGCAACCAGATGTCCCCCTTCCGGGAAAAACTCGACGACCACCTGCTTACCGGCGACAGGCACGGCTCGCGCGATTCGCTCCGGTCCTTGAGGAGTGTGAAAGATGACCTGCAAGCGCACATCGCCTCGCGGCAAGCGCTCTTCTGGCGGCAGAGGGAAACGGAGGCGGACTAGTCCCTGCTCGTCGGTATGTCCGTGGGGCGTCAATTCCACCGAGACCGAATGTCCATCCACCGTGGCATCTGCTTCCACCTTCCATTTCGCTGCAGGCTGGCCGCGGAAGTGGGCCAGGGCTTGGGCCTCAACCCACGTACCCGGTCGGAAAGTCGGGGCGAGGAAATCTAAACGTTTGGCGAGCTGTTCCATCGGCCCCCGTTCGATCCGCACGGTACAACGGGCCGGCAAAACGGCTTGGGGGCCATAGCCTGCCGGATGTTTCTGCTCGCTCACCTCGAGGACATACTCCCCCTCGGGCAGGTCCAGTGGCAGGACAAAGGCGCCGCAACCGACACCCCGGAGCGGTTGGCCATCCGGGCCAGACACCGGCACGACCTGCCCGCCGTTTTCCGCCCGCACCAACGACGTGGTCCCCGATTGCGTCAGCCCAGACACAATCCGGCCATGCTGGTCTTTGAGGGCATAGACCAGAAACTGTTCTCGCGGCGGCGGCTGAAAATGCACCCGATCCAGGGTTAGGGAGCGGAAATACAACGTCTCTCCCGGACGATAGCGAGTGCGATCCGTCGTGAGGAAGGTGATATACAACGGCCCTTGCAGGCGAATTTTTTCCTGGATCGGGCTGCGATGACGGGTGCGTTCATCCTCGCGGACCAAAACGAGGAACAACTCCGACTGGGGCGTCACCTGCCTCCAGAGTCGCGCGGGAATGCGCAGCAGTTGCCGCTCGCCGGAACGCTCCGGGTCCAGAGGTTGGCTGAAGAGGACGGCATCGTTCTGATCGCGAATCTCGGCGAGCAAGCGTCCCCCGGCAGACAGGCGTGTGTCCCGCCAGACGAGAAGCAGATGATTAGGAACGCCCGCTTGGAGTCGAGGGGGGCCGTGGATTTCTATAGGACCGGGCGCTGCTTGTTGGAGCTTGCGGCTTTCGGCTAGCCAGCGATCCAGTAAGCCAAGGGCCAATTGCTCCGCACTAGCCACGCGGCGGCGGGCTTCCGCCAGTTGTTGCTCGCGCTGCTGCTGATACTGTCGAAGCTGGCCTTCGATGTCCATGAGGGACTGGCGGCTTTCCTGCCAATTCGCCTGGGCGGTCTGGAGCTGGCGGCGGTGATGGCTCCAGGTCAGCAAAAGTAGCGGTCCTGTCAGCCAAATGGCAGCGGCGACGGCCCAAGCCAGCCAGCGAGCCGGATGCGAAGGCCGGGAGGGAGCACGGCGGAGCGAAACAGGCCGCGGAACCGGACACTCCTGGAAGCGGGGCGGATCGAAGCGGACATGGGGGAAACGGTCGCGGGCAGCGGCGGCCAGCAGTTTCTGCAAATGCTCCATCCGGCCTCGCGCTGCAGCGCACGAAGCACAGGCGCGCAGGTGCGCCTCCAGGGCCTCGGCTTCCGTACTCTCCACCAGGCCGTAAAGATAATCGAGCAGCAACTGCTCACAGCGTTCGCACGTCATCATGGTTACTGGCTCCCCCTACCGGCTCAGCCAGCCGGGAAAGGCGGATGGTTTTATCTGGAAAGATCACGCCGGGGTCCTCGCGGGCGGAGGCTAGTCGCCGCGGCCCGCCTCCGGATTCAACACCTGCCGCAGCTTCATGAGGGCTGAGCGCATTTGCGTCTTGACCGTGCCCACAGGAACATTCCGGATTTCCGCAATCTGCTCATAAGTCAATTCGCCATTTTGGCGCAGGAGGAAGACTTCCTTTTCCTCCGGGCGCAGGTGCGTGATGGCTCGGCGCAAGCGTTCGAGAGTTTCCTGATCCTCCACATGTTGTCCGGCCCAGTCCGCATATCCCGGCAGCATCACTTCATCCTCCGGCAGCGGTCGCGTTTTGCGATGCCAGGCGCTGCGCTGATAATCTTTGGCCGTGTTGAGCGCGACCCGGAAAACCCACGCCCGCAAATCCCGGATTTCGTGCACCTGATGGCGGTTCCTCCAACATTTCAGAAACGCCTCCTGCGCCGCATCCTGGGCATCATCCCGATTCCCCAACAGGTACATCAGGGTGCTGAGCAACTCATCCCGGACCTTTTGGAACAGGCCCACCAACGCGTCCTCAGGGCTGGGAGGGTCAGGCAAGTCCGTCACGTTTGCCACGGCTGCGGCGCTATCCGGACCGCTACCCGCTCGGACCTTCGGAATCACGCCGGTATTGGCCATGATCTCTCTACCTGTCTGACGAGTGATCGTCCGCCATGGATTGGAAAAACTTCCCGCCCATCTGCTTTGGCGGCATGCTAATCGATTCGCTACCTCCGCGGCAAGCACCTGTTACAGAGGTACTGGCTCTGCCGCCGCTGCAAGGCTTCCGTGGCCCGCTAAAGTCCCTCATCGGTCGTCGGCTCAAACGCCTGCCGTCTGCTCAAAAGGAGATGACTCCTCTCCCACCCGACTGACAACATTCATCATCTCACCCGCTCCTTCGTGGCTTTTTCCCCAATTCTTAGCCCTGCGGCCTTTCCCGCCTTTGGCCCAGGCCCTTGTATGTTTTAGTCCCTGCTTTTAGCTCTTAAGTCTACCCCAGGCCTTGGCGCGTCACCTTCACCGATTCCCGGCCCGTTGGCCACGCTATACCCAATACCCCGCCACAGCCAGGCCTTCCTCACCACCCCGCCCTCACCCTCCAAGACCCGATTGCTTCCAGACCGCCGGGATTTATAATGGGGGGCGCCGCGAAACAGAGCAGTTCCTGCTCTTCACGCAAGGGACAGCCCACAAGACGGCGGCAGACTCGGTTTCCAAGGGACCCGCAACTGGAAAGCACGGTAGACCTTATGACCATGCCCCTACCTTCCACCATACCACATACCGAACCAGAAACAACCACCCAGCGGCATCCGCCCTATGCCGTCGTGCTTCACAATGACGATCTCAACACGATGGAATTCGTCGTCGGGGTGCTGCGCAAGGTTTTCGGCTACTCTTGGCCTCGATGCGTGGCTTTGATGCTGGAGGCCCACCACAAAGGGCGGTCCACGGTTTGGATTGGCCCTCTGGAGGTGGCGGAGCTGAAAGCGGACCAGATTCGGGCTTGCGGTCCAGACCCCGAACAGGTCCACCGGGGCGCCCAGCCGCTCCAGGTCACGGTCGAGCCGCTGAGTTAGTCCTCCCATGATTTACGGAGATGTGAGCGGGCCTTCCTAAGGGAGAAGACGGGCCTCGCTGAAGGGGAAGACGGAGCGGCGGCACCTGATCGGGCGGAGGGAGCCGCAATAGTCGCAACAGCGGAGCACAGGCGGTTCATCGGCCTCCCGGTCGAGCGGAAGTAAACCGGACGAATGAGCAAGGATGCTGTCATGAAACTTCTGCCTTTTCGATTTGCTTTCCTCCGATTTGCTTTCCGATGGATCGGATCGCGTTTGGAATGCCGGGAGTTTTGGCAAGGAGCCGCCCAAGTCCCCTCCGTGGCGCGGCGCGAGCGCCTCGGAGTGGCACTAGCTCTGCTTGCGGGCTTGGCGATCATCTCGGTGCAGTATTACCACAAGGTTCTCACGCCTGATGAGGCGGGCCGCCAGACACGCTCCGCCTTCCTGCGCTGGCGGGGGATGCTCCATGAGCTGTACGCCGGGGAGAATATCTACGTGGGGCGGCAGGAGTATCCCAATCCGCCGATCATGGCGATCCTGTTGTGGCCCTTCGCAGCGCTACCGCCGCTGACGGGGGCCTTGTTGTGGTTGTATGTCAAGGCGGCCCTGGCGCTCCTGGCCATCCGCTGGTGCCTAGGTCTGATGGCACCGCCGCCTCTCTCCTTAGCCGGGCAGATCGTGGGCGTGGCCATCGCCTTGCCAGCCCTCATCGGCGATCTGACCCACAACAACGTCAACATCTTCATTCTCTTCCTTCTCGCCGGTTCGCTCGAAAGCCTGCGCCGCCAGTGGGACACCGCCGCCGGAGCGCTCCTCTCGCTGGCCATTGCCTGCAAGCTGACACCGCTGTTGTTCGTCCCCTATTTCCTCTGGAAGCGCTCCTGGCGCATTCTGCTCGCGACCGCTGCGGGGTTGATCGTGTGGTGGTTCCTGGTGCCGTCCGCCATCTTCGGCTGGGAACGGAATACGCAACTGCTAGCCGATTGGTACCGGCTTATGATCGAACGCCCCCTCCTCAAGGGAGAGGTGACTTCGGAACATCCCAATCAATCCCTCGTGGGCTGGACCTACCGCCTGTTGACGGATAGTCCCTCGTTTATTCGCTATCAGGCGGCCGAGGAAGGAGACATCCCCGTGCCAGCGGCGTACCACAATGTCCTGCATCTCAGTCCCGCTGCTGCATGGGTCCTGACGAAAACCTGGGGAATACTGTTTCTGGTTCTGATGGTTTACCTCTGCCGGACCTGTGAAGGGGAACGCCATGGCTGGCGGCGCGGAGCGGAATATGCCTGGATCGTCCTGGGCATGTTACTCCTGAGCGAGAGGACCTGGAAGCATCACGCCGTGACTTTGATCTTTCCGGGAATCGCCTTAGTCACAGCGCTGGCCCTTCCGGGAACCTCCCCGCGACTAAGGCGTTTCATCCTCGGAAGTATGCTGACAGCTTTCTTGCTGATGGTGGTGCCGGGCCTATGCGGTCGGCGCGTCCAGGACCTGGCCTTGGTGTACGGCAGCCACACAGCAGCTTTCGTGATTTTGGCCGCCGCCATCGCCCTCCTACTCCGCTCCAGCCTGGATCGGGTCCGTTCTGGCCTGTAGCGGGAAGGGGATGAGCATTGGCGTGCACCGAGTAGTGACGAACGCTGGCCCACACCAGAAGGAGATAATCCGAGCGAGGTCGAACATCAAAGCCAATGATGGGCCATAGCGGAAAAACGCCCGGATTGGAGACTGGAAACGGAGGGAGCCACATTTAGGGGAGGGCCGAAAAAGGGCGCGTCGCAGGGGGAGCCAGGAGAAACAGTGGCCCGAATTGCTGTTATAAGGGATACTATTGGAAAAGGACCTGCGGCAGCCGAGGAGAGTTTTCCCCCCATCGGGCCAAACACCGGGAATCGATTGACGCTATGATGGTAACAGCGGCGGAAATAGCAGCGTTGCTCCCAAAGTGAAATCACGGCTCCCCCAGTGAGACATCGGGAGCGAACATGACCAGAAACGGGCTGATCGCAGTGCGAACCGTGGCAGCCGCCCTGCTTGCTGTTCTCCTGGCAGCTAGTGGTCTGCCAACGACCGCTCAGGACGCCGACAGCAAGGCGGCCAAAGTACCTGCCACGAAGAACCCCAGCGGAACACCTTCCGAAAACCCCAGTGCGGAAGGCAAAGGGGCGATCCGCCTCCCGGACGGGACCTGGCTGTGGGTCGGCAATGAAGGCAGCAGCGACCGCGTCAGTGTACCCTGGAAAGAGTACGTGAAGCTGCTGGCCGAATTGGAACAGCGGCGGAAGCAATCCCAGACGCGCAAGCCAGTCACGCCAAGCCTGTGTGCCATTCGTGTACGCATCGAAAAGCGCGGAGAGCAGTCTGTCGCGGTGGTGCGCCTGAGCAATTCCTTCCGGACGACGGCGTCGCAAACGAGCGTGCTGCTGGGCGGCCGCAAGGGCTTACTGACCGCTGCAACCCTCGACGGGGTGCGCCTGCCGGTCCTGGAGAGTAGTGAAGAAGGCTATCTGGCGACCGTCGAGACAGCGGGAGAACATACCCTCGTTTTGGACTTGGAAACCCCCATCACCCCCCGTGGAGGTAAAGGGGAAGTGGGTTTCGAGATCGGCTTGCCGCGCGCAGCGATCACGACCCTCCAGGTGGAATCGAGCGGCCTGGACATTCCCCGCCTCAATCTCGTGACACGTTGGAGCGACCCGTCCCAACCGACTCGCCCCCCCGAAGTCCGCCGTCTCAACGCATTGGACATGCGACAGCTTGCTTCGCCGCCGGGCCAGAGCGGAGGTTATCCTTTAGGACCGGTGGAATCCTTGGAAGTAAGTTGGGAGCCACCGGCCCGGACCCCCGCCGCAGATCGGGTTCAGACCGCGGAATGGGACATCACCGTGACCTTTTCCGACGCCACGGTGGAAACGATCGCGCGTGTCACGTTGCGCGGGACAGCCCGGCAATGGCGAATCGCCACTCCCGGCAACGCGCTCCTGCATGCCGAGCGGCCGCCAGGTTCTGCCGAGATCGGTCCGGGCTTGCCGCCGAGCCTCCAGCGCAGCGGTAACAAAGCCGAGTGGCTCGTCGAGTTTCCGCCGGGTTCCGCGCCCGCCGATTGGGTGTTGGTCGCCAGTGTGCGAACACCTCGGCCACGCCCGGAAGAGACAGGACACCGCGGGCCGTTCTCCGTGGGGCCTTTTGCTGCTCTCAACGTCTTCCGCCAAACGGGCACCCTGCGTCTGATCGCCGGGCCGTACATGCGTTTTGCTGTGCGCCACGGCACCGACCTGCGGCGGCAGGATGCACCGGGGAGCGATGAGGAACGCAGTACCGCCCTCTTCCGGCTGGCCACCGGCCCTACTGGCAACAACCTTCCTACACAACCCCTGGCTACCGTGGAAGTCCACCCCTTGCGCGGCAGCCTCGTGCTGACACCCCACTACCATGCCACCCTCAAATCCAACGCTTGGCATATCGAAACGAAACTGAAAGTCGAGCCGGTCCGCCGGGAAGTGGAGGCGCTCGTGGTAGAGGTTCCTCCCGAATGGCGGGGTGTGGAAGCGGGACCGCCGGACATTGTTGAAGGCATTCAAAGCGAAGCCCCCTCCGCACCGGCGGGTTTCTGGCAAGCCTTGGCTCATCGCATCGGCTATGACCCCCGCGTGCCGCTGATCATTCGCTTGGCCAACACTTACAAGCAACCGGTGCAGATTACTCTGACGGCCCACCTGCCCCTGTCCCAGCCCGTCCAGGAGTCGCTATTGCCTCTGCCGCGATTTCCCGGTGCCGCCATCGCACAAACCCAGCTTCAGATTTCCGTCCCCGAAGACCTCCAGGTGCAAGGCCAGTACCGGGAATGGATAGGGGGACGAGCAGCGGCTACAGGCGGCGTGCTCCAGCCGATTCCCCGGAACGGCTCGAAAACCGGCTCGTCCTCTCAATTGCAAGCTACCAGCGAGCAGCCGATCGCCGCCGTGCAGGTGCAATGGAAACCTTACCGGCCGGATTTGGCTGCAGAAAGCCGGGCAGAAATCACGCTCACCGAACGGCAAATCCTCATCCAACAGACGGTTCGCCTCCGCACCAGCGAGACTCTTCCCCGCAGCGTTCACTTGCAGGGGTCCAATAGTGTCGCCGGCATGTCCGCCATTCCCGCTTTGGAAGCCGCCGGTCCAGGGCAATGGCGCTGGACACTCCCGTCAGAAAGCCGTGAAGCGATCCTGACCCTAGAGTATGCTCTGCCGCGACTTCCGGAGCAGTCCCGACTTCCCATCCATTTATTCCGGGTGGTCGAAGCCACGCGAGGGGAGCATCTCGTCCGCCTCTGGTCCGCGACTGCCGCTCCGGAGGTGGTCCAGGTCCGGTCCTTGCCCTGGCGTGACAGACCTTTGGAAGCGCTGGCGGATCGGGCCGTCTGGCCCCTGCGGGTGCTCAGTGCCCCCCAAGAGGAAACCCTCTTGGAGCTAGAGGTCGAGCCGCGGCAGGATTTGGCTGTCACGGTGTGGGCCGAACGCGGGTTGATCCAGGTCTGGGCGGGGGAAGATGCGAGCCTGCGCTATCGGGCGCGCTTCCGCCTGCGGCGCTGGCTGACACGCTCGCTGACTCTGGAACTACCCGCCGCCACGACGCTGAGTACGGAATTTCTCCTCGACGGCCGCCGGGTCGAGCCTCTAGCCTACCGCAGGACAGAGCAAGGCACCACCCTTTACCAGATTCCGCTGCCCGCTTATCGGCTGGCTTCCCGCCTGCTGCTGGAAGTTCGCTATGTACTGTCCTCCGAGTCCAGGTGGCGAATGGAGTTGGTGCCCCCCGTTCTGGCGAGCACGGCGTGGGATGGTCCGACTTGGTGGCGCGTGACGCTCGCCGGTGGGCCGTTTCCTTGGCTGCAAGGGCCGTTCCAGCCGCGGTGGCAGTGGAGTTGGCAATCCACGGGCATCGCATTGGCGGCTTGGCCGGAAACAGAACTCGAACATTGGCTGATGGGCGATGCCGCCTCAGGCGGCAGTCGAGGGACTTCCAACAATGGCGAAGGGGAAGCTGATAGTTTCAGCGGTCAACAAGCTCTACCGGCATCGTTTACCCTGTGGCGGCTGCCCCGCTGGCCGGTGCTCTTGAGCAGTTCCCTTTTCGTCTTTGTTTATCTGGTGTTCTTGGCCCGCCTGCCGTCGGCCAAGCGGACCGGCGGACTTATCGCAACATTGCTGCTGCTCGCCACCTGGCTTACCTTCGCGCCGTATAGTCTGTTGCAACTGTTCGCCGCTGGTCAGTTTGGGCTGTATACCGCCGCTGCGACGGGTCTCATCATCCTCGCTCAGCGGTGGTACCGACAACGGCAGATTCTTTACCTACCGGGTTTCAGTCGGGAGACGGCCTCCTATGTACCGGCGCACGATAGCAAGGTACCTTTGCTCCCAGCAGGTTCCCGGCGTGGGCCGATCAGCGGCAATAGCACCCCTGCGGGGCGCTTGGGCGCCGCCCCCTCGACCCCCAGCGGAAGCCACTGAGCGAGAGTGCTAGGATGATCCACCGGCTGCGAGTTGTATGGCGAAGTCTATTCAGCTTCCTCCTCGCTCTGCTGGGGTGTTTGGCCGCTCTGGGTCAATCCCCTTCAAGCGAGACGGTAAGATCAGTGCAGGAACCGTCAGCGGCAAGCCAGCCCTACTCGGCGGTCACTCCCGGCCCCCCTCCGGGGGACCCGCCCTCTCCAGAGACCCCCATCCCCGACACCCCGCGATCGGAAGACCCTATTCCTTTGCGGCGCCTGCGTGTCACTCCGGAACAACTCCCCGCGGTGCTCAAACAACTGGACCTGGGACCGGTGCGACGGATGCCCCGCGAGGAACTGGAACAGCAACTTCGTGCCGCCCGGCAGATGCTGGAAGAGTCGCGCCGTCTGCCGTTTTTGGCCGATTTACGTCTGACCGCGGTTCTGGAAGGTAACGACCTGATCGGACAAGCGGAATGCGAGATCATCAATCCCGGCCCATCTCCCCGGCTCATGGTGCTGGAGCCGCTGCGTGTCGCTCTGAGCGGTGCCACTTGGAGCGACGGCCGCCCCGCCGTGGTGGGCACGCCGAATGGTTCCGGTCCCGTGGCCGTTTGGGTCGAGCGCAGCGGCAGCCAAGTGCTACGCCTGAATTGGTCCGCGGCGGGCATGGTCACCCTGGACGAACGGCGCTTCGAGTTGCGTTGGCCGTCAGCCACCACAGCCCTGCTGGAACTGGACTTAGCACCCGAACTAGTGCCGATGGCAGGGGGAGATGCCCTGGTGACTGGCCCTTTCCCGGCGAGTACGCCCCGCCAGCAGCGCTGGCACATCCGCTTCAGCGGCCGCAGCCGCTTGGACTTAAGCATCCGTCCGGCCACGACCACTACTCCCACCACCGCCGCCGAGAGCCGCTGCCGCTTCGAGCTACAAGGCATGAACCTCACGTGCGCTTACGAATTCGACTTGCGACCCGTCCGGGGAAACATCAGCTCTTGGACCTTCCATTTGGACCCCACCTTGCGAGTTCTCGATGTCATCAGCACGCCCCGCTCGACGTGGACGGTGCAATCCTCCACACCTCAGTCAAACCCTCGGCTACTCGTGACTTTGCCGCCAACTTCTTCCGCGGTACGCTTGCTGATCCAAGCCGTGGCGCCCCTGCCGCCCTCAGGCAAGCTCACGCTGCCGTTCATCCGCGTGGAGGAAAGTCTTCTGCTCCGGGAGGCCGTCGACATCCGCCTTGCTCCGGAATGGAAGCTGCGGCATTTCACACCGGGGGATTATCGCTTGATCCAGGCTTCGGTCGCCTCGGATCAGACGCATCAGTTGCAATTGCAAGGAAGCTGGTTGTCCGTAGGTGCGAGCCGGCCGAGCCGCCAGCCGCCATTACTGGAGGTGATTCCCGCTGAAGCAAGCGTGGGGGCCAGTGAGGAATATCTAATCTGGCACTTGCAAGGCACCGCGGCACGTCTAACCGCCCGTATCCGCTTACAGGTAAAACGGGGGCCGCTCTTTCAATTCCGCTGCCGCTATCCCGAAGGATATGAACTGCGGCGCCTGATGGCGGGGGGTGAAGCGTTGCTCACCCATGTCGATGCGAAGGAGCGCGTGCTCACGCTGGAATGGCTGCGCCCTGTGCCGGCGGGGCAAATCGTGGAATGGCAAGCGGAATGGATTGCCCGCAGGCCGATTGCCTCCCACGGGAGCACCGCCGTTCCTTTCCCGGCCATTACCCCTCTGGACGTTGGCGAACGCAACGGACTGCTGGCGATCATTGCACCTGCCCCGAACGGCGGTCGGGCTGTCCCTGGTCCGGGAACGGAAAAACTGGGCTGGCTCGATTGGGATTTCGCCCTTCCCCCGCCCCAAGCTCATACCGTCTTGCGCTATCGCGGGGGAGACGTCCGCGGTTATTGGCTCCCTGCCTCCTCCGAGGTGCCAGAACCATCCCCTGCATTGCCGACAGCACCTCCCCCGTCTCCTGTCCGTCCACCCGACGCTTCACCGTACCTTCAGATCCATGACACCTTCCTGACGCTAGTTGTGCGGGGAGATCAACGCCTCCTCGTAGTCGCCGGTGCGACCGTCCAGCCTGGAGCAAAGGCAGGAAAATCGGGAGAACTCGCCGCGCTGCCGGTCACCCTCGATCCTTACCTGCAGCTCGAAGCGATCGGGATCGAAGGCCAATGGTTATCCCCCACGGCCTGTTCTCGCGATGAGAATGGGCGATGGCTTATCCCCCTGCCCGCACCCCAGGACCCGATCCGCGTGATCCTGCGCGGTCACTATCCCTTGCGGCGGTATGGTCTGTGGTCGCAGTTGACCCCTCCGCTTGTGCAGTGGGCTGAGGAGATTCCGGAGCTATGCCATCTGTTTTTGCCTAGGAATGTCCTGCCTCTGTCCCAGCCCGATGGGAAACAGGATTCTCCACCTCTCCGCCATTTTCCTGACTTGGCTGAAGTCCTTCCCGCCGATCTCGACGGCTCCTGGTGGACCCTTTCAGCAAACGCCGGTGTATGGACAAGTTCCTCCGAGGCAGCAACGGGCCTCGGTTTGCTGGTGGCGGGAGCGGCATTGGCGGTTCTGGGGTTTTTGGGGAACCGGCGTCCACTGGCTCTGGGGATAATGGGCCTGGCAACCATCAGTTTGGCATTGGCCCTGGTGGTTCCGCCTTGGTGGCAATACGTTGCCGTCACCGGGTGCGGTCTGACCTTACTGGCTGGATTGGCCTTAGCGGGTCTGCGCCGCCTCCTGGGGTCCGCAATGTTACTTCTGCCGGCTACGCTCATGCTGAACCAAGGAGCCTTTTGGCCGTTCCTCCAGGCCCAAGGCCAGGTCCAGCCGTCAGCTTCCGCCCCGCTTGCCATGACCACCGTGCTGCTGCTTCCGCCGGATGCCCAAGGGCGTGAAGAGGTTTTGGTTCCCTTGACGCTGTGGGACCAATTGGCGCGCCTTCGGCCTTCGCCGCCCAGTTGGATTTTGACTTCGGCCCATTACGATGTGTTCCTCGACGGCGTCACAGCCCGTGTCGAGGCACGGTGGGTAGTGCATGTCCTCGACCATTCGGAAACACCGTTTTTACTCCCTCTGGGAGATGCCCGCTTGGAATCGGTCCGCATCCATGACCGCCTCGGTTATCCGCTCCTGGTTCGGCCTGGCGTTTATGCCCTCGAACTGCCTGGTAAGGGCCGGCAGGAGGTCCGCGCCCAGTTCGTACTTTCTGCGAGCGGGGGAACTGCCGAACGCGAGTTGCGCTTCGGAGCAATCGAATGCCCACAGACCACCCTGACGGTCCATGCCGAGCGGAATCTACGCCAACTCTATTTTCCGGGTCGCGTGGGACGCTGGAGTCTGGACACTCGTTCCCCAGATCGACGTGTTCAAGCGGAGTTGGGAGGGGTGCGGCAGGTGGTGCTCCGCTGGCGTGAGGAAGGAGGCGGTACAGCCCAATTGCGCCTCCGAGAAGCCTGCCTCTGGGACCTCCACCCCCAAGGGGCCGAACTGGCGGCCGCCTACTGGCTGGAAATCCTCGGCGGTTCCCTCACCCAATTGGACCTGCAAATCCCGGACGACCTGGAAGTGCTCCACTTAGTTATCCGTTCTCCGGACGGTGGGGAAGGAAGCGTCCTGCGAAACTGGAGTCTGGCACCCCCTCAGGGAGGTTGGCGGCGGCTACGCATCGATTGGCGCTCCCCGACCACCGGCCGATGGCTGCTGGTGGTGCAAGCCGCTCCGCGTTTCCCCATCACGCGCTCACCCTGGTTACGGTTCCCCCGCATCAGTCAACCGGGCGTCAGCGAAGCGGATACGTTTTATGCTCTGCGGCTCCGGGACGCAAGCCTGGAGTCGTTGCAACGCCACGGCTTGATCGACTTCAGCTCTGATGCCCTTTTCCAGCTTTTCTCCTCCGTGCCGGAATTGCGCCTGGACCCCGCCCAAACCTTGCGGGTCTTCCGCCCCTTGGCTCCTGCCTCCGCGGAACTGCGCCCCACCTTACGGCTGCCTGCGGAGCTTTCCGTCCAAGCCCGCACCGCTTGGGACATCGCTTGGTTATCTCCCCCCTTCTTAGCCAGCGCGGGTTCAAGCCCCCGGCCGCTCCTGGCATTCGCCCAGGGAAATCTTCTCTGGAAGGACTCGCCGACCCCCGGTTACCTGACCTTTGCGTTACCCGGAGTTACGGTGCAGGAAATTCGCGGTCCCGATGTAGCGGATTGGTCCACAAGCCAGGGGGTGGTGCACATCTGGTTCAAACGTCCCATCACTGAGGGTGCGGTGCAGTGGTCTGGCACCTTCCCCCTCCCGGCGGGCACACCATTCGACCTGCCCCTGCCAAGACCTTTGGAAGCCGCCCTTTGGCACGAGGAATGGCAAGTCCACCCGGAGGAAAAAATGCTCTTGACCTGGGAGCGGCTGCGCGGATGGACGCCGAAAGAGCTGCCGCCCACTGCCGTTTCGGTAGGCTACACCGCTGCGGCGAGCCGCCAACCGCCTCCCCTGCCGCGTCTGCTGGTGCAACCACAAGCGCCCCAATCACGTTGATCCCTTATCGACCTCGACCCGATTGGGACCTCCGCTAGTCATAAACCAGGCTCCAAGCGAGACGGCTATAGTACGCTACTTGGCTTTACAATCTTCTGGCACACAGATTAGGATTGAGGAAGAAAATAGGAAGCTCCGTAGGGAGAATAATCACACCAGGGATCTAGCCACTTTTGTTGAACCAACGGATGATTCACGCATGACGACACCAGCCGTTACAGTTCTGGACTGGAAGAAGTTGAAGCAAGTCTATGAAGAAGCGGAGCGGCGCTACTTGGAATCCCTGCCCCCGGAGCATTTCATGGAAGCGGTGCCCCACGCTCGGCAACGGGAGATCACCCTGGAAAGCTTTGCGGTGATCCATGCCCTCCGCCCTGACATCTAATGCTTCAACGAGTTGCTGGTGCAATATCCCCGTCCCGGTCATGATCCGTACGACCCCGGCCAAGTCGTGCCGGATAACTTCATTGTTATCTCCCCAGAGCCGATCTTTGCTCGCGGCAGCTACATGACCCCGTTGCAGCCCGTTCCGCCGTTTCTAGTCCTGGAGCATGTTTCTGCTTCTAGCAAGCAAAAGGATTATCGGGACAATTTTTACAAGTATGAGCGGGAATTGTGCGTGCCGTACTACCTGCTCTTCGACCTGGATCAGATCAGCATCCATTTGTACCGATGGACGCCGCAAGGGTATGAAGCCCTCCCTCCGAACGAACAGGGGCGGCACGTCATTCCAGAATTGGAAATCGAGGTCGCTCTTGTAGGTGATTGGATGCGGTTCTGGTTCCGCGGAGAATTGGTGCCATTACCCGCTGAACTGCTCAGCAGTTTGGAGTCCGAGCGCCAAGCTCGCCGCCAGGCCCAGGTACTAGCCCGTGCTGCCCACCACCAAGCCGAGGTCGCCAAGTTCCAGGCCGAACAGGCTCAAAAACAGGCCGAAATTGCACAACAACAAGCCGAACAACTCCGACAACAAGTCGAAGCGGAAAGGCAGGCCCGACTGGCACTGGAAGCGGAGCTGGCTCGCCTGCGAGAACAACTCGGCCGGCAGCCCCCTGCAAAGCCGCAGGATACGGACAAGACCGAGACATGAGGACATCATTCTAGGGACGGGAAATCCCCAAGAGCCGGTGCTGATCCGCTAATGGCCGCATTATCATCAGGACTACATTTCACGTCTCAGCCGTTCGTCAGTCATCAACGCCTACGACTTTCCCCGCTAAAACGCGGACATTCTCAGCGAGGCGCTGCGGTCGGGCGCCATTGGCCGGCACCAGCCATAAGTCATAGGTCCCCGGAGGTACGAGCATATTCTGGCGATAATTGCTGACCTGCTGGACCGGTTGATGCCCTCGGACGCCAGGACCGGGATCACGCGCACGGGTCAGGACCAGACGTTGAGGCCGCGGCAAGCCCTCTCCGAAAATCCGCACCACGCCGCACCGATCTTCCAAGCGCAGGCGAACCGTTTTCCCCTTCTCCACCATGAGTTTTTCCGCCAATCGCACCGGCACGCCCCCTTGGGGAACCACCTCCACATGGAAAGGCCCCTCCCCCGGTAATTCCACCGCCTGATCAAATAGCTCGGATTCCAAAACCACTTCTACCAGGGGTTTCTCAGGACTACCACGCAGGCGGATCACACGCCAGCGGAGCGCCGGGGTCATACCAGGAAATGACGGCGTTTCGATCAGCAGTTTCGGCGGGTCTTGTTGGGTCGCCGCCACCAGACCGCCCAAAGTCATCAGTGTCGCCCACATGAGGTTTTCTCCCGGAATCGTTGAGGCTCAACCAGCACCAGACCGTGCCCCAGCAGCGAGCACGCATCCCTTAGAAACGTTGCCTCCCCAAGGACGGCCGCCCGGAGTCGTCGGGTTCTTGACCGTGTCCAGAGAATCACGCCATCACCCACTTGGCTTCGTTCCGTCATTTCGGCGCGACGGTTCCGGCTCTGCGGCGGACATCGGTTGGCACTGCGCCGCCTGCAACAGTAGGTGCTCTAAGAACCATCCTAGCATATGCAGCGACTGATCGCGCACATCCCGGCCCGGATCGAACTCGCTAAGCGACACGCCCAGGACCTTCTCACTCCACACCGCCTGCCAAAGGGGCCAAAAGGCAGCGCTGGTCAAGCCGAAGGGCAAGGGGTGCTGGACCGCTGGGCAAAGGGCAGGATCGAAGACATCAACGTCGATGTCAATCCAAACGCGGGAGGCTTGGGAAACCTGCCGCTGAAGATCCGCGGTTACATCAGCCAAACGGGTGGTGATATCCAGGGCTGAGTAAACTGCGGTGAAATAGCGCCGGGACTCTTCGGGAGGGACAAAGAGATCGCGGTGGCCTAAATGAATGGCCGATGGTCGTGGTTGCGGCAGAAACCGCCAGTAGTTTCCGTGGGACAGTGTGTCCAAGGTGTCATCGAAGTCGTGGATGTCCAGATGGGCATCAAACTGGAGCACCAGCGTCTGCGGGGGTAGTTCTTCGAGCACCGGCAGCACACTCAGGTGATTGCCTCCCAGCCAGAGGATGAAGGAGTGGCGCTGGAGGGTTCGGCGGAACCAGCGCCGGCCGCGCTCGCGCCAGGTCCGGCAATGTTGCGGTTGGGTGAAAGCCAACTCTTGGATGTGGAGACGGTCCCGGAGGGTATGCGTGCGGCAGGGCTGCTGCTCCCGCTGGGCATCCCGACGGATTTCCCGCACGACGTCGGCCAGTGCCGTTGCTCCTTGCGAAGTTCCCGCTCCGCCAAATTGGTCCCAAGGGAACACTCGCACCGCGAGATTCATAGTTTCTGGCACTCCTGGGAGAGATGCTAGGATTCTTCCAGCCAGGTTAGGTTTCCACCGGCTCAAGGCAGGAACAGCCCCGTTGTGTCAGAATACTGTCCGTGCATGCTCTGGCGAAGCCTTCGGGGAACATATAGACACAATAGTGCCCAGGTTCAGCGGCTGAGCCGGGTTCCCTGAATTACAATCCGATAGACCCCGCAGTCCCTCCGTCCCTCCAGGCGTTTTATGGACCCGATCGCTGCCCGCCGTGCTGAAATCGATGCCCGCCAAGCGGCTCTGCTAAGCATCTTGCAACAACTGGGGTGCGAGGCCGCCTTGCTGATGATGCCAGTGCATCTGAGCTGGTTCACCGTCGGCCTCAATGTCCGCGGCCTCCTGGCGGATACGGAGCGTCCCGTCATTTATACCGACGGGCGGCAGCGCTGGTTGATTTGCTCCCATGTCGATAGCCAGCGGCTCTTCGATGAGGAACTCGACCGCTTGGGATTCCAGCTCAAAGAGTGGCAATGGGAGGGAGGGCGCGCGAGCCTGCTGGAGAGTGTGACCCAAGGGCGAAAAATTGCCATCGACCGGCCGATTGGCAGAGCACCGCAGTTGACGCTGCCCCTGCGTTACTTGGTGCGGGAACTGTCGTTATACGAGCAAAACAGCTATCGCGCGTTAGGGCAAGCGGTGGCCCATGCCGTGGAAGCCACCGGGCGGCATTGCGGCGTCGGAGAGACGGAAGCAGAAGTCGCCGGCCAGCTTGGCCACCGCCTCCTGCGGCACGGAATCGAGCCAGCGGTTCTGAGTGTCGTGGCCGATGATCGCGGAGCCAAATATCGCCGCGCCGGTTTCGGTTCCACACCGCTGCGCCGTACCTGCACTATTCAGGCGACCGGACAGCGGGATGGGCTGTATGTCACCTGTTCCCGGACGATTAGTTTCGGTCCGCCGCCCCCGGAGTTTCGCCAGGCCTATGAACTGGCCCTGCGCCTGGCCGCTCTGTTTCGCTCTTTGACCATAGCGGGGCAAACTCTCGGTGCCATTGCTCACGCTGGACGCCCCATTCTCGCCCAAACACCTTACGAGTACGACTGGCGGCTCAGCGCTCCTGGCTACGGCACCGGCCGCTATCCCGCCGAAGAGCTACGCCGCGCTGGACAGGAAGAACCCCTCCTCGCCGGCCAGGCCATCCTCTGGCAACCCCGCGTCGGACCCGCAGCCTTAGTCGATACCTTCCTCGTCACTACCGAACAACCCGTACCGGTAACCCCGCCGGAAGATTGGCCGGTTGTCCGACTCTCCGTCCGCGGCGGACCGTATTACGACATCCCGGATATCCTCATCCGCTGAAAGCCAAACCACTCCTGACTGGATGCTCACCGAAGCTCTCCGATCCCGCCCGCAGAACCGCTCACCTGTTCCCCTGTTCGCAAGGAACGCTTTTCCCAACAATACTCTCGACGAGATTGGCCCCTTTTACCCTTGTATCAGAAGACATCTGGAGGAGATACCGGCCATGCCGAGCCGCTTTCGCCTGCAAGCTGTAGCTGCCTTAGCCTTCGCTTTCACCTATCTGGCGGCAGCACGGGGACACTTCCCGTTTATCGTGCCGGATAGCAATGGAAAGGCAGTCACAGTGGTTTTCAGCGATAATCTCAGCCCGGATACGAATGTCAACATCGAAAAAATTGCCCAGACCCGCTTGACACTCCGCCATGCGGATGGACAGGAGACCGCCCTCCAATGGACCAAAGGGAACGGCTACTATCAGGTGACCGTACCGGCGGGAGAGCTACGCATCATTTACGGGACCACTGATTACGGCGTGCTGCAAAAAGGGGAGGCACCGCCTTTCAAGCTGGTGTACTATCCCAAGGCGATCCTAGGGAAGGCAGACGATCCGCGTGCGGTGATTGGCGAAAAGCTGCCGTTGGAGATTGTCGTCGAGGGCAAGAGCGGGGAGATTCGCTTCCGCGTCCTGCGCCAAGGGAAGCCGCTAGCCGAGGCAGAAACGACCGTACTGCTCCCTGACGGCAGCAAGCAAGCGGTCAAGACCGACAAGGAAGGATACACTCCTGTGTTCCGTACTGCAGGCCGGTTTGGTGTTTGGACGCGCTGGACCGAGGACAAGAAAGGGGAACACGCCGGACGGACCTTCCAGCAGATCCGCCATTATGCCACTCTGGTCTGCGACATCAGCAATCCTTGAAGTCCCCGCTCCTGAGTGTCTCCGCTTCCGGGCTAATAGATGTCCGGCTGTGCCACCTCAGTTGCAGAGAGAAGGCCGGCTCGGCCACGCAATCACGGCCTCACGAAATCTGGCCGGCTAGCGGCTTATCTCCGGCGGAGTGATATTCGGCCGGCCAAGTCAGCCCCGCTCAATTCTCCAGATAGGAACGCAAAAAGGTGTAAGCCTTCTGGGCGGTGGCGACGGCATCGTAGCTGTGCCGGCTCAGTTCTACGTACACGCCGCCGCCGTACTCCGCTTGACGCAACCCGGCAAAGACATCCGCAAAATCGACTTCCCCTTCCCCAAAAAATAGGTGCTCATGCTGTCCCCGGCGCATATCTTCGATATGGACATTCCACAGCAGGTCCTTCCAACGGCGCAAATGGTCGCTGACGGGCACTTCCCCCTGGCAAACTAGGTGGCCAATGTCGAGGGTCAGTCCCAAGGCAGGATGGCGGAGTTGCTCGTAGAAGGCGGCGAAGCGGTCGAGGGTGTCGATGAACATGCCCGGCTCCGGCTCAAAAGCCAAGCGGACATTCCGCTGCACCGCGTATTCCGCAAGGCGTTCGCACCGGTCCACCAGGCGGAGCATCAGCACTCCTTCTGGAGCGGGTCCATCTGCCGCGCCGGACCACAAACTCACACAGTCCGCCCCTAGATCGGCGGCAATGTCCACGCAGCGCTTAAGAAAGTCGAGGCGAATGGCCCGTTCCTCCGGCGTCCCGCTCAGCAACGTCGGCTGATGCTTGCGCCGGGGGTCTAACAGAAAACGCGCTCCGGTCTCCACCACGCAGCGCAGGCGATGGCGGCTCAAGCGTCGGGCCACCCAGGCCACTTGCTGCGCCAAATTGTCCGCGAAGGGATCAAGGTGATGTACATCGAGAGTTAAGGCTACGCCGGCGTAACCCAAGTCCGCCAGGATGTCGATAGCATCTTCTAGCCGGTGATGGGCAAAACCGTTGGTGTTGTAGCCGAGAAACATAGCCTCGCCTCTCGTTTCCGCGCCCGCCAATCACCCGTCCATGCCACCTCTCCTGATTTGCCGGTCCGTCAACCTAGCCGTCCCGTCGGGCCTTCCTTCCTAGATGCATCCCTTCCGGATACACTGACGTTATTATGGCTTACGCCACGACTTCCAGGACCTCCACTTCCGGAATCTTCTTGCGAAGTTCATCTTCCAATAACGTTACAATAGTCAGGATCGATCCCGGACAATGGGTACACGCCGCGGGAAAGCGGACCTGGACAACGCCATTCGACACATCGACCACCTCGATGTCCATCCCCTCCCCCAGGCCTGGGAGCAACTCCTGTCGCAGTGTTTGCTCCACCCGTTCGCGCAAGTCGCTCGTCATTACTGCCTTCCTCCGTTGCCTGTTTCCATCCCTTGCAGTATCCGAGCCGTGCAAAGCCGATGTCAACCTCCGTTACCCCCTACTTGGCAGAGGACATCTCATTTGCGCATAGCAAACGTCTTCACATCGACTTCTCCGCAGGCTCTTGCCATTGCCGGACGGCTGTGATGTCCCGCTGGAGCTGTTCTTTCAATTCTTCGGGAGAATGGAAGCGGCGGGTCTCGCGCAGGCGGGCCAAGAACTCGACCCGCAGCGATTGCCCGTAGAGATCGCCCTGGAAGTCGAGTAGGTGCACTTCCAGCTTCCGTAGGTGTTCGCCGAACGTGGGATTGGGACCGATGTGAGCTGCGCCAAGGCGGGGGAACAGAGGTGGACGGTTGTTGCTCTCTGCCTTGTCGGGATTCGCCGTCGCGGCAAAAGTTCCCTTTTGGGGCAAGCCGGCCGTTGTTTCCCTCCGGTGGAATCGGTCTTCGGACACCCGGACGGCATATACCCCGTCAGCGGGGAGCAAGGTCCGGATACCGTCCAGATTGGCGGTGGGAAAACCGAGGCTTTGTCCGCGGCGTGCCCCGACCACAACCTGGCCTGCGACCGAATAGGGGCGGCCCAGAAGCAAGCGAGCCAACTCGACCTGCCCTTGCTCGACGGCTTGGCGGACTCGGCTGCTCGAAATCGGCACCCCCTCATGAAGCACTGGCGGAACCACCTCGAAGTGGCAGCCGGCTTGGCGGCACCATTGTTCCAGCAGGATCACATCCCCCCGTCGCTGACGGCCGAAGCGGAAATCTCGGCCTTCCACAAGCGCCTTGGCTCGCAACTGCTGAACGAGCACCTTTTGGAAAAACTCCTCCGCTTCCCAGGATAACAGCTCGCGTGTGGTCTGGAGGACAATGAGGTGATCCACTCCGGCGTCTTCGAGGCAGGCCGCTCGTTCTTCCAGCGTGGTTAGCGGCGGCCGTTCCGAGCCGGGGAAGAGGACTTGATGCGGTGGCGGATCAAAGGTGAGGGCCAGGGCGGGTCCAGGCAGGCGATCCGCCCAGAATCGCGTCCGCGCCGCAAGGAGTTGGTGCCCTCGATGCACGGCATCGAAATTACCGATCGTTACCGCACAATGCTGCCACGCGAGGGGGGCGTCTTCGGTTACTGTCCAGCGCCATAGACTCATGACGTTATCATGCAATTCTCTCCGCCGTTGACCAGAACTTCGGGAAACCAGAACTTTGGGAAAAAAGCGGAATCCGTTGGCGGCTTTTGACACTCCGAAAAGTTAGGGTGTAAAATAGCGAATGCCTTGGGGGTGAGGCGGGGCGGCGGGACGGTCGCCGCCTGCATCGGCAGGGGGAGGAAAGTCCGGGCTTCACAGGGCACGGTGATGGGTAACACCCACCCTCGGTAACGGTACCGGTAAGTCTCCCGGGCCGGGCCGCCAACGAGAGGGACAGTGCAACAGAAAGCATACCGCCGGCTGGGCCAGTCGCTGGGCTTTTTCGCCGCGATACTACCTGGCCGGTAAGGGTGAAAAGGTGCGGGGCGCAAGCCCTTAATGTAAGAGCGCACCAGCAGCGGGGCGACCCGCTGGCTCGGCAAACCCCACCGGAAGCAAGGTCAAGCAGGGGAGATGGTTGGCCCGACCGCTCGATCCCCGGGTAGACCGCTGGACCCTGCGGGCAACTGCAGGGCTAGAGGAATGACCGTCACCCGCTGCGGCGGGAACAGAACCCGGCTTATACGCCGCTCCGCTCACCCCTCCGGGATACCACGCTTCTCTATTCCCCGCTTCACACTCCGGTCCACTAATCCCATCCGATCTGCCGCATAAAGCTTCGATGCTTGCCAATGCACGCCGATCTCTATCGCTGGCCCGGAAATGTGGACTAAGCGAGGATTAGCGATCCGGGGCTTCGATCCAAGCGGCGCTCTGACAGAGTTGCTCCAGGACTGCTCGGGGCCTCCCCTGCCGTAGTGTGGCGATAGCTCGCTCCACCCCTTCGTGTAAGTCCGTCACCTGTTCGGCCACCCACAAAGCCGCAGCGGCATTGGCCGCCACCATCTTCCAGGCAGGTCCCTCTTTCCCCGCTAGGACTTGGCGGATGACCTGTGCACTTTCTTGGACATTGGCCGCCTGTATCTGCTCGCGTGAGACAACCCCTAAGCCAAAATCCTGGGGCTGCCAGAGGCGGGATTCGTACCCCTCTCCACGCACAAGGCGGACATGGGTCGGGGCCGACAGGCTCACCTCATCGAGTCCATCCTCACTCCAAACGACCAAAGCTTGGCGTGTCGTGCCCAATCGAGCCAGCGCACCGGCGAGGGGATCGAGCATTTCCGCTGCTCCCACGCCAAGCAACTGATACGGTGCACTGGCCGGATTGGCCAGAGGACCGAGAAGGTTGAAAAGCGTGCGCAGTCCCAGCTTGCGGCGCAAAGCAGCAACATGGGCCATGCCACGGTGAAACTGCGGGGCGTAACAGAAGGCAAAGCCGATGCGATCCAGACACTTCTGGGCCCATTCTGGCCCACCTTCAATGGGCACTCCAAGTTCGCGTAAAACATCGGCACTGCCCGACCGACTGGAGACCGCCCGGTTCCCATGCTTGACGACAGGCACCCCAGCACCGGCCACCACCAGAGCCGTCGCCGTGCTGATGTTAAATGTCCCGCTCTCATCGCCTCCCGTGCCACAGGTGTCCAACACCGGTCCCGATACGGGAGTCAGGGCGATCATCTGTTCCCGGAGCACCCCGGCGGACGCCGCCAGTTCCTCCGCAGTTTCCCCTTTCATTCGCAAAGCCACGAGGAAGGCGGCCCCCCACACTTCGCCCACTCGACCGGCCACCATATCCCGAACGGCTTCCACCATCCACGGCCCCGGTACATCCCGGCGAGCCAAAAGGTGCGCCATCACGTCCCCAAACCAGGGCGGCGGTTCCCGATTCACAGCCTCTCCTCCGGCAAATTCCCGAATCCTATCCTAAGTGTCCAGCCTGTATTGCGACCATCGCCTCCAGGGATGCGGCGGGCTTTTCCCCCACCACGATCCGCCTTTTCCGCACCGCCGAACATTTCTGGGCGAATTTTCCAGATTATACTTGTTTTCATCATGGACGTATGTTATAGTCTCTACAAGAACAGTATCCGTGATGACCGAAATCCGGGATCCACGGAACGCATTCGGTACTAGATTGGGTATGGCTGGAGGTACAGTCTATGGCAGAACAGGCTAAACTGACGGACAAGCAGCGGGCGATCTATCATTTCATCATTCGCCACATTCAGGAGAAGGGCTTCCCCCCTGCGATTCGGGACATTTGCGACGAGTTTGGGATCGCCTCGCCCAACGGGGTCATGTGCCATCTCAAGGCCCTGGAGAAGAAAGGGTACATTCACCGCAGTGAAAAAAAGAGCGAAAACAAGGGGAAGCGTCCGCGGGCGCAAGCCCGGGGTATTTCCATTCCGGGTGTGACCGCCGGGGGTTTTAGCCTCCCCTATCTGGGCGTCGTGGCAGCCGGTCAGGCCATCGAAGCCGAGAATATCCAGGAACGCCTGGAATTGCGAGACCTTTTCGGCGGCGATGACCTGTTTGTGGTCAAAGTCCGCGGCCACTCCATGATCGACGGCCACATCCAGGACGGCGATTATGTCGTCATCCGCCGCAAGGAATCCTGCGACAATGGCGATAAAGTCGTCGTCATGATCGACAAGGCCATGACCCTGAAAAAATACTTCCGCCGGCGGGACCAGATTCGCCTCGAACCGATGAACGACCAGATGGAACCGATCATCGTCAATCCTGCCAAACACGAAATCCAGATTCTGGGCGTGCTCGAAGGTGTCATCCGCAAGTATTGAGCGGCTGGCGTCTCCGGCTGCGTGGGTTTTTTCCTCCACGAACTGGTCTCCCGCCGCAACTTTGCCCGCTTCTGCAAGGCCGCGGGAGCTTGGCAAGGAAGCCGCCTTTACCAAGCCAAGCAAGGGTTCGGCTCCTAGCGGTTCCGGCAACTAGCGGTGGAGTGGCCCGCGCCCCCTACGGCGTGCTACAGCCCGTGCCAACGCTACCAAGGCCACGAGGCCGACAAGTACGAAATACAGGGCGATCGACCGCATGCTGATCGGCGCCGGCTCTTCGGGAGCGGCAGGTTCAGGCGAGGAGGGCCCCAGCAACGGTTCATCAGCAGGACTGCGGGATGCGGCCTGCCGCTGACGGAGGGTGTCCACCACGTGCCGGTGTTCCATGAGCAGGCGGCGGTTGCCATATTGCCTGCCCCAGGTGCAGGCATCGAAGATCTGAAAGGCGGCATCGACATTCCCCTCCGCCGCGTACAACTCGCCGAGCAGCCAGAATAGGCGCGTATCGCCGGGATACCAGAAGAGCATCTGCTGGACGATAGCCAAGGCATCCGGGGGCAACTTTGCTCGTTCTGCAGCAGCCAAGCGACCCGGTTCGTACTCGCCGTTATCATTGACAAAGCGCACCGGTTGCACTGAAGCCTGTCCACGTTCCGGCAAGGGAAACAGGCCGAGCACTTGCTCCTCTTCCGCCAAGCGGGCCAACTCCGCCGGCGTTTTCCCTTGGCGCTCTTCCGCCTCTTGCAGCCGCAAGCGGTAATAATGCGGCACATAGTCCCGGTCGAGTTTTTCCCACCACTCTCTCTGCCGCTCGTTCAAGCCAGGAACTTGGGAGGGGAAGCGGGCATCGAGCAATCCTTCCTGGTGATACCGGAGGGCAGTTTTCCAGTCCCCGCGTTCGGCGTAGATATGCCCCAGGACGATAGCCACGAAGTAATCAGGGCGGGGGTCGCGCAGCCGGGGAGACAGGACATTTAGGGCCGCGTCGATCTTCCCCAGCCGCAGCAGGTCCGCCGCTCGCATCGCCGCTTCCCGACCGTTGGAAGCAGGTTGCTGGCCCCACTGTTGGACACGCTGGAGAAATGCCTGCCGATCCGGATTGGGCTGTCCGTCCCGCAACCGCTCATCCCGCACGTTCATCAAGATGCCTAAGCGGCGGTAAAACTCCTCGAACGGCAACGGATGAATTCCGCTGCTATCTCCCACCACAAAACGCGGATCCTCCGAGGGTAAGGAGGCCCGGCCCCTTCCCGCCCCGCTGATTCCCACGATGACCGCCGCCAGCAGGCTGACCCACCGCTGCCATCGCTCCATCATGAGCGTCTCCTTTTGGCCGTTTCCTCCCAGAAGCATTGTAGCGATCTCGGCACTTCCTCTGGGCTTGATGGCCTTAGCGATCGGCCTTCTTGCCTGCCGCCGGGGGAATCGGTCCTTGCGCATGCTTCCAGTCACTGGCGGCATAGCGAATGTCCCGCAAATGCGGCGTGGTTTGGCGCTGCCCCTTTTCGTACCGGCTGGTCATGGCGGCATCGAGAATCCCCGTCGTCAACAGCGTCCTTTCCACGGGATAGGGGGGATGAGTAGTCTGCATGAGATGGTCGATCGCTTTCGTCAGTTCGGCAAAATGGGCAAATGGGTCGGGTTGCTGCAAGTAAAATTGGCACACGTCCGGATCAGCCGACCCACGGCGCAGGCCGGCAAAGTAGAAAGACCCGCCCTCGTTCTCATAAATCCAACCATTGGGCATGACCACGAAGGCACGCAAACCATCCCGGTACTCGATCTCGAAGATAGCCGCATCCCTAGCCCGCTGGCTCACTTGGCGGATGTCTCCCCCGGCGTGATAGCGGACCAACGGCACTATGGCCTCCAGCAATCGTTTGGCCCAGGGGAACTCATCGAAGCGCTGCCACATGGCCGCACCAAAATGACACGTGACCGCCACGACGCCTTGTTCCGTGCCATTGCCCGGCAAGCGCCGCCGTTCGACCATGCACTGCAAACCTTCCAGAGCGTGGAAGCCATACCCTTCCAGCGGTCCGTAGCCGACCTGCACCGCCCCTACCAGCTCGCACCCCTTCGGCAACGTCAGGTCCGGTTTCCGCCAGGTCACCGGGATCGAGGAACCCGCCAGCAGAGGTACCATCAGCTTACGGGCCTGCTCGTACATCCAGTGGGCATCCTCCCACGTCGCTGCCAGATGCTTGTCATTGAACACCGGTACGCTCCGCCCTGTTCGGGAAAACACCGCACAAATTTCCGCAAAGAACCGACGGCGCGGATAGAGGATTTGACCCTTGTCATTGTGCGGATATTTCCCATGCTCCCCGATGGAGAGCACTCCGTCCACCTCCAGCTTGTCCCCTCCCAAAGTCAACGCTTCCGCAATCGTCGCACACAGGCGGAACCCGTGTTTCTTGGCCAGGTCCCGACTCATGTCGTTTTTGGGGACCTGATCAGTATAAAGCGAGACCAACTCCATGCCAGGCCGCCCGCCGCCGGGATAGCCATCCAACAGATTCCGCAGAATCACATCGGCATGGGACCAGCGGCGATACTCCGTCACGATCGCGGCGATACGCTTCGGCTTCATAAACTTCCTCCTCTCCCTTCAGATTCGCGCTTTGCGGTGTTTCTACACTCCGCTGCGGTATCCGTGCGGGCGCGAGCTTCCCTGGGGTGGGGCTAGCTGCCATCACAGGCAGCAGTGGGTGAAGGGCAGCGGGGCGGCGGAGGGCTATTCATCTCCAGACTACACACCTTCTGCCGATAGGACAGGAAAAAATAGCAAACAGAAGAGAACCAAAAAAGAAGCCAGCTTGGCTTCAAGCCAGGCCGGCCTTACGAAAGGGAGGGGGTAAGATTGCAAGCCGCGGGGATTCGACCAGTCCCGAAGGGACTTACTTGGGCAGGAGCACTTTGTCGATCACATGGACCACACCATTGCCCGCGAGCAAGTCCGCCTTGATCACCTTGGCTTCGCCGATCTTCACTCCACTCTTGGTGTCGATCTTGAAGCCGTTCACCTCTTGGCCATCGAGCTTCAAAACATCCGCCGCCTTCGCTTCCTTCCCGACAATCACGTGGGCGAGCAGAATCTTCTTGAGCAAGTCCTTGTCCGCAAGCACTTTCTTGATGGTATCCTCACCCAAGGCCTTGAAGGCATCATCCGTGGGGGCGAAGACGGTGAAGGGCCCCTTTCCCTTGAGGGTGTCCACCAATCCCGCCTCCTTGACCGCAGTCAGCAGGATCGTGTGGTTTTGGGAGGACGCCACAATGTCGGCGACAGTGGCGGGTTTGTCATCCGCCCAGACTGTTGGAACAAAACCCCAGCCAGCAATGGCAGCGGCAGCAACGGCACACAAGGCACGCATCTTCAAACCTCCTGAAACAGGTACATGGGTACTGACAGCCGCTCGATCTTGAACCAGAGCGGCAAAATATCCATAGGCGCCTTTTGTCGTGCCCGTCCAATTCGAGGGCTTCCTTCGGGAAAAAGCCGAAAGATCGCTGGGAGAAATTGGCCGTAGCGTGGGAAAAATTGGCCTTGGCGAATGTGGGAACTATCGGGTAACGTACCACCTTTGAATACAACGCTGCTCGATCCGGGACGGTGAGGCGAAGTATGATGCAGCATCTGGCGGCAGTGTGGCGCTACCGCTACTTCCTGTTGGCCTTAGTGAAACTGGATTTGCGTCAACGTTACCGGCGGTCCGTGTTAGGAATTGGCTGGTCCTTACTCCATCCCATCGCCATGACGGCGGTGTTTACAGTGGTGTTCAGCAATTTGCTTGGCGGGGGCGAACCAACCCGCTATGCGGCCTCTGTCCTGGCTAGTCTCGCGGTATGGGGCTTCCTGCGAGATTCCGCCCTGCACGGCTGCCGCACGTTCCAAGCCAACGAAGCCTATATTCGCCAAAGCCCCTTGCCTTACACGATTTACACACTGCGTACCGTTCTGGGTCAGGCCATACATGCCTTGATTGCTTTAGGTGTGGTATTTCTCATGGTTGCGGCTTTTCAGCAGGAAATCCGTGTGCTTTTCCGTGTCGTTTTCGTCTTACCGGCATTGGCAATTATCTTTTTCTGCGCCTGGTCGGTAGCGACAATCGCAGCCTACGTCAATGTTTATTTCCACGATACTGTTCATCTTTTGGAAGTGGGCACCCAATTCCTCTTTTTCCTCACACCCATTATGTATAGTCGACGGCTTCTAGACGATAAAGACCTCGGTTGGGTCGTCGATGCCAATCCCGTGTACTGGATGCTCGAGATGGTACGTTACCCCTTGTTGACCGGACTATGGCCGCCCCCGAATCTGTACTTCCTAGCGAGTGGTTTCACCCTGCTGCTGGCGGCTTTGGCCCTGGGTGTTGTCGCCTGGCTCCACAAACGCTTGATCTTCCATCTGTAATGGATAGCGCGTGTTACTCGCTACCACATAAGGTACTCTAACTTATACTTACATACTAAAACCTTAGAATGCTATGTTTTATCTCTCCTAAGGAAGATAACCTATGCCTTCCATAGTAGTTGAAGATGCATCTATCGAATTCCTAGTTTATAAGTATCAGAAAGTAAGTTTCAAAGAATATATAGTGCGTGGTTTATTCAGGAAATCCCTCAATCCTCCAGTTAAGATCCGTGCTTTGTCCCGTATCAATTTCACCGCTCAGGAAGGGGAGCGGATTGGTGTGATCGGCCATAATGGCGCCGGCAAGTCTACACTGTTGAAGATGCTGGCAGGGATTTATCCGCCCACGCAAGGCCGCTGCCACGTAGAGGGACGGATTTGTTCACTCTTCGACATTACGTTAGGTTTTGAGCCAGAGGCCAGCGGCTGGGAAAACATTGTGTATCGCTCCTATTTGCAAGGGGAAACCCCGGCGACCTTGCGCGACAAAATTGAGGCGATCGCCGCGTTTTCTGAGTTGGGAGAGTTTTTGTCCCTGCCGGTGCGGAACTACTCGGCGGGTATGCGGATGCGTTTGGCTTTTTCCATTGCGACGGCGGCGAATCCGGAAATCCTCCTCATCGATGAGGTCCTCGCCGTGGGCGACATGGCTTTCCAGCAGAAGGCGAGAGCGCGGATGCGGGAATTGATGTCCGCCTCGCGCTTGATGGTCCTGGTGTCCCATGATCTGAACACGATCCGGGAAACCTGCAACCGCGTCTTGTGGTTGCGGCGGGGGGAAATTGTCATGGCCGGACCGAGCGAAAGCGTCATTGAAGCCTACACTCAAGCAATGGCTGAACGCGCCCACGCGCAGCCGGCCCGTGCCGCCTGAAGCGGTTGCATGTGTTTCAGCAGTAATTTGCGATGCAGTCGGTGCGGGAAATAGCTTATGCGTGTTCTGTTCAACGGAGCTTCTGCCTTACGGCGACGCACGGGGGTCGGACATAGCGCTTGGCATCTTTACCACGCCTTGGTCCGCCTCGCCCCGCAGGACCACATTTGGCTTTACCCTGGAGTGTGGTGGCACCGCCGCTTGGCCGGCTTCCGGCAAGCCGTTGCATCTCCCCAAGTTTCCCGGCCGGTCTCTCGTCTGCTCTCCGCTCCGGCTCCGAAATGGCTGCGACAGTGGAGCTGGCAGCTTGCCCGCGGGTTTTACGCCGCCCACTTTCATTTGGCCGCCCGGCTCGGCCGCTTCGACTTGTATCACGAACCCAACCTCGTGCCGTTCGCTGTGCCGACCCCGACGGTGGTGACAGTACACGATCTGTCCGTGCTGCTCTATCCGCAGTGGCATCCACCGGAGCGGGTCCGACGGCATGAAGCGGCTTTTGCACGGGGTGTGGCACGCGCTGCTCACATTCTGGTCGATTCCGAAGCGGTGCGACAGGAGGCCGTGCGCCACTTGGGCGTTTCCCCCGCCTGCATCACCACCATCTATTGCGGGATTGCAGAGCATTTTCGGCCTGCCAGCTCCGAGGCCATCGCGGCCCTACGCCAGCGCTGGCACTTGCCGCCGCGCTATCTGCTCTACGTCGGCACCATCGAACCGCGTAAAAACGTCCTGACACTCCTGCGAGCCTATTGCGACTTGCCGCCCACGGTCCGCGAGCACTGCCCCTTGGTCCTCGGAGGTCTGTGGGGCTGGAAATCCGAACCGGAGCGGCAATTTTGGGAAGAAATCGGGCAACACCGTGGGGTCCGCTACCTCGGTTACGTGGCGGATGAGGACCTGCCGGCCCTGTACAGCGGTGCCACCGCATTGCTCTACCCGTCCTATTACGAGGGGTTCGGCCTTCCGCCTTTGGAAATGATGGCCTGCGGCGGAGCTGCTATTATTTCCACGGCGGCCTCGCTTCAAGAGATCGCCGGTGGCAATGCCGTCGCACTGGACCCTCATGATCTCCCCGCTTGGCGCAAAGCTATGGAGCGGACCATCCGCGAGCCAGATTGGTTGGAGGACTATCGTCGCCGGGGACCGCACTACGCCGCCGCCTTTCGCTGGGACCGAGCCGCGAAAACTGTCCTCGAGGTTTATCACCGCATTCTGAACCGCCCCCTCAGCGAAACAATTGACGACTTGACACAAAGCCAGTCCCGGCAAGCCGCCTGATGATCAATCCCCGTTTGACCCAACGCCCACCATTCCCGGCAGGCCGCCTGGCGGGCCGGCTGGCTACCGCACGACTTTCTGCCTTCCCGGCATACCTTTCCGTGCACCCTTGCCGTCAGTATTAGCCGTGGATCATGAGCCAAAGATCAAAAGGTAAAGTGTCGATACGGCATTGAAGAAGGCATGGAGCAAAGCGGGGCAGAAGAAGCCGCGAGTCCAGACTGCTAGCCATCCCAAGCCGAGGCCCAGAACGAACAAGGGGAGCGGTGACGGCCAGACGGCACTGTGGAACATGGCAAACACGACGGCCGAGGCATACACGGCACACCAATGGCGGCGGTGGCGAAGCGGAATCCGCTGGAGCACCACCAGGCCGAGAGCTAATAGACCGAGAAAGATCACCGCTTCCCAGTGAGGGCAGTTCCACGCAGGCCAAAGAGCAACTCCGACCACCACCCACGCTCGTTGCTGGGCTGTTAGCGTCAGCCACGCTCCCTCGGATAGGGTTCGCCGCCGTTCCGTCCGTGCTGCTAGAAGCCAGGGCAACACCAGGCCGCGCATGACGCACTCCTCGACCCAGGGGGCCGCCACGCATGCTTGTAAAACCAGGAGGAGAGCATTCCGCGGCACCGAGACATCCAACTGGGTCAGGGGGTGTTCTTTGGGTTCCCCGCCGAGTTGGCTGTAGGTCCAATCGATGAGGCCATTGAAACCGAGCACGAGGGGTGCGAGCAGGGTCCACGCTCCGGCAGCCAGAGCCAAGCGGGCCGGCCAGACTCGGCGAAGCGACTCGGACGGAGGCACCTCAATCCGAGACAGGAGATTCCGCTGAAAGAAGAGGAAAAATAGCACCTGCAAAGGAAAGGCCCACACCGGGGCTTCCCAAACCGACAGGCCCGTCAGTAATAGCAGCGCGGGAATGGCCTGTATCACGAGGATCCCGGCCAACAAATCCAGGCCGGTCCAGGAGAATCGCCAAACGCGGGCTGGCGGCAGCAGGGGTACTTCCCGCCGCTGAGAGAGCTTCCAGGCCAGCAGACCCGGCAAGAGGACCCCCACCGCGGTGAGGCTGCCCGCCAACAACATCCCACCGATTTGCTCGACCCCTTCCCCCATGCTCGCCGGCCTCAGCGGCCACCCCCTGATGCCCAGGGCAGCTTCCCATACTCTAGAAGAAGAAACAGGAGCACTGCTTCACCCTGCTACTGGATGGAGTGTCATGCCGAGCATTCTCGATCGTATCCTGCAAGTCAAGGCGAGGCAGGTCGAGGCGGCCCGCGAACGACTCCCTCTCGTGGAGCTGGAGCGCCGCTTGGCTCACTTGCCGCCCTGCCGGGATTTTACCGCCGCACTGCGAACCGCCTCTCCTCTTGCTGTGATCGCAGAAATCAAGAAGGCGTCACCCTCCGCTGGGGTCATCCGGGCGGACTTCGACCCTCTGGCCATCGCCCTAAGCTACCAGCGGCACGGCGCCCATGCCCTTAGCGTATTGACCGAGGAGGAGTTTTTTCAGGGCAACTTGGAGGTCCTCTCACGCGTCCAGCAGCACGTCCGGCTCCCCGTGCTCCGCAAGGATTTTATCTTTGATCCCTACCAGCTTTGGGAAGCAAGAGCAGCGGGTGCGGATGCGGTCCTGCTCATTGCCGAATGCTTACCCGGTTCCCAATTGCAGTACCTCTACCAGCAGGCAACGGCCTTGGGAATCCACGTGCTCCTGGAGCTGCACGATGCCCAAGAGTTGCCACGGGTCCTTGATACCGGCGCCCCGGTGATCGGCATCAACAACCGCGATCTGCGGACCTTTGTGACGCGTCTGGAACACACCCTAGACCTGCTGCCCCGCATCCCGCCGGATCGGATCGTCGTGAGCGAAAGCGGCATCAGCACACCGACGGATGTGGAGCGGCTCCGCCAGGCGGGGGTTCGTGCCTTGCTCATCGGCGAATCCCTGATGCGTGCCTCGGACCCCGGCTTAGCTCTGCAGCGTTTACTCATGAATGCCACCTCCGCTAACGCCTCTGTCTGATGAGACTGCCTACCGCCGGGAAACTCATTGTGGCAGGTGTTGATGCAAAAAGTTCTCGATGACCTCGGCCATGATTTGCGGATGGCTGTACTGGGGATAATGGCCGCAACCGGGGATTTGGGCCCGCTGACAACAGGGGAGGCCTTCCTGCAACTGCTGCCAGCAGTCCGGCGGAACCAGACGATCCTGATCCCCCGTAATGAGTAGCACCGGCTGATGAATATCCGGCAACAGAGGGCGCAGGTCGCTTTGGGCAATGGTCCAAGCCCGCCAGGCCGCCGCGGCGATCGGAGTGTGAGCCGCATGGCGCAAGTAGGCCGCCGTGACTGAGGCGGGAAGCTGCCGGGTCATCACCGGTTCTAGGAAACACATAACTGCGGCGTGGAGATTCGGCCAATCGCCAAACCAGCCAGGCAAGCGGCGACCCCACCGGGCCAGCTCTCTTTCCCACCGGCTCAACGGACGCCAGGCAAAGCCGTTTTGCAGGATTCCCCAGCGGCACCGCTGCGGCGCGTGACGCAGAACATGCAGGCAGATCAGAGAACCAAACGAGGACCCCACAACCGCGGCTTCAGCAAATCCGAGGTGATCAAGCAGAGCGAGCAGGTCCGCAGCATAGTCGGACAAGCGATACCGCGACAGATTCGCGCCATCGCGGCAGCCATCCGGCAAGGCATAGGCCACGCAGCAAAAGCGCTCGCGCAATTCCTCCATGACCATGATGAAAGCCTGCGGAGCATCGGCCATGCCGTGGATGAAGACGAGCGGCCGTCCCTGACCCCAGGTGAAATAGCGGAGCTGATAGCGGCCCGTCCTGATTTGCCCGTGGCGAACCTGTTGCCGGTAGTTCTGCCAGGCTCGAAGGTACTGCTCTGCTGTCACGTGGTAGGCCGCTAGAGTGATCGCGCCGTCGGTACCGCTCTCGTCCTGGCAGTGCCCTGTCGGCGGGTGAGTTGCGAGCACAGAGTGCCTGGCCAGTTCATCCGAAGAAGGCTGCGGCAGCGAAACTGACACTTTCGTACCCTTCCGGATGCACGTACTGCTGGTAATGCAACGTCTGGCCCCGTGCCGGTTGCGCTACCTGCAATGTCAGCCATGTCGGGGACAAACCGCAGATACGCCGGGCGTTTCCTTCCGCCGCGATCGTCTGGAAAAACCGGCGGCTGTCCGCCGTTTCCAAGGCCTGGAGCACCGCTTGATCCTTCTGCCGGCTGTCGGCCAGCCAGGGAGCATCCACCGGGCGGGGGTCGTCAAACTTAGGGCCGATGTGGGCCAAATCACCGCTGATCACGTAGCACACCGGTTCCTTCGATTGCTCCTCCACCTGCCGCAATACTTTCACCATGCGGTCGATGTCTTCCTTAGCCGAGGGGTCCGCCTGCTCCTCGACACAATCCTGCATGCTGCCGACCAACAGCGGCACGATCTTGAAAGGGCGCCTTTGCCCCAACAGGAATTGCAGGAGCACCACTTCCAGTTCGATCGAATGCTCCGGTGCATGGGCCAAGGGGTCTGCAAAAACGCCGTCACCGTAGGCCTCAGCAATCCGCTGGACGTAATCTCGATCGGTTTCGACGACACCGAGAGGCGTCTCGAAATGCTGCTCGGTAAGGGAGAAACGGGCAGGAGAGTAGTGCGAGGTGCCGATGATCACAAACACACTGGCGTCAGTTCGTTCGAATAGCTCCTTGAAGCCGTGGCCATAGGTGATGTTGCCGCGGGTGTAATCCATGTGGGGCACGAGCACAGCACGCAGGCGGGAGGAGGACGAAGCCTTTTCTTCGCGGGGCAAACCAGGTCCGCCATCGGCTACGAACAGTTCAGTCAGTTGCTCGCGCAAGGGTTCCGGCTCCGCCTCGTAGGTTCCAATACAAATCGGTTTGCGGATCGGCCCACGGACCTGATTCCAAAAGCGCGGCGAGTCCAAAAGTAAGGCCTCATCTAAGGCCTTTGCCAGCATAGCGATCGCTTCGCCATCCACGCGGATCTGCGGAAATTCCACATTCAATTGGAAGGCGATCTCGTAGGGGGAACGGCGGCCATCGAAGCGATCCACCGCCGCCAGTGCCGCCGCGGACAGGACCACCGGCTTGCCGATTCGGAGCGGATCGAAGAGCACGAATTCCCCGTATCGATGGGGCTGAGCGGCCAAACCCGCCCGTAACTTAGGCCGTTCCCCTGTCGAACTTTCCACCGCTGCCATCAATCGAAGCCTCCCCGTTGCCTCATTCCTGGGCAGAATAAGATCATACGTTGGCTCTTCTCACACGCCGGTCTGTAGCGATTCTCACGTCCCCAAGCGACCGTTGTCAAGTATAGTGCACTCCCTCCTGGGTTGGCCGTTGCGTCCCAAAGTTGGGTTGGCTGTTGCGTCCAAAAATACTACTCCCCATTCTCATCGATGCCTTCCCCGCCGGGAACCGTCTCACTCCCACCGCCTCGGACAATCCGGGACAAGGTGGACAATCCCTTAATGACGGGAAATGACGGGAAGGCAGTGGAAATGACAGAACAGAACCAGCGGCGATGGCGGCGGAAAGGCGGCTACACGCAGAGCGGTAAATCCGTGGAATTGGCCGGGCCAGCCCGATGGTGTGCGCCGCGGGGAGCGAAACGGAGGGTACGCCATCGTCAGCGATCCAAAATGGGGCACCATCAGCGGCCAATGGGAGACGGGCGGTCGGCATAGGTTTTCGGACCGACCCGGAAGTCATCCTCGATGACGGTCAAGCGCTCCCGCCCGCGCCGCTGCTGTTCGTCAATGGTGTAACCCGGTGCGTCAGGCCGGCCCAATTGCCGCACTTCCCGCGGCCCTAGAAAGCGGTTGCAGCCGCTCGCCACAACCAGCCCCAACAGTCCCAACATCGCCCAGCCACACCAGCCGCTCGCCCGGACCATCCTTCGCCCGCTCATGATCCCTCTCCTGACAGCCATCCAACAGCGATCGGATCAACTCAATAGCACCATCGCCGCGATCTGACCAGAGGATTCAGCCGAATCCCTGTCCCCGCTCCCACATTGTCCCTTGTTCTCGGATTTTCCCGCAGTAGCGGAACATTTTTCCTCAGCGGCACGCTTCCTACTTCAACTCTGCACAAACGCAGCGCAACTCCTCACAGGCTCGCGCCACCTGCAACAGCTCTGCGAGCTGTCGCGCAGCGCTATAGGCACCTGCTGTGCCCTCTGATCTTCAATCTCCTGGGACCGAGAAACGAGACAACAGATGACTGATCGACGTGACCGGTGGTGATCGGGGTGCGAAAACACACCTCTCGTGCCCCAGCTTCCCGGCCCATTCACTCTCCCAAAGAGGATCTGCATGCAGCCGAACGAAGGGGCGAAGAATCGGGGGGCGGCTCCGACTCTCGCCGAATGGCGGCGGGGCCATAGAATGCCTTTTCCCGAAAGGTTTGCGGCCCATTCGGCCCTCTCGAAAGCAAGAGGCAGCAGGCTGATGCGTGGGGCGGTCCCGTTCGCAGGCCAGCCGGATGACCCGCAATGAACCGTTACTGGCGTCGAGGTGTTCCATGTCTGTCGGACTCTTGGGAACAAAGATCGGCATGACGCAGGTGTTCCAACCAGATGGAACTGTGGAACCGGTCACAGTTCTGCAGGTTGGTCCCTGCCCGGTGTTGCAGATCAAGTACCCCACCGCGAAGGGAGAGAATGGGGAAGAGGTCGTCAAGGACGGTTATGCCGCGATTCAACTCGGTTACAAGGACAAACCCCGTAAGCGGGCGACACGTCCCGAACAGGGCCATGTAGCGGCAAACCTCAAGTCGAAGCGGAAGGAAGCCCGCCTGAAGGCCGGTGTGGTCCTGCCCCCTAAGGCGGACTGCGAACCGCAGAGGTATATTCGCGAGTTCCGTTTGGACCGGGCGGGGGCCTTTATTACCCGGCTACACGAGATCGGGCCAGCAGAAGCGAAGATCACGGTGGAACGCATTCGCGTCACGGGGGAGGGAGCCAACAAAAAGTACGAAGCTTACACCGAGGATATGACTTTCAAGGTCGGCCAAGTCCTGACGTTGATGGACGTTTTCAAGGATGTGCCGGCGGTAGATGTCACTGGCATCAGCAAGGGGCGCGGCACGGCGGGTGTGATGAAGCGGCATGGTTTTGCGGGATTGCCCGCCTCCCACGGCGCCAAGAAGGTCCACCGCCAAGCAGGCTCGACAGCCTCGCATGCCAGCAACCGCGGCACCGGCCGGCCAAAGAAAGGCCAGCGGCGTGCCGGACGCTATGGCCACGAGCGGGTCACTATCCGCAATCTCGCGGTAGTCCGCTTGGACCCCGATAACCACCTCATGCTCGTCCGTGGCGGCATCCCTGGCCCTAACGGCGGGCTTGTTCTCATCCGCCCGACCAACAAGGTCGGTCCTGGTTCTCCCAAAGCGAAAACACGCAAAGTCGAAGCCCCCGCGAAAACCAAGTAAACGGAAAGTTTCCGCTTCAACAAACCCATCTCCTCCAAACCGCGCCCGCTTCCCCCCTCGCCTCTCTGCGGTAACTGGTCCTTTCTGTCCAGGCACCCCGCGCTCAGGCCGGGTATTTTTCATGATGGCAGCCACCTTAGCGTGTACATTGCCTCCAAGGAGGCATCACGGGTGCTTCCCAAGGGGGCATCACGGGTAATTCAGGGTAGCTGGTCTTTGTTGGAAATGGCACCGGAGGTGGAGTCATGCGTCGAGGATCAACTTGGGGTGTTGTAGGAGCCATCCTCGGCTGCTTCTACTTGATGTCGTGGGGAAGTTTTTGCTGGGAGAGCCAAGCTGCTCGCCAAGCTCCCCCGGCGCCGATTCGCAAGCTGACGGGACATCGGGGCGGCATTACGTCGATGGTGTTTCATCCCCAAGGAGCTTGGCTGGCCGTCGGGGGGGGAAACGGCGATATTCGCCTCTGGAGTTTAGCCAACGGCGAACTCCTGGCCCGCTTGCAGGACCCGCGCGAAGGAGGGGCACGCATCAGCCATTTGGGCGTCTCGGCGGAGGGACGGTATTTGAGCATGACCTCCCGTGCCAGCGTCGTTGTCTGGGACGTTTCCGATCTTAAAAAAATCACGATCCGTTATGAGGACACCTACAATCCCAACCCGGACTTGATCGGCACGATCACAGGCGACGGCAAACTCTGTTTTGTAGCGCGCCGGGAAGGAACCGAAGGACGCTTGCAAGCGTATTCCCTGGTCAATCGCTCCCTGTTCGAGTTGCCTTTGCCTGCCGGTGCCCATGTCGTCGCCATCGCTTCGATTCCCGATCGGGAAAGTACACTGACAGCCGCTTACTGTGCCGCGGGACCCAAGGGGGAAGCCGGCCGCATCGTCTTGGTCGGTTTGGGCGACACCCGGGTGTTGGACAAAGATGTTCCGGCTCCGGGGTTAGACGATCCCATCAGCATCAGTTTCTCCACAGACGGACGGTGGCTCGTGGCTAACAATGCGACGCAAGTGTCTCTGTGGCGCGTGCCGGGCAGCCAAGTCATTCGTGGACCGGCTCAGATTCTGCCCCTCCAGGCTCTAACGGCGGCTGTCGGTCCCAACAATCGCCTCGTTGTGGCTACCAAGGATGAAGATGATGATTATGTCACCCTCCAATTTTTTGATCTCAGCGGTCCATCCCCTCAACTTCTGGGGCAGCAATCGACCACCATTCCGTGGGTTTCCGCCCTCGCCTTCTCCCCCCGTGAACCCCTGCTCGCAGTCGCGGACGACGAGGAAGGTACGGTCGAATTGCATCCCGTCCCTTTTATGAAAAAATAGGCTCCATTACTGCCTTGATACAGAATATCATTTCGGATGTGATTTATGGGGGGGCTTGGATCATACGAAATCAGCCACGTTAGGAGACTTCGATGTTGCGGAGAATCGCCTGGAATGACGCCCTGGGATTATTTTTGCTCACCTGGGCGGGACTGGGGCTGGCGATCCCCCTGCCCGTCTACGAGACCGCAGAGGCTGAGCAACAAACCGCCGGGGCCAAACAGCAAGCCCCAGGAACCGAGGCGGACCGGCAACTGGTTCAGACGGTCCAGGGTTTGTTGAGCCATCTCCAGAAACACACACTGGACAACGGGCTGAGAGTGTATCTGTTGCCGATGGCCAACACACCGGTCGTGACAGTCATGATGGCATACCAAGTTGGCTCCGCTGATGAGGAGAAGAGTCAAACGGGCCTCTCGCACTATCTGGAACATCTTCTGTTCAAGGGCACAGACAAGCTCATGCCGGGAGACATCGACCGGATCACCCAACGCAACGGCGGGCGAAACAACGCCTACACCACGGAGGATATGACCGTCTATCACTTCGATTTCGCAGCGGATCGGTGGCAAGTGGCTTTGGAGATCGAAGCGGATCGGATGCGAAACACGCGGATCGATACCCGACACGAGTTTGAACAGGAAAAAGGGGCGGTGATCGCGGAGCTAGAACGCAATGAGGACATGCCCGGCGATTTGGAATACAAGGCCATTTTGAAGCTGCTGTATCCTCCCGATTCGCCCTATTCCCATCCGGTGATCGGCCAGCGGGAACATGTCCGGGCTGCGACCGCGGAGATCATCCGACGGCATTACGATAACTGGTATCATCCCAATAATGCAGCCTTGGTCATCGTGGGGGGTTTTGACGCCGCCGAAGCGCTTGCCAAGGTCCGTCAATTGTTTGGTCCCTTGCCCAAGGGGGAACTGCCGCCGCGCAAGACGCCCCGCTTTTATCCGGAACGCTCCGGTCCCACCCGCCACGAGTTTCCCTCCAAATTCGACGCGCCACGAATGCTGATGGGTTTCAACACCGTGGCAGTGGGCACACTCGAAGATGTAGTGCTGGATTTGGTGGACAACATTCTTTCGGGTGGGCGGACGTCCCGATTATACCGCCTGCTGGTGGAACAGGAGCGGCTGGCGGCCTCCGTGCGGACCGGCAATTACGCAGGCCGCTATCCCGGCTGGTTCGCCATTCAACTGGACTTGCTCCAAGGGAAGGATCGGCAGCGGGCCGAGGAGTTGGTGCTGCGGGAACTGGAGCGCCTTGGCGAAGAAGAGGTCAGCCCGGCGGAACTCGCGCGTGCCCGGCGCCAAGTGCTCGCTCATTTCATCTTTGCCGCTGATGATGTGCACAATTTGGCGAATGCGATCGCGCGTGCCGCGTGCTACCCCGGCGGGGACGATGTCCCGCGCTTCTACACGACATATCTAGAGCGGCTCTTGCAAGTACAGCCGCGAGACATCCAGCGTGTGGCACGACAGTATCTGCAGCGCCGCCAAGCATGCATCGTTTGGTCCGTGCCGCCCGCCGAGGAGAAGAAGACGGGCGGCTCTCCGCCACCACACCGGCAGGGAGGATTCCAGCGATCATTCCCTGGGGAGCAGGTCCTGACACCCGCCCAGCGTCCCACGCGTAATCCAGCGGCTGCCCCTGCGGCAAACGGCCATCAGTTCTCCTTGCAAGCGGCCCAGCGGCATGTCCTGCCCAATGGCCTGGTGGTCTGGTTATGGGAAGATCACCGCCTTCCCATGGTCATTGTTGAGGCCGAAGTGGCGGATGTGCGACTCCGGGAACCTGCGGACAAAGCCGGGGTGGCTGCCCTCATGGGAGACTTGCTCGACGAAGGAACCCAGCGTTACACCGGCCCACAGATTGCGGAGTTGATCGAAAATGCTGGCGGCAGCCTCCACATGCACGCCAGCGGCGGAGGATTCCAAGTGCTGCGGCCCGACTTGGACACGGGCCTGTCTCTCCTCTTCGAGTGCTTGACCCAACCGACCTTTCCCGCGGAAGCCTTCCAGCGTGCCCAAGCCCGGCAGTTGTCCCGCCTCGAAGACCTGGCCACCCAACCCTTCCAGCGAGGATTGCACCTGTTCCGGCAGAAAATCTATGGGGCGCATCCTTTGGCACGTCCAGAATTGGGAAGCCGAGCGACGGTCGAGAAACTGACACCCCAAGATTGCAAGGCCTTCCATGCCGCCACCTTCGCTCCGAATGTCACCACGGTGGTGGCCGTAGGGGACTTCGACTCTGCCATCATGCTGCGGAAGATTGAAGAATTGACCCGCGCGTGGAAGCCACTGCCCGCTCAACCTCTCCAGTTGCCATCCCCACCGATTACTTCCCGCGAAGTGCAAATCGTTTCGGACCCGAAGGCAGCCCAGGTCCATGTTTTCATCGGCCACTTGGGGATCACTCGCAATAACCCCGATTACTATAAGCTTCTGGTCATGGATAACGTTCTGGGCACAGGCCCCGGTTTTACGGATCGGCTCTCGGCCACCCTGCGTGACCGGATGGGCCTAGCCTACACGGTCCGTGCCACCATCACGGGGAACGCTGGCAAGCAACCCGGCACTTTCAGCGGTTACATCGGCACATTTGCGAAAAGCTTCCTTGATGTCCAACGCAGCTTCATCCGGGAAATTGAGCGCATCCGCGAGGAACCGCCGACGGCACAGGAAGTCGAAGACGCCAAGAAATACCTGCTCGGAAGCATGCCGTTTCGTTTCGCTACGCGGCAAGACCTGGCAGCCCAACTCTTAGCCATCGAACGCTACAATCTTGGCAAGGATTATCCGGACACCTTCCGCCGGGAGGTAGCTCAAGTGACCCCAGCAGACGTTCAAGCTGTGGCGCGAAAATATCTCGATCCCCAGCGGCTGATCATCGTCGCGGTAGGTCCTATTGACGCTCAAGGGCGGCCTCTGAGAAAGTAAAACATTCGCACGTCCCAAGGAGACCCTTAGCCTGCTATTTCGGTGCAGCCGGCCTCTGGAGGTCACATTTCTCCACCTCTCGATATGATCGTTCCGCCAAGCTCCCCTTGCGATCGCCTCAAACTTTTTGGCCTGCCGGACGGAAAGAGGTTCGAGTGTGGCCTTTCTCAACTTCGGCATAGCCACGTGCTCCGTTTCAAGCAACCCTGCGAACGCCGCTGAGCGGGATGTCGTAGAATAAATGGGTTGGCAGGCCGATAGTTCCGTGTAAGGTGCACAACATCCAGGACCGCGAGAGCAGGTCATGAACAAGCAAGCAACCACCGGGGACACAGCATCGCTGGGCACCCGACTGCGCGCCATGCTACGGGTGGCAGTTCCCCTGGCGGTGCTAACAAGCGTGGTCTTCGGCATCACGTTTTTTGCCCAGTATTCCCCACGCATTGAGGAAGAAAAAGAGAGCGTCTCACCAGTTACGGCAGGAAGCGGCGAGCCACCCCTGCGGTTCTTCTCCTCAGAGCGGCGGTGGGACCCACCAACGGAAGAGGCGGCGTACCGGGGGTTGTACTTGTTGGCGCCCTCCGCGTTTGCCGCGCGCGATGCCGAGGATCGCTCCCGTTTCAACCTCCAGGACCGGATTTTCCCCGGCTTTTTTGAAGTGGGGTCGCAGGTCCACAGCGCCAGTTTCTGGTGTGAAAACCGGCACAATCAAGCCGCGCTGTTGCAATTGGAACGTGTCAGTTGCATGTCGTGCAGCGGAGGACGCTTCGCCGTCTTGCCCAGGGAGCTGACCCAAAAGATGCTGCAAATGCAAGCGGCGGCGATCCTGCCTCAGTTCGGCGTCAACTTGTTGCCGTTGGGACAAGCGGGGCCAGCCGCCCGCTTGGGAGCCTACTTAGAGCAGCCAAGTAGCTGGCAAGCCTATCGGTTCCGGGATGAACCCCATGCCACCTTTCGCATGCCCGCCGCGAACAATCCCGACGGCTGGTCCCCGCAGTGGGGCATCCTGGAATTGCAGTTTCTGGTAGAAACCTACGGTGCCCGCGAACCGCTCCGCGCCAACTTCATTACCCTGCTGGAAGGGTCCAACCAGTTCAGCTACAACACATTCATCATTCACTTTGAAGGAGTTAATCCCTTCGAGGTCAGCCCGGCCACCTTGTCGATTGGGGAATTGAGGGAAGAGTCGCCTCCGAAGCAGTATGACTTGATTGTCTATTCCAGCACACGGGGGTTCTCCGCCGATGCAACTTCGGCCCAGGTGTTTGTGCCGCCGAGTGTGGACATTCGCCTGCCGCGAGGCCTTCCAGGCACACCGGGACCCTTCGTAAGCGTCGGGCCGCCGCAACCGCTGAGCGCCGAAGAAATGTCCGCGTTTCGCCAGCGGCTCATGGCCGAGCAGAAGCGGCCAATCCGCGTCACCGCCGCCTATCGTTACCCCGTGCTGATTCAGCCGAGTGTCGGAGGCCAGCGGATCGATATTGGCCAGTTGGTGCGGGAAATCTGGTTCGCCGCTCCGGGAGCGTTAGAACGGGGTGTCCGGCTCAGCGGCGTTGTGCGCGGGCAAGTTTGGCTCGACGAAAACGCCAGCGACATCAATTTGGGACCTTTCCCTTTGCTGCGGGGTGTCGGACCGCACACGGTTTACGTGTTTACCGAACGCCCGGATATGGTACTGGTCGAGGTTCCCAGCGAGCGCAGTCCGCGGTATTTGCAAGTGCAGCTTCAGCGATTGCCGGCGCGAGGGGATCGCGGGTGCTACGAACTGAAACTGCGGGTGCCCAGCCGCACTGAGGAACCCGAAGTGGAAGCGGGCCGCCTCAACGGGATCGTGGTTCTGGAAATCCAGGGGCCGCGACCCCAACGGATCCGCATTCCCGTCCGGGGCGAAGCACGCCTCGGCCGCTAATAGGCAGGCTTTGAGGGGAACGTTTCCTCTAGCAACGCTGAAATCGTCAGGCCTTTTAGTGGCCTGCTCGACCGCGTATGCTCGATTGGAACAAGTGGGATCAATCCCCCCTGCTTGAACCGGACAGCAAGCCTGACCGTAGAATCAAACAACCCACCCTGCCTGTGCGGGAATATCCGCCCATGGAGAAAAAGATAGCTGCTGTCCAGCGACAGGAGTAAAACGAATATGGACTCACCGACTCCGCCGACCACTCTCACCACTCCGACGCCGAGTTTACCGGCGACCACCGACACTTCGGATTATGTCCCGGTATCGTGGATGGCGGTGGCGGCAGCCTTAGTGGCCGCGGCCTTCGTTTTTACCCTGCTGTTTGCCGCCTACACGGCGTTCACTACCCGCCGCCCGCTGGTGCTGCCGGAGCTATTGGTTCTGCCTGCGATTGCTATCGTGCTCAGCTTCGCAGCCCGACGATTGATCCAGAACTCCGAGGGCACCCGTACCGGACTGCTTTACGGTGTAGATCTGGTCAATGCGTCCTGGTGGGTAGCCGTGGTCGGCGGCTTGGTTTATGCCGCATATCTCTTTGCCATCGACTACTCGATCCGCCGGGATGGAGAGGCGGAAATCCAACGCTGGCTGGGGCAGTTGACCAGCGCGGAGGGGGATGCCGAGGTCAGCCTCAATCGGGCCTTCATCCGCACGTTGGAACCTGGGCGACGCAGCGGGCTGCGCCCGGAAAACACCCAGCAACTACGCAGCGAGTTCCGGGACCCGTACACCCAGTTCCGGCAAAGTGATCTGGTCCGCGTGTGCAACCGCAACCGGGGTCAGTGTCAAGTGACGGTCACCAGCGTGCGGAACTGGTCTTCCCGGCCGTGGGGCGTGGAGTGCGAATTCGGCGCGACCTTAACTTGTCCCGAAGGCGTATTTCCCCTGAGTATCCCAGTCAAGGGAATCGAACCGACCACCGCTGCGGAGGCCGCGGCTGGACGGCAATGGGCCGTGGTCATTCCCGCCAATGGCTTTATCATCCGGGACAAGGTCCAATATACCCGCTACGGGGCCATGCTCGCCGCTCTGGAGGTCTCCGGGGGACAGTTTGGCCGCCAATTCATCACCGCCAGCTCCCAAGGACCCCATGTCCAACATTATCTCTACCAGCGCACCATTGCACCGCTGAAACAGGCGGCCTTCTGGGAACAGCAGGCGATCCACACATTAGCCCGGCAGGCTCTCGCCGGGGGAGCAAGCGGTCCCCTCCCATTCATCACCGCCGAATCGACCCAGTTCTTCCAGGACAAGTTTCTGACCCTGCCGAACGAGGGCATCCCTTCACCCGAGCAAAAAACGCTCTTCCGAACCATTTGGCAAAGCTATGGACTGTTGCCGCCCCAATCGCGCCTGCGTAACAGTCCGGACACTCAGGACATCCTTCAGGTGTATCCCGACCGCGTGGAAGTGCATGTACCCTGCGAGCTTCCCTTCCCTGGGGCCGGTGCCGCGGCAATGGCTGCCGCCCGCGGGCGCTTGGTCGTGGTCAGCCGGGATACAAACCTGCTGCAACAACTGCAACAAGCGCGGGAAGCTGCCCGTCCCGGCCAGGAAGCTTTCGCCTCGCCCACAGAATTCCTCTCCCAAGATTTCCACTGGCGCATTGCCCGCCTGGAAAGCGATCTGTATCGGATCATGCCCACCCGCGCCATGCCAGGTGAGCCGATCCCCGACGCACCGTAATCGTCGGCATTCTACGCGGCAACACGATTGTTCACGAAACAATCGTTGCCAGAGAGGTAGCCCTGCCCTGCCCCTCCCTTTTTCCGGGCTACTGGCAGTTTTGTGGGCGCTATCGCCTTCCGCGCTTCGTCTGAGGATACTCGGAACCGCTTGGCCCCCCCGCGGCACGCCTACAATGGGAGCAAGGGGGGATCGCCGTGGGCCTGTCCACCCGCTCTATCGTTCCCAAGGTTATTTGGGATGCCATCTATGACGCACAGTACAGGTTTTGCCACGATCGAAGAGGCGCTCGAAGAACTGCGAGCCGGACGCATGATCGTGCTTGTCGATGACGAGCAGCGGGAAAATGAAGGCGACTTGGTCATGGCGGCGGAGAAAGTCACCCCGCAGGCGGTCAACTTCATGATCCGCAATGCTTGCGGCCGGCTCTGTGTGGCGATGTCCAAAGCGAACGCTGACCGTCTGGGTCTGGAGCTGCTGCCGGGCGTAAACCTGGACCCTTCCGCTACGCCGTTCACGCACAATTTCGATGCTCGCCACGGCATCACGACCGGCATTTCGGCTTACGATCGCTGCCGCACCATTCAGGTGTGTGCCGATCCCCATAGCGGGCCGCAGGACTTGGTACGCGATAAGGGCCACATGGACGGCCTGATTGCTCGGCCCGGCGGAGTTCTCGTCCGCGCTGGCCATACTGAAGGCAGCGTCGATCTGTGCCGGCTGGCGGGTCTACGCGAGGTGGCGGTGATCTGCGAAATCCTCAACGAAGATGGTACGATGGCCCGCCTCCCCGACTTGCAGCAGTTCTGCCAGCGCCACCGCCTCAAGCTATGCACCATTGCCGATTTGATCGAATATCGCCGGCGGCGCGAAAAACTCATTAAGCGGGAAATCGCCTTGCAACTCCCCACGGAATTCGCCATCTTCGACCTGATTGTCTATTCCTCTTTGGTGGACCCGGAGCCGCATCTGGCGCTGACCCTCGGCGGCATTGGACGGGAAACCGCTCCCGGCGTCGTTCCTGTCCAGGAGGAAGCGGTGCTGGTCCGCATGCACAGTGAATGCCTCACAGGGGATGCCCTACACTCGACTAAATGCGACTGCGGAGCGCAATTGACATCGGCGATGAAGCAGATCGCCGAAGCTGGCCGGGGCGTCATCGTTTACATGCGGCAGGAAGGGCGCGGCATCGGACTGCTCAACAAACTCCGGGCCTACAAGCTGCAACAGGAGGAGGGACTGGACACCGTCGAAGCCAACCGCCGCCTGGGCTTCGCCCCCGACTTACGGCACTTCGGCATCGGTGCGCAAATCCTCCATGACCTGGGCGTGCGGGACATCCGCTTGCTCACCAACAATCCCCGGAAAGTCATCGGCCTGGAAGGATATGGCTTACGGATCGTTGAGCGGGTGCCGATCCTCATCCCGCCGGGGGTTCACAATCGCCACTATCTGGCCACGAAACGGGATAAACTGGGACACCTCCTCGATGTTGTGGATTACGAAGCAGCGGATTGACCTTCCTCTGGACGTGGCACAACCCGCAGCCCGACTGGAAGCTGCACGTGGCTCCCCGCGAGCGAGAACGAGCAGCCATGCTTAGTATTCAGGGAGCAACAACTCCCCGCTCGCTGCAAACCAGCCGCGCCCATCGATCTGATACACGCCTTGCGTCTGTTCCGCTAGAAACTGGCAAGCCCGTTCCAAGGTAGCTAGCACTGCGGCTTCGTCGGGCGCATCGGCGGGACGGCGGAGAACAATCAACTGCTGCGTCTGAATGGCATGTTCCATGAGGCGACGATGGTTGGGATGATAGTCACAGGTCTCCAATTCGGCGGCGTAGGCATTCAAGTCATGGCGGAGGTCATCTACCGTCGTCAGATAGCGGTTCAGATAAATGGGCGTGCCTGCTCCTGGCAGACGCAGTTCCCCGCTCGTCCACCCCCACTCATCTCCACGAAAATGCGGCTCTACTGGCAATCCCGTGGCATGGAGATGTTCCGCAAGCGCCACGGGCGACACTTCCACATCCGACAAGCCAAAAACACGGTACCACATCACGATCTCCCTATTGCTTTGTATTCTATATCACTAGTCCGCCAGGCCAGTGACACAGCTCGTGTCGGAGGTAGCCACCGTTGTCCCGATGCTGTTCGCAGAGTGTCTCCCCTGGCATGTATTGAGGTGAACGATGTTCGCAACACGCTCCTGGGTGTCACTTCTCGCCCTCGTTGGGGGAACGGTATCACTGATGGCGTCAGAAGCGGCGTCCGGCGCCCACAAACCGGGGAAATACAACAAGGTGCTTTCCCCCGGCGATGCCGCACCCGCTTGGGAAGGCCTGGAAGGGACCGATGGCCGCAAACATGCTCTGGCCGACTTGAAGGACAAAGAGGTGGTCGTGGTGGTGTTCACCTGCAATAGCTGTCCAGTCGCGGCGGCCTATGAGGACCGACTCAAAGCGTTCGCCCAACGCTACACGCAGGGGGAAAAAGCGCGGGTCGCTCTCGTGGCCATCAATGTCAACACGGGGAGCGAAGATGCCTTGCCGGCCATGCGGCAGCGGGCGGAAAAACGCGGTTTCAACTTCCCCTATCTTTATGATCCGAGCCAGCAGATTGCCCGCAAATATGGTGCCGTCTTCACGCCGGAGGTTTTCGTGCTGGATCGCCAACGGCGGATTGTTTATACTGGGGCCATCGATGACCGTGCACCCCCTGGAACACCGCAGCGACAGTACCTGATTGATGCCGTGGAAGCCGTGCTCGCCGGTCAACCCGTCCCCGTGGCCGAAACCAGTGCCGCCGCAGGCTGCCGCATCAAGTATCTCCGTGAACGGCGCATCGATGACCATCCCTGATCAGGTCCACGAGGACCAGCGCAGCTCGTGAAGCGAGCGGTTCTTCCCATCTCCTCCGTTCCAGGCAACCCTGGCCATCGGAGGAGGAGCAGACACGTTCCTTACAGAAAAGCAACCTTGCTATCAAGCGAAGGGCAGAATCCATCGATTGCCGATAAGCCAGAGACGACGCTTCAGGAAACAGCCGCCGGTTGGGGGGAGGCTGTTCGCCCAGCCGGGGCTTTCCGTTCCAGGTTATAGTGGCCCCGAAAGGGTAGGCTCATTGGTTCAACGAGCGGAGCGTACATTTCGGGCCGTCGCCAATTGACGCGATCAATTTCATAGACGCCGTGGCAATGGACGACACGTTTGTTGGCGGCCTCGGCGGGATAGACATCGATGGTGAAAATCTCTTCCACATCCGGCGGGGCGAAATACAACAGGTTGCCCATATAATCCGCCGCGGAACTGAGGCCGATGTAATGGAACCCCGCTTCATCTCCGACGCGATTGACTGCCAAATAGTACACGTGATTTTCCCAGGCGCGTGCCGAAGCGACCAACTCCGCCATCCGCCGGGCATTAGAGGCCCAATTGGTCGGCAGCACGATCAGGTCGGCTCCCAACAGGGTGAGGATGCGGGCCGATTCGGGAAAGCTGCCATCAAAACAGATGTTGATACCCAAACGCAAGCCGCCGAGATCGTGGACCGCAAAGGGGCGGTCGCCAGGATCGGTAAAGCGATCGGCACCCACACAGGGCAGATGGATCTTACGGTAAGAAGCGGCGAAGCCTTCGGGGCCAATCAGAGCGGCGGCGTTGAAAAGCTGTCCTTGCTCCGTGCTTTCAAACAATCCTACAACCGCCCAGACGTGATGGCGGCGGCACTCCCGCGCGATGATCTCGGTGCTCGGTCCGGGGAGCGGCTCGGCGACTTGGCGAATGGCTTCCCGCGAGTCGAAGCCGTAGCCAGTCAGGCAACATTCGGGAAAGACGACTAAATGGGCGCCGCCATGGGCAGCTTCCCGCAACTTTCGGCAGACTTCCGCGACATTGAAGGCTTTGTCGCCTAAGCGGCAATTCATTTGGACGCCGGCGACCTTCCAGTAGCTGCGCATGAGAATAACCCTCCGTGTGAGAAAGAGGAGATTCCGGAGACCAACGAAGGGCACCCGCGACGTTGCGGTCTAGGGATGCCGGATGCGTTTTAGCAGGCGGCGGTATTCGTCGGCTGTCGTCTGGCTGTACTCCGGAACATTCCACTGCGGCACACCCGGACGCCGTGCCTGCTCCAGACATTGACGCGCCCTAAGTATATCCCCTTCGACCAAATACAAGTAGCCCCGCCGCCAAAAATACTCCGCATCCGAAACACGCCGCAGAATCAACTGTTGCCGATAATGATCGTATGGCGCCTGGAGTGCACTGAGCAATTGGCCCTGCACCAGTCTGTCCAGCAGATGAGGTCGCAGCCAGGCGGTCAAACCCTGCATTTCAATGAGACCATATGGAAAGGGCTGGCCATCGGGACGAGTAATCCAGGGAATGCCCGGAAACTGCCCCAGGATTTCGCCACGCTTCGGCAAAGGGGGATCCTGACCGATATTCATGGCGGCGAAATCTTCGAGAATGGCGCCGGCTTCCTCGTAGTCACCCGTGAGGACGGCCATTTGATAGCGTAACCAACGGGCCGGCTCGCGCAAGGAAACCACTCCCTCGTAACGGTTCGGCGCTGCTTCCAGAAGGGCAGCAGCATCTTCCAGGCGTCCGACCGCCACCAAGAGCACGAGGCGGGCAAACTCGATTTCCGCTGCCGCCTCTTTCAAATCCGCTGACGTTTGCCATTGTGTATCTTCCAGCAGTCGTAACGCCTCGCCCACAAGATTGTGGCGCAGGGCCAAAACCAACTGTGCTAACGCGACTTGACCTTGGGCAGGCAAGCGGAGTTTTTCCCGCTCGTAAAGATTTTCCAAACGTTGGGTGTCGTCTTCGACCTGTTTGAGAAATCCGGCCAGTTCCTGCGCGATCTTGGGGGTTTGCTCTCCGAAAGCCCGCTCATCTTGATCCAAATAGCTTTGGGCCAAGCGGAGGGCGTCCCGCGCTAAGTCCATCGGCAGTAAGGTGACGGTGGGAGAACGTTCCGCGACTTGTCCTCCGCGAATGATGGCTGCTCCCGTAGCTCCGATCCGCCGAAGCACATGGAACGCCGGCAGATTGACCGGCAGGCCGGTGAAGTACCCTGCTGCTTGGCGTTCCCCCAGATACAGACTCGCCAATTGGGCCGCGATCTTGGTCGGATGAGCGTGATAGATCCCAAAGGCGTACTCGGAGGGCGGCGGCATCCGGGCCAAGCACTGCCTGAGAGCTGTCACCCGTGCGACGCTGCGTTCATCGATGGATAATGGCAGACGGGGGAGAGAAAGGGCTTCAGCCAGAACGGCATAGCAATCCGGGTCATTCGGGTCATCCGCCTGAGCACGCCGGGCCGCTCGCAAAGCCAAGAAAGGAACCGCCAGTTGCTCCGCGCTGGCAGGCCAGGTTGGCGTCACGTGCAAAAGGAGACCGCTGCCGCCCAGAACGTGGTCCGCGGCTTGCAGAGTCATCTGGATCGCCAGCAGGTGTTGTTGGTGTTGCACTTCCAGAAGGCGGCTATATTGCGCCCAGCCTAGTGCCTCATCGATGGCCGGCGAAGGCCAGCGCGGGTACCGCACAAAGTCCGCCTCCCATCCCAAGCGCGGGGGAATTGGCTGCACGGCAAGGGGGGGAAGCCGGGGCACCTTCTCGCCAAAGGCTAGCTCCACGACATTCAGCTTCAGTTGGTGAAAAGCAGGTTGTTCGCGCCCCGCCCGTTCACGCCAGCCGCCCAGTGTCGTGCGGCCATCCAGGTACCACAGGGAGAAATGCTCCTCATCTTGCCAAAGAAGTTGCTGCACGAGGGCAGTCAATTCCGGTTGGCGGCGGGATTCGATCACCGTAAAGTGCACTCCCAGGTATTCCACCTTCCAGGGGGCCAGTTGGCGGACCAATTCATCACTGCCCGGCGATTCACCCCGCAAGTGCAAACCCAAGGCTCCGCGGACTGCGCCTAGCACCGACAATTCCGGCTTGTGGTGGGTGTAGCGGCTGTTAATGAACACCTTCTCCGCTGGTGCAAACCAGGCGCAGTAGTTGGCCAGTTCCGGGGAAGCCAAGAAACCGCGGGCTTCCGGAGGCAACTTGCCCTCTTCCCGCCACTGTTGCAGGCGTTGGGCAGCTCGAACCAAAGCCGGGTCGGGGTCAACGGTCCAACCCACGTGGCGGCGCGCCGAGGGATGTCCCGGTGCGGGATGCAACCAACCCGGCCAGGCACAAGCCAAAGCGAGGAGCAAGGCGGCCAGACTTAGCCAGCGGCCCAACACGGAGCCCAGAAACAACAAGCGGGAGCGCACCTCGTTCCAGCCGGTCCATTGTACTCGGTTCGATAACTGGTTGAGTTGAGCCGCCATTAGTGGCACCGCCACCAGGGCGAAAAAGGGAATCGCGGAGAGAGACTGCAAACTCAAGGCGGCCATGCCTAACCACAAAGCGACATGAGCGAGTTGCAACCGGCCCACCCCAAAAGCCAGCAGAGCACCCCCGCCGAGCAGTAAGATCGCGTAAGCTAAGCCATTGAGGTTTCTCCCGAAGGAGGGGCTACTGTAATAGACGCGATCGAGTGGTCCTAGAAACAACTGCTCCAGCCGGGGGTCCTGGACAGCCGCCCCGGTCAATTCCACCGGTAGCTCCCAAATCCGCACATGCAACGGCGTGAGGGTACAAGCCGCCACTCCCAGAATCAACGCTCTTACCAAAGCGGGGCGAGGAGGGAGCGGTCCCAGAGCATCGTTGGCCTCTTCCGCTGGCAGCGCCGGGGTTTCCGAAGACGCATTGGTCCCTGATGCCGAGGATTTCTTCTGCTGCCAATACCGTTGGATCGTTTCTCCCAGTAGGGTCAATAAGAGCGCGAAAGGACCGAGGAAAAACCATTGATCACACATAGCCCACAGCCAGAAGATCGCCGCCACTGCTACAACCCAGCGCCAAGGGCGAGCGAGGAGTGGACTCCCCCGTAAGAGCAGAACGAGAGTCAAGCTGAGAAACAGCAGGGAAACGACGCTGGAACGGAACACGAATTGAGGAGCTGCCGCCAAAGCCGCCACGGCCAAGCATACACTCCACGGCCACAGGGCAAACCCCGGACGACGCAACAACAGCAGCAAACCAAAGGCCGCGGTAATCAGCACCGCCTTGAAAAGTACCAGCCCATATTGGTGAACGGAGTAAGTCAGATAGGCTATGATGTCAAAAAGCCAGCAATGGTGCACCCAAACACGATCGGCGGCAGAATAACTGAAGGGATCATGACCCCCTGGAAAATACTCACCGGTTAGAATCCGCTTGCCCGACGCCAAATGCAGCCAAACATCGGAATTGCGAGCGGGAAACGAAGCCAAGAAAAAAACTAGCACCACCACCAGCACCACCAAAAGATGATCGACGAGGTGAAACCACCTTGGTCCCTGGTGACTCGAAGCTGCCGGAACGGCACGGCGATCCGATCCTACAGCGGTAGGCACTTGTTGAGGAGGGGTATCAGCAACCGGAGGTGATGCTTGTGACTCCGGAGGAGGCGGCGATGTTCGTTTCACGAGTTCTCCTCATCCCGCGAGTTGCCCGATCTGTCACATCCCCAAAATCACGCTAGATGCTGCCGCTATTACGGTCAAGCCGCCGCGATGGTTCGCCTTGCCACTCATTTTACCCGCACACCCCCTTGCCTCACACTTTGAGGGTTTAGGATCCTGCCGTACCAAGCAAAAAAAAAACCGGGCAAATACCCGGGCTTTTAGGGGTGGACGGTGGGAGCAACCTTCCTGTGCCTTTCCCGTGAGACCTTTTCGGAGTGCTCCCTGCCGGATGGTGGGCGTTCTCGATGGTTTATTTGGTGCTTCAGCCGGTGACGGTGATCCGCCGCGGTTTGACAGCTTCGACCTTCGGAAGATGGATGGTCAAAACCCCCGCTTTCAGCTCCGCGGTGATTTTGTCAGCCGCGATAGTGTCCGCCACCTGGAAACTCCGCTGATAGGAGCTGGCCTCGTAGTTACGGCCTGCAGGGCGGCGCCCGACCACCGTCAGCTCCCCCTTGTCGAAACGGATGTCCATATCCTGGGGGGATACACCCGGCATGTCCGCCAGCACGAGATATTCGTTTTCTGTCTCCAAAATGTCTACACGCGGAACGAGAGTAACACTACGCTCTGCTGCAGGCACCGCTGGGGTCGTTGGTGTCGAATCATGCACGATTTGAGACATAGTTTCTCCTCCTTTTCCCCAAGGGAAAACGCTCGAGCATTCCACGGATCAAGAGAATGGATGGCCGCGGCGTTAAGTGAACTTTTCCTACTGCCACGGCCTCATTGGCCTCGGAAAGGTTCAGCCCTGCACCACAATCTTGCGAGGCTTGGCCGCTTCATGCTTCGGGAGTGTCAGCCGCAGCACTCCCAATTCATACTTAGCCTCCACCTTGTCTGGATCGACGAGGGCCGGCAGCACCACTTCCCGGTAGAACTTGCCGTAGGGACGTTCCTGGCGCAACCAGCTTGCCCCCTCGATCTGCGGTGCAGGCCGTTCGCCTTGAATCGCTAGACGATTGCCTTCGGTGACGGTAACTTCCAATTTGGCTGGGTCCACACCGGGCAAATCCGCCTCGGCATACACAGCATTATCATCTTCCCACACGGAAATAGGCAGGCCGCTGGCCGCCGTCACAGCCCAACTTGCCGCTCGATTGAAGAGCCGGGCAAACTCATCTTGCACCTGGTTGAACTCTTCCCAGAGCACATCAAACGGATGGCGTCGACTCAGGACCATAGTCTCATCTCCCTTCAATAACTCGTCATGCTAGTCAGTCTTCAACGGATATGAGCGATACTATCCGTTGTCAGATGGTATGTCTTTTGGTCCATCCACACCTTTAGAGAGGTGTCCGGGGGAAAAAGGTTCGCTTTGGAAGCAGCGACGTGCGACTTATAGCCGGTCGCCAGTGACGAACTAGCGGTAATGGTATCTAATGGGGAATCCCGCCGGGGCCGAGGACATCGCAGGGTAAGGTCGCCTGGGTCTCAGGTGCCGGAAGGCGCTGACGGCGGAGGGGTGGGCGCTGCGGCGGGCACATCAGGGGGAGAAGCAGCAGCAGGCGGCGGAGGCGGCAGTCCCATACCACTGGGGATAGGGGGGGAAGGCTGATTCGCCGACGGTGTAGGCGGCGGGGGCGGCGGCGAGGCAGGCGATCCTGGAGCTGGCTCTCCTCCTGGAGGGAGGGTCACGGTGGGAGGAGGCGTCGAGGAACCGCCACTGCCCCCCTTTCCACTGCTACGCACCTTGTGGATCGTGGCGGCTGGCTTCTCCAAGTCCACAATCACTTCTTCGGGCCAGATGTATTCGGTCGTGTTAGCTGCCTTGTCCACGGCCCGCGCGCGCAGCCAGAACTTCCATAGCTGCGGATCGGAAATTTCCCACACGTACCGCCCCACGCTGCTGTTGGGCAAGTTATCCAAGCGGTATTTGACCTCATTCCATTTGGCCGCTGTACGATCCAACGACCATTCCAAGCTGACCGGCTGCGGCATGAGATTCGGGTCGGCGCACTCCCAGGTTATCTCGACTAATGGACCGCGGTTTCCAGGCCGAACTTGGACGCCGGTGATCTTGAGATAAGGGGGAGTGGTATCTACGACAACATACAGCATCGGCGGATCATCAGTGCGCGGGTCGTCAGCGCGCTTGCCAGCCCCGCTTTCGGGGATGACATAAAAGCCGTAGGTTCCCTCGCTGGAGGCCTCGTAGGGAATCGTCAGGATTGGGTCTTTCTCACCGGGCCGCAATTGCACATCCACTTTCTTGGCAAACTCCCAGCCGCCGGTATTTTTCAGAACAAACAAATATGCGGCGCGCACGCCGGAGCGGCCCATCCGTTGGATTGAGAACTCAACGTCGAATTTCAGGGAATTGACGTAATCGATCCGGGGCGCGGGCAAGCTTCGCCCGCCGCCTAGCCAGTCCGGCGCGGGATGGGGTCGCATCAGCCCTGCCGTGGCCGCCCCTTCCGGCGGAATGCGCACCACAGGGGATACGCCAGTGTTGCCAGCCCGATCCCGGGCCAAAACACGCACCTCGAGGCTCTTACCCGCTGGAAGTTGCCAGTTATACCGATCCGTGGCTCGCATGGCCCGATCGGTCACGGTGGTCCAATCCCGTGTTCCCGGCCAACGGCACTGAAGTTGTATCCCCCGCGGATCGAGATGTTCATCCGTGGCTTGCCATTCCACCCCATCCGGTAAAGCCAAGATGCGAACCACGGGCGGCGTAGTATCGATGATGATCCGTTGCTGGGGCGCTAGCTCTTCCACCCGCGGACTGGTCGAGCCATCGGCATAAACAAACTGGACTGTAAACTCGAAATCGCCATCCCTCTCCGCGGTGAACAGGAAGCCCCGTTTGCCTCCATCGAGGGGCTGGAGCTGATTCACGGGCAGGCGCGGGCCTTTCTGGAAGGTTCCGCGCTGAACAGCGTAGTACAACTGGAGGTAGGCGGGGGGCTGGGGGAGCCGTTGGAGTTGGTCCACGTTGACCGGGATTCCGACGGTCCGGTGCGGCCAATAGTAGGGGGGAGGACCGTCATCCTGAGCGTAAATCCCCGGCCAGACCGCCACGGCGGCAGCCCCGAGCACGGCCAGCAGCAGTAGCGGTCGTCCCACTCCGGCGCCTCCTCCGCCGTCCCCACTCACCTACTTCTTCCTATCATGGGAGAATCGACGGCTTTCCCTAAGCAGCTTGAAACTTTCCTTCGCCCACCCGCATGATCAGTCCTTGAACCCCAGGCCTTCAAGGGTCCATGCTTCTCTTGAGTAATCAGAACCCACTTTCAGGGCCTGAACCAACCCCAAATCCAAGCAAATACCGCCGTGTTGGAGGGTTCAGCCGAAAACAGATGGGATAGCCGGTGTCGCTCGGGGGATAGGCTCATGGAGGCCAGCGGAAGCGAATTTACCCCAAAGGGGCATGACGGAATGAGTTTCTGGAGAATAGCGGTAGAAAACATTTATGAGGGGAATAGCCGACGAGTCAGCCAGCCGCCCATGCCGGGGAGCCACAACAATGGTACAAGCAACGGTGCGAGCCGGAGTGAGGATACCAAGACTTGCACCGCCTCCCGATCCCGTAACATTTCACCATTGTCTCGGAGCAAGTAGGGAGTTTTCTGCTCCGCACTGACGGGTTGTAGGCGCACCTGATTATCCACATCGATCGCCGCAATCCAAGCAGCCGTCCGGCATTCCGCATCCCGCGGCAGGTGGAAACACCAGCGGAACCGCGGCAAATCCGGACCGCCGCGGAAGCGATCGCGGATGACACGATCCGGTAGGAAAGCCAGCAACATCACAATCATCAACAGCTCGAACAAGTTCAGACCCATCAGCACCGCGATGATAGCATGCATGAGCGTAGCTAGGAAAATGATCAACCAGCGCAAGCGGGTCCAGAGCAGGAACGGACCAGCAATTTCGACAAACAGCGTGAACCACACCGCCGAGACGAGCATGATGTGATACACCGGCTTGAAGGATACCAGCCAACGAATTGTGTTTTCGTACCAACTGTAGTGCAAGAGGGTGAATTCCGGATTGACAAGCACTTCCCAAAAGGCCTGGCCATGCCACCACATTCCCCCTTTGAGTTTGGATAGGCCGGCAGCCATGTAGATGAAGCAGAAATGGACTTGGATGAGCCTTTGCGCGAAGCCGGCAGCCACCGAAGGGGGTGGGTAAGCTAGGAAAGCCCGTGTCGCAGCATCAAGGCCCCCGCGCCGCAAAGCTGCCCGTGTGGCACGATAACGAGCGATCAGCCGGTCCAGGGATAATGCCGCCCCGCAATTGCCAATCATCAAATAGAACAGGAGGATGTTCATCATGGTGTCCATGCCGAAGAGGATCTGCTGAGTGCGGTGGATGTAACTGACCGTGGCCAGCCACACCAGCACCGAGGTGACCCGAGTGAACAAGCCGACGGTAAACAAGGCGATCAGCACCAAGACCCCCGCATGGATGCATGCCATCGCCGTCGGATCGGTGACATGGAACCACATCGAAAAGATGGCATGCCCTTGACGATAGACCTTGCGCGGGTCCACATTCCAGTATTCCAAGTAGTCCAGAAGGGCGTTGCGTTGTTGTTCATCATCCGGCAGGGTCAACATGAACTCGAGCAAGGCCTGGCGCATAACCGGACCGGCTTCCATGAAGTGATTGATAACGTAAGTCCGCTCCTGTTTGGGATCGATCCAAGGTACCCGCGCCAGGGCGTGCCAGAAATGGCGGATCTCTTGCGCCAATTGACGTTTTTCGTCCGCAGACAGGGTGGCGAAAACAGGGGGCGGTTCGTATTGCTTGCCGAAGCTTTTGGGCCGGGCGCCAATGACGATTTCTTCGCTCAGTTCCACTTGGCCCCCTTGCAGGGCCGTCAGATACCGTTCCAGCTCGCGCTCCGTCGCCATCGATTGGACATAATTGAGGGCAATGAGCACATCCGCCGAATTACGATAGGCGAAGATCCGCTGGAGATAGGCGAGATCACGTTGCCTCTGCGCGGCATCCGCTGGCAAGGAACGCAGGAAGCGCATCAAAGCGGCGCGTCGGTGAGGGAAATCCGATAACTGCGCCCAACCCTCTTGGCTGTCCTCCCAATGATCCAGCCACGGTGTCACCACCATGGGCGATTCCTTGCGCTCCCGATTGATGAAGCGGGCGGCATACCAACCGTGTTCGCCGAAGAACGCCTGCAAGTCCAGACTGTAAGCCAGATGGATATAGAGCACGAGCAAGCCGGTGCTAATGCGGATGAACGCCAGCGTGGTGGGGTCCGCGGGGCAGAACCAGAAATCCCGCCAGCGTTGCCACGGGGAACGCGGTTGCACGTCCGGAGCCGTGAATTTGGCATCGATACCCACCGGGGGAAAAGCGGACTCCGAAGCCGCCGCTTGGGGTGTCTCTTGACTCATCGCAACAGACTCCAATTGAAGACTTCCCCCGCCGATTCGTCCGCGCGCAGCACCTGTTGCGGGGTCAGGTCCAAAGCATGCACCGACATGTAATCCAGGTACGTTTTCCGGAACGGATCATCCGGATCATTGGGTCGCGGTTCTCGCGGCATCACCGGAACCAGCCAGTTGAGCAGTTCATCTTGGGGATGGATCAGCTCTCCATTCGCATCGAATTCCCCCATGAAAAAGGGCAAATAAGTGGTGGGATGGAACGGGCTGGCATAGCTGCCATCTGGCTGGCGGGCTGCGAACGTCTCCACGCGCAGGGTCCGATGTTCCAGGCGATAGATTTTCACCGTCGTCCGTGCTGCCGTCTGAACGTCGGGAGTGTGATACAGAATGACATGCGAAGCATAAGAGGGAAGCAAGTAGCGCATCACATCGGAATTCGGCAAGCGATATTGCAAGCCGATCGGCTCCGTCGGATGCAAGGGGATCAGGCCCAAGCGGGTCATTCGCCGAGCTTGCACTTCCGACTTCTCGAAGATTTCGGGAACGATCACACCAGGGCTGCCACGTGCCAATTGTTCCGTCAGGGATAACCGCCGGTAGTAGGACAGTCCGAGCGGGTCCCGCACATCATCCGGCCGCCGGGGCATCACCACCCATTGATGCTTGTAGACTTTACGCTCGTAGGGATTGCCGGTTTGCGGATCGACCGCTTGGACATGTTGGCCCGTGTCGGTGCGCAGCAGAAACACGAGCAGGCTCGCCGGACCCGGTTCGGGAGAGTAAAAGTGGTAGGCGTTCCGCATGTAGATGAACTGCAAGTACGGGTGGTACAAGCGGGTGTATAACTGAATGGTGACCATCGGGGCTGGATAGTTATGAGTATGTGGCGAGGTTGTCGCCAGAAAAATGCCCCCGAAGTGAAAGAGCAGATACAGGGAAATGGCGGCCAAGCGCCAGGTTTTGGGCACCGCCAATAACAGCGCCCCGCCCAGGGCTACCGCCACCGCGACACCCAAAACCAGGCGATACGAATCCCATGTTTCCGGCAAGCCTGCCCAACCGACCAGTGCCGTGGCCGCCGCCAAGCCCCAGGTCCACCACACCTCCGCCCGCCAGGAAAGTGCCGCCCCGGTCAGGATGCACCCCGCCAATACCAAAAGGACACGCACGCCGTCCAGCCATGGGGGAAAGGACACCAGGTAATGGATGCCCCCCAACACGGCGGCGATGCCGTTGATGAGGAGACCTGAAACTGCCAGCCGCACGACTAATGGGGTCGGCCAAGGAGGAACGGCTTCCGCTGCAGAACGAGGAAGATGGACGACGGCCGCTGTGTCGTGTTCCATGACTGGACTCGCTGCCTCAGAGGATGATGATCGGCATCCCGGAATCTGCCTTGTTCGACTGCCTGGACGACTCCACCTGATTCCATCGACTGCCTTAGCACGGTAGCATAACGCATTCCCTCTCTCTTCTGTTGGCCGAAGCGCCCGCTAGCATCCACCTAGAATCGTGAAAACAGGATAATTAGGTCTTATTTCCGGGGATATGATACACCCGAACCCAAGGCTTCGCAAGAGCGAACACCTCAGATACTCGAAGGACCTCGCTCAAGCCTGTTTCATAATGCCATCCTATTGCAGGCGGCACCTTCCGACTGGCCGGTTCGACCGCTAGGATCGCGCGGACCCTAGCAATCGTTTCCGCCAGTCCCCTATTTTCACCTGTCGCAGCTAGACTTCCCACTTTACCGTTGACTAGGGCCAAAGCGATCCTTAGATTCATGGTATGAGCGAATACCCTACCGTCCCGGAGCAACGAGGACGAGGAGAGGGGATATTCGTGGCATGGGATGGAGTCGGAAGCTAGGCACGCTGTGGGGGTGTGCCAGTGGAAGATGTATAAACTCCGACTCACGTAGGTCCAAACACCTCGGAGGAGCATCGCAATGTACGGTATGGTGCTGATGTTGGCGGTGGCAGGGACACCCGACACCCCGGCCTTCGGGAACAAGGGGGGCTGCCAAGGTGCCACGGCGGGTTGCCACGGCGCTGCCGCGGGATGCCATGGGGCCAAGGCTGGATGCTTCGGCGGACTGTTCAACCGGGCGGGATGCCAGGGTGGTGGCTTGTTCAGCAAGCGGGCCGGGTGCCAAGGAGGCGGACTGTTCAATCGAGCGGGATGCCACGGAGGAGGTCTGTTCGGCAAGCGAGGAGCTGGCTGCCACGGGGCGATTGCGGGGCACGGTTGCCACGGAGCTACAGCTTCACCCCAACCCGCTCCCACGGAGCCGAAGAAGGAAGCTCCCAAGCCTGAGCCGAAGAAGGAAGCTCCCAAGACCCAAACCAAACAGGAAGAGCCGAGCGCTCTCGTTGTGCCTGCGGATGCCACGGTGGAGCGCTTCATTCTGGTGCGCCCAAGAAACTGACAACATTTCCTGCTGAAGACAGCTCGATGGCAGGCATTCGGGGGTCACGGGCAACCTGACCCCCGTTTTGTTTTCCACGTCTGCCGCCTAACGCTGACCAAGCATTTGCCCAAGCCGAGACAAAACGGCCACACAGAGCTTGAAATTCCTGCGAAAACCTGCTGGACTAAAGAGAGGAAAAGTTGCTGCTTGACGAGCTATCAGGATTATTGAAAGTGATTGGGAACTCATGGCGGGCACCTTGATACGGCCACCGGTAAAAACCCTCCGCTTTGTCGTATATCACCGGGTCCTGCATCCGGAGCTGTTTGCTATCGTGGCGAACCGGCAAGTGATGGGTCCGGGATATACCTTGGGAATACGCCTCATACCCAGCGGGCACTCTTTGAGCTGGAGGCTGGAAGACGCCTGCTTGGAGGAAGTGCTCGGCGAAACTCACATGGAACTTCCGGAAACCGGGCGGTTGATCCATAAAAACGTAGAAGGCGAACGCACCTGTTGTTTCGATCTGACCCCGCTCTGGCGATACCACTGTTGTGTACAACGTGAGCAACTCCCGCCGGAACAGTTCGTTCACCTCCATGAAGAACTCGTCGCGGAAGGTATAAGCCGGGGATTGTTATTCCACTATCAACCGCGCCACCGGCTGAGCCTGGCACCGCTGAGTCTCATTAGGAGCCAACCCGTTCGCAGAGGCTTGAGTTTGTCCTGCTTTCACACCTTTCCTGAGGAATGGACGATTGTCAAAACCCAATCCCTGCTGGAATGGAAACGCGACGAGCCGCCAGGACGGGTCTGTTGCTAAACGGAAAAAACAAGCCGACCCGCTCGTGTCGTTGCAGATCGGCTCAAGCGTCCTAGGTTTCCGGATCACAAAAGGTGAATGGAACGTGCAGCATTCTCCTGGTCATGGGAATGCTGCAGCCCGCGTTCCCTCAGCGGCGCAAGCGCAACCGTTGGAGCAGACCCATCCGGCGGACCGGTACGACACGTTCCGAAGTGACAACAGTGGTGCCTGCGTCGGCGCTGGGGGTCGGCGTGCTGCCACTCGCGGGCACAACCTTGCTGTTGTTCGAGCTGCTGGTGCCATCTCCCGGCTTGGGCATGGGCATGGGAACCGTCGTGCTGGGAGTGGTGGACGGTGCGGTGACCGGCGCCGTGTAGACGATGCGTGTAGCGCGGCGTTCTCGGAGCCGGGCCAGCAGGCCGAAACGCCGACCCGATGTCGTCGTGGTCACCACTGTGGGTGCCGTCGGCGCTGCTGGCGCGGTTGCAGCCGGTGAGGGAGAGGGAGCTGTGGGAGGGTTGCTGCCTGCCGGGGGGTCTGCCGCCCAGGCCAGCGCACCCAAACCACACACCGCCGCCATGCTCAACAGATACTTCTTCACAGTGCTTCCTCCTGAAACAGGTCCACATCCTCTGACCCCGGACCGACCTTCCGATCCGGCCGATCAGGTGCCCACAGTTTAGCAACTGCTCCGGGTGATGCAAAGTCCCCACCTGAAAAAAACGTTGCAAAGCGAAACAATTGTCAAGCCTCATTAGCTTCGCGTCCGGGAACCCATAGGCCATCGGTAGGATTCAGCGTGGACTTTGCCACTCGACTGCCGGAGGCGTGCGGAAAGCAGCCGCTATAGCCTGACACTGTTCTACGGTCATTTCCCCGGCTTGCACCCAGAGGCGGTAGCGCAGATGCAGGGGCTTGTCGGGCGTCAGGTCATACTCGACATAATCCCCGAAGCGGCCGTAATCCCGCTCACTCCCGCGGCTTGGGCGAGGATTGGCCGGATGAACGACCCGCAGAACGGTGTATCGTTTTCCGCCGACAACAAAACTCATAGCATTCCACGGCAGATCCACCGTCCGCGGATCGGGCTTCTTGGCATCCCAGTTGCGCGTCTCCCCGACCTTACCTCGACCATCCGGCCGCAGGTAGTACGTATTCTGCTTGCCGTTGCTGGCGACCTCCTGAGCTGCCCGAAAATGAAACCCCGCATGTTGCGGATCGCCATCCAAGCGAACTTTGGGCAGTTTGGTCGTCAAGAGGGAAGACCACTCGATGAGAGTGCCCCCTGAGGTGGCAAACACAGAAACTTCCCGTTCCTCTTGGGCAAATATCTGCCCATCCCGGCCGTACCACCCTATACGCGCACGGTGGCGAGACAGGACCGGTCCCGCCGTCCGCTCTAGGAACCGCTCATGCTGACTGAAAACACCGTTGGTGCCGTGCCAGATATCCGCCGTCTGGCCGTTGCCATAGCTGATGCGGTTGTAACCGAAAAACAGTCCCCGGTGGTGTGGGAATAATCCCTCCTTGGCTGTTTTCACCGCCCCGCTCGTCAACACGGTGGCTCCCTGCACCGGATCATAGACGTGATGGAACGGCTTGAAGGTGAAGTAATGATCGTTCGGATCATGCGGCCGGAACACATATTGGAGAACAGGCCGGACAACATTGTTCTCCCTCCAAACCACATCGAGTGTTTCGTTGGGTTTCTCTTCAAGTCGGAATTGTCCTTTCAGAGGCTCCGCTAGGGTTGGTACTTTCGCTAGCCGCAAAGGTTTTGACGCATTCCATCGTGGAATGACACAGACCACATAACTTCCCATGGAAGGGTCATCCCCCAATCCGGGAGGTACCACTTGAACCGGAACACTTTGACCTTCTCCATAAATGAGGTGTCCGATCGACTCAGCCGCCTCGCGAGGGAGCGGCAAGCGAACGACCACCTGCTGCCACTCTGGGGATTTCTCCTGGGACCAACCCGAAGTAACGGTTGAACCCAGGGCGGCTATCAGGCCGGCCATGATGCTACTGAGAGTCACAGCAACGGCCTTACTCCGGCGACGCAATCCTGTGCCCGGTTGCATGAAGAAGTCTCCTTAAACTCTGGCTAGGAAAACTGAGCGAAAGCCCTACAGCGAGCGAAATTCCTTGTAAGCCATGACTTCCCGTTGGAAGCATGGCCGGTCCAACCAGTAGCTCAATCGCCCCGAAGGGGAGGCACACTCATTTACTGAAGACAAACTTCTTAGGATTGCCCGTTAGGGCGCCTCCGCTGGGCCGCCAGAGGACGACTTCCTCAATTTTTCGAGCCAATTCGAAGTCGCGGTCGGTGATTCCTCCTGCCTCATGAGTCTTGAGTTTGACCCAGAGTTTTCCCCACGTCACAGCGAGATCGGCATGATGCCAGGCGGCCTCGCAGAGAAAGCCGATGGCATTGACCGCCATGAGGGTTTGTGGCCAGCCATCCGTGTTATACTTGCGGCGGATCCAGCCATCCTCCAGATACCACTCGGTCAGGCCTAACTCGGCCAGTTTCGCCCGCACCTCGTCGTCGCTATAGGTACGCAAGTTCGACATGGCCTTTTACCTCCTTTGCATGGTACAAGAAGAGCCTGGCAAACTGGCTCCTGACTGCGGAGCAATTGTCCCCAAGCTCATGGCGCGGTACATCCATCATGGTGCAGGAGAAATCGTCCCATTGCAAGGGGGAGAGGCAGTATCCCACGGTCCGATGATCGGTCTGAGGCTGCCGTTTCTCCTGCGAGGCCTTGGTTGGGCAAGTGTTTTCGGGAGCAATCGTTTTTACGGGAGCGATCAATTGATGACAGCTCATGAGCGGTTGCGCGAGTTGTTTCAGCAACGCGCCCTCCAGTTTGGGGATTTCACCCTAGCATCCGGGCGGAAAAGCCGGTACTACATCAACTCGAAACAGGTGCTCTTCCATTCGGAAGCGCTGGCTTTGCTTGGCGAATGCCTATATGAGGCCAGTGCGGACGTGGATTGCCATGCTTTCGGCGGCATGGAGGTGGGAGCGATCCCCATGACAGCGGCTGTCCTGCTCGCTTACCATCAGCGCGGTCAAAGCCGGGAGGGTTTTTTCGTCCGCAAGCAAGCTAAAGAGCATGGCAGCCGGGAACGCTTGGAAGGGCGGGTGCAAGCGGGGGATCGGGTCGTAGTGCTCGAAGACGTTCTCACCACGGGCAAAAGCGTATCCCAGGCCATCGAGGCTGTAGAAGCGCGGGGAGCACATGTGGTCCGGGTACTGGCCATCTGCGATCGGCTGGAAGGAGCGGCCCAGACTCTTGCACGCTACGATGTGCGATCACTGTTCACCATTCGCGACTTTGGCCTATCACCGGAAGAGAGCTGACGAGCGGAACGATGAACAGTTTTTCCCCGTCGGTATGCTTAGGCTTGCTCCTCTTGGTAGCTGGAATCGGCCATGCTGTGCTCTGGACCGCTCTGCTCAATCATTTCTACGGGCGGCCGTGGCCGAAATCCTTACTGCGATTGTGGCGTTACACGACCGCCGCCATCATCGCGGCATACCCCGCCGTGATCGGTTACAGCCTCTGGAGTGAGTCGGAATTGTTCCAGCATTATCAGAACTTCCGCTGCAACACCAGCACTGGGACCGGGCTGAGGGAGTATCTAGCATTCGGCAAAAAAGCTCCTGGCGCAGCAGTGGCCGCTCTTTATGCTGCCGCTTGCCTGGTGCTGGGGGGTCTGGTTTTCCCCTGGGTAACCTGGAAGCGGGTGGTGCGCCGGCCGCCGCCTTGCCTTCAGAAAGAGCAGAGCCAGCATTACGATTTCGGGAAACAGCACATTCAGGACTTGGTGGGGGATGGCTACATGCGTTGGGCCGCCCGATTGCCGGGTAACGAGATCTTTCGCCTAGAAATCACAGAGCAAATCCTGCGGTTGCCCCACCTTCCCCTGACCCTGCACGGTTTGCACTTGCTGGTCCTGAGCGATTTCCACTTCCACGGTACCCCCAGCCGGCGCTGGTTCGAGCAAGTGATCGCCACCGTGCTGCAAGGTCCCTACCCTGATCTGGTATGCCTGCTTGGCGACTACGTTGATCGCAACGACCACCGGGAATGGATCGTACCGCTATTGGGGCCGATAGCTGCACGCTACGGCAAGTTGGCGATTCTGGGCAATCATGACGTGTCCCACGGTCCAGACCAAATTCGCGCCTGCTTGCATGCGGCGGGATACCAGGTGCTATTGTCTCAGTGGCAACTCATCAGCGTACGGGGCGAATCATTGGCAGTCATTGGTCACGAAGGCCCTTGGCTTCCAGCTCCTGCGGAGCAAGATGAACCTCCGGCACACGCCGCCTTCCGCTTGGGGCTGAGCCACACGCCGGACAATTTCTCTTGGGCTATCCGGCAACAGATCGACCTGTTGGTATGCGGCCACGTTCACGGCGGGCAAATCCGCTTGCCTGTGATTGGGCCGATTTTTGTGCCGAGTCTTTACAGTCGGCGATTCGATAGCGGAGTGTTTCAAGCTGGCAGGACTGTTATGACGGTCTGTCGGGGGTTAAGCGGGCGGGAACCGATCCGTTTCCGCTGCCGGCCCCAAATCCTCCGCCTCATTTTGACGGGAGAAAACCCCAAAGATCAGTAAGACGCTCGCCATCGAGGCATTCCAGTAACCAAGCCGGTCATATGTTGATCTCGGCCACATGCCCCTTCATCACCATCGCAGTCCTAAAGGCGGCCTTTCATCCCTTCGGGTTCACGCAAAAGGTGATGCCTAGCATCGCAAGGAGGATGTAATGCCTGTCATTGCAAGTTGGAGCTACAAGAGCACCGTCAATTGGATGTGGCAGCGGGAGGCTCAGCCTGCGATGAAGCCGGTGGAGTGGGTGGTGGTTCGCTAGCCGGAGTTGCAGAGGGTGTGGCGGATTCCTGAGCTGGTGCAGACGAGGCAGGGGTGCTTGAGCTGGATGCCGCAGCGAGAGGGTCGGGGAGAGTCTTCTGCCCCGGAGGATTGACGGTGCGCACAGGAGCGGGACTGGCAGTTGGTTCCTTTTGGGCAGCACCAGCAGCCGGAGAGGGGGAACGCTTTGCCAGCCGGCGGAGCTTCTCGCGGGCACGTGAGAGCACGACCCCGATCGTGTTCACGGGCACGTTTGTTTCGATGCTGATTTCTTCGTACGTCCGACCTTCCAGATAATAGAGCCGGACGATTTCCCGTTCCCGCCCCTTGAGATGTTTCAAAAGGTATTCCACCTCTTCCAGGCGCTCCAGTCCCTTCTGAGCCGCCGGATCGCCCTCAACCTCGCTGGGCGGGACAACGACATCTCCGCGTGCTAAGGCTTCCTGCCGCTTCTTCCGCCGGACCAATTCACGCACACACAGCCGCCGGGCTACCACCGTCAGGTAGGTGGCCAGACTCGATTCGCCTCGGAATTGCCGCAGAATCTTGAAATTCTCCTCCACGAGTTGCAGTAAGATATCCGCGGCTATATCCTCCACATCTTCCGGACCCAATCGCACACTCCGCAAATAGGCCGTGTAATTGATGACGTGATAAATCAGACTCAGATAGCGATCGACAAAATCATTCCACGCTCCCGGTTCCTTGTGCAGGCACCGCTTGAGTAAATCCCGATCGTATTGGGTGAAGGGTTTAGAATCCACGAGCACAAGTCCGCTAAAAGTCCGCTCCCTTCCCACTCTTTGCCGTTAGTTTATAGCAAGTCCAGGCGACTCACAATTGAAAAGTCTAGCCGGAATCAACAACCCCTCCGGTAATCCGCCATACAGTCCGATAAATCCTCATTCAGACCACCCCTCCTGTTGGGGACCGACCTGATTTCCTAACAGTGCCGCGTTTGGCACCAAATCCGCGCCCAACCGCCTCCAGTCCGTATAGCCCGACGAGGACTGCCATCCCAGGAACGAAGCGGCAGCACGAACGGAACGCGGAGCCCGCTGACGGGGAGGGGTTCTCTCCGGCTGATACTTCTTCGGAGCGGACGACAAAGCGGGGTGTGCCGACGGCATGTCCAACCGAAAAGTTATGCCGCACAATGATTGGGAAAGAGGTCGTAGGATAATGGGATGAAGAGGCGGTAGAGTTTCCCAGTTGGGCAGTCAGGAGTCCTTGAGAATCCGTATGGTTCAGCGCCAATTGCATCTGCTGTCCGCATTGAGGTTGCCCACTTCGTACCCCTTGCAGCTTGAGGCGGAGGAGGTCGCCGCCTGGCTCAACGGCTACATCGTAATGTGGCATCCTGCGGCGTTGTGGAATGCCAGCCAGCCTCCGCAACCGTCCAATTCCTACGATCACGACACTCCCTCGGCGGGTTTTATTTATGTGTTACCCAAAGGCCCTCAGTTGTTTCAGCCGGACGACTGGAAACAGCGAGTGGAAATGGCCCCGGCTTATGCCCTGGAGGCCACCTCAGACCGCTCGGAAACCCTCAGCCGGCTTCTCAGCGCCGCCCATCAAGCTGGCTCCCCTCCGGCGTTGCTAGAAGCCCCCGCCGATGCCGTCCGCCTGTTCTTCGGTTTGGGTTATGGCTATCTGCTGCTGGACACCCTTTACGAGGCTTCGGACCATGTGCGACTCCTCGACGGAGCCGCCTTCTGGCAGGACGTGACAGCAGCCGTCCAGAGTTTGTTGGAAGGGGGCGATCCGCGACCGTCTTTGCGAGCCGCTGCCGAAAAATTGCAGCAGGCGCGGGAACAAATTCACCCCCAACGTCTGGTGTGGGTGGAATGCATTCAACTCGATCCCCAGCAGTTGCAGGCTGATTGGCCGAAGGCCTTCCAAGCTCGCTTACCCGTTTGCGTCCTAACGGCGGGAAGCACCCTGGAGCGCTTAGCGGAAGAGGTACCGGCACGGTTCGCGACCTTGCGATCGGCCTTTCCTGATCAATTGCCGTCGTATGTGGACATCTGCTGCGGAGCGTATCAGGAGCGCGAAGATAGCTTTCTCCCCTTAGAATCCCAGCTCTGGAATCTGCGGTTGGCCCAGGAAACGGTCCGCCGGCTACTCGGCACTTGGAGTCTCGTCTATGCCCGGCAGCGCAGCGCTTATCACCCCCTGCTTCCGGGTTGGTTGCAGCACATGGGCTATCGCCATGCGATTCTCTGGCCCCAACCTGGCGCGACGCTCCCTCGGGTGTATTCCACGGCGGTGCACTGGCCAGCCCCCGATGGTACAGCAGTCGATGCCTTCTGCCGCGAACCGCTGCCCGCCCATGATCCGCTGACCTTCTTCAACCTGGTGTACCATATGTATCAGGCGTACACCAACGATGCGGCTCCCACCTTGACTCTTCTGCATCAAGTCCTTCCCCCCGCCCCGTGCTACGAGGACCTATTGTCCTTATCCGAACTGGCCCCTGTCTTCGGCGAATCTGTGCCTCTCCACCGCTACTTCACGGATGTGGTCGCAGGTGATTACATCGGTCCCCAAGCAGCGGACGAATTTTTCGTTGATGATCTCGACGATCGGGTCACACAACAGAAACGGCCTGACCCAATCTCCGGCTTTGCCCATTTCTGGCGGTGGCGGCGGCGGCTGGATGCCGTTTTCACCCTGGCCGGCTTGCACCGATCCGTCACTCCTCGGCCTACCCTGGATGACGATAAATTGCTCGCAGACCTGGAAGACCTGGAACGCACCGTGGAAACAGCCGGTCCGCAGCGCCGCGTGCTGACGGACGAAACCACCCACGCCCATTGGGCCCGGCTGCAAGAAGCCTGGGCAAAGAAACTGGCGGAACGATTGCAAGCCCGCTCCCCTTCGCAGAAGCCGGGATATCTCCTCTTCAATCCTTGCAATTATACCCGCCGGGTCGCCCTGGAGCTGAATGATGTACCAGCCCCGATCCCGGTAGCCGATCCCGTCATAGCCGCGGAATATGAAGAAGGGAGAGCCTGCCTGGTCGTCGAGGTCCCGCCGTTTGGTTATGCTTGGTTCCCCCGCGGAGTACCAGGAACTCCGCCCCCTAAGCCACGACTCACGCTGGCCGAAGGTCTCACAGTCCGCAACGAGTTTTTCGAGTGTGACATAGACTCCAAGACAGGAGGCATCCGTTCCTTCCGAGACCTGCGGCGCCGCCATACCCGCTTCGGACAACAACTTGTGTTCAATCCGGGCAGCCGCATGATCGCTCGCGACATTTCCGTGACTCATTGCGGGGCCGCGCTAGGTGAAATTACCAGCATCGGTGAATTGCGGAACGAACACGATGAAGTGTTGGCGGTTTTCCGGCAGCGCTTTCGCGCATGGCTGGGCCGCCCTGTGTTGGAGATTCGCATCAGTTGGGAGGACATCCGCCATCCGCCGAGCGGTTACCCGTGGCATGCATACTATGCGGCCCGTTTTGGCTGGCGGGATGAACGGGCCGTCCTGTTCCGAGGCATCCACGGCCGCAACGAACCCACGAGCGCCACCCGTCCCTGGAGCGGGGATTATTTGGAGGTGCGCCTCGGCAACGAACGTTCGTTCCTTTACACCGGGGGGCTGCCGTTTCTGCAACGTCACCACCAGCGTATGGTAGATGTACTTCTCGTAACAGAAGGGGAAGAAGAGCGGACTTTCGATCTGCTGCTGTCCACCGACCGGGATTTTCCCATGCCCACGGCCCAGGGATGGATTTCTCCAGCCCCATTGGTCCAAACGGATCGAGGGCCACCTCCGTGGGGACCGAGCGGTTGGCTCGTTCATATCGATATGCCGAATCTTCTGGTTACGAGCCTGCGCCCAGCTCCACCCTCCGCCGGTGCCGATCGGGCCATTGCCCTCCGCTGCTTGGAAACATCGGGCTTTGCAGGAACGGCGGAGTGCCGCTTTGCCCGAGACCCCAGCCGCGCCAGCCGCATTGACGGCTTGGGACAGCCTCTGCAACCCTTGATCGTCTCCGGCGATGCCCTCCATGTGGATTACTCCGGTGACGAACTCTTCCGCATCCTCGTCGAATGGGATTGAGCTGTTAAGTTGTCCTCCTCACATTGCGTTCGGCCAGCACTCCTCACCGCCGAGGGGAAACTCCCCCACTGTCCTCACCTGATGCCCTTTCTCCAGCCAGATACAACCCCCTGGCAGCAGGAAACCATCAGGGGCTGAAGCGGCTGGTGTAACGGGATGTTTCCGCCTCGACAGCGGGCACACCAGAATGTTCTAGGGTGTTCTTCGAGAGGGCCAAACGAGGACACCACGTGTTTCGTCGGAAATGATGAGAACCGTTGCTCCTAGCAGCACGTGAATTGGCGTTGCTGGCAATCAGAGTAAACCACTACTGCAAGCAGTTATAGCCTGCACGAGGGGAGGATCGAACATGTCCAGGCTTTGGCGTGTGATTGTCATCGGGGTAAGCCTGGGTGGCGGTTTGGTCACACCCGTAGGCTCTCTTGGTGCAGCCGAGCCGGACTCATCTCCGGAAAACATCCGCTTGGCGGAGCAGGTGCAAACTATCTTGCGTACCCATTGTTACCGTTGCCATGGCCAGGATGGAACCGTCGAAGGCGGAGTAAACTACATCACCGATCTGGGCAAGCTACTGGCTCGGAAAAAGATCATACCTGGCAAGCTGGAAGAAAGTCGACTCTGGCGGCGGCTAGAGGATGGCACCATGCCCCCGCCCGAAGAGCATCCCCGCCCCTCCGCTCAGGACCTGGCGATCATCCGCCGCTGGATTACCCAAGGTGCTCCGCTGCCCGCCTCAGCGGTGACGGCTTCCCGCAAGCCCATTACCTCTGCTGAAGTCCACAACCTGATCCTGGCAGACCTGGAACGCCTAGAGCCACGAGCACGCCGCTTCCAGCGCTTTTTCACCTTCCATCATCTCTATAACGCAGGGCTGTCACAGGATGAGCTGCAAACGTATCGCAATGCTCTCAACAAGCTGGTCAACTCCCTTTCCTGGGGTTCCAAGATCATGAATCCCGTTCCGCTCGATGAGGCTAAAACCGTCTTCCGCATTGATCTACGGTGGTACCAATGGGATGCCACGATCTGGAATCGGATTTTGCAGGAGTATCCTTACGGAATCTTGGAGGACACGACGGCGGCAAGGGTCTTGAGCACCTTCACCTTGGCCCGCATGCCCTGCGTCCGGGGGGACTGGTTTATCGCCACGGCTAGCCGCGCTCCCCTATACTACGATGTTTTGCAACTGCCGGTCAGCTTGACCGAACTCGAACGGCTCATCCGCGTCGATGCCGCCCGCAATATCCAACAAGAGCGTGTCATTCGCTTGGCCTTCAACGGTTCCGGTGTATCACGCTTCAATCGCATTTTGGAGCGGCACGACTCCGCCCACGGCATGTACTGGCGCACCTATGATTTCGATGAGCCGCCGGCCAATTTGGCCAATCGTCTGGAAGGAACGCTGGTTCCGGACCCCCGCAACGTGTTCGCCTTCCCTCTCGGTCCCGCCGGGTTAGCCGAGAATCCCTTCCGCCATGCCGGGGGTGAAGCCATTTTCGCTCTTCCGAACGGGTTGCATGCCTTCTTTATCGCCAATGCGAACAATGCGCGCTTGGATAAAGCGCCGGTGAACATCGTCAGTGATCCGCGGCGTCCCGATCGGGCCGTGGAGGCGGGGGTCTCCTGCATGTCCTGTCACGTGACCGGCATTATGCCCAAGGCGGACCAAATGCGGGATCACCTCGAGAAAAACCCGAAGGCCTTCACCCGGCGAGAAGCCGAATTGATCCGCGCGCTCTATCCGGGCAAGGAGGCCGCCTTGAAGGTGATGCACGAGGACATGAAGCGCTTCGCTGAGGCCGTCGCCCAAACGGGAGCACGAGTGGCCCGCCAGGAAGCGGTCAGCACGGTGACCCTCAAATACGAGGCGGACCTGGATATTGAGCTAGCGGCGGCGGAGGCTGGACTGACCGTGGCCCGCTTCCGCGAAGGGGTGGCTCAATCCCCTGTGTTGCGCCGTCACTTCGGCAGTTTGCTTCCTCCAGGTGGGACCATTACTCGCCAGATTTGGGTGCAGGCTTTCGGCGATCTGATCCGAGAGTTGCAGTTGGGCACCCTCTTTGTGGCGAGTTTAAACGGTCCGAGCAACGAAGACAATACTGGCGAACTCGATCCGCTGGAATCGCTCGCGGGAACAGCCCATCAGATGGTCTTTTTCCCGGAGGGGCGCCGGGCCGTGGTCGCGGCGGCGGATCGCTCGGTGCGGCTCTGGGATGTGGAAGGACGGCGCGATGTCAAGCGCCTCGTCGGTCACACTGCTAGTGTGTGGAGTGTCGCTATGCCTCCAGACGGCAAGTATGCCCTCAGCGGCGGCATGGATGGGGTTGCCCGCCTCTGGGATCTAGCTACAGGCCTGGAAATGCAGCGCTACACGGAGCATAGTGGCTTGGTCAGTGCCGTAGCACTCCATCCAAGCCAGCCTTGGGCGTACAGTGGCAGTTACGATGGCTCGCTGGCCGCCTGGCGCTTCCGCGATGGCTCCGAGCTGTGGCGCCGCGAAGGTTTGGGATACATCACCGCACTGGCCGCCGACCCCACCGGTGAGAGGCTTTTGGTCGCCGCTGGCCGCTTCCTCTTACTCCTCGACGCCAAAACGGGGGAAGAGCGCGGGCGTCACGGTCCTTTCCCCGCTCCCGTGTCTGCCGTGGCAGTCAGTCCTGACGGCCGGTGGTACGCCGCAGGTTTTGATGATGGCACGATCCGCCTCTGGAAGCACGGTCAGCCCGCAGCCATCGCCACTTTGACCGGCCACAGCGGCCCCATCCGTGCCTTGGCCCTCAAAGATGGCGGGCGTTGGCTCCTCTCCGGCGGAGCGGATCGGACGGTCCGCCTCTGGGATACCGCGGAGCGGCAACAGCCCCAGGTTGCTCTGTGGAAGCAGCACGCCGCCCCCATCAGTGGCGTGGCGTTCCTTTCCAACGGCACCCAGGTCCTCGCTGGGGATCAGTCTCTGTCCATCCACTTCTGGCGGGTCGATTCCTTCTTCGCCAAACCGGACCCCAACACCCCGCCGGAGCGCATCCCACTGATCCGGGATTGAAAGGCCAATCCGAGTTTGAAAATCTCTCCAGGTATCGCATGCCCGGCGTCCTTGGACAGTGCTGGGGTATAACTGCCAGGCGTGTTATTGCTGGCTTTTTCCGGGGAATGCCGCACCCAACCGATTCCATCCCTCTTCCATATTCAGAGCGCGATCAACCCCGTTATCACTCCAAAATCCCCCTAGTGCCGTTCCCATTCCAAGGTCGGCAGATTTTCCGGATACGGCGGGGAAGGCGGTAATGGCTCCTGCGGCGCTGGAGGCAGAATCGCCGCCTGACGCGGATCACCCCATATCCCCTGTCCCTCGCGCAGGAGGGGATCATCCGCAAAGGGCCGGCGTGCCCAAGCACAGCCCGCCATTGCCAACAGGAGCGCAGCCAAGAGTCCCCATCGGTACCCCATGAGAATGCTAGAGCGGACTCCACCACATAAGAGCGCTGCACCGACCCCCATCAGAACGCCAGACCGAAACATGGATGCACGCCGGATCAATACCGAACGGTCACGTTTGCTATCGACAGAGGCCCGCTCCGGCTTGAGTAGAAGCGGCAGAAGCGGGAAAGGAGGAGGGGAACAGGGAAATTAATGTCCGGGAGCTACGCTGCTGTTTTCGCTGGGCCGTTTCCGCCATTACTTGCCAGACCAAATCCAGTTTGTCCTGCCATTGGAATTCGTGCGCGATTCGCTGCTGTCCCCGGCTTCCCATCATAGTGCGCCAAGAGGGATTGCAAAGCAAGCGAGCCAATTGCTCCGTCAAGTCATTGACATCTCCACAGCGGGCCAACAAGCCGTCCTGTTCGTGGCGGATCAACACACCAGGACCCCCTGCCCGGTAAGCAACATTCGGTCTCGCATTAGCCCAGGCTTCTAGCAGCACCAGGCCAAAGGAATCGGTTCGCGAAGGGAGGGCCAGCAGATCAATCGCCGCGAAAAAATCTTTTTTTTGCTGGGGTGAGAGCGGGCCGAGATAGACAATATCTGAGCCAGAGCACTGCGACCAGACGCGGCGGAAGTCGGGCATAGCCGGTCCTGCCAACACAAGGCGGCACGGAATGCCTCGCTTCTGCAAGCGTTCCGCGGCTTGGAGCAGATCGATGGTCCCCTTCGCACGGGACAGGTTGGCCAGATGTCCGATCACGGGTGTCTGTTCATCGATTCCCCATCGCCGCCGTGTTTCCCGTCGGTTCCCTCCCGTGCATTCACGGATATCTACCCCCATCCCTTGAAGATGGACCCGCTGCGGTGCCACCCCACACGCTAAGACCACCTGCCGTTCCGCCTCCGTTTGGACAAAAACACCGTCGGCTTGCCGTAATAGCCAGCGGAGATGCCAGGCCGTGTAGGCCCGACGGATCGGATCACGGGGATCGTTCAGATCGCCAAAATGGAGAAAGGGGGTTAGAAAAAAGGGGACCTGACGGCACCGCGCCAGTCGCCAGGCACAAGCGGCAATAAAGGCGTAAGGGAATGCCAACGCATGGACCGCATGCACCGGTCCCGCATAGCGTTGGGCCTGGTGCCACATGGAGGGACAGATCGGATTGCACGGCACCGTCAGGCTCCGCCACAAAGGATGGGGTAATAGCGAGAGGGCTTTGAGCACCCACCGCCGCCCCGGAAATCCCCGTAACGGCGGAAAGCGTTCGATGACCGCTTCGCCGCGCCGTTCGCGTATAGGAGAGTAGAGCGATGGCAGGGGATGCCACATCTGTTCCAAGGTCCGAGCCGTCGTCGTCCAGACGCGAACGTGGCAGCCCCCTTCCGCATGCAGGTAGCCAGCCAGGCGTTGGGCATAGGTCTCCGCTCCGCCTAGCGCCGGGGGGTAGCGATGCACACACAGCACCACGTGGTGCAAACTCCTGGCCGCTCGGGAAATCCCCAACATCATCGGCTCCTTACACTGCACCTGGGGAGTGCGATCGATCATGTCCAACCGGGGCATTTTCGGTACGATGAGGGGAAAGGACCTTCTCCCCGTTTAGTTAGGTTGAGTCTGTCATGATCCGGATTTCCAAACTTGCGGAGTCGATCAAGCCGTCGGCCACTTTAGCAGCGGGAGCCAAGGCGCGTCAATTGAAAGCGGCAGGGATCACTGTTTACGATTTCAGTCTGGGAGAGCCGGATTTTAATACTCCCGAACACATCTGTGCTGCTGCCGCTGAGGCGGCGCGCCGCGGCCAGACCCACTACACACCGACCAGTGGCACGCCCGAAGTCAAAAACGCCATTTGCCGCTGGTATCAGCGTTTTCACAACCTGGCGATTGAACCAGAAAATGTGATCGTTTCCAACGGTGCCAAGCATTCCATCCACAACGCCTTGGCCGCCACCGTTGGTCCCGGTGATGAAGTGCTCATCCCTAGTCCCTATTGGGTCAGCTATTCCGACCTCGTCCTCATGACGGGTGCTAAACCCGTACTCCTGGAAACGAGACCGGAGACCGGCTTCAAACTCACCCCGGAGCAACTCCGCTCGGCTCTGACACCGCGGACGCGCCTACTGATGATCAACTCACCTTGCAATCCCACAGGCACTGTGTACACCCGTCAGGAGCTAGAACAGTTAGTCGATACCCTTCTCAACCACAGTGACGCCGCCATTCTCAGTGATGAGATTTACGAACAACTCACTTATGGGAATGCTCAACCGACATGCATCGCCACACTCCGCCCGGAGCTGCGGCAGCGTACCATTACCATCAGTGGTGCCAGCAAGAGTTACGCCATGACCGGCTGGCGCATGGGCTGGGCGATTGCCCCAGGGCACGTGGTCAAAGCCATGGATGCCATTCAGAGTCAAGAAACCAGTTGCCCCAGCAGTATCTCCCAAGCCGCCTTGGTGGCGGCCTTGGACGGACCTCAAGAATGCGTCGCCCACATGCGCGCGGAGTTTGCGGCCCGCCGGGAATTGACCTGCCGGCTCCTCCGCCAGATTCCCCACGTCCGTTTGCATGAGCCGGAGGGGGCCTTTTACGCCTTCTTTGATGTGACCGCTTACTTCCACAAGCACTACGGAGGCTTATGGGTTAGCGATTCGTTGTCCTTCTGTACTGCACTGCTTCAACAGGCTCATGTCAATTTGGTGCCCGGTGTCGCTTTTGGTGCGGAGGGATATGTCCGCATGTCCTTCGCCACTAGCCGGGAGGTCATCACCGCTGGTCTGGCCCGCTTGGCCGAATGGTTGCAGACAGCTCAGGAGAGATGAGTTATGCTACTCGTGACGCAACCGGCAACTCGGGTTTCGACAATGGTTACGACTATGACTGCTCTTTATCTCACGGAAGCGGAGGTAGAACAATTGGTGACCATGGACCTCGCCTTAGAGGCCGTCGCCACTGCCTTCCGGAAGATGGCTTTGGAAGAAGCCGAAAACGTCCCGCGCCAACGCTGCCAAACCGACCATGTTATGCTGCATGTTTTGCCCGCTGCGGCGAAGACGTTGGGCATCATCGGCTTCAAAGCCTACACCTCCAGCAAGCAGGGGACGCGCTTCCACGTGACGCTGTATGACGGCAAGACCGGTGCCTTGGTGGCGTGGCTGGAAGCCGACGTGTTAGGTCAATTCCGCACGGGCGCTGCCACCGGCGTCGCGACGCGGAAATTGGCACGCTCCGATGCCCGCACGGTGGGATGCTTGGGAACCGGCAAGCAGGCGCGAACCCAAATCCTGGCTGTCTGCAAGGTCCGCCCGATCGAACACGTTCGAGTTTACTCCCGTGATGCCGAACGGCGGCGTGCCTTTGCCGAGCGGCTCTCCGTTGAAACGGCAGTCGAGGTGGTGCCGGTCGATCGCCCGGAGGATGCTGTCCGCGGCCTGGACATCATCATCACCGCCACCACCGCCCGCGAGCCTGTCTTGTGGGGTGAATGGCTTTCCCCCGGCCAACATATCAATCTCATCGGTTCCAACATGATCAGTAAGGCGGAAGCGGATGTCGAAGTGTTCCGTCGTGCCACCCTCGTCGTCGTCGATAGCAAGGATCAGGCTCGCATGGAGGCGGGAGACTTCGTCGCGCCTCTCAACAGCGGCATACTGGAGTGGTCCGATATCATCGAATTGGCGCCTTTGCTCATAGGCCGTTACCCCGGACGGCAATCTGCTGAGGACATCACCATCTTCAAGTCACTTGGTCTGGGGATCGAGGATATAGCCCTAGCTGCCCGGCTCGTGGAATTGGCACGCGCTCAGGGTCTAGGACGTTCCCTGTTTTCCACCTGAGACACCAACCTTTTGCGCATGAGGCACGATCTCCTCGTGAGGAATCGAAGCCCAATCGCGTTTTACCGCTTTCTCGTCGAACATTTACTCCGCAGCGATGGCCCCGTCGATACGTCGATCCGCAACTGCTGTGCGGCGGCCCGTGGCTTGATCGACAAAGATGGAATGGGCATCTCCTTGACGGCCGCCAGACATAAGGCGGTGACCCCGGCGCTGCAACGTAGCGACTAATTCCTTCTGGTTCGGAGTCACTTCCAAACGGGCCACATCGGGGAACCATTGATGATGCAGGCGCGGTGCGGACACACATTGCTCCGGCGGCATACCGAATTCCAGGCGGTTGAGCAGCACGCATAAGACGGTATTGATGATCGTGCGCCCTCCCGGACTACCTGTTACCAGTACGACTCGGCCTTTGTGACACACAACCGTCGGCGTCATAGAGCTGAGCATCCGCTTGCCGGGCGCAATGCAGTTAGGAGGGGTGCCAATCCGGCCATCCGCCGTTGTCACTCCGGGACGAGGATTAAAGTCGGTCATTTCGTTATTGAGGAGGAAGCCGGCGCCGCGGACAGCTACCCGGCAGCCGTAACTGTTCTCCAAGGTATAGGTGGTGCTGACTGCCATGCCATGACGGTCGATGATGGAGAAGTGCGTCGTGGATTCTCCCTCCGGCAGCACGGGCAGGTCCGGCGCCACTTCTGCACTCGGAGTGGCTTTGTCCGGGCGAATGGTCGCTGCCAAGCGGCGCGCATACTCCCGGCTGGTGAGGTGGGCCGGAATCGGCGTAAAATCCGGGTCTCCCAGATAGCGAGCACGATCGGCATACGCCCGCCGCATCACCTCGATCAGTGTGTGGTAAGTATCAACGGACCAGCGCCCGTGCGACTTCAAATCCATTCCTTCGAGCATATGCAACATGAGAGCCAAGGTGATCCCTCCAGAACTGGGAGGGGGAGGCGCGTAAATGTCATACCCCCGAAACTGGATATGGATGGGGGTTCGTTCCTGAGCACGGTAGGCTTTCAGGTCCTCCGCGGTGATCAACCCTCCGCTGGCTTGCATCTCCCGCACAATCATTTCGGCAATTGGGCCGGTATAAAACGCTTCGGGACCTTGCTGGGCGATCAGCCGCAAAGTCCGTCCCAGGTCTTTTTGAATCAGGCGGTCTCCGGCTTGCCACCGGCGTCCATCGGGGGGCGAGAATAAGCGGCGGAATTCGGCATGCGTTGTCTTAGGGTCGCCCCACACACGCTGGAGCGAGCGAGCCAGTGCGGCGTTGACGGTGATCCCCTTCTCGGCCAGCTCGATCGCCGGCGCCACAAGCTCCTCCCAGGGAAGTTGGCCGAAGCGCTGATGAGCCAGGGCCAGGCCACGCACGGTTCCGGGCACCCCGGCGGCTTTGGCCTCCCAGGCGCTCACCTTCCCGTCGGCAAAAAGGTTTTCCGGGGCCGCGCGGGGAGACGTTTCGCGAAACTCGACACAAGTCACGGCGTGGCGGGGGGAAGCAATCATCATGAAGCCGCCGCCGCCGATGTTTCCGGCCTCCGGCCAACTCACAGCCAGGGCAAATGCGACTGCCACAGCAGCATCCACCGCATTCCCTCCACGACGCAGAATCGCAGCTCCCACCTCAGCCGCTATCGGAGAGACGCAGACCACGACCCCTTTTTCCCCCTCGCGGGAGGTCGCCAAGGATGGTTCCGCCTTTTGAGCCGGAACCGACAATGTCAACGCTACCCACACGACCCCAGCCGTTGCAAGAAGGCGCATGGCTACTCCTTCGGTATCGCATCAAGTGCTTTTGGTTCCCGTTTTCAACCGACTGTGCCCCGGTTTCCATCACCGGCTCTGCGCCTCACCGGTTCTGCCGTGAGAATCCTACCCTTTACTTCAGATCGCCTGGCGCAGGGCACGCGAGCTTTTTACCCCGAGGTTCCGATAGATCTGCACTGTGGCATCCGAGCGATTGAGCGTGTAGAAGTGGATGCCGCGGACCTGATTGTGCAACAAGTCGGCGCATTGTTCGGTGGCCCAACTGATACCGACCCGCGCAACATCCTCATCATCGCTGCATCGCCCTACTGCCCGGAGCAACTTGGCCGGAAAGCGAGCACCGGCTGCTAGCTCCGCCATGGTTTCCAGATTTTTACGGCTCGTGATCGGCATGATGCCAGCGATGATGGGAACGCGGATCCCAGCCAACTCACAGCGTTCCCGGAAGTCGTAAAAGTCCCGATTGTCGAAGAACAACTGGGTGCAAATGTAATCAGCTCCGGCATCCACTTTTCGCTTGAGGTAATCCATCTCCTTGAGGCGGTTGGGACACTCCGGATGCCCTTCCGGGAAACCGGCCACGCCGATCCCAAAACCACGGGGGTCCGGCGGCTCTGGAAACTCACGAATGAAGCGGACCAACTCCGCGGCGTAGCGGAACGCATCTTGGGACCGATCGTAGTGCGGCATGGAACGGGGAGGGTCGCCCCGAAGGGCCAAGATGTTCAGGACTCCGGCACGAGCGTATCGACCCAGGATCGCGGCGATTTCCTCGCGGCTATGACACACACAGGTCAAATGAGACACTGCGGTCAAACGGGTCTCCTTCTGGATGCGTACTACCAGATCATGAGTCCGGTCGCGGGTGGACCCCCCCGCTCCATAAGTCACGGAAACAAAGGACGGCTCCAACTCTTGAAGGGCAGCGATCGTACGAAACAATGCCTCGCTGCCCTCTTCCGTCTTCGGAGGGAAAAATTCGAAACTGAATGTCGGATGATGTTGGGCGAAAATATCCCGGATGTGCATAGCGCTCATGCCTGCTCCCGGCCTTAGCAAACAGGCGTCACCTTCTGCGAACCAAGCCGACACCCCGCCTGCCTAGCTATTGTTATACCGCTTGGACTGCGTGGCCCCACTCCCTACTCAACAACCTCAAGATAGCATTCCGATGAGGCGAACTCCAGCAGGAGAGCCGGCCTTGCAGCGGGCAGGATCGGCTTCTTCAGATCAGAAGGTCAGTCGATCCGATTCAGCAGACAGCTTCAAGGGTTGAGCACAGCGTACCACAACGGAGGAGGTACCGGCCAGACAGAACCTGCCAAAGTCGAAAGCCGCACGCCGCGGGCCGCTTCCGTACGTCCATCAGCCCGGATCAACCTCGGCGGCTGGTGTATGCCGTCGAACTGATAGCTAGCACTTCGTCCGCGATCCCATACCAACCGCATCGTCTCCTGACCAGCTCGCAAAGGCAACTCGAGAGTCAAGGTATCACCGGGGCGGTACTGAATCTTTTCCATCTTTTCCGCCTGGAAGATATACAGGCGGCCCGACCCCTCGCGGAGGGGTGTCCCCATTTGGGGGAACCGTAGAATCACCTCCTCCCTCATAGGGCCGGCCCACTTAAGCACTAGAGGCCCATCGGGACGGGGTGGCTCCAAAGCCAGGTCCGGCGGCAGCCACACATCTACGCCATGCAACTCCAGCGTGAAACTCTCATGGCTGAGAAACCCTGCCAGCTCTGCTAATGGCTCGGCCGCTTGGAGATCTCCTTGCCGAAGGACGACATGCAGAAGTTTTCCCCACGCAGCGACATCTCCACTGGGATGACGCAAGAGTTCGGCGACTTGCCGCCACCGGAGCGGCGTATCATCCAGCCCGTTCACCTGCCCCAGTTGCCGTTGCAATTCCTGCCGTAACTGGCGTCCAACCCCACGCAGAAAACGCGACCTGTGGTCCTGAAGCACAACGCGAATCCGTTCCGGAAACTGACTGGCTTCCCACAGGGCGGGCTGGGACAGATACAGGCCGTAATGCTGCTGCAATTGCTGCCACCGCTGGGCTGGTCCTTCGGCAGAGGTGGCTAAACCGCTCGCCGCCGGGACTCGGAGCGGAGTCGGAGGGTTTGACCCGTGTGTCAGGCCGCAGGCATCTGCCAGGTCACGCAGAGCTTCCAACCGCTGCTGCCACCGCCGCCACTCTTCACGCCACTGCACTACACCCTCGAAGTGGTAGGGAACGAACCAGATAACAGCCGTCCCCTGTCCCACGGGTAAGTCTGGCACAGAGATCGCACCCGGTAAAGGCTCCTCCAGGCGGTAGGGAGGCTCCTGAAGCTGAATCACTACGTTGGCCTCCTCCCGCCAGCTTCCCAAGAAATGATCGACATCCATCAGCCGTTGGACCAGGCGCACCCGATCCCGGTATAGCTCCTGGAGTTGTTGTTCCGCTCGCCGAATGACCGCGATGTCATGCAGCCATTTCTCCCGCCAGCGGCCCACCTCAGTCGCGCTCCAATCGTAGCCGTGGCCGGAAGGAATCGACAAAGCTCCATCGCGCAGGGCCTGCTCCAGTTGTTCCAGTTCCGCCAATGTCCGGCAGTTGGCAGGACCGGCTGAAGACACCAGGCGCCGGCGTAAAGCCCGATAATCCTCGATTTCCCGCAAGCGTTGGAGGACAAATCCTTGCAATTCCGGGGAAAGTTGCCAAAAGTCCGTATGATCCCGGAAACGCTCGAGGGTCTGGCGGTGCAGGGCTAAGCGGGTTGCTGCCAGGCGTTCCGCGGGGGGAGGTTCATGCTCGCGGTAGCCCGCCACCATCTCGGCCAAGGTGGGTTGCTCCACACGAGGAGGGTCCAGAAAGAGGACGACCAGGACCGTTAGAGCCGCCGTCAGGAATGCGCCCATGCTGCGGATCGTCCATTGCAAGCGGCGGTCCACCTGATGCTGCCGCCGCCGCTGGCCTGCTGCCGCCTGGAAAACATCGCGGAAAAGTTCGGCCACATGGTAAGGTGCTGCATCACCCTCCGCCACCGCCGAAAAGCCGGGACAGCGTGCTGCCACGGCATACACATGCAGGTCCAAATGGCCAAACGGCGTGAAGAGCAGGCGATGCGCTCCTTCCTCTGTCCATTCCTCCACGCCGCCCGACACCGCAACCTCGCCCGCCTCGGCGCGTTCCGCCAAGGTGGTTTGCCGGACGTCGGACGGCGGAAGCTCCGGCTCCGACTCCCGGCGCAAAAAGGCTTCAAAGGCAGCATAGGCGCGTTCGCTGCGAGCCTGCACACGGGACTCCCAAATCGGACGGGTATCACCAGGACAAGCCAAGCGATCGCACTGAGTCAGAACTAAAAAGACTGGGAAACCGCCCACCTTCCGTGCACTACACCGTGCCGCCTGCAAAGCCGAGAGAAAACGGCGAAACTCCGAAAAGGCTTCTGACAACTCCAGTTCTGAGGCCGTGGCCGCCACCAGCACCACCAGCGCATCCGCCTCCTGGAGCACCTGTTGCAATTCTCCTGGGTCACGTTTGGTGTGCCACTGCTCCCCGACAAGGGGAAAAGAGGATGGCCTACCGGAATCGGTTCTCCTCGCATGCTGGCTCGATGTTCGCCCATGCTCGGTCAAGCCAGCCGGCAATGAGGGTGGAAGCGGGGTGCTCCCCTCCGGCGGGAGCGACGACAAGTAGTGTTTCACCGCTTCCCCAGAACAATCATGGATGATAACACTCTGCCAATCGGCGGCGAGACTGACAGACTGTGAGGACACCTCATGCCGGTCGGGCAAGTGAGTGGGGATCGGTCCTATCTGAAGCGTGTAACTGACGACTTCCGCCTCGGTGGGAGGGAGTTCCGCGCCGCTGTAGAAAGCCTCTGCAAACTGAGTCAACCGGCCAGAGGTATCCATGATACGCCCGCCGATCACGTCCGGTTTTCTCTCTCCGGCTCGCATCAAGGACGCTAACAGAGTCGTCTTACCCGCACCCGAATGGCCGAACAGTAAAACTTGAGGCGCATCCGCTGCCGGGCGCTGATTTCTCGAAAACGTCCGCCTTTCATTTCCTGATGCAGGTAGATTCATGATTCCCGCGAACCGATAAAGTGCAGCCGTACACCTTCCGGACGATTCACCTGTCGGTTCTCCGCCGCCTCCAGGGTCCGTTGGGGTTTGATTCGGCTTTGTTCTGCCCTCTTCCCTTCACCTCTTTGCTTCATCGGGGACGCGTGGGTAACGTGACATCCAGTCCTGCTTCCTGTCGGACCCAATCTACCAAACGAGTGACTTTGGGGTCATTTAGCGGCGGCGCCCGCCTCGGATCCGCCAGAAAGAGAATCCACACCGTTAAGCGTTCGCTGGTTTTGGAGCAGCGTTGCAGGATGGCCTCGGTGATCTCGGCGAATGTCCGCGGGGTGGGATCATCTTCGAGCAAATAGAAGTGTCCCATTTTCTGCACCGCTTCACCGGCCAACACGGTGACGCGAATGACCCTGGAAACTTCCCGTTGATGCGGAGGCGAAGTCTGAGAAGGTGATGGCTTCTCCTCGTTGTCCCGCGGTGGAAGATTGCCATTCGAAGATCCTTCCTTCTGGGCGGGATTGGGATTTTCACCGTTTCCCTCTCCGCCGCCACCTCCTCCGAATAAACCATTTCCCCCCGAACCCATAACAAACAATGCAGCTAACAGTGCCAGCAATAGGCCGCAGAGCAGAGAGCACAACTGTTTTCCCACCTCCGGCATTTTTTTGCGAAACACCCAGCGGTTGAGGGCCACTGCCAGCAAGGTTCCCAAGAGCGAGCCAACTAAATAAGCCCCGGCGATGATTAGCAGTTTTATGACAAGCACGGTGGCCTGGCGGGCCAGGTTGTCCATCCAGTTCGCCCAAAGCGTTCGGGAACCAACCATCGGACGGATGGCGGCGAGCCCCAAAGACGGCGAGATGGGAATGGCTGAAGCAAACATGTTATTTCCCTCCCGCGTTGGCGTTTCCGCGGTCAAATCCCAAGGGCACATCGCGGAACCAATGCCGATATTGGGCTTCCTGGGCCTGAGTCGGAAAGGCGCTGGGTACGCGAGGCCAGAGGATCAGAAAGTAAAGGTCTTTCACCCCTTGGGCACTCGCCAAGGCTTTCTGCCGGGCAATCAAACGCAGGGCATCCGCTTCATTCCGAATATCTTGGCGTTCGGCATCATGATAATGCAAGGTGCCATCCTGCGGATCGATTTGCAAGACGCAGACCAGGAGTCCCTCGGTCAATCGTCGTTTGCGTTCCTCCTCCAGTCGAGCGACTCGACGCCGCTCTTCCCGCAAGAGTTTTTGCAATTCGCGAACATCCTCAGGCAAAGGCGATTCGGAGGCGGTAGCGTCCGACTTCGGTTTCGGTTCTGGCTCCTCTGGCACCGGATCACTGACATAGGGCATCAGCAGGAAGATGGCAAACAACAGAATGAGCACATCGATCAAGGGGATGAAAAAACGGGTCACCGACCGGCGCGGCATACGAATCACATTCGATCCTCCCGCCCTTCCTGTTCACCGCCATCACACGCTGTCATCCGTCACGGTTTTCACCCAACCTTTGGCGGGCCATCGCCACATCTGAGCGGCCTTTCGCGGATTGCACCCTCCGAATGCCTGACTACTTTGTCACTCCTCACTGCCATGCAAGCAACTTTTCCACCGCTGGCAAAGCTCTGACTGAGGGTAAAGCTCCGGAACATCACTCCGCATCCATCGCCTCCGGCAAGAGGGCCGGACCGCCGAAGGTACGAATCAAATCCCGGCCAACATTCGCAATCCAACTTGGTAGGATATTGATGAAGGCCATGTACAGTCCGCCCCCCGTCGCAGTGATCGCTGGCGCGTACTTGCGGATGATCTCCGCGGCATCCGGCCGAGCACCGGGAGTGATCGTACTGAAGGTCTGGAGGATGGCGATCACCGTACCCATCAACCCCAGCAAAGGAAACCACTCCGCGCCCTGAGCCAGATGACTCAGCCAGCGATCCGTACTAATGTCAAAGTCCCCCAACTGATCCTGCCAGATTAGCGCCCGTCGGCAGAGCCAGATTTGGGCTAAGAACAAGGCAAAACCTAATCCCAGGATGATCCAGTCGATCGGATGATTCCGGACGCGCTGGAGATATTCCTGGCGGACATCGGGAGGAATCGCGGCAAACACTAATGCAGCTAGGACCACGGGAACCGCGGCCAGCATCGTCGGCAATACATGATGAATCCAGAAGCGCCGCACGTCTGCACCCTACCTCGTTGCCCTATCGGACGTTCGCCACCCTACCTTCTGGGGAACCAACCTTAGGCCCGGTGTGGAATGATGCCCTCTGATTCAAAAGGGGAAGGGGATGGTTCATCCGGCCAATCCCCGTCTCAAATCATTCCCACCAGCAACGGCAGAGATACACGGCCATCCATCGGAACAGCCGTTTTCGTTATGGCTACTTCGCCTCCATTAGCCAACGGGGCATTGCTTGCAATCGGCCCTGTTTATCGACGCATGCCAAGGTGGTCATCCCCTCGCAGATCAGCACCCCTTCCCGGAACACTTCGTAGCGATGCTCGATGCGCACCGGCGTCGTCCGAACAACAGTTGTGCGGATGGTCAGCACATCGTCATAATAGGCGGGGCTTTTATACTTGATCTCCACCTTGGCGATCACCAGATAGTAGCCCTGATCTTCCAGGTCCTTGTAGCTGGCTCCGTATTGCCGAAGCAACTCCGTGCGGGCTTGCTCGAAATAGACCAGATAATTGGCATGATGCAACAGCCCCATCCGGTCTGTTTCTGCATAGCGCACACGGATTTGGATCTCACCGCTAAGCATAGGTTCTCTCGCATCCTGCCTGAGTCAAGTTCGTCTGCTCCCGCGTTCCCTGATTTGCCGTCCGCAATCACACTGCGCTAATCAGTCCGACCACAACAAGGTGATCAATCTGAAGCTGTCCCGTGCCCGGTTCACCCGACACATCAGGGCATCACCAATTAACACTCCAGAGTACACCGGAATGTCAGTGGCTTTTTCTGATCTAACCTCCGACATCTCCAGGCCACAGTTCACTTGATCAAGCCGATGCGCATTTCCGGGTATGCTGGCCAGAAAACAAAGACAGCCTTACCCAAGAGGAGGCGATCCGGCACCAGTCCCCACTTGCGGCTATCGGAACTCTGCGCGCTGTTATCGCCCAGGCAGAGATAGTGTCCCGGCTGGACGTAGTAGACATCCGGCTGACTGAAATCCGGGGGCAAACGAGCACTGGTGTAGTAGATGTCTCGGGAGAGCACCAGATGCCTCACCGTGGCCTTTCCTTTGACTCCGATGCTCGCTGGCCGCTCGACATCATTGGCGTAGACCCAACCCTCCGGATCAGCTTGGTCTTCAGGTCCCGGTTCCATCGGGAGATAATCTGCTTCGGGGCCAAAATCAACACGCCGGCCATCGATCCACACCCATAAGCGGGCATCGACATTGGCAAAGCGGAGGTGATGGCGTTGTCCAGCCTGAATGCGACAGGGGCGGCTTGGGGTGCCAAACTCTTCTGCACCTTTACCGATCCGCCGGAGGGTGACTCGTCCAGGAGTGAACTGAGCCTGAAAGCGATTGACGCCGCGCGATAGCTCGAAAACCACCTCGGTCTCGCTGCTGGCAAATTGTACCTCCGCTTCCAAGAACAGGTCTCCCACCCACAAGCGGTCTTGGGAGGTATCGCGCCAGGCTCGGATGTTGTCAGCATCGCGTCCCGCATTGTAACCGAGAAAGTTATCGATAGGCAGAGGTTTCTGTTGAGCCAACTGTGCGATGTCAGTCGGCGGTGTCGGATCGTGGGCATCAGGACCCCGCCGCTTCCACGGATGGGCCAAATGGCGATAGCGAATCCAGTGCTGCTCCGGATGATCATGGGTGAAAACGGTCGGACGGGCCGGATCATTGACGGTCCACGCCCCATCGGTATCGCGGTCGATGTACCAGCGGGTCCACCAAATCAACTCCTGTCCCTGAGCATCCCGTAGCCCCAAAGCCCGTGCTTGCCGGACCAATTCCTCTGGCTGATAGTCGTTGTGGAAGACAATGCGCCGATCGGCGAGCACCTGCGCTTCCTCTTTACGAATGATCGTGAATCCCCCGCTTCCCGGACGAAAATGGGCCTTCCGCGAAGCCTCGAAGAGGCTCAGCGCGCGGGGATTCGTGTCATAAACGTTAGAGTACATGTAACGGGGCTTCCACAAGTCCGTGGGATCGGCAGGACGTGGGTATATGGGCTGGCCGAACTCATCGCACTCCTCTTCGGGATAGTCCAGGGCCGTGGTCACGTATAAATCCCCGCGGAAGATCGCAATCGTTTCACCTCCGAAGCCAATCGCCCGTTTGATGTAATTCTGAGCAGTATAGTTGTCCTGGGGTTTTTCGGGAAAGCGGAACACTACCACTTCCCCTCGTCGCGGCGAACGGAAATGATAGAGAGGTTTGAGAACCAGCACCCGATCGCCGGAGTTGAGCGTGGGAGCGGGGCGGACTTCCTCGATGTGTCCTTGATACCGGCAATTGGGGCAGCAAAAACCCACCAGCGGGGAGGGGCGGCGCGTGATCGGATTCCCCTCGGCTTCATCATGGGCATTCACCGGGAAGTGATACCCGCACATCGGACAGGTGATGATCTTTTGGTATCCGTAGAGAGTTTCCGCCATCGAGCCGGTCGGGATCACGAAGGCCTCAGTCACAAACAGTTTCAACAGCAGCACCAGCACCACGACAAAGACCACCGTTTCCACACCTTCCCGAATATGGTCACGAGGGGGAGATTGGGGGGCTGGAGGAGCCGTCGTAGGGGAGACTGAGGACGAAGGGACAGAGGCCGGCGGTACTGGGACCGCGGAGGCAGAGGCTGGCGGCGCAGACTCCGGAGAAACAGAGGCCGAGGATGGCACCGCAGCAGGGAGCCTAGAAGAAGATGGAGGAACCGGCGCCGTCGGAGCTGTTTCCGCCGCTGTTGGAGGTCCAGGAAGGGGGGGAACTCCGGAAGAGACACTATCGGCCATGATTCCTCCCATGAGTCACTGCCTAACGACTCGACCCAACCAATCACAAGGAGAATTGTTCTATTATTCGTCCGGGAGGGCAACCTCTACACGGAAAAATAAAACCTGGCAAATTTTCCTCGTATGTCCGAATACGGCGGGAAAAGCCTCCTGGCCCTACCGAGGCTGGGTGAGACCGCCCTCTCTTGCAGCTTAGCGTAGCCACCGCAGGCGTGACCAGTCCAGCATTTGGGTCACACGGCTCGATCCCTTGGTCCAAGGGACGCTGACGGCCCGAAGCGGTTGATGAATCAGGAAAGGTCTGCCGACCATGGCGGAACGTGGGATTCCAGGGTACTTCCAGTGGCGGCTATCCGTCGAATTGGCACTGTTGTCGCCCAGGAGGAAGTATTCATCCGGTCCCAGATGAGCGGCCTGCTCCGAAGCATGGATGCCATCGTGGTAGTAGTAAACATCGGTGAAGAGGCGGAAATGCCGCAGGCGCAAGCAGGCCCCACGAACTCCCAACTGCAACGGACGGCTCACCGCACTGCGTCGCTGGACGGGGGGCAAATCCAGCCACAACAACACCTTGTTATCTACTACCAACACCGCCCGGCGGTCAATGCATGCAAAGGCCAGAGAGTGGCTGGTTCCTCCCTGCCAAGGCTGGGCACAGGTGGTGACATTCCTGTCCCTTCGAGCGGCCCACAGGTGGTAGCTGCGGCGCTGGTCCCCTCCTATCGGGATAATAGCTTCCGCGGGGTCCGCCCCGTCAAAGAGGCGGAGGGCTAATTCCCCAGTGGGATGACATGTCAGGACCTCGACGACACATTCCAGACCGAAGTCATGGATCGGCGGTAAAAAAGCCCGGCCTCGGACGGCGCCATTGTAAGTATTCTCGGCCCGTAGCGGTTCCTCCCGCTGCTGCTGATAATCCCAATGCCGGTAAGTCAGGCATTGCTGGCTCTGGGGAGTCTGGGCTGCATGGAATGTCAAAGTACCGCCTTGCAAGACCTCGGTACCTGCTCGTTGAACCTGGAAGCTGGCTTCTTGCCGGGGCAAGCGAGGGTCGCCTTCAGACGGCTCCACGAGCCACCGATAGGACCAGCCTTGCGGGCAAGGAGGATAATCCATGTCCATCACGATCTGGCGCATTTCTCGCATCTGGCGCCAACTTTTCCGGCACAACTGCCCGTTGGCATAAACATCCCCTTCCCAGAGGCGAATACTTTCCCCCGGCAGCCCCACAACCCGCTTGACGTAGAACAGAGGGTCCTCCACGGAAGCTTCCAGGGGAGAAAACACCACGACTTCCCAACGACGGGGATCACGCCAGTGAAAAACATTCTTGTCCACAAGAATCCGATCGCCCCCCACGATGGGTGCGTCTGTGACCGGAAACTCCTGACCGCAGTTCGGACACCGCGCCCGGTGAGCGATCTCTTCCCCTCCAGACCGTGGAACGTACCCCACCGCCACCTCATACCCGCAGCAGGGACAACTCTTGATCCGATGCCCCCCGCGCAGCACCGGCGCCATGCTCCCGCTGGGGATCACGAAGGCGGACACCAAGCACGCCCGCACAAGGAGCAGCAGGCAAAAGACGAGCACCCCTGTGTGAAAAAAACGCCGCCACTCCATACGCTGTTTGTTGTCAGAGAACTGTTGTTTTCCCCCAACGCGGCTCCGCGATTCCTCTCTCTGGGCGGAATTTGTCCGGCTCACTCCAGTTGCCCCCTTCACTTAGCGAGCCGCTCCCATTGCATATCCCTCGTCCGTGCCAGCATTGTGCCCGCATCTCTGCTGCACCTTGAGTTCCCCGTCACTATTCTTGCTCCAGAACAGCCAGGAATGCCTCTTGGGGCACTTCCACCTTGCCGATCTGTTTGAGGCGTTTTTTCCCTTCCGCCTGTTTAGCCCAGAGCTTGCGCTTGCGGGTGATGTCACCACCGTAACATTTCGCCGTCACATTCTTGCGTAAAGGAGCGATATTCTCGCGGGCCACAATGCGCGATCCAATCGCCGCCTGCAAGGCCACTTCAAAGAGATGGCGGTCGATCTGGTCCCGGAGTTTCTTCAGGATCGCACGCCCGCGCCGTTCCGCCTGGGAACGGTGGACGATGACCGAAAGGGCATCCACCCGGTTCCCGTGCACCAAAATGTCCAGTTTCACCAAGTCCGCCGCTCGGAAGCCGATGAACTCGTAATCCATCGTTCCATAACCGTGGGTGATTGACTTGAGCTTGTCGTAAAGATCGTAGATCACCTCGGCTAATGGCATCTCGTAAACCAGCATAACCCGCTTGGGACTGAGGTACTCCGTCCGCACAAAGGTTCCCCGGCGATCAGTGCAAAGCTGCATGATCGCCCCGATGTTCTCGGCAGGGAGGAGGAAGCTGACCCGGACGATCGGTTCACGGAATTCTTGAATCTGGCCTGCATCGGGAACATCTTGGGGGCCGTGGACTGTGACCACAGTACCATCGCGCTTGAGAATCTCGTAAGTCACATTCGGCGCTGTCTGAACCAGCTCGATGTCGCATTCCCGTTCCAAACGTTGCTGGATGATCTCGCGGTGCAACATCCCCAGAAAGCCACAACGGAAACCGAACCCTAAACCATCGGACACTTCTGGTTGATAGGTGAAACTGCTGTCATTGAGTTTCAGGCGGGCCAAGGCTTCGCGCAGGTCTTCGAAATCGTCGTTGTTGACCGGATACAGTCCCGAAAAGACCATCGGTTTCGGCTCTTTGTACCCTGGGAGCGGTTCCGCAGCCGGACACAAGGCGTCCGTCACTGTGTCGCCGATGTTGACGTATTCCAGGGTTTTGATGTTCGCGGTAAAGTAACCAACCTCCCCCGCGCTGAGTTCCTCGCAGCGAGTCATTCCTGGCCGAAAACGCCCCACTTCCGTGACCACAAATTCCCGACCGGTCCGCATGAAGCGCACTTTCTGTCCCACACGCAACTGCCCATCCATGATCCGCACATACACCACAACTCCCTTGTAGGTATCAAAATGCGAATTATACACCAACGCTCGCAGGGGCTGCTCCACACTTCCTTGGGGAGGAGGAATCCGTTCGATGACAGCGGCCATCAGCTCGTCCATCCCCAAGCCGGTCTTGGCGCTAACGCGTAACACCTCGGCCGGATCAATCAGCAACGCCTGCTCCATTTCTGCGATGACATGTTCGGGCCGGGCCTGGGGAAGATCGATCTTGTTGAGCACCGGAATAATTTTGAGATTGGCTTCCATTGCCAGAAAGGCGTTGGCTACCGTTTGGGCTTGAACCCCCTGAAAGGCATCCACGAGCAGGATAGCCCCTTCGCAAGCTGCCAGACTGCGGGATACCTCGTAGTGGAAATCCACATGTCCCGGCGTATCGATCAGATTCAGTTCGTACTCCCGCCCCCCATACGTGTAGTAGAGGGTAACCGGATGCATGCGGATGGTAATGCCCCGCTCGCGCTCCAGATCCATGCTATCCAGGGCCTGTTCCCGCATCTCACGTTCCTGAAGCGTCCCCGTTTTCAGAAGAAACTGGTCCGCCAACGTTGATTTCCCATGATCGATATGGGCAATGATGCAAAAGTTGCGAATCTGAAAGGTCGGTGTCGGCATATTCACTCAAACATCTAGACGATCTTCATGGCTTTTCCGTGTCGGCCCCTAAGTTCGCCCCGCTGGCGGATTCCTGGACTCCTGCCCTTCCCCGTCTAGGCTTCGAGTTTGAGTCTTAGTCGGCAGGCAGTCTGATACCGCCCTAGGTACTACCGCAGGGCAGACCCTGGTACCAACACAACTCGCGTATCCCATCTTATCGCCGTCATCCCTGGCTGAATAGGTGGACTGACCGGCAGACACCCTAAAGTATCCGAAAGGAACTCTGCCAACAGGCCAATGCCTCACATCCCACCACTCTCGATCACCCTGGGGGTCCGCTCCCGCCCTATCCTCAGCATCTCCAAGCTGCTGACAATCCCGACAACTCTGTTCCCTCCTTCCTGTCCTCTGTATCTTCACCTACACGTTACTACCCACGCTGAATGGCCAGAAGAAGCTATGAATATCTCGGAGGTGTTCTCCGTCTATCCAAGGGCGTGGAAAGTCCACCATACAGGTTATGCATGGGAATTGAGTAAGGGAAAAAAGCGGCTAACTGAGTCAACCCGTGCAAAACAAACGATGCCAAAGGGTAAAGACAGTAGAGCGACGGACCCAGGGGGTTTCTGCGATACACACTGGGAGGAGCAACAGAAGTAAGGGAGAAATCCCACGCTAAATTACGTACGGCGGGACAATGCGCTCTGTCTTCTAAAAAAAGGAGAGGTTCGACCATGCACACGATGATGACATCGATGCTAGGGATCGGAATCATTGGACTGGCAGCTTGGCTCGGTTGCAGCCGGAGCTTATCTCCCGAAGAGGCGGGTAAAGTCCAAGTGGACGAAGTCCGAGTGGCTCAACTGGAGAAAGCCATCAAGGACAATAAGGGGAAGGTCATTCTCATCGATTGCTGGGCGACTTGGTGTGTGCCGTGCGTCAAGAAGTTCCCCAAGCTCGTGGAACGGCACCAGAAATACGCCGCCCAAGGCCTGGTCTGCATGAGCGTCAGCATGGACAAATTGGGAGCTGCGGAGCAGTACAGCAAGGAAAAGGTCCTCAAGTTCCTTCAGGAGAAGCGAGCCACCTTCCCCAACTTCATCCTGATCCAGCCGGACAAAGAAGAAGAGGCGTTGGTCAAGCTGATTGGCGATTGCTTCCTGATTCCGCATTTGGCGCTGTTCGATCGCCAAGGGCGCCGTATTTGGACCAGTGCTGACGGCCCGGAACTCACCGACGAGCAACTCGACAAGAAAATCGAGCAACTCCTGGCTGAGAAACCGTGATCCTAGTTATGCTCTTCTGAATGATTGTCAGCAAACGCTCAGATAGCTGGCACCCACCACGTTGACCTCAGACCATTGTCCAACATGGCGCATCCCCAACTCGAGGGTTGAACACGCTGGTGCTTCCCCAATATCCACGTCGCCAATATCCACGTCGCCCACAACGAGCAACTCCACTCCTCTCGGCAAGGTTGCCTGAAGGAGTGGAGTTTTTGCCGGAATGATTCCGGTGAAGCTCAGCGGCATCCGTCCTACGAATGGACTCGTTTTTAGCCCACTCCTGTCCCCATCGCTCAGGAATGAGCCGCCCTCTGTCAGTTCGTCTTGGGTGCGATGTTGGAACCGACGAAGCTGAAGGTGTCGTTGGCGTTCTGGCCGAGAGTGGTAATGGCCGCAATGCAGACGACGATAATCAGGGCCAGCATCACGGCATACTCGACGGCGGTGGGGCCATCTTCCTTCTTGAGGAACGACACGACGCTCTTGACGAGACTACGCATGGTGGTTCTCCTGGCGTGCACTGGAATCGATTGCCTGGACGAGTTGTGCTGGACTCGCCGTGTGCTCCGAATGCTCCCGATCGATTCGGAGCTGTTACCTAGTTCCTAATTCATGTTCGCAGCTAGTCAAATCAGCGCAGTTCCGATTTCGCCGAGAGTGGCAGAAACATTGGACTTCTTTATTGCCATGGCGAAGTTTCCCGCTGACATCATGACCGGAGTGAGGATGCTAGAAGAAAATATGCAACATTTCCATGATTATCCAATTCCTCATGATCTCCTCTCGGCACCAATTCGCTCCCGGTCCCGGTGCATCAACTTAAGGTTCCATATTCCCTCCATTACGGTCGTCATTGACAGATTCCGTCAGAGATGCCACGGTTTGTCTTACCAGCAGTGTTCAGCAACCACGGTTGCGAACACACAAAACTGCTAGCGAACCGGCGTTTTCAGGTCCGTCCGCAGCAGCAAACGGCTGGACAGGCCGTGCAAGGATTCCGACAACGACCCACAGCCCCGCCGCTCGTTTGTTCCCCCAGGCAAGTTGGCTAACGACATGACGGCGGGAGCCACCCGGCTTTTTCTCAGGGGAGGAATCGGTCACATGCCAGAGATGTCCGTACGTCGCAGTTTGACGACCACGCAGGGTGATGGGCGAGCGCCCAACCGGGCCATGCTGCGGGCGGTAGGATTTGTAGATGAGGATTTCCACAAGCCCATCATCGGTGTCGCTTCGTTGTTTTCCGACATTACCCCGTGCAATGCTCATTTGGACCGGCTCGCTCTGAAAGGGCGGGAAGGCATCCGTGCTGCCGGCGGAGTTCCGCAAACGTTCGGCGCGCCAACGGTTTCGGACGGCATCAGTATGGGCCATCTTGGCATGCGCTATTCCTTAGTGTCCCGCGAAGTGATTGCGGATAGTCTGGAGACGGTCTGCGGGGCGATGAACCACGACGGGTTACTTGCCTTCGGAGGTTGTGATAAGAATATGCCCGGCTGCATCATGGCCATGGCCCGGCTGAATATTCCCAGTGTCTTCGTTTACGGCGGGAGCATACTGCCGGGTACCGGTCCGGGGGGTCGTGATGTCGATATTGTCTCGATCTTTGAAGCTGTCGGACAATATCAGGCTCAACGCATCGATGCGGAGACTTTCCATCAGATCGAGTGTGCCGCCTGTCCCGGCCATGGTTCCTGTGGCGGCATGTATACGGCCAATACGATGGCGAGTGCCATTGAGGCGATGGGCTTGTCCCTTCCCTACGGAGCATCCAATCCTGCCGTGAGTGCGGCTAAGGAACGGGAAGCTTACTTGGCGGGTCAAGCGGTGGTGCGTTGCATTGAACGGAACATCCGCCCCCGCGATCTGATCACCCGCAAGAGCCTGGAGAATGCCTACACCTTAGTCTTGGCACTCGGCGGCAGCACCAATGCCATTCTGCATCTTTTGGCCATCGCGCGCGAAGCTCAAGTCGAATGGACCCTAGAGGATTTCGATCGCTTGGCAGACCGGGTACCGCACCTGGCCGACCTCAAACCCGGCGGCCGATTCGTCATGTATGATTTGCATCGCGTTGGAGGAACTCCCGCTGTCCTACGAGCGCTGTTAGACCGCGGCTTGATCCACGGCGACTGCCTGACCGTAACTGGCAAGACCCTGGCCGAAAACCTCGCCGACATTCCCAGCGTCTACGCTCAGTCCCAGGAAGTCGTCCGCCCCTTTGAGGCTCCGCTCTTTTCCCATGGCATCCACGTGATTTTGCGCGGCAATTTAGCACCGGAGGGTGCCGTGGCGAAGGTGGCCGGTCTCAAACAACGTGCCATTACGGGACCGGCACGTGTCTTCGACGGCGAAGAGGCTTGCTTTGCAGCTATTGAAAGCCGGCGGATCGTGCCAGGCGACATCGTCGTCATTCGGGGAGAAGGACCTGTGGGGGGGCCTGGCATGCGGGAGATGCTCTCCATCACGGGCGCCCTAATGGGCCAAGGGTTGGGCGACTGCGTCGGATTGATTACCGATGGACGCTTCAGCGGTGGAACTCATGGACTGGTGGTGGGGCACGTCGCCCCGGAAGCCTGGGTGGGTGGGCCGATTGCTCTGATCCGCGACGGCGACACCATCACCATCGATGCGGACCGCAAGTTGCTCCAGGTTCATTTGAGCGAGGCAGAGCTGGCCCAACGGCGCACGCAATGGCAGCGTCCACCGCTGCGGGTGGAACGGGGTGTGTTGGCCAAATATGCCCGGCTCGCCACCAGCGCGTCCCAAGGCGCTACGACCGGCTAAGAGGCCGCCTCCCCTTCGGATGGCGGCTTCGCCGAGGGCTTATCCGCCTCCAGCTAACAGCAGCAACTCACTTGCCACCCCAGGGAGTGACCACAAGCGAGCCATTGTCATGCCCCGTAACCACGGCTTTGCCATTGGGTAAAAACACAATGCAGTATGCGGGATTAAGGATGCGTTTACCGAACTTGGGCTGCGCCTCGCTGAGAGTCCAAATGGTAATTTGACCCGAATAACCGCAGACTGCAAAGACCTTAGCCCCGTTGTGCCAAGTCAAGGTGTAGGGGTCATCGGCTGTTGGCCCCCACCGCTTCATCTCACCTAAGAGTTTGGGATCAATCTTGATCTCCATCGGCGTATCTTTCTTGGCCTTGTCATCTTTCTTCGCATCCTTGGGCGGCTCCTTTTTCTCCTTGGGTTGCTCCTTGATCTCCTGAACGGCCTTGACACTCCAAAGGCGCAGGGTGCGATCGAGGGCGGCTGTCAAGACAGCATCAGGATCATCGGTGAACGTGAGGGAGGTAACGGCATCCTCATGGCCTTTGAGGACCTTGTATTCTTTCTGCCCAGTGACATCCCAGATTTTGACGGTTTTGTCCGCCGAAGCCGAGGCCAGCCATTTACTATCGGGAGAAAAAGCCACAGCATAAACCGTGCCAGCGTGGGCACCCAGGTTCTTAACCTCCTTGCCATCGGTGGCTTTCCATAGGCGAACGCCCTTATCGGCCGACCCTGTAGCAATCCATTGTCCATCTGGCGAGATCGCCACGGTATCGACGATGTCCGCATGCCCTTTCAATTCGGCCACCGTCTTGCCGTCGGCCAAATTCCAGATGCGGCCGGTTTTGTCCTGACTGGCCGAGATCAATAGCGGAGCCTTGGGATGAAATGCCAAGGCATAAACTGGACCGGTGTGGCCGGAGAAAGTCTTCACTTCCTTGAGGGTCCCATCCGGGAGGATTTCCCAGAGTTTGATCAAGTTGTCGAATCCGCCGCTGGCCAAGTATTTTCCATCCGGAGACACTGCCAGAGCATGGACCAAGGCGGCATGGGCCTTGTGGGTTTGTTCCGGTTGGGCCACGGCGACTTGAAGCAATGTCATCACCGTCAGCAAATACAACCAGGTTTGCAAACTGCGCATAGCGCGGACTCCTTCAAGTGAGATCGGTGGTTGAAGGAACACCTTGCGTTGCCGGAGGAACACCTCTGTGAGCAAGGAGGGAAGGCGGGTCAGTTCTGTTTGGGATATGTATCTGACAGCGCCTCGGTGTCGTCCAGATGAAAACAGATGCCGTCGAGATGAAAAAGAGCGGGGATGCTCGCTTGCGGATAGGCGTGGCCTCAGATTATTCCCGGATGTGACCCTCTCCAGTCACGAGATACTTGTAGGTAGTCAATTCTCGCAGGCCGCACGGACCACGAGCATGGAAGCGATCCGTACTGATGCCGATCTCCGCTCCCAAACCCATTTCAAAACCATCGTGGAAGCGCGTGCTGGCGTTGATCATGACGGCCGCAGAATCCACCCGTTGGGCAAACAGCCGGGCGGCCTGGAGGTCGCGCGTCACAATGGCATCCGTGTGATGGGAGCCATAGGTGTTGATATGCTCGATGGCTTCCTCCAGCGAATGGACGACTTTGATCGAGAGAATCAGGTCCAGATACTCTTGGGCGTAATCTTCCTCGGTAGCGGGGGTGATGCCAGGCAAACGGCGGCAAGTTTCCGGACAGCCGCGCAGCTCCACCCCGTGTTGTTGCAAGGCCGCGGCGATCCGAGGTAGGAAAATGTCGGCAATGTTCGCATGGACGAGTAAACTCTCCGCCGCATTGCACACGCCGGGCCGCTGGCATTTGGCATTGACGATGATCCGTTCTGCCATGTCTAAGTCCGCTGCCGCATCGACATAAACGTGGCAGTTGCCATCGTAATGCTTCAGAACGGGCATGCGAGCTTCCGCCACGACTCGCTCAATGAGCGATTTGCCCCCTCGCGGAATGACCAAGTCGATACAGTCCGGCCAGCGCAGGAAGTAGCCGACTGCTGCCCGGTCGGACGTGGGAACGCTCTGAATGGCATCCTCCGGAAGCCCACAGCGGGCTAGCAAAGTGCGGAGCAACTGGGTGAGAGCAAGATTGGTCTGTAGCGCCTCAGAACCGCCGCGCAAGATGACGGCATTCCCGCTTTTGACGCATAGGGCGGCGGCATCCACGGTGACATTTGGGCGGGATTCGTAGATGAAAAAGATCACGCCGAGGGGCACCCCGATTTTGCACACTTCCAGTCCGTTGGGACGGCGCTCGCCCCCCCGGATTTCCCCCACCGGGTCCGGCAGGAGAGCCACCTGCCGAACGCCCTGCGCCACCGCTTGCAATCGGGCCGGCGTCAGCTTCAAGCGATCCAGAGCCGCCGCATTCAGTCCGCGTTGCGGAGCGGCTGCCATATCCTCAGCATTGGCGCGCAGGAGGCTGTCTTGTTCCCGTTCCAAGGCTTCGGCGACCGCCAGAAGCCAGCGGTTCTTGCGTTCGGAGGGAACCCACGCCAACTCGCGTGCCGCCTGACGGGCACGTTCCGCTAAAGCACGGCAGGAAGCCTGCAACGCATCCGCTCCGCTCTCCGCAGGCAAGGTCGTCGCCTTCATCGGTCTTTCTCCATCACTCCGCCATTGTGTTCTACCATTTTCCCTAGCCGTATCGCTCCGTGTCTTCAATCCTCCAGCGGTCGGTCTCTACCCGTTGCTCTCCTGCGTCGGATCAAGGATCGAGCCTTTGCAATCCCTTCTCTTTAGGCTCCCCTTCTGCCGAAGGATACGCAGGCTCGCGGTGCCTTTTGTTCGGCTCCTGATGCTATAACGGTGATGATCGTTGGCCATGTGGAGAGTGAGGTGGCAGGGATCAGGAAAGCGATCGGTAGCGGTCGATGGCTTCAAGCATGAGCATGGCGTCGCGGGTGGCGGCCACGTCATGGACGCGGAGGATGTGAGCTTGGCCTCGTGCTGCGGCAATGCATCCCACGGCTAAGGAGGCTGCTAAGCGTTCGCTCCGGCCGCGCCCGGTGACTTGGCCCAAGAAACCCTTGCGGGACACCCCCAAGACCACGGGCCGCCCAGGGGGCATCACTTGATCCAGGTGTGCCAGCAGTTGCAGGTTGTGCTCCAGGTTTTTGCCAAAGCCGATCCCAGGATCAAACGCCAGGGCTTCCGGAGCTATGCCCAGTGCGGTCAACGTGTGGAACCGTTCCTGAAAATAATCTCGTAGCTCGGAGACCACGTTGTCGTAGTGCGGGTTCAGGTGCATGGTTTGCGGCGTGCCTTGCATATGCATAACAACAACGCCAGGTTGATAATCCACAGCCACCGCTACCATTGCGGCATCCCGCAGGCCAGACACATCATTGAGAATGGATACCCCCGCCTCCAAGCAATGCCGAGCCACCGACGCTTTCATAGTGTCGACAGATAACGGCACAGATACCTGGCGAGCCAAGGCTGTGACCACCGGCAGAACGCGGCGGAGTTCCTCGTCTTCCGGCACAGGCTCGGCACCGGGACGGGTCGATTCTCCGCCAATGTCCAGAATGTCCGCTCCTTCGGCGGCCAACCGCAAGCCGTGCTCAATGGCTGCAGCAGGTTCTACATATAAACCGCCGTCGGAAAAGCTATCGGGCGTGACGTTGATAATGCCCATGACGAGCGGCCGCCGGCCGATTTGCAGGGTTCGATCCCGCAACCGCCAACTCAGACAACGCTCCATCGGGGTCCCGTCTCTTACTTAGGGCTTCAATTCTTGGGAACAGGTTTGTCCAACTCCCGGCGGATCGCTTTAAGCAATTCTTCCGATTCCGGATCCACCGCGGACTTGAAACGTCCAGCGACCCGGCCATCCCGCCCGATCAGGAACTTCTCAAAGTTCCAGGCAACCTGTTGCACCTGCCCCTTCTCATTCGGAGTGGCCTCGATGAGCACTTTGTAGAGGGGCAATTGGCCTTCCCCCCGTACGACAGCCTTCGCCATCATCGGGAACGTCACCTTGTATCGCGTGGTGCAGAATTTCTTGATCTCTTCATTACTTCCCGGCTCTTGCCGCCCAAAGTCGTTCGAGGGAATGCCGATAACCACGAGTCCGGCCTTCTCGTACTTCTTGTACAACTCCTGCAAACCTTCGTATTGCGGCGTGTAGCCGCACTCGCTGGCCACATTCACGATCAACACCACCTTACCCTTCAATTGTGACAGGTCAAACTCTTTGCCATCGATATCGGTGAGCTTAAAGTCCAGCGGTCCAGGCATCGATTTGTCCTCCGCCCAAGAAAACGAAACCGCACTCCCCCATCCCAAAACCAATGTTAGGCCCAGAAAGATACCTCGGCACATCGCCCGTCCTCCCCGATTGGTGTTGGCCGTTCCAGAGACTGCTTCCCACGTGCAGTCCTTTCCATTCATAGACGCTCTGAAACGCTTTGTTGTTGCCGTCATTGTGGCAAATGGTCCGTGCTCTGGCACCGGTACCGCGCAAACCACCGTCAGGGCATTCTGCCCAGGATACTCTTGGCCTTCGCAAAGAGGGTTTCTAAAACGACACGGATTGTTACGCTGCACTGGTGCAGCGGTGGGCCGATTCTCAAACACAACACAGCCATGAGCACCAAATACGTCTATTTTTTCGGCGGGAAGACAGCGGAAGGCAACGGGCAGATGCGGGACTTGCTCGGCGGTAAGGGAGCCAATTTGGCCGAGATGTGTTTGATCGGCATCCCCGTTCCCCCTGGTTTCACCATCACCACGGAGGTTTGCGCCGCTTACTACGAACACGGCAAGAAGATCCCGGAGGAGGTTCTGCCCCAGATCGATGAGGCCCTCAAACGTGTTGAAGCCTTGGTCGGCAAAAAGTTCGGCGATTCAGCAGATCCTTTGCTTGTTTCCGTCCGTTCGGGCGCGGCCCTTTCGATGCCGGGGATGATGAACACCATCCTCAACTTGGGTTTGACCGATGCCAGCGTCGAAGGTCTGGCGCGAAAGACGAACAACCCTCGCTTTGCCTATGACAGCTACCGCCGTCTGATCGATATGTTTGGCTCCACAGCTATGGGAGTCGATCATGACCACTTTGAACACGAACTCCAGCAAATGAAAGAGGCCAAGGGGGTCAAACTCGACACCGATCTGAACGCCGAGGACCTCAAAGAATTGGTGCGCCGCTACAAGGCGGTGTATCGCAAGCATGTGGGAGATGACTTCCCCCAAGATCCCCGCAAGCAATTGATGCTCGCCATTCAGGCCGTCTTCAATTCCTGGATGGGCAAAAAGGCGGTGGAGTATCGCCGCATCGAACGGATCACCGGCCTCAAAGGTACAGCGGTCAACGTCCAGGCGATGGTCTTTGGCAATATGGGGAACACCTCCGGCACAGGGGTGGCTTTCACCCGCGATCCCAACACTGGCGAAAATGTGTTCTATGGGGATTACCTAATCAATGCCCAAGGGGAAGATGTGGTTGCCGGCATCCGCACGCCCGAACCGATCTCCCGACTCAAGGAGGTCATGCCTCAAGTTTACGAGCAACTCTGCGACATCCGCCAGAAGCTGGAGCAGCACTACAAGGACATGCAGGACATTGAGTTTACGGTCCAGGAAGGCGTGCTTTACATGCTCCAGACCCGTGCGGGCAAGCGGACGGGGACAGCCGCCGTGCGCATTGCGGTCGATATGGTCCGTGAGGGCCTCATCGATGAACGCACAGCCGTGCTGCGGGTCAATCCGGAATCTCTCAACCATCTGCTGCTGCCGCAATTGGACCCTAAGGCGAACATCAAGCCAGTCGCGCAGGGGATCGCGGCCAGTCCCGGGGCGGCCTCCGGTATCGTCCTGCTGTCCGCCGATGCAGTGGTGGAACATCACGAGAAGCATCCCCAGGACCCCATCATTTTGGTCCGCAAGGAAACCAGCCCGGAAGATGTGGCCGGCATGCACTTGGCCGTGGGCATTCTCACTAGTACAGGGGGCAAGTCAAGCCACGCTGCGGTCGTCGCTCGCGGGTGGGGCAAACCCTGCGTCGTCGGTTGCGAAGCGGTCAAAATCAGTGAGGAAGCCGGCACCATCACCATCGCAGGACACACCGTCAAAGCCGGCGAATACATCACTATTAACGGCACCACGGGAGATGTCATGATCGGCAAGGTTCCCACCGTGCTGCCGAAGATCACCGGGGACTTCGCGACCTTAATGGAGTGGGCGGACAAGTACCGCAAACTCCGTGTCCGAACGAATGCCGACTCCCCCGCTGACGCTGCCAAGGCCCGCGAATTCGGAGCCGAGGGTATCGGACTCTGCCGCACCGAACATATGTTCTTCGGCGAAGGGCGTATCCTGGCCATGCGAGAAATGATCCTGGCCAGCGACGAAGCCGGACGCCGCGCTGCCTTGGCCAAAATCGAGCCACTCCAGCGCGAGGACTTCATCGGCATCTTCGAGGCGATGGATGGCTATCCCGTCACCATCCGCCTCCTCGACCCACCCCTGCACGAGTTCCTCCCTCACGATCATGCCGCTCAAGAGGAATTGGCCCAAAGTCTCGGTGTTCCCGTCGCCAAGATCAAGGAGCGCGTGGACGAATTGCATGAGTTCAACCCCATGATGGGATTCCGCGGCTGCCGCTTGCCCATCGTCTATCCAGAAATTGCTGAGATGCAAGTCCGGGCTATCATCGAGGCCGCCATCGAAGTCCACCGCCGGGGCAAGAAGGTGCTGCCGGAAATCATGGTGCCTCTCGTAGGTACGATCGAGGAGCTGCGCTTCATCAAGCAGCGTATTGTAGCGGTCGCCGAGGAATGCATGGCCAAAGCTGGCGTCCGCATCGAGTACCAGATCGGTACCATGATCGAAGTGCCGCGTGCCGCCCTCACCGCTGACCAGATCGCGGAAGATGCCGAATTCTTCTCCTTCGGTACTAACGACCTGACGCAAATGACCTTCGGGTTCAGCCGCGATGACATCAAATCGTTCATGCCGACTTATCTCCGCGAAAAAATCTTGCCGGTCGATCCCTTCCAGTCCATCGATGTCAAAGGTGTGGGTCAGTTGATCGAAATCGGCGTGCGCAAAGGCCGCGAGAGCCGGCAGAGCAAATACGGCCAGCATCTGAAGGTCGGCATCTGCGGCGAACATGGCGGCGATCCCGACAGCATCCGCTTTTGCCATCAGGTGGGGATGGACTACGTGAGTTGTTCCCCCTTCCGCGTGCCGATCGCCCGCCTCGCTGCCGCCCAAGCGGCCCTAGGTGACATCAAACGGGATAAGTGAAGCAGCGCAGAGCGAAATCGGGGCAACTTGCCGCCTGCTTTGGGGTGCGCGGCTACTATCTGCCTAGCTTTACGCTCCGTACACTTTTTGAAAGGCAGCAAACACCGCGAAAGCCACTCCTCATCAACCGGATGGCTCTCACTCTGTCGCCTTTGGGGAACCTTCGGCGTGCCTAAGATTGCCCCAGCCCTTCCCTGCCAGTGATGAGGCTTTGTTTCCCTTCCCCCATGTTTTATGGATTATTAGGAAGGCGCAGGATGATCAGAGCGGGTACAGCTTGAGGGGAGCGGGACGCTTTCCGAGCCAAGTAGGACTTGATCTCGGCAGAGAGGAAGTGGGCAGTGCGGGCAGCCGGAGGCGCCCAAGTGGTCACAAGCCCCGACTTGTCCATGCTCTTCTTAGCCAACAGACTACGGATGATTTCATCCGCCGTACCGGCACTTAGAGGACGCTGCGGAGCCTCCCTGACCCCCTTGTTGTCGCTTTTATCCGAGCGGACTTTGACATTCAAGCCGGGATCCACCCCCAACACCTCGCGCAAGTCCCGTTCATCGTGGGGAGACAAAGGCATCAAGTGCACCATATCGAACAAGCGAGGCGAAATTTTGGCATCCTCTCCATGCAAGAGGAGGAAGAAACGGGTCAACTCCGCAGGCGTCAGATTGTCACAATAGAGCACGACCGCTGTGATTGGCGCGCCTTTCTTCAGGCGGTCCGCCGTAGTCGCATCCACCGCCAAGTGTAAGCCGGCCTGGTTAGCGGCTTTCTGGAGCCATTGCACACCCCGTGCCAGATCACGGGTAAATAGATCGATCCGGACCGCCGATTCACGTTGGACCTGCTGGAGAAAGGCCAATTGAACATCTTCCCGATCAAATTCTCCGAGCATTCGCAAAAACGGCAGGCGTATTTCCGCCATATCGATACTGACAGGGGGAGGCAACGGAGCGGTGAAGATATCGAGTGGCGCTTCACGCGGCGGCGGAGCCTGAGCAACCCCTTTCTCAGGCGAAGGAACGGCTGGGAGGCGATCGGGAGATTCCCCAGGAGTGTGAGACTTAACAAGAGCGGAATTCCGATCTGTGATCCCTGAACGAGACGGCTGATGGGGACGATCACCTTCGCTATTCCGTGGGTCGGTAGTTTTATCGACGGCTGTGGCGATCACGGAAAAGGAAGCCTCAGGATCCGTCTGTCCCTGAAAGCTATTGAATAGCCAAGCAGTAGCGACAAGTACACTGAAAGCTACCGCGGCGAGCACTAGGCCCGATACGAGACGCCGGCGGCGATACGGATGGCGTCGTGCTGCAGTTCCCTCGGCTGCGGCAGCCTGGGGAACCGAAGAAACCAGCGGCATCGCGGAAGCAGCAGCAGGCACTTGAGCTTTTGGGATGAAACTGTTGCAGTGGGACAGCGTATTGAGCTGGCCACCGAGAGTGATAGGGGAGGATAATCCATCCGCTGATTGACCAATGGCTACGTCCCCCGAAGCCGATTCCCGCCGCGAGGTATCCTGGGAAAGGGCGCTCTGCGTCGCTGGAGACCAAGCGAACTCCGGGAAGCAGGTGAAAAGTTCCTGCGGCGGTGGTGGCGGGTCCACTGCCCGGAGCCGCTTCTGGAACTTCCGCCATACGCTGTAATACTTGCGGGCCGCCGGTGACTGCGACAACAGATCGGCCAAGCGTTGGTGCTGTTCGACGGTCAACTCCCCGTCGAGGGCAGCGTGGATCAATTCCAGTTCTTCTTCGGACAGAGTCATGGCAGTTTCAGATTTTATCCGATTCGGGCAAGCTCGCCCCGCCCGGATTGAGCCGTTTATGGGTTCGTGGTGCGCTCGAGGCATGTCCGTTGTTCGTATCCGGGGTATCAGCTTCGAGCGTGAGCACGCCCAGCAATTGGGCCAGTTCCAAACGGGCACGGTGCAGGCGGCTGCGGACCGTACCTATGGGAATTCGCAAGGCTTGGGCAATTTCCTCATAACTCATCTCTTGGATGTCCTTCATGCAAATGATGATCCGATGATCCTCGGACAGCTTTTGCATCGCCCGGTATAGCTCTGTGATGTCCTCCTGGTGCTCCATGCTTTCCCCAGGATGCGAGGCCGGAGCGGGGGGATCGTAGGGACTTCCGCTGCCGTCGTCATCCGGAATCGGCTTTTCCTTTTTACTTCCCTGGCGCCTCTGGTGGCTGATCGCTAAGTTGGCCGCTATTCGGTACAGCCAAGTGAAAAACTCCGAATCTCCTTTGAAACTGGCGATCGACCGCCAAGCGTTTAGGAACGTATTTTGTAAAACGTCGTCCGCATCGTCTCGGTTTCGCAATAAACGATAAATCGTATGGTAAATCCGCCGGGAGTAGCGCCGGTACAGCTCAGCAAATGCCTCGGCATTCCCGCGCTGGGATTGCTGGATTAGTCGCCGGTCATCCCACTGGTCCAATCCCTTCACGTGTCACTACCCGTTGGACGTATGGATAGACGGGAAAGTTCCCACCAAGCCTTCAAATCCACCGCTCAAACTGTCCCTCCCCCCTCCCCTCATCTGTCCCCAACTCCAGACCTTCCCTTCGGCGGCGCCGATATTGCCTCTGTCGCAACAGTACGCCCAAGCCGTGTTCCTAGAGAAAACGAGATAATGCATTGGGGTGCCGCACCACCTTCTACTACACCACTTTATCGCGGTTCCAGGTCCCGGTAAACAAAGTCCAGGAAGTTGGCCACACCACCTGCTCTGCCAAACTTGACTTCCGCCTGGAGAATGCCACGCTTTCCTTCCAACCTTCACGGCTGGCCTCAAACGCTCGTTGCTTACCCCTACTGACCGCTTGATCCATAATTCAGCATACCACACAGAGAGCTGACCACGGACGGCATACCGACGTGGAAACCCTTTCCATACTCCCGAGCGCTAGGTGAGGTTAGGAGAGTGGTCTGGTAATGGGGTAGGACAACGGTCTGGTAATGAGGAGGTGTGGAGATGTGGAAAAGAGTGCATGAGATTGTGATAACAATGGATGAGAGGATATCCGCCAGGATGCGGGAAGGAATAGATTCATGGACACGACCAGATTGGTGGTACGGGGAGCGCGCGAGCACAACCTGCAAAATGTGGACCTGGATTTGCCGCGTGAGCGACTGATTGTGTTCACCGGCGTCAGCGGATCCGGCAAATCCTCCTTGGCGTTCGACACTCTGTATGCGGAGGGGCAGCGACGCTATTTGGAAAGCCTTTCCAGTTACGCCCGCCAGTTTTTGGATCAGCTTCCAAAGCCGAATGTCGATTACATCGGGGGGCTATCTCCGGCGATCAGCATCCAGCAGAAGACGGCTGGGCGGAATCCCCGCTCGACTGTGGGCACCATCACCGAGATTGTCGACTATCTGCGCGTCCTGTTTGCTCGATTGGGTCAGGGGCACTGTCCCCGATGCGACCGCCCGATCACGGCTCAGTCGCGGGAACAGATCATCGGGCAGATTCTGAGTTTGCCGCCGGGGCAGCGGGTGCAGATTCTCGCTCCCATCATCCGCGGTCAGAAGGGGGAGTACAAGGACTTGTGCGCGGAGATGGTCAAGCGGGGCTATACGCGCGCCCGGATCAACGGCCAGTGGGTCCGCTTGGATGAAGACATCCATCTCGACCGGCGGTTGAAACACACCATCGAGATTGTGGTGGACCGCCTCCAACTGCGGGACCCTTCTGCCTCGGACAGTTCCCTACGCGTGCGGATCGCAGAAGCGGTGGAGCAAGCTCTGTCGCTGGGCCAAGGCACTTTGATCGTCCACCAGGAAGCCCTTACCGAGCCGCCATCCCGAAGCCGGCCCATTGGTTCGGCTGCTTCCCTCCGTTCCGAGGCCGCTGTGGATGCACGCTCGGATGGGACCGATCTTCTCCTATCCGCCCACTACGCGTGCAGCTTTTGCCAGATGAGTTATGACCCGCCGACCCCGCAGATGTTTAGTTTCAACAGTCCCCAAGGAATGTGCCCCCAGTGCGACGGCTTGGGCACTTCCTACACCTTCGATCCTCAACTTCTAGTGCCGGACCCCTCAAAGAGTCTCTACGAAGGAGCGATTCCGCTCATTGGAGCTGTGCGGAGCATGGGGCGTTGGCGGCGGCATATCTACGAAGGAGTCGCTCGGAGTTTCGGAATCGATCTGAAAAAGCCATGGTCAAAGCTCAAAGAACGGGAGCGGAGACTCTTACTTTACGGCAGCGACCAGCAACTTGTGACCTGGCGGTGGCGGCAAAGCAACGGCCAGACCTGGGAACACTTCGGCTATTGGGAAGGAATTATTCCGCAACTGATGTCTCAGTTCAAAAAGTCGAGCAGCGGTCCGCGCCGCCGCCAAATGGAAAAGTACATGCGGATTGTCCGCTGCCCCGAATGCCACGGCTATCGACTCAATGCCCAAGCCCGCGCCGTCCGACTGGGCGGCAAGACGATTGTGGAATTGGGTGAAATGCCCATTGGTCAGTTGGCCCTTTGGTTCGAGCAGTATCAGGCGCAATTGACGCCAGTACAGCGTCTGATCGCAGAGGATGTTCTGCGAGAAATTCGCAATCGCCTCGATTTCCTCCTCCAAGTGGGCCTGCACTATTTGACGCTGGACCGCCCTGCCCCGACACTCTCCGGCGGTGAGGCCCAGCGGATTCGACTCGCAGCCCAGATCGGCAGCGGATTGGTGGGTGTTCTTTACGTCCTGGACGAACCGAGTATCGGCTTGCATCCCCGCGACAATGCCCGGCTCCTTGCCAGTCTGCAACGCTTGCGGGACATGGGCAATACCATCATTGTGGTGGAACATGATGAAGAGACGATGCGAGCCGCAGATGTGCTCGTGGATTTCGGTCCCGGACCTGGCCATCGCGGCGGTCAAATTGTAGCTCTAGGACCACCCCAGCACTTCCTCCAACAGGAACATTCCCTGACCGCGCAGTATCTCTCCGGCCGCAAGCAAATACCCACTCCTCCCCAGCGCCGACGCGGCAATGGGCGGGTGCTGCGCATCGTCGGTGCTTCCCACAACAATCTCAAGAACATTACGGTGGACATTCCGCTGGGATGCTTCGTCTGCGTCACCGGTGTCAGCGGTTCAGGTAAAAGCTCACTCGTCAACGATGTTCTGCTGTGTGCCCTCCAAGAACGGCTCCGTTCACGAGCGAATGGGCGCTCCCTCGCCGATGACGAAACGAACGACGACGAAGTGTCAACGGATGGTCCTGTGCCTGCGACTGCTGGCGCCCATGAGAGACTGGAAGGCATCGAACACATTGACAAGGTGATTGCCATCGATCAATCCCCCATCGGCCGAACGCCCCGGTCCAATCCGGCTACCTACATCAAACTCTGGGACGAAATCCGGCTTTTGTACGCTCAGATGCCGGAGGCAAAAGTCCGCGGCTACAAACCAGGACGTTTCAGTTTCAACAAACCCGGAGGGCGCTGCGACGCGTGTGAAGGCAACGGCGCCCGCCGTTTGGATATGGACTTCCTCGCCGATGTTTGGGTCACGTGTCCGGTCTGTGAAGGCCGGCGCTTCAATCGGGAGACCCTTCAGGTTCGCTATCGGGGCAAGTCCATTCACGACGTACTGGAAATGGAAGTAGCTGAGGCCTTGGAACACTTCGAGAATGTTCCGAAGATCCGAGCGATGCTACAAACCCTCCACGATGTCGGCTTGGATTACCTCAAACTCGGCCAGCCCTCCCCCACTCTTTCCGGCGGTGAAGCCCAGCGTATCAAGCTAGCTCGCGAACTGATTCGCCGTAGTACCGGACGGACACTTTACATTTTGGACGAACCGACCACGGGCTTACACTTCGAGGATGTCCGCAAATTGCTCGAAGTGTTGCATAATTTCGTCGCTGCGGGAAACACCGTTCTCGTGATCGAACACCATCTCGATGTCATCAAGACGGCGGATTGGATCATCGATTTGGGTCCCGAAGGGGGAGAAGAGGGCGGGCAAATTGTCGCAGTGGGGACTCCGGAAGAGATCGCCCGCTGCCCTCATTCCTACACGGGTCAGGCCCTGGCCCGGTTGTTCGGAATACGGCCGCAGCCGGTCGCTTTCACCGAGAGCCGCTCCCGCAGGAAGAAGGCCACCAACGGCAAGCCGTCACGTGCGGATAGTCTTGCTAGCACGCCTTTGTCAGAGGAACTCTCTCCGCGGGACAAACGCCTGACTCATATCGACATTCGCGGCGCCTGCCAGCACAATCTGAAAAACATCTCCACGCGCATCCCCCGCGAGCAGATGACGGTCTTCTGCGGTCCTTCCGGCTCCGGCAAATCCTCGCTGGCCCTCGACACCATCTACGCTGAAGGACAGCGTCGCTATGTCGAGTCCCTCTCCACCTATGCCCGCCAGTTCCTCGGCCCTGTGCAAAAGCCGAAAGTGGAACAGATCAGCGGTCTATCCCCCGCCATCTGTATCGAGCAGAAGACGAGCAGCCGAAGTCCGCGTTCTACGGTCGGCACAATCACGGAAATTTACGATTACTTGCGGATTCTCTATGCCCGGCTCGGTGTGCGGCATTGCCCGAATTGCGGCCAAGCCATTGGGACTCAAACGACGGACGAAATCGTGGACAAAATCCTATCTCTGCCGCCAGGTACAAAAATCTATGTGCTGGCACCGCTGGAACGCAAGGGGCAGGAGAAGTACTCGGTCCTGTGGGAGGAGGCCCGCCGGAGCGGCTACACCCGCGTGCGTGTCGATGGCGTGACCTACAGTTTGGACGAAGTCCCTAACTTAGATCACCGTCGTAAGCATGAGGTGGAAGTGGTAGTGGACCGCCTGGTAATCCGGCCAGCCTTGCAAAACCGCTTGTCAGAGGCGGTGGAACAGGCCTTGGCCCTGGGCCGCGGTGTCGTGCGCATGGCTCTGGTCGACCCGGATCGTCCTGAACCACAGTGGCGTGTGATGCCGTTCTCCAAGCACTTGGCATGCGAGCGGTGCCAGTTGAGTTTTGAACCACTCCAGCCTCATCATTACTCCTTCAACAGTCCGCTAGGGTGGTGTCCCAATTGCGAAGGTTTAGGCATCCAACGGGGCGTGGCGGCAGAGCAATTGGGCATCCTTTCTCACCGGACCCTGCGTCAAGGTGCGATTCCCGCCTGGCCTTCCTGTCGACACCCCCAGGACCCTTGGACTCCATTTGCGGAAGCGCTCGCTCGCTATGGCGGGTTCGACCTGGACACGCCCTGGCAGGAACTGACACCCGAACAGCAGCAGCTCATTCTCTACGGCAGCGGCAACGAGTGGATTCCCCTGGCCGCTAATCTGGGCACCAGCGAGGATTCAGCCCGGTTCAGTCCCCGGCGCAAAAAGACCACGCCGCAAAACGCCGCGACCTTGCCGCAACATTTCCAGTACAAAGGGATCATTCCGGCCCTGGATGAAGCCGCCCGCTTAGTCTGGCACTACCGCCAGCATTTGCAACCTCTATTGCGGGAAGTGCCTTGTTTGGCCTGCCGGGGCAGCCGGCTGCGCGCCGATGCCGCCGCGACGCGCTTTGCCGGCTTGACCCTAGGTGAATTGTGCCACAAGACCATCGCCGAGGTGGAACAGTTCTTCGCCAATCTCTCACTCAGCCAAGAAGAGCAGCACATCGCTGGTGAGGTGCTCCGCGAGATTCGCCAACGCCTGCACTTCCTCGTTGAAGTCGGGCTAGAGTATCTCACGTTGGCCCGGCCTGGTCCCACCCTCTCTGGCGGGGAAGCTCAACGCATCCGATTGGCTGCCCAAGTTGGAAGCGGTTTGACCGGCGTGCTCTATGTACTCGACGAACCGACCATTGGTCTGCATCCGCGGGACAATCATCGGCTCCTGCAAGCTTTGCAACGGCTCCGCGATCTCGGCAACACCCTCATTGTCGTGGAGCACGACCGGGAGATGATCCGCTCTGCAGACTACGTTCTGGATTTCGGACCAGGGGCGGGACGTGAAGGGGGACAGATCGTTGCCTCTGCTTCACCCCAGCAGTTGCTCGAATTGGAACACTCGCTGACAGGGAAGTATCTCTCAGGCCGCCAGGCTATCCCCCAACGGGAACACCGCCGCTCGCCCGGCTCGCAGTGGCTCCGCTTGCAGGGCATCAACCGTCACAACCTCAAGAATCTGGACGTAGCCATTCCCCTGGGACTGTTCGTGGCCATTACCGGCGTCAGCGGATCTGGTAAGTCCACGCTGGTCCACGATGTCCTGTATCAGGCTGCCGCGCTCCGCTTGGCCGGTTACCAGACGCTCCCGGTCGATGCTCCCTGCCAAGCCATCGAAGGCGTCCAGCATCTTGACAAGATCATTCGCGTGGATCAGGACCCCCTGGGCAAGTCGCCCACCTCGATGCCGGCCACCTACACCGGCGTTTTCGATCACATCCGCGCTCTATTCGCTCGCCTCCCCGAAGCCAAGGTTCGGGGCTATACGGCGGGGCGTTTCAGCCTCCACATTCCCGGCGGGCGGTGTGATGCTTGCGAAGGGTTGGGACAGAAACGGATCGAGATGCACTTCCTCCCGGATGTCTGGATCCCGTGCGAGGTGTGCCACGGCAAGCGTTACAATCCCGAAACCCTCGCGGTCACCTATCGAGGCAAGAGCATAGCCGATGTGCTGGACCTGCCGATCCGTGAGGCCTTGCACCTGTTCTCGGATCACCCGAAGATTGAGCGCATTTTGCGCATCCTCGATGATGTAGGTCTGGGTTACCTTTCTCTGGGTCAACCGGCTCATACCCTCTCTGGAGGTGAGGCTCAGCGTGTCAAACTCGCGGCGGAATTGGCCCGCCCCACCAGCGGCAAAACACTTTACATCCTCGATGAACCTACGACCGGCTTGCACTTTGAGGACATCCGCCGGTTGCTGGATGTTCTGCATCGCTTAGTGGATGCGGGTCATACGGTCCTGGTAGTCGAACATAACTTGGACGTGATTCAGACTGCCGACTGGATCATCGATTTGGGGCCGGAAGCAGGGGAAGGTGGCGGAAAAGTTGTCGCTAGCGGACCGCCAGAAGAAATCGTCCGCCTCTTCCAAGCCGGAAGGCCAACCCATACAGGCCGCTTCTTGGCTGAGCGACTGGCCACCTCGGCACCTTTACTGGCTTCCCCCTCCAAACCAGCCCAAACTGCTCCCAAGTCCCCTCGCCTTCCGGCACCGGTGTCTTTCTCCTCGCCCCACCTGAGCCACTCCTGTGCTAGGGAAACACCCCCCGCAGCCTCGGCTCTCTCTGCGGATGGACAGGGCATCGCTAGCGCAGCACCTTCTTGCTCCAACAGTGGCCCACCTGCTCTTTCTTCGATCGAACGGCACATGCCGTGGGTGCGGAATTGGGAAGCGTGGCATACCGGCCCCAAAGGTTTCCCACCAGCTCAAACCCGCCGTTGGCCCATCGCACTGCTGAAGACTCTCCTCGAGCACGCTCGCCAACTCTGCGGTAATCACCTGCTCCTGCACTCGCAGCCAACAGCAATCCTCTTGCACCTCTCCTTGCCGGATGCTACCGGGGAATTGTGCCGGATCACTACCAAACATCCCGATGCCCTCATCGTGGAATGCGACCTGTCGGCCTCCCAGGCGAAAAGCGCCGAGTTCCGCCGCTGGCAGTCCTTTGCCAGCCCATCGTCATCCCCCCGTGGAGACAGCGCAAAAAAGATAACAACCTTGCGCCTGGCTCTCTCTTGCGTGGAAGACCTGGAAACCACGGCCGTTTTGGAACTTCTCCGCCTCCTCTACGAACGGCTCGCCTCCTCATGTATAACCGCCCGTTCCCCAACTCCAAGGGATAGCCGCCGGGTCTCGACGCCCCGGTAGGATGACTCACTTCAGCCGCTTCTGCTCAAGATCAGCCGTCAAGTCGAAGAGCAAATCCCATCGTTGAAGATCAAATTCCGCACTTAGTGGGGGAAAGGCGGAAACTCAGGGGAATACGAAGACTGAGCTGGTGTCTCCCACGGGGGAAGGCCGGACATTTGCCAGCAGCGTGCCAGTGCTAACCAAGCCAAACGCATGAGCTGAGCAGGCGGACCGCGCCAGAGTTCCGGATTGGTCACTTCGACACTGATGGCCCCGGCATAGTTCAGCCGTTGGAGATGCTGGAATAGCGATGTCAAAGGTAGGTCACCTTCTCCGGGAAGAATGCGGTCGGAGTCGGACCACAACTCGCGCGGCAATCCCGCCACATCGCAAATCTGAACATGGTGCAGTTGGTGGGGGGGTAGTCGGAGCAGGTCTTCGGTCTTGCTCGGTCCTTTGAAAAAGTGGAACCAGTCCAGACACAAGCCCAGATTTCGCGCAGGGAAAGAAGCTAGAACTGACAAGGCTGTGTCCAAACAGTTGCAGAAAGGGGAGTCCGCCTGGAACTCCAGAGCCAGCCTGACCTGGAATGCGTCCGCCCAGTCTGCAGCACGCTGCAACTGCTCGCAAAAACCGGGCCAGTCCGACCGCTGCCAGGGAGTCGGAAGATCGAGGGATACAATCATCAGTGGGATATTCAAAGCCTGGCAGAGTTCCAATCGGCGGCGAAAAAGCTCCCAATGGCTCCGGCGAGCCGTCTCATCCCGGTGGAATAATCCTCCCTGCCCGGCGGCGGCTACCAGGCGAATTCCTCGATCTTGGATCAGATGACGGGTTTCCGCCAGTGTGTGCCCTTCCAGATGCTGTTCCAGTTTGGTCAGCCAAACCTCCAGAGATGGACACCCGATATCACTGGCGAGATCGACATCCTCCCCGAACGATTGCGGCAAGGTCGTCAGTTGCGACAGACAGGGGAACATAGGCATGCCGTTCAACCCACTTGGGGACTGCGAGGCCGGGTTTTGGGAGGAATCTTGTTCTCCTTTTTCTGAGGCGGAGTAGGTTCCGGTTCCGGACTGCTGGTAAAGGCTCCAAAGATCCAGAGCAACAGGAGAGTCACGGCAGTAAGGTGGAGCACTCCGCCCAGTAGGAGCATGCGCCGGGACCGAGCGCGTTCTTCGTCGGTGATGGGGCGGGCCCGGCGTTGGGGAGGTTCTGTAGCCGCACTGGCAGCCATATGACTGGACCAGGCCTCGCTCCAATCCGCGGCAGGTTCGGGACTTACCGAGGAGGATTGGACAGGCACAGCCACCGGTAAATGCCGGGACGAGACAGATTCCGCCAGCGGCGCTGATTCTGGCAGATCCTCCGCCAGGGGCAAACTCCCTGATCGGGAAGGAACGCTGGTCTCCGTGGCCAGACCCTGTTCGACTTCGGCTGCGGTAGGCCGTTGGCCCGGTTCACGAGCTAACATCCGTTCCACTAACGCCGAGATTTCTGTGGGGATGTCGGGGCGAAGGCGGGAGAGCGGCTTGAGGGGAGTCTGGGCAATCGCTTCCATCAGGGCAACAGGGTCATCCCCTTTGAATGGCGGCCGGGCGGTCAGAAGGAAGTAAAGGGTAGCACCGAGAGCGTAAACATCGGCGGCTGGGGTGGGCGTCGGATCGTCGAAAAACTCCGGCGGCAAGTAGGCCAAGTATCGCCGGGGAGGTGGCTGCTGACGGACGGGAGGCAAGCGGGGTAGCAGCCCCAATTCCGTCAGTTTGATAGTCGCATCGGAAGCAGGTCGGCGGCTGCGCGTGCCATCCGGTCGAACCTTTTCGCGGAGCGGACCCAGAACGAGATGGGCAGGGCATATCCGTCCATGCGTCCCCCCTTGTTCATGTAAGCTCCGCAAGACAGAGGCCAGAGCACGCGCCATTTCCCGGAATACTGGACCGGGCATCGGCCCGCCTAGCTCCCCTGTCAGAGTTTCGACATCGGCATGGTCACCCAGTGGGTCCAATACGATGTAAATGTCGTCGTCCGTGCGCCCCACATCAAGGGCGGCCGCCACGTGAGGATGCTGCCACATGCCCCATTGCCGCACGCGCTCGAAGAAAGCCTCCACAGGTTCTCCCAGCGAAGCCTCGTCTGCCTTCAGCCGCCGCAGTAGCAATGGAAGCCGCAGGGTAGGATGTAGAACCTTGTACACCATACCGCCTGTACATGGACCGATCTCCTCCAGCACGGGATAACCGCCCAGATTCAACTCTTGGCCCCGTCCCTGGAGTAACGCTTCCGCCTGGTAACGGGTCAATATGCCGCGCTCCAGCAAGTATTGGCACAATCGTTCCAGTCCTTCCTGCGGCCAATCTGGCTCCTGCACCAACTGCTCAATTTGTTCGGGAAACAACAGACGCTGGGATCGAACCTGCTGCAAAAACCCGATGATTGAATCCGAGGGCATAGCGATCCTCATCTTGGGCAGGGTCATTACGGATATGCCCATTTTACCACGTGATTATCGCAACGGATGGGCATCAGCTCCATTTTTTGTTAACACTGACAATTCCGCAGAGACGCAAACTCGCGCCTTGGGATAATCCTGGGCGTTGGGGTCACTCCTGGGCACCGAGGGTGATTTCCTGAGTATCAGCTTGGCTTTTGCCCGCTGTACCATGGCGCGACTTTGGAACATCCCCCGCTCCAACTGCTCGGATCGCGGACACGCTTGGCGTCTCATCTGTTCCCGCCTTTGGAGGAGAAGGAGGACTGGCCGAAAGTGGAAGGTCAGCCTCCCCGACCGCGGCCAACTCGGAGCTATCCGCCGTAACGGCCGCCAGGGTTTGGTGCGATTTTCTGCAACGCAGGCGGCGGAACCAACGGAAAGGACCGCGCTGCCACCATTGGATCAAGTCATCCCACAGAGAATAGGCCACCGGAGTCACCAGCAAGGTCAAGAGGAGAGACAGCATCTGGCCGCCAAGGATTACCTTGGCCATGCTGGCACGGGAAGCTGCTCCCGGCCCCCGACCCGTGGCAATCGGTATCATCGCCGCTACGAGCATGATCGTCGTCATCAGGATCGGACGCAACCGAACGGCGTTAGCTTGGAGAATCGCCGCATCGCGTTCCAGCCCCTGCTCCCGCAGATGGTTGGTGTAATCGATCTGCAAGATGCCATTTTTCTTGACGATCCCAAAGAGCATGAACATGCCGATCATGGCATAGACATCCAACGGCGTGCCCAACATCCACAAAGAAATCAGAGCAAACGGTATGGTCAGAGGCACCGCCAGCAGAATCGTGATCGGATGGACGAAGCTTTCAAACTGCGCAGCCAGAATCATGTACATGAACACGAAGGCCAAGATGAACGCAATGGCGAAATTGGTATTCGAGTCGGCCATCAATTGGGCATCGCCTAGGAATTCGTAGCGATATTCCGGCGGCAGATTGAGACTGTCCAAAAAGGCTCGCATTTCCGTCAAGGCTTGTCCGAGGTTCACGCCGCGGGGGAAGTTGGCTTGGATGGCAATCTGCCGCTGCCGTCTGAAACGTTCGATAGCCGCCGGTCCTGGTTCTGCTTCGATCGTGGCGATGTTCCGTAGCTCGACCAGACGCCCATCGGCAGTGGGAACGGTCAATTCTTCGAGCAAAGCGGGGCGGTCCCGATAGGCTGGCGCCGCTCGCAGCCAGATGTCGTACTGCTCGCTTCCTTCCTTGTACTTGCTGACAGGCTCGCCGCCGACCAGCAAATTGAGGGTCGTAGCTATGCTCCGAATATCAATCCCCAAGTCCGCAGCGCGATCCCGGTTGATCCGGACCTGCAACTCCGGGTTGCGTGTAGCGGCATTGGTGTCAATATCGCAGAACAGATCGGGGCGAGAACGCATCCAGCGCACGATCTGCTCGGCATACTCTTCCAGTTGGCGTGAGTCAGGCCCCGTGAGGCTAAAGTCCAATTGGGCATTCTTGAAGGCACTGGAACTGACAACGCGTACATCCTGGACCGCCGAGCGGATGTCGGGATACTCGGCCAGAATGTGGCGCGCTTCGTCCATCGCATCTCGTTGGGTGAAATCCCGCTGACGCAGGTCGATCATCTGGCAGTAGATGAGAGCTTGAGTGACATCCCCTTGCCCCTTGGGAGCTTTGCCATCTGTCGGTCCGATGGTCGTGAAGATGCTCTCCACTCCGCGGACCTGACGCAACTTTTGTTCGATCTCCTGACAGATGCGGTCGGCTTGGTCCAGTGATGTTCCGGGCGGTAACCGCAAGGCCACCTCGAATTCGCTTTGGTCATCCTTCGGAAGAAAATCGGCCCCTGTCAGGAGAAACCACATGGGCGTACTAGCAAAGGTGCCTAAAGTGGCTATGACAATTACCCATCGATGGCGCAGCGACCAGCGGAGTATGGCCAGATAGATGCTTGTCAGCCAGCCGCGGTCATGGGAGTGCGAGCGAGTCTCTTTCCGAGCTACCGGCTTGAGGAAGCGGGAACAGAGCATCGGCGTCAGCGTAAAACTGACGACCATGCTCATGAGAATGGTAAAGGCAACCACAAACCCATAGCTGTTGAAGAAGCGCCCCACCAGGCCGCTCATGAAGGCAATGGGGGCGAAGATGACGACAAGGGAAAAGGTAGTCGCCATCACAGCGAGGGCGATCTCGCGCGTGGCTTGGCTGGTAGCCTCTCGCGCGGACAGGCCGTATTCCTCCATGTGTCGGAAGATGTTTTCCAGGACGACCACCGCATCATCGATCACAATCCCCACAGCCAGAATCAGCCCGAGCAGTGTCATCGTGTTGAGGGTAAAACCCATGAAGTCCATGAAGGCGAAGGCGGCGACGATGCTGGAGGGCACCGCCGTAGCCGCGATCAACGTGGTCCGCCAATCGCGGATGAACAGATAAATGACACCGATGACGAGCAGTGCTGCCAATAGAAGATGGAACTTCACCTCATCAATTGAGGACTGAATGAAGCGAGCCTGATCGCGGATGACTTCCACGCGAATGTCGGGTGGCAAGGTGGCCCGGATCTTCTCCAAGCGTTGCTTCACCGACTGGGACACTTGAACGGTGTTGGCTCCGGACTGTTTTTGAATGATCAGGCTCACCGCTTTCTGGCTATCCAGGCGTGACAATCCTCGCGGTTCCTCGATTCCGTCTTCCACATCTGCCACATCTTTCAGGCGGATGGCATACTTGCCCCCATCAGGGGTTTGGCGGGTCGCGATGACTAGATCGGCAAATTCGGAGGGTGAAAGGATGCGTCCTAAGGTGCGAACGCCGAACTCGAGGGTGCCGCTGTCGATCCGTCCTCCGGGCAATTCCAGATTCTGGGCTTGCAACGCCCGGCGAACATCCTCCACGGTTAGACCTCGCGCCCGCAGGTCCGCAGGCCGTAATTGCACATTAATCGCGCGTGTTTCCCCACCGACCAAAATGATTGCACCGACCCCCAAGATCGATTCCAGGTCTTCCTTGATCCGCTTCTTGGCAATTTCTGTCACCTCGCGCAGGTCTCGTCCCGATCCTCCCGAAACCACGAGGGTGAGAATTGGAGCGGTGTTCAGATCAAACTTCTCGACGACCGGCGGATCAGTTCCTGTCGGAAGCCGTGGGAGCAAGGTAGAAATCCGGTCCCGCACATCTTGGGCTGCCTGCTCACCGTCTCGCTCGATTTTGAAGCCAATGACGACAATCGATATCCCCTCGCGGGTAGTCGAACGCAATTCATCGATGCCCGCCACGGTGTTGACCGCTTCTTCGATCGGCCTGGTGACGGACGTTTCCATCTCCTCGACACTGGCGCCCCGCAGGGTGGTGGTGATGATGACTACAGGAATATCGACGTTGGGAAACAATTCGACACCCAAGCGGCCATAGGATGCCAACCCCATAATCACCGGGGCGAGCATCAGCATGGTGGTGAACACCGGGCGGCGTATGCAAATATCCCAAACTGCCATAAATTCCCCTCGATCGGTTCCTAGAGCGGATTTGGTGTCAGGGTGGCGTCACTCCCAGAGTGTCATCTGTTATCCTCGAACAGTCCGGGATGGAAGCAGGTGTGTCAGGGGGGCGTCACTCTTTGCGGCGGATGGAACTGCCATCGACTAGGCGTAACTGGCCGCTGACCACCACTTCTTCGCCGGCTTGCAGTGCTCCGCGCACTTCCACCCAGCCTTTCTCGCGGATCCCTAATTCCACGGTGACGCTTCGGGCCGTATGGTCCCGCACTACAAACACCTTGTGGACGCCCGCAAAACTGACGATAGCCTCTGGCGGAACCGTCAGGATCGTATCTGGGATCGGAGAGAGGATGCGGGCCTGAGCAAACCCACCTGCACTGAGAGCGCCGTCGAAATTGGGAACTTCGATTTCGACCTGAAAGGTGCGCGTACTGGCGTCTACTACGGGAGCAATGCGGCGGACATGCCCGGCAAAACGCCGCTGCGGCCAAGCCTCCACCTGCAACTCAACACGATCTCCCACAGCCACCTGAGGGCGATACTTTTCCGGCACTGCCACCCGTAATTTCAGGATTTGATCGAGCACCAAGCGATAGGCCACGGTCACAGGCATGGCCCGCACCATTTCTCCTAAACCAACCGAACGTTGAGCGACCGCTAGCCGTATGGGGTTGCCTGCGGGACCGAGCAGGGCAGACCAGGCCAACCACAAGGGTGGCGTCGGTACTCGCAAACGAGTATCTTCCCAACGCTGCTCCGCTTCTTCTAGGACCGCTTTGAGGCGGCGAGCATTGGCCCACAGCACGCGGGCTTCAGTTTCGGCCAGTTCCACAGCGGCCCGCGCTGCTTTGACCTTGGCCCGTGCTGCATCCAAAGCCTGTTGCGAACCTACCCCTCGTTCGGCCTCCAACTCAGCACGGACCAATTCCTTCTCGGCTAGTTCCCAATTCGCCCGCGCTTGGGCCACTGTGTCAATAGTGCTCAAGTGACGCTCAAACTCAGCCACCGATTCAGGGAGTCGCCGGAGTTTTAACCGCTGCAACTCACCCTCATACGCCGCACGAGCCTGCGCCACGGCCAAGCGGTAATCCGTCGCATCTAACTCCATCAGTACTGCTCCCGGAACAACGCGGTCCCCCACGTCATGGTGAATGGAGACCACGCGGCCATCGACCTTGGCTGCGAGCGGCATCTCTTCGTAAGCGTTCAACGTCCCCATCACCGTGATGCCGCGGGTCAGAGTCCGTTGCTTCACCAGGACGGTCTGAACCGGAATGGGCAGGTCTTGACCTGTAGGAACGTGAGAAGTCGCTGCCTTCTGGCAACCCAGCAATCCTACAGCAGCCAACAAAATTCCCCATCTTCTGCCGTCGTAGATGACCCTGATACCCGCCGTCTCGGTTCTCGCCATCGTTGCTCCCCAGGATGATGACCATTTCCGATACCATTCCGTGCTGCCTGTTTTTGTTTAGCCCGATGCCTTCTGCATTCTTCCCTATCACTTCTCATGAAAGGCATGTCTTGTGATCTCAGCGTTCTGGTATTGGAGAGTTCCCACAGGTTCCAAAAGCGGATCGGACGGGTCTTTCGCACATCACCCACCTTGAGGCGGACTTCCTGCAGACGCCACAACGGACGGCACATCCGCCAGGTCGGGACGGCGTAACAAGCCATAGAGGATGAGGTCAGTGATCGCATCTGCCTGGGCGTCCGGATCCACTGGCCGACCGGATAACAAATTGGTTAGGATCGTGCCGTAGAGAAGGTCCCCGACCGTAGCGAAAAGTTGCTCGAACGGAACCGGACGAATGCGACCTGTGGCCAGCAGCCGGTGGTAAAACTCCTGATGTTTGCGGAACTTCTCATCGTCACATTGAGCCGCGAAGTACAAGGGGCGGTGATGCTGCGGAAAAGCCGCCCGTTCCTGAATGAATAATTCCGCCATTTCCGGACGGCGGTGAAAGAAGTACAAGTAAGTGCGGATGGCTTCCCGCAGCACTTGCAAAGGGTCGCCGGGTTGCTGGACCACCCGATCCATCTCCGTGGTCAGCTCTTGCAGTCCCCGCTCTACTGCTGCCAGAAAGAGCTGATCCTTAGTTGGAAAGTAACGGTACACCGTTCCGTTTCCCACTCCGATGTAATTCGCAATGGTTTGCACGGTCGTGTTGGCAAAGCCATGGGAGGCGAAGACCCGAGCTGCCACGTCCAGAATCTGGGCTTTCCGGCGTGCCTCTAAGTTGGGGTCTTTGGGGCGTCCCGGCCCAACTCGCTCTTCCCCTGAACTTGGGGACTTACTTGGCTTCGTTTCCTGACCCTCGCCGTGACTCATCCTCTCCCCTCCCCTTCCATCAGGTGACCAAGATTCTTCTCCTTTTTCAATCGCAAGTTATTTTCACACATAAGCTTACATAAAAATAGCTTTGGAAAAGCCTTGCGATCACTTAGCGTTACCCCATAAATAGTCCGAGTACTCCAACCTCGTCCAATTATTTTCCGGACTAGTCCGTCAACTAATTCTAGACGCTTGTGCAATCGGCGACAAGCCCCTTCCCTCCCCCATCGGCGGGTTACAAACTCGCTTGCAGGTAAGCCTCAAGTCTTGCAGGCCGAGTTGGAGAGGGAGATGAAATGGCGCCCAACTCTATTTGGGGCATTATGCGAGTAACAAATTTCAGGAAGAGCGCCAGGAGGTTGTCGCTATGGCAACCTCATCGGAGTTGGACTTTCCGGATGCTTCCTTGACTGATCCAATGTGGCTTGGCGGAGGGTAAAGTTCGGGTTTACTTCAGCTCCACGTTCCAGTAAGCCTCATTGAGGAAGTTTTGCCAGGCACTGTACTTTTTCTGGGTCAGTTTGAGGCTGAGGATCGGATTGCGTTTGGGTTTCTCCGGCTTGCGGATCAGGGTCATGCCGGCCTGTTTGGGAGTACGCCCTCCCTTACGGACATTGCACTCCAAGCAGGCACAGACGATGTTCTCCCAGGTCGTCTGTCCGCCTTGGCTGCGTGGGATGACGTGGTCCAGGCTCAACTCCTGAGTGGGAAACTTTCGCCCGCAGTACTGGCACTGGTTGTTGTCTCGCGCAAAGATGTTTCGCCGATTGAATTTGACCGTCTGCTTGGGCATTTTGTCATAGCGTAGCAGGCGGATGACTCGCGGCACTTGCAACTCCCGCGAAGGCGTGCGGATCCAGTCTTCATCCTCACTACGGAAGTGGGCCGCTCGAAAGGCGCTCAATTCCGCCCAAGACTCGAAGTCGTAGGTGCTAAAATACCCGCCTTCCTCAACATGAACCACCTCGGCGAGGTTCTTACAGAGCAGGCAGAAGGCTCGGCGGACGGAGATAATGTGGACAGCGACGAACATCCGGTTGAGCACGAGCACACTCGCGTCCAGCGCCGAGTGGGGCGGAACATTCATGGTGGGAGCACCCCTGCACGGGGAGGGGACAGGAGCACACCTCCTAACCTCCCCGGCAAAAAGTATCTGCATTTGTCATCATCTTACCGCCGATTTCAAGTCCCGCTACCATTCTCCGGCCAAAACTTGCCTAAAATTCATCAACGGGAAACGGCACGGTCGGGGCACCTGTCCCTATACCCGTAGAGGAAGGGCCACGGCCCGTGTTGGACCAATATCCGTAACATATTGGTTCGTAAATAAGTTTCGTGAAAGTAAAACCGCACTGGAAGGAACCTTATGACTTCACCCAAGGTCGTCGGGATCGATTTGGGAACCACCTACAGCTTGGCTGCGTACATGGAGGGCGGCCGGCCCGTGGTGGTTCGGGATGCCCAAGGTGTGGCACTCATCCCGAGTTGTATCAGCTTTTTCGAGGATGGAAGCGTCCTGGTCGGCTCCGCTGCTAAAGCCCGTGCTCTTTCGGACCCGGAACATACCATCTTCAGTGTCAAACGCCTCATGGGGCGGACTTTAGCGGACTTGAAAAAAGAATTGCAACTTATCCCCCATCAGATTATCGAACGGGAAACCGCAGAAGGCCGCAAAGTCCTTCACGTGCGTATTGCCGGGCGGGAGTACACGCCGGAGGAACTGTCGGCGATGATCCTGCGGGAAGTACGCCAGCGAGCTGGCAATCCGACCCAAGCCGTGATCACCGTACCGGCCTACTTTGACGACACCCAACGGCAAGCAACCCGCGATGCAGGACGGATCGCCGGACTGGATGTTCTGCGAATTGTCAATGAGCCGACAGCGGCCGCCTTGGCCTATGGCTTGCACCAGCGCCGCCAAGGGACCATTGCCGTGTATGACCTCGGTGGCGGCACCTTCGACTGCTCCATCCTGCAACTGGCAGATGGGGTGTTCCAGGTGCTTGCCACTCATGGCGATACTTTTCTAGGAGGCGATGACTTTGATCGGGCCATTATGGAAGTCGTCGCACGGGAACAGAATTGGGACTTGACCCACCGAGACCCAGAACGGCTGCAATATCTCCGAGATGCGGCTGAGGCTACCAAAATCGCCCTATCCACTCAGCTTACAGCAACGTTGCGCTTGCATCTCCCCTCCAACGAGAAGCGGCCGGCGGTGCACGTGGAACGACAGTTCTCGCGCCAGGAGCTAGAAGATTTGCTCCGCCCCTTTATTGATCGGTCCCTGGAATGCTGCCAAGCCGCACTCCGGGACGCCCAACTCACCCCGCAGCAAATCGATGAAGTGGTCCTGGTGGGCGGGTCCACTCGCATCCCCTATGTTCGCCGCCGTGTGGCGGAATTCTTCGGCAAGACCCCCCATACGGAACTCAACCCCGACGAGGTGGTCGCATTGGGTGCCGCCATTCAGGCGGATATCTTGACCAGCGGCCGGCGCGACATGCTCTTGCTGGATGTGGTACCGTTATCCTTAGGGATCGAAACGCTCGGTGGAGTCGTGGACAAGGTCATCCATCGGAACACAACCGTCCCCTGCCGGGCTACTACGCGCTACACCACTTTTGTTGATAACCAAACAGCAATCGTGCTGAATATCTACCAGGGGGAACGGGAATTGACCAAGGACTGCCGTTTTCTGGGCACCTTCAAGCTCTCCGGCATTCCGCCGATGCCGGCTCAATTCCCGCAGGTCGATGTAACCTTCCTGGTGGATCACAATGGCCTGCTGACCGTCACCGCTAAGGAACAGCGTAGTGGCGTGCAAGCCCAAGTGACCGTGCAACCTGCTCACGGCCTGACTCGCGAGGAAGTCGAACTACTGGTCTTGGAAAGCATCGAGCATGCGGAGGAGGACTTTACCGCCCGACGCCTGATCGAACTCCGGAACAAGGCCGAAGCGGACCTGCGCCACACCGCCAAAGCCCTCGCTCAGGCAGGAGATCAACTCGCGCCGCAACAACGCCAGGCCATCGACGCCGCCATTCAAACTCTGCAAAACGCCTTGACCCAAAACGATCTCGCCCAACTCCAGAATGCCCTCGACACGTTCAACCAAGCCACGCAACCCCTGGCGGAAATCCTCATGAACGAGGTCCTGCGCCGCGCTGTCGCCGGCAAAACCGAACAATCACTTGATCCCAGCAAACTGTGAGAGATAGCCCACTCACCCTGGGAAGAAGAACCGACCGAGCGCCGGTAAAACGTGGTTGAGCATGGATTGTGGAGAGCACCCAAGGCCTCATCTGGTACATCCCTATGCCGTGACAAACCTCATCCCACACAAAGGCAGCACACCCCAAACCGGAGGACGTAGCCATGACTTGGACCGATGCACGAGAGATCGGACGCCTTCTGTTCGAGCAATATGATACGCTCAATCCTCTGACCGTCCGCTTCACCGACTTGCACAAGTTCGTTCTCAACCTCGAAGGGTTTGAAGGGAAGCCCCACGAGTCCAACGAAAAGCTCCTCGAAGCTATTCAGATGGCCTGGTACGAGGAATGGCTGGAAGAGTACGGTGACCAAGATAAGAAATGATCTCCGGAATGGGGCGAACGTCTACCGCTTATCCTCAATCGGCAAGTGTTTCAGCAAGTTCTCATCTTTCAGGGAATAAAATCGTGAAAAGATGAGAAGTTGTGAAACGCTTGCGAGACGCTAGCGGTATATTCCTGAAAGACAGCCCCAGCGTTTCGAGGGGGAAGATGCGGAATAACCGCGACGGCAGAGGGTCACCCCAGCCGGGATGGCAGTTGTCTTCGGAGATGGGATTCGCAAACGGGCCGGGATCGGCCCAAGTCGGCAGTGACAATCGGCTTCTCGGACGCGGAAGAGCGTGAGTTTGAGGGTAACATGTCTAGCAGTGTGATGTCCTCCAGCGCCAGCCAACATCAATTATTGGCCATGCTCAGCCGGCGGGGCATGCTCAGTGAAGAGAACCTCCGGCGTGCGGCGGAAGCCTTGGCCGCTGCGCCAGACTACCCTCCGCACCAAGTGCTCATCGACAAAGGCTTCCTGAAGGAAGAAACTCTTTTGCCGGTCTTGGCAGAGGAATTGGGCTTGGAACTGGTGGACCTAGGCAAGGTACAGGTGGACCGCAGCTTGCTGGAGCAGATGCCGCAACGCCTGGTTCACCGCAAAAATCTCATGCCCCTCAGCCGGCATAATGGCACGCTGATTGTCGCCACCGGCGATCCGTTCGATGCCTACGCCATCGACGAATTTCAGACACTGACGGGGTTGCACGTTCTGCCGGTACTGGCTCCGCCGCGGGAAATTGCTCGGTTGATCAAGCAATACTTCGGCGTGGGTGGGGACACGGTCGCCGCTTTAGCTGAAGAAGCTAAGGACAGACAGGAGGAAATTGAGTTTCTGGAGGCGTTGGAAGCCGACGACAGCGAGATGGCCAAACAGGCTCAGGAAGCGTCGGTGGTGCGCCTGGTCAATCAGATTCTCATCGAAGCCGCCAACGAACGGGCCAGCGACATTCACATCGAAACGGAAGAGCACGGCCTACGCATCCGGTACCGCATCGACGGTCTGTTGCAAGAGCAAAATCTGCCCCCGGAAATCAATCGTTTTGCCGCTGCCATCATCAGCCGTATCAAGATCATGGCCCGGCTCAACATCGCGGAAAAGCGGCTGCCGCAAGATGGCCGCATCAAGATGAAAGTTCAAGGCCGGGAAATCGACGTGCGCGTCTCGATCATCCCTATGATCCACGGCGAAGGAGTCTGCTTGCGTCTGTTGGACAAAGGACGCATGGAGTTCAACCTGGCCGCCGTGGGCATGCTGCCAGACACCTATCACACCTTCAAGCAACTAATCGATCGCCCCCACGGGATCGTTCTGGTCACGGGTCCCACCGGCTCCGGTAAATCCACGACCCTGTACTCTGCCCTCAATGAAATCAAAGATGAAACCCTCAAGATCATCACCGTTGAAGACCCGGTGGAATACAATCAGGTCGGGATCAGTCAGATTCAGACCCATCCCAAGATCGGGCTAACGTTTGCTAACGCCTTGCGCGCGATCCTGCGCCATGACCCGGATGTGATCCTTGTTGGCGAAATTCGCGACCTGGAAACTGCGGAAATGGCGATCCACGCCTCGCTGACCGGGCACATGGTCTTCAGCACGTTGCACACCAACGACGCCCCCAGCGCCTTCACCCGCCTGATTGATATGGGAGTGGAGCCATTCCTGGTCTCTTCCACCGTGGAAGGCGTGATGGCTCAGCGGCTGGTGCGGACCATCTGTCCGGATTGCAAGACCGTAGCGACTCTTCCGGTGGAGGAATTGCCGCTCGATTTCCCACTGCGCAAAAAGAGCAACACGGGTCTATCTGCCTTGGTGAATCTCCCCCCGGCTTTGGCGAAGATACTCCAAGAATACGAAGCTGCCACCCAATATGCCGGTGACGGTCCTGTGCCATTGTGGAAGGGCACGGGGTGCCGCTCCTGCCGCCAAACAGGCTATCGGGGGCGTAGCGGCATCTTCGAGCTGCTCGTCACCAATGACGTGATCCGCGACTTGATCACGCAGCGGGTCAACGCCGGCGTCATCCGGTTGGAAGCCCTCAAAGCCGGTATGATCACTCTGCGCCAGGATGGCTGGCGGAAAGTGCTCAAAGGTTTGACTACCATCGATGAGGTAGCCCGAACCACCGCAGGAGATATATCCTGAGCTGAGCCGATAAGCTAGGAACCCCTGGTGGAGGTATCTAGCGCTTCCGCCCGTCTAGTGCATTGATGAACCGATTCCGCGAAGACTGCCATGCCTGATTTCACTTATGAAGCATTAGCCCGGACCGGCAGTAAGGCTACAGGAATTGTGACAGCCAACAGCGAGCGGGAAGTGGCTGCAATTCTGGATAGCCGGGGTCTATTTCCCCTGCGCATCGCTCTGGCCAAAACTCAAGCGACTGGTCCGGGGAGTACGGGCGGGCTTTGGGCACGGCGGGTCAAAGGGCGGCAACTGGCGGCCTTCTATTCTCAAATGGCGGACCTCCTCCGTTCCGGCGTGCCGCTGCTCCGCTCCCTAGAGCTATTGGAAAAGCAGAGCACCAATCCCACGCTCCAGGCTGTGATCCGGGATGTGCGCAGCCGGGTAGCCGATGGCACAGGACTGGCGCAAGCTATGGCCTTTCACCCCCGTGTCTTCAGCGAGTTGGTCGTGGGTATGGTCCGGGCTGGCCAAGAGGGTGGTTTCCTAGAGGACGTCCTCAAGCGCATCGCCAATTTCGTGGAACATCAGGAGGATCTCAAAGCCAAAGTCGTCGGCGCGCTGGCCTATCCGGTGTTCCTGGCGGTCGCCGGCTTTGCTGTCCTCAACATCCTGGTCATCTTCTTCGTTCCCAAGTTCGCGAAAATTTTTGAAAAGCTCGAAGAAAAAGGGGAACTCCCCACTTTGACGGTGTATTTGATGGCCTTCAGTCATTTCCTGCAAAATTACTGGTGGCTCGTGCTCGGCGTGGCGCTGACCGCTTTAGTGCTATTCCGCCGTTGGGCCAAGACAGAAAATGGGCGCCTGATCGTGGACCGTCTCAAAGTCCGCCTGCCACTTTTCGGACCGATCTTTCTTTCTCTCGCGCTGTCCCGCTTCTGCCGGATTCTGGGAACGCTGCTGCACAACGGTATTCCGATTCTCAAAGCCTTGAACATTGCTAAGGACTCGACGGGCAACCGCGTGTTGGCTCAAGCGATCGAAAAAAGCGCGGAAAACGTCACTGCAGGCCAAAAACTAGCCGATCCTCTGCGGCGCTGCGGTTATTTTCCCCCCGATGTCGTCGAAATGATTACCATCGCTGAGGAATCCAACAGCCTAGAAACGGTGCTCGTGGATATTGCCGATGGTTTGGAAAAGCGCACCAGCCGCAATCTGGAATTGATGGTCAAATTGCTTGAACCAATCATGCTCTTGGTCATGGCCGGGGTAACGTTGCTCATCGTCATGGGTCTGCTTCTGCCGGTCTTCAAGATGGGCAGCACGGTGGGCTGAAAAATCGCAGTAGGGAACTATCGTCGGCTCCCTCCCCTTACCAAGCTGACCAGACACTTGGGTTGGCCGGAATCCAAGACCGCTGTTCGCTCCCTTCGCCTGCAATTCTCATAATTGATTAAACCCCTGACCGCTATAACGGGTATGTAAGGATGAGGTTCAAGCCGGCTGTGGTCTACTTCCGCTTCCAAGCGGTGGTACCACGGAATTGGCAACGTTCCGTCTGACAGGAGACCCCAATCATGGTGCTACGCACGGTGACGCGAGACATCACGAATCGAAGACACCACCTTCGCGGAGCTTTCACACTTTTGGAAGTACTTATCGTGGTGGCCATTCTGGTGATTCTGGCCTCGGCCGCCAGCATTGCCCTCTTCCGCTATCTTGAGGAGGCGAAAGAGGGGCGTGCTCAAAACGACATGCGGGCGATCGAACAAGCGCTCAAGACGTACTATCTCAAGCATGGCGAGTGGCCGCCGGAAGGGGAGCAGGGACTTGCCCTCATCGCCCCCTATCTGGAACAGGGAACGCAAGGCCTGATTTCCCCTTGGGGCACACGGTATTACTGGCAACTGGTTCGAACGACAGATGAAGTGGAGGGGAATTACAAGGAGCGGCCCGTGGTCTTCTGTCCCCAGCACAACATAAACAAACCGCCGCTCCAATGGCCGCTGCGCTAAAACGAGTGTTATTCACACCGAGGGAAAACGTCCGGGAAAACGACCTCGGAAAATGTGCCAGCCAAGGCTGCGCGGTTCCTTCGCCTGACCGTATCTGCTCGTGCCGGAAGAAAAACTATGGTAATCCCTCGCAAGGGTTACACTCTCCTGGAGTTGCTGGTCGTACTGGCTGTCATTCTCATCCTGGGAATGGCAGTTACACTGACGCTGGAGGGGAATTACGCCAACACCCGTCAGAAGGCAGCCGCCGATTTGGTTCGAGCACGCATTGCGGATGCACGTGCCAAGGCCATGGAACGGGGGCAGTGGTATCGTGTGGCTGTTTCCAGTGACGGCAGCCGTCTACGTGTCGCGCCGGACGGGACGGAGTTTGCCGCTTTGCCAGCAGATGATCCCCCCGCCTTCAACGCCAGCGTCACCGAGGACCGACTGGACAAAGCCACCGTCCATGTCCTAACGGACGGGGACTCCGAAGTCGTGCAGGAGGGAGATTGGATCACCATCGCCACGCTCAAGCCGGACGGCACCTGCAAGGAAGATCAGGTGCTCGTTGAGGTACGTGAAGGGAATCAGTCCCCCATTTATGTACGGATACGCGGGATTACCGGCACAGCAGCGGTGGTGCGGACTCCGCCGGGTGCTGCTGCTGGCGGGGGGCGGCCATGAAGTCCGCAGCCACGAGAACCTGTGAAATCTTGCAACCTCGTCTCAGGGGGAGGAAACGAGCTGGCCTGTCCTTGATTGAAGTGCTTCTGGCCCTGGCCATCTTCCTCACCGCCCTAGTGGCGATCGCCCGCTTGGTGGACATGGGAGCCGATCTGGAGCTGGAAGCACGCCACCAGAGCCGCGGAACACGATTAGCCCAGGCCAAACTGGCCGAAGTCGAATGCGGAGCGATCCCCCTGGAAAGCAGCAGCGGCACCTTTGACGGAGACGATGCCAACTGGAGCTGGACCCTAACCGTCCAGAACTATGACATCCCGAATCTGTATCTGGTCAGTGTGAGTGTCAGCCGAGAGGTCAAGGGACAAACCGTCACGATCACCCTGAGTCAATTGATGCTGGACCCCAGCGTGTGGGGAACGGCGGGTGAAGCCACGCGACCCGATCCCGCCAGCGGTTCCTCGATGGGAGGTGGTTCATGAGACAGTTTGCCATCGTGCCGGCCCATTCTTACCCGCTTGTGCCCCTCCCCTTCTCAGGCGAAAACTGGCGTTTGCTCGCTCGGAGAATTGGCGCGGTTCCCGTCCCCAGGAAGCAACGGTGTGCTTACACCTTGCTGGAATTGCTCGTAGCGACTCTTATCGGCTCGTTCCTTCTCGGCGGCTTGTACTTGGCTTTCCACATGACGCTGGCTCAAACCCAGATCAGCCGGGAAATGGCTCAGACGGAAGACCTGGCACGCGGGGTGTTCAACCGCATTGCCTTGGATTTGGCGCAGACGCTTGGACCCTTGCCGCCCAAAGCTCTCAGTAGCGCCAGCGGAACTAGCCTCAGTAGTGGCGGAACCAGCGGGACAACCGACGGCAGCGGCACCACCGGAGATACCAGCGGCAGCACCGATACAGGCGGCGGGGACTCGAACACCGGGATGGTGGACCCCACCATGACGGGTACGACCACGTCTTCCGCGCCTGCGCCGACCCTGCCGTTCCACGCCGGCATCTACGGTTACGATGATGATCCCCCCCGCCTCGTGATTTTTGCCAGCCAAGTTCCCCCATCGCTGAGCACACCGGGCGTGCTTCTTGGCACCGCCGTGGCGGAAAGTCAGCAATCCTCCGATCTACGGCGCATCGTGTACTGGCGCAGCGCCACGGGAGGATTGTGTCGGGAGGAGCGGCCGTGGGTCACCGCAGATCAGATCGGGAATTCGACCTACCCGAACCGGGAAAACGAAGAGGCCGCTCTTGTGGCCGACCATATCGTGGACGTTCAGTTCGAATACTACGACGGCACCGCCTGGAGCACCACGTGGGATGGTTCCGGCATGAGCGCCACGGGAAGCGGCATCGCTGGTCCACCACGGGCGGTACGAGTCACCCTGACCTTTGAATTGACGGACCCCCAGCGTCCCCAGGAGCCAATCTACCGCACTGTCAGCCAAATCATTCCGATCCGGACAGCCCCTGGCCACGCCACTGTGTCATTGATCGATCCTGTCGTACCTTCAGGAGTCGAGTCAAAACCGGATGATGGCAGCGGTGGCGATACCACAGGAACAGAAACCAGCGGTGGCACTGGCGGTACTGGAGGTACTGGCAAAAGCGGAGGCAGCAATATCGGCGGAGGGAAAGGCGGTGTCGGCGGCTCTGGCGGTGGAAGCGGCGGAGGACGAAGCGGCATAGGTGGAGGGAAAGGCGGCGTCGGTGGCTCCGGCGGTGGAAGCGGCGGAGGAGCGGGAGGAAGAGGGAGCATCGGAGGCGGCGGAGGGGGCATTGGAGGAGGGGGAGCAGGCGGGATGGGCGGGGGTTCAGGAGGTGGAATCAGCGGCGGACGCGGCGGCTTCGGCGGAGGTGGACGATGACACCTCATCCCTTAGGAAACCAAGGTCGGCTGCGCGGGATCGGCCGCGATCCGCGACCGGGATACGTTCTGATCGCGGTGCTCATAGTGATCCTGGTGTTATCTCTCGTCGCCTACCGCTTCAGCGATGCGATGGTGTCCGAATTGCGAGCCGGGGTGCGCAGTGCGGATTATGCTCAAGTACGTGCCGCTGCCGCCTCTGGCGTTCACTACGCAGCAGCGTTATTGGCCGACCCCGAGTTGCTGGCTCTCGATGTAGGCAACCCCTATGACAATCCCGCCTACTTCCAGGATATTCCCGTCCCGCTCGATCCCACCAACCCTAGCGGTAAACAAGCTTACTTTTCCATCATCCATGTGGCTCCGCTAACGGGAGGGGGGTATCAACAGCGCTTCGGACTGGCAGATGAAGGAGGTAAAATCAACATCAATGCTCTAATTGCGCTCGATCCCACCGGTGAGACGCTCTACAACGCGTTGCTCAAGCTGCCCAACATGACGCCAGAGATTGCGGACGCCATCGTAGACTGGGTGGACAGCAACGAAGACACCCGCCCCAATGGTGCCGAGAGTGCTTACTACCGCGGCCTGGCCCAGCCTTACTCGGCCAAAAACGGCCCCCTCAATACTCTCGATGAACTGCTTCTGGTCAAAGGTGTCACACCCCAATTGCTCTACGGCACCGACCGCAACCGCAACGGTATCGATGACGAAAATGCCGGGTGGGTGGATCGGGGCTGGAGCGACTACCTGACTGTCTATGGCCGCGAAGTCAATGTCGATTCCTCCGGGATTCTCCGCATTTGGATTAACGGGGACGACATCGTCGGCATCTATCAAGCCCTGCTCAATTCCGGCCTCGACGCAGACATGGCCGCCTACATTGTCGCTGTCAAAATCTTCGGATCGAATAACCTGCTCCGCGTCACAGACGACGGCCAAATTCAGTCCCAAAACAAAGGGATGGGCAGGGGAATGGGAATGGGTAAACAACAACAGGAAGTGTACGTACCGGTCGGCGCTGAGGACTTGATCTCTGCGGTCGAAGCCCGTTTGGCCACAATTGCCACCAGTGGGCGGGCGATCAATTCGGTCCTGGACTTGATCAATACGGGTATCGTCTTGCAGCGCAACAGCCGCTCGAATCCTCCTCAATCCCTCGTCTATTTCTCGCCCCTGAACGATCCGGCCCGCCGGGCTGAGTTACTCCCCGTTCTTCTCGACAAGATTTCAACGCGCGAAGCGGTGGAGATGATCCCACGTCTCAATGTCAACACTGCTTCACGGGAAGCCCTACTAGGATTACCCGGCCTGACGGAAACCGACGTGGATAACATCTTGGCCGTGCGCGACAACATCGTGCCTTTTTCTTTGGAAGCGATGACGGGGGCTTGGCTCCTGACCGAAGCCGGCTTGTCGGTGAGCAAATTCCGGAATCTGGAACGACTCATTACCGGCACCAGTATGGTGTACAGGGTCGAGGTCGTTGGCTACTTCGCCGAGGGCGGTCCCACCGCACGGGTGGAAGCCGTCATTGACAGCAATCTCGGCGCCCCCCGGATTCTCTACTTCCGCGACTTGGGCGATTTGGACCAACCCCGCGCTTATTCCCCCCAGCGGAGCATTAATCCTTAGTGATGGTACCTGTCGATATGAATGCGATCATGACCCTGACCCATTACCCGGTCCATTCCCCCCCTGCACTGCCGCGTCAGCGAATGCTGTCCTCTGGACACAGTCTATCCCTTACACACAATCGCTATAGTTGTGTTCCCTGGCATCTTTGTTTCCTCCAAACATCTTGGGCGAAGAAAAAACATGCTCAGGGCATCTCCCGCCCTATTGTGCCACGGGTAAGAATCACCCTAAGGGCTGGAGTCGTGCCTCGCCGGCGTGCAAAGGGGAGTCTGGAATCCGACCGTTGGAGCTTACATACGTGCGAAAGGGAAGGTGACAAAACTTGTGAACGATCCCACAACATGGAAACCAGCCCCCGAACCTATAACAGGAACGCCTGACGTGTAAATAATGGATTGACACCAATCACCCTTTTGCGAGAGACCTTGACCGTGGCTCGTTATCTTGCACTCGATTTGACGCCAGATGGGATTCTGTTGGCAGCGGGAAGCGTTAGCCGACTTGGGCAAGTCCGCGTTGATCAAGTGCTCACGTGGACCGAAGCGGAGGGTACTCCCCCTCCCCCCTTGACACTTGACACCGCTACGGCCCTTGGAGAGCAACTCCGTCAAAGGCTCAAGGACGCGGGGATCGCTCCCGCTCCTGTATTGGTGGCAGTCGGCCGGGGACGGGTCATCCTCAAAGAGCTGCGCTATCCCGCCGTCCCGCCCACTGACGAACCCAACGTGGTCAAATATCAAGCCATCCGCGAGCTGTCGGAATCTCCCGACGATGTGGTAATCGACTACACGCCGCTGTCCAATGGCGTCCCCGAAGGTGAACGGCGAAGCATGGCAGTGATCCTTCGTAAGGACCTGCTCAGCGCCATTCAGAAGATGTGTTCGGCAGCGGGTCTAAAACTGCTTGCCGTCACGCCACGGCCTTATGCCGTAGCGGCAGAATTGGGACGTGCCCAGGCCAACGGCTTGGCTCCTCAGCCGGAAACTCCAGGCGCTGCCGTTGCGACCTTGCTCCTCAGCCCCGTCGGGGGGGAGTTTACAGTAGTCCGCAATGGGGAAGTCCAGTTCACCCGGGACCTACCCGCCCCCGTCTTCGCCTCCGAAAGCACTTTGCTTGCAGAAGTTCGTCGAAATCTGACCCTCTACACTAGCGTAGGCTCTCAATATCCCCTAGGTGCCTTGCATGTCTACGAAGCGGATGGCCGATACGCTCCTCGCCTGCGCGCCGCCCTGCCTCTACCCGTGCATGCCCATGATCCCCTACAGGGATTCGTGCTCGAATTGCATCAAAGTCTGCGGGGCCGCTGCGCCGCCTTGGTCGGCTTACTCGTGGCCCAGGCTTCCCGTTCCCTCGCCATCAATTTCGTCCAGCCGCGCCAACCGCAATCAAGCCGCGATCCCTACAAAGTCCGCCTCGTTGCTGTGGCCAGCCTCGCTGCTCTGCTCCTCTTCCTCGGTGGTGTCTTCGGTTACTGGAAGGTCCACGATGCCGAGCGAGAAATCGTCCAGCTTCAACGTCGTAAACAGGACCTGGAAAACGAAGTCAAACTGTTGGAACCGGATGCCAAGCGCCTGGACGCCGTCCGAAAATGGCAGGCCCGCGGCGTGAACTGGCTCGACGAGCTTTACGACTGGAGCGATCGCTTCCCCCACGGTAAAGGAGTTCATGCCACCCAATTCCTAGCCAGCGCCATTCCCCCAGATAGCAAAACGGGAAAACAACCGCACCAGGCCAAAGTGGAATTGAAATTCAAGGCCCCGGACAACCAGGCCGCCACTCACCTCTACAGCGAGTTGCATTACGGTGAAGCCAAATACTATGCCGGTGTCCGCCAGACGACGATAGCCCCCAACTCCGACTACGCGATTTCGGCTAACGTCAATGCCCGGCCCCCACAGGAGTACACCCGCGCCCCCGAAAAGTTTACACCCCCTGATCGCCGGGGCTATCCCCCCTCCCCTTCCACCAAGGACGGGAAAGAAGGTAAGGGGAAAAACCGCTAGGCGATCCTAACTCAATGTTGGACTGAGGAACAAACCGCGAATTGACCACAATGCCGTAATTCGCCAAACATGGAGAACAGACACACAATCCCCCCAGCAGCGATGGAGTTCCAGCAAATCGGGATGAAGACACCCCCGATGGCCGTCCTCTGGATCCCTCTCTGCAGGGAGTAACACAGAAACCGAGGATTTACCTCCCTACGACCCACAGGCGATGCTTCCATGACTCCCCGTGAATTCCGTTCCGCTTTGGCTCTGATAGGACTGATCAGCGCCGCGATTGCCGGCGTCGGTGGCTACTTTTTCATCTATACGCCGTTGCAGAACACGGCTCAAATGCGCCGCATGCTCGAAAAAGACATCGACGATCTCGAATTGCAACTGATGCAAATGATCAAAGACCGGCCCGCCGTCGCACTGATCCAACGGCAAAGTCTGCCCCCTGACGATACCATTGCCCAAGCCCAGTATTCCCAATTGCTGGAACGCCTCCTCTTGCAGTCGGGCATTCGCGATTTCAAATTCTCATCCGTCGGCATCGTCCAGGCGCGCCCCCCCATCATCCCCGATATCGCTCCCAAACGCCCCGCCTATAAACAGCACCGGTTCGTCATCAGCATGGAAAACATCAACATTTGGCAATTGGTGGATTTCCTCTACGCGTACTACCAGCTTGATCTGTTGCACCAGATCAGCACTCTCAAGATCGAAAGGAATGAGCGAGACCCCAGCCGCAATGGCTTGAAGGTGACTCTGACCAGTGATGCCATCGCCGTAGATGGTGTCAAGGCACGGACATCACTTTTCCCTGTGACGAATGTGGTCGCTGCGGTAGCTAGCAATCTCGGCCCGCAACTACTCCAAAAGAACCCGGAACAAACCCGCTTGCTACAGTGGATCCGTGCCGAACCCGTCCTCGCCTCCCCGCCGAGGAATTACACCTATATTGTGCAGCGGGACATCTTCTATGGCATCTTGCCGCCTTATGTACCGCGAAAACCGGTGCCTTTCGCCATCGGACCGTTACCAGACGTCACCATGCGGCGGGATGGCAAGCCCTACGTGGTCCGAATCCGGTTGAGTGGGGATGGGTCCGAAGAGGCGGAGATTTCCGTCAGCGTCACCGGCTCGCTCATTCCAGAAGATGCTCTCCAAGTGGATGCCGAGAACTGGACCATTACGTTGCCCCCTGTGGGGGAAGACACACCGGACTCTGCAACTTCCACAGTCACCGTCACCGCCGTCTCTTCCGAAGGGGTCGAGGTCAAGAAATCTTTCCGCGTGAGCGTGGAAGCCCCGGTTACTCCGCCTCCACCTCCGAAGCCGGAGATTGCCTGGCTTATCACGCTGCCGATTGTTTCCACTGCTTCAGATGGTACCGCCCAGGCCATCATTAAGGATCACTTTAATAACTTCCGCTATCTGATCAGCGCTACAAATACCACCATCACGGTGCGTAAGGAGATTCCTTGGACTGCCAAATCAATGAAGGAGGACGCCAACTATCGGCGGACCCATCCGCCGGGCTACCTCGTCATCTCGGATGAGGGGACATCTGCTACTCAACGGACATTCCGGGTCATTGCCATCGACGAAAACGGGATCATTCTCTGCGAGCCGAACCCCCCGGCGAAGGTTGGCAACGAGCGCAACGGAGGCGCATGGGGTGGCCGGCCCGGTTTCGGCGGCGGACGTGCGGGCGCACGCCAAGGACCTGCGGACCCTCTGGCTGCCCTCACCGGCAACCCCGCCACCCTGATTCCTCGTCCGGCCTACTACCGCTGGGAGCACGGCAAGTCCCTGCAAGAGGCCCTGGACAAAGGCCGACTGAAAGCCGAAGAAATCGATCACATCCTCCGCCGTATTGCAGCTTCCGGTACCGTAGTCCTCCATCGCCTGCGGGAGGATCAGCAGTAGGAAAATCACCCATCTCCCTGTTTTCTCATCAGCTTCTCACCATGACCCCTAGGGGAGGCAGTACAATGCAGACTAGGGGGATGTCTATCCAAAGGCCGGCAAGCCCAAAAGCTGCACAAGACACAGTCAGATAGGAAGACCGTGTAAGATAGAGTCAACCGCCCAGCGGCAGGCAGCCAACCCTCAGCACCGCTGTAACGTCAAGCGAATCCGAGGGAAGAAATAACACGGAGGATCAGAAAACGAGGGGGATTAAAAATTGCCGGGCAGCGGCAAAATGCCGTTGCCTGCATCCCAAGCAGACGTTATCCCTCCGCCACGGGCTGCCTGGAATAAGGCAGTGGTCGTGCAACGGGGGAACTGAGACTTCGGGATAGTGACAAAGATCTCGTGCAACTTCGCGCCGGGGTTGCGCTGACCCGTTCCAGCAGTCCAGCGATCTTGGGGGGAAGAAACCATGCCGTCACGCCTGAGCGTTACAGGAGCGTATCATGGGCGTGCTCCGTTCCTTGGCATCAGCCACTTTCTGAGCGGGTGGATGTTGGCGATTGGCAGCCTGATGTTCGCGGCCAATCTTGCAGCCCAAACTTCGCCTCCCGTCGGTAAGCCGATGACTCCACCGGGAAAACCGGGTGAAGTGGGAAGCAAGGCTGCCAATGGGGGAACCAGTTCACCCTCAGATAAGACCCCTGATAAGCCGGCTGACAAAGACAAACCCGCCGATAAACCCTCTTTCTCAGGCAGCGAGCGTACCATTACGGTCAACTTCAAGAATGCTCATTGGGACGATGTGCTGGAATGGTTCGCCAAAGAAAGCGGTTTGACCCCGATTCTGACCGTGCGCCCCACGGGAAGCGTCACCTTACAACCTCCCAAGGATCGCAAGTTCACCATTGGCGAAGTGGTGGACTTGATCAATGAAGCCCTGATCCAGCAGCGCTTTATCCTCATCCGCCGCCAAATCAGCTTCTATATCCATCCCTCGGATGAGAAGATCGATGCTTCTTGGGTCCCTCGGATCGAATTGAATGAATTGCACACCCGTGGACGGACGGAACTGGTCCAAGTGATCATCCCCCTCAAGACTCTGTCCGTGGAGGAAACCGCTCCCGAAGTTCAGCGCCTGCTTTCTCCTTTCGGCATGGTTTCGAGCCTATCTAAGCTCAACGCCCTGGTGGTATTAGACACAGCGGGGAATATCAAGCGCATCCTGGAAACCCTACAGAAAGTGGAAACAGAGCTGTCCCAAGGAGACATCCTCACTCACGTCTGCAAGTACAAGCGGGCCCAGGAAGTCGCCGAGCATCTGAAGACCTTGCTGTCCGATAACGCTCAGGTTACCGTCGCGGGAACTACTCCGACGACTCCCCCCTACTACGATCCGCGCTACGGGAGTGGGGGTTTCGATCCGCGCTTCGGCGGCGGCTGGGGGGGATTCGATCCCCGCTTCGGCGGCGGCTTCGATCCACGTGGGGATCGCCGAGGTGGACCGGACCGCTCCTCCTTCGCCCCGGCTGCTGGGCGTGTCAAAACCGTGCAGATCGCTGTGGACACCAAGGCCAATTCGGTGACCATCACCGCTCCGCCCGAAAAGATTCAATTGGCGAAGAAGATCATCGAGGACTTCGACAAACCACGCGATCCCTTCCAACCCCCATTGGTCATTCGGGATCCGGAATTGCGGAAGTATCCTGTACCTCCGGGTACTGCTCAGGCGATCGCGCAGACCCTCCAAGCGGATCATCCCACCCTCCGCATCTACCCCTTGGCTCAAACGAATGAAGTGATCGTCTCCGCCACACCTGAAGAACATCTGATCATCATGGAGAAGATGCGGAGCCTAGTTCAGGGTGGTGAAACCACGGTGACGACGGAATTTATCCCTCTGACCATCTTGGACCCCACGACGACGGCGGCGACTGTCGCCAAGTTGTATCCCAGCACCGGTACCGCGGGGGGACCAACGGTCGAGGCCCATACCACCGGAGTCGCTCCGGGGCTGCTCGTCAAGGGAACTCCAGCGCAAATCAACGATGTCAAGAAAATCTTGGCGGACCTTGGCGAACGGCCGGGCGGACAACTCGATCCGCGCATCCGCTCTTTCACCCTGCCGGACGGCAGCGCTTCGATCTTGGCGGAACATCTAGCGAAGACGCTCCAGCAGTTGGGTAAACCGGCTATCGTGGTCGATCCCAACGCTCCCAATCCGCCGAGGAACCCCAGCCCTGCGCCCGTGCCCAGTCCGGGCGGTAATCCCTATCCAGGTCAACGGCAGAGCGGCAATGACGGCGGAGGGATCAACCCCCTCCAGGGAGTACCGGGGTTCTCCACAAAAGCAGCACCCCAACGCGAAGCCGCTTCCAACACTTCCGCCGGTGATTACCGCTATGTCCACACCCAAGTGGAGCCGAAAAAGGGCGAGACTCCACCGCCCAAAGGAACGAGTGGGAAACCGGTCATCATTCAGGTGGTCGGCAATCGCATCATCATCCAAAGCGAGGACACCGAGGCCTTGGACATCCTAACGGGCTTGATGCGAACTTACACGGTGGGAACTCCGCCCACGGAGAATTTGTTCAAGGTGATCAAGCTCAAGAATGTATCGGCGGAGGAGGCTGCCGCAGAGATCACGGAAATCTTCAACGGCCCGCAGCGGCGGCAACAGGGAGGTCCTGGTGGAGGGCGAGGCGGATTAGGCGGCCTGTTAGGCGGCGGAGGCGGTCCTCTGGGCCTACTCGGCGGCCTCTTCGGCGGCGGAGGCGGTGACTCCACCCCCGCGGGCACCAACCCAAATCGCATTCGCGTTGTAGCCATCAAAAGTTCCAACGCCTTGGTGGTCGTCAAAGCCAGCCCGGCGGACCTGTTGGCCATTGAAAGTCTTCTAGCCAACTACATCGACCGGGGAGCGGATGATGACGCTCTGGCTTTGAAAACCTGGATACTTCCCGTGAAAAACGCCGACGCCGCCGAAATGGCTACAATCATCCGAGATGTTTACCGCTCAGCGATGAGTTCGGGAGGCGGGCAACCCACAGCTCCCGTGATCTTCCCCTTCGCTCCTCTGCCGCAAGGGAATCAGCAAAACCAACGGCCCCCTGCCCTGACGGTCAGTGTCGATGACCGCACCAACAGCCTCATCCTGAATTGTTCCGAGCCGCTCTTCAAGGACATCAAGGCGTTGGTCGAGCAACTCGATCGAGCTTCCACGAGCACCACGGACGTAGCCCGACTTGTCCGGCTTGGGAATTTGGATCCCAATGTAGTCCAAGCGGCTGTGCTCGCCATCCAAGGGATCAATCCCCAGCAAAGCCGGCCTGGTTTCGGGGGCATGGGAGGCTTCGGCGGCGGACGGGGTCCAGGAGGGTTTGCCGGCGGTAGTTTTGGCGGCAGTCCCTTTGCCGGTGGCGGCTTCGGCGGTACTCCCTTCGGCGGAGGCTTCGGCGGTACCCCCTTTGGCGGAGGCTTCGGAGGAGGACGGGGACCTGGCCTCGGCGGCGGCTTCGGCGGAGGCTTCGGTGCTCCAGCGATGGGCGGCGGCTTCGGCGGAGGACGAGGCGGACTCGGCGGCGGAGGCTTCGGAGGAGGGGGAGGACGAGGCGGAGGCGGACGTGGCGGGCGCCAGGCTCTCGCCGATCCGCAGGAGGGACCCCGAAATTTTGACTCCTGGGGCATGGAGGCCCCGTCGGCCCTCAACACCAACACCCACGATCAACCATCCCGCACCACTTCGCCAGACTCTAACGCTCAACCCTCATCAGCCGCGAGCCATGCGTCCACTGCCTCCGGCTTTCCAGTTTACGATCCCCTCCTCGACGGCCCCCCCAAGACCCGGCAACGCGGTACGTTACAAGAGCGGCCTGCCTCAGCCCTTCACCACGCCGTTGCAACGGAACCAGCCTCCGCACCCCAAGGCGTGCAGGGGCCTAGCGGGATCCTCGCCGCCGGAGGAATGCAACCTCCACCGATGCAACCTCCATCCCCTCCCGGCCAGCCCGTACCACCCGCGCCTCTTCCTGGAGAGCTGGCACCCCGCGGCCCTGTGACTGTTGTTCCGCTGCCGGAACTTAATGCCATCATCCTGCGGGCGACCAACGCCACCGATCTGCAATTGGTCCTGGACTTGATTGAAACCTTGCGGGAAATTTCCCGCGACGCTCAACCGCGGTTGGAAGTCGTGCCGTTGGAGTATCAGGACTGCAATGCGGTGGCCAACTGGCTGACCACGCTATTCTCCCGTGTGTTGGTCGCTGGTCCCGGTGGTACTTATTTGGCCCAACAACCTGCCGCAGGAGTCGGTGGAGTAGCAGGATTGCCGGGCCTAGCCGGTTTGCAACCGCAACAGAACCGCGGCATCTATTTCCTAGCCTTGCCCCGATTCAACTCGATCCTGGTGGCTGCTCCGCAGGCCCGCTTCAATGACATTCTGCGGGAGATCCGCCGGATCGACCGACCGAATGCTGACACCGTCTTCCCTCGCGCTTTCCGTCTCAAGAAGGCTTCCGCTCAGATTGTGGCTCTGCAATTGCAACAGTTCTGGAACGCCCGCTTTCCCGGCGACCCCATCACACAAAACCAGTTCCGTGTCACCTTCGACATTCCCACTAATACCGTATATGTGCAAGGTCCGCGGGCGGACTTGGAGGATATCGAACGCCTCATTCAAGACCTGGACACCTCCGAGTCCCAGGCGATTCAGGAAGTGCGGGTCATTCGCATCCGCAACGGTATCGCTTCGGAAATTGCCCAAGTTCTCAGTAACGCGCTGAACGTCAATGTGGTCAACCCGCTGGTACAAGCGCAGTTCCAACAGCCGGTCGCACCCGCTGCTGGGGGCACAGCAGGTTTGACGACAGGTATTGGGGGAGTCGGGGGGCTTGGCGCCCTCGGAGGTTTGGGGGCGTTAGGAGGCTTGGGTGGTGCCGCAGGCGGGCTGGGGGTCGGAGGAGTCGGCGGAGCCGCCGGACTGGGCGGCCTGGGCGGCCTGGGCGGCCTGGGAGCCCAGCAACCCGGTGCGGGACTCGCTGCACTGCAGCCCGGCGGTGCCGCTCTCCAGCAGGAAGGAGCTTTGGTGCAAACCTTTGTCCCCACCGTGGGCACGGCGATCGGCGGCGGGCTGGTGACTAAAAGCCACACTCTGCGCTTGTACTCCAGCGTGGATGGCAAGCTGGTCGCTGAAAGCGGCCTGCTCAGCGATGTGCATCTTATTCCCTCCACACGAATCAACGCCATCATCGTTACGGCTCCAGCCAAGACGATGACTTTGATCGAAAAGTTGATCGAAGAGCTGGATACGGTCTCGGCGGCCCGATCGATCGTCAAGGTATTTCAGTTGAAGAAGGCCCAAGCCTCGCTGATGGCTAACCTGATCCGGCAGTTGTTCACGGGGCAGCAGCAAGTGGGCGTTGGAGGGCTAGGCGGCTTGGGCGGCATCGGTGCGGCAGGAGCGCTCCAAGCGGGCCAACCCCGCCCCTTGCTCACACCCACTGGAGAAGTGGCGGAAGGCGCCTTGCTCGTGGACCTGCGCCTCACCGTCGATGACCGCACCAATTCGCTGATCGTGGCCGGCTCGCGCACCGACATGGACCTCATCGAAGCTCTCATCGCTCGGCTCGAAGACACTGAGACTGAGGAGCGCTACTACGAGGTTTACAAGCTCAAGAACACCGCTGCTGCCGACGTGCAAAATGCGGTCAATCAGTTCATCGTGGACTCGCTCAACGTTCTGACGGCCACCACGCCCACCAGCGGCGGCAGTTTCCTGGACGCCTACCAACGCCTGCAACGCGACGTGGTTCTCGTCGCTGAACCTGTCTCCAACACGCTGCTGGTCAGCGCCACGCCGCGGCTGTTCAAGGATATCAAGCGGATCATCGAACGCTTGGATGCCCAGCCGCCCCAGGTCATGATCCAAGTCATGATCGCGGATGTGCAACTGAACAACGCAATGGAATTTGGAATCGAAGCCGGTTTGCAAAGCCCCGTGCTCTTCCAGCGCGGTCCGAGCACGCCGGGCTTCAACTTCAACACCACTGCTCCCCTCGGAACTGGCATTGCTGGACCGGGCATCGTGGGTTTCCAGGGACTGTCGAATTTGGGTGTTGGCCGGATTGGGTCCCAGTCGTTCGGCGGCTTCATCTTCACGGCCTCCAACCAGTCGCTAAACGTGGTGTTGCGAGCCTTGCAAGCCCAGGGCCGGGTGGAAATCTTGAGCCGGCCCCAAGTGCAAGTCATGGACAACCAGGTCGGCTTCATCCAGGTGGGCCAGGATTTTCCGGTGCCCACCAACGTCAACGTCACCGGCCTGACGACTCAGCAAGGCATCACCTATCGCCAAGTGGGCGTGGTCATGCGCGTGACCCCGCGCATTTCGCCGGACGGCAAAATTATCATGCGGATCGAGCCGCAGGTCTCCAGTGTCAGCCCGAACCTGATCAGTCTCGGCGGCGGCTTGCAGGCTCCAGCCTTCAACATTCAGACGGTCCAAACGACAGTCGTGGCTGCCGATGGCGAAACGATTGTGCTCGGCGGGCTGATCACCAAGCAGGACAGCCGCATCGAAAATGGTTTACCCTTCCTCAAGGACATCCCCTATGTGGGGGCTTTGTTCCGCTACCGGCAACATCAGGTTCAGCGGCGCGAAGTGCTCATCATCATGACGCCCCACATCGTCCGCAACGAAGCCGACCAGGCCCGCCTGCTGGCGGAGGAAGCGGCACGCATGAACTGGTGCGTTCAAGATATTGAGCGCATACATGGACATGGCACGGACATTATCGGTCCCGCTATGCAGGGGGCACGGGTGGTGCCGACAGCGCCAGAAAATCCCAGCCCTGCAAACCCCGCCCCAGGAACTCAACCTCTGCCTTCCCCGACACCGGTTCCCTCTCCGGCTCCCTCACCTTCCACTTCAACGACGCCCACTAAGCCCGCCACACCAACGATTCAGCCAGAGGCTCTGTTGCCGCCGCCGACGCCCCTCCCTGCCGTTCCCCAACTGCCGGGGCCGACTCTCGCAGTGCCTGTCACTGTGCCCACGATCACCACGGGTATGCCCCTTGGGAACGCCCCCCCAACGAATGCCTCTGCCCCCACTGCAATCCCTGCCACTCCGAGTTATCCCGCAAATAGCAATGGAGAAGTAGCAGCACCCCCACAGTCCAGAGTTATGCCGGTGCCCGGAAAACCGTATCAATTGGTGCTGCCTCCGGCGGTGGAGCCAGCCCCAGGAGCCGCCGCTGGGGCTGCACCGCCAACTGTATCTGCGGCAGAACCAGCACGACGCCGCCTCTTCGGGACCAAGGAGGGTCGCCTATGGAATCCGTTCGGCCACTGATCCGGTGGTGTGTTCTTCCTGCGTGGGTTGGGTTAGCCACAGGTTGTACCACCTTAGAGAGCTGGAAGACCAACGACCACCGGGTGCCCCCGATAGCGGCTCCAACGCCACCATCGGCTCCCATTCAACCCGCCGGCAATTTCTCGACAAGCCAAAGCGCGGGCAGCGCCTTAGACCCCACAGTCCCTACCACTCCTGTCCACAGGAGCAGCAAACCCTGGTCTGGCGTGAGTAAACTCTTGGGCCGAGAAAAAGCCCAGCCGGTGGCAGAGGTGGCTACCGCTTGGCGGAATAAGATCGAGTATCTGCCAAATCCCGCGGCCGGTGGTGCTATGCAACCCGGTCTCGCCGGCCAAGTGTTCCTTTACACCGCCGAGGCGAAACCGGCGGTTGCCAACGGGAACCTTATCGTGGACTTGATCGACGAAACTCCACGGCCTCCTGGAGTCCCTCCTCTGACGCCGGAACGATGGGAGTTCAAAAAGGATGTACTGAAAAACCTCCGAACCCTCGATGAACGCTTCGGAGAATGCTACGTGATCTTCCTCCCTTGGCCGACGTATCGTCCGGATGTGACCCATATCCGCCTGCGAGTGCGTTACGAACCGGAGGGGGGAGGCTTTCCGATTTATGCCCCGGAAACACGCCTGATCCTTGGGGCGGCGAGTGGAAGCATCTCGGATGTTGCCGCTGCTGGCCCCTATCAACCCCGACCGCAATCCCCGACAGGGCCGGGAATGGGGGTCTTTCGCTTCGGGGGAGAATCCACAGCACCACCGACTAACGCAAATCACTCACCGGTTTCTCGCTCTGCGCCCTCGCGTTGGCGCGTGCTGGAGATTACCCCACCCGCTCGCTCGACGCCAGCGGGCAATCCTACACCTTCTCCAGCAACTTCGCCTCCAGCAACATCACCTGCCTCCGTACCGGGAACTCCACTGGGAACCGCACCCTCCAGCTCAGCCCCAGAACCGCCTCCATCGATGCCTCCAGGACTTGAACCGGCAAGACCGGCCAACTCTCCGGCTGTTGCACCTTCTACCTCAAACGGAAGTCCTCTGCTGCCGCCTCCACCGTTAGTCCCTGGTCCGTTGCCAGAATGAAAACATTTCACCTTTCGAGGACACTACTTTCTCCCGCCATCTCCGGGCCACCGCACAAGTGGACTCGCCAGAGATAGGTTGCCTCCGACTGATTCTGCGAGGAGAAGGCGGAGATAACATCGTCGCTGAACAATCGCAGATCTACGCTTTCCGATCCAGCTCTCCATCCTCCCGGACCCCTATCGGGGGGAGCAACCACAAGACAATTGTCACCAGAGCACAACCGCAGCTCAATCCAGAGAGGACGGTTGTAACACCCCAAATCGCCGCTGCCTGACCGGCCAAAAGATGTCCTAGAGGCGCACTGGCACTAAGAGTCATGGCCCACAGAGCCATCAAGCGGCCACGGAACTCGGAGGGGGCTGCCAGTTGCAGCGTCGCCTGACCGGTAGACAGATAAAGAATTAGCCCAAACCCCACGGCTGCACAGGCGAGAACCGCGCCAGGAAAGGAAGAGATTTGCGTCAAGAGCGCTAGGCCCAGGGTTGTTGCCAAGGCACCGCCACGGAGAAAGAACCTCCGGCGAGCGGCCGTGCCGAAAGTGGCTGTGGTGAGCGCTCCGCTCAATGCCCCTGTTCCCAGTAGCGCGAGCAGTCCGCTGTAGGTCTGCTCTCCTCGACCCAAATGGTAGCGGGTATATGCCGGGAGCAGGGTCAGGAGCGGCCAACCAAAAATGCACAGCAAGAGGGTCAGAAACACCAGCAGGCCCAAACGAGGATGGTGCTGCAAATACCGCATTCCTTGCCACAAATCCTGGCTCTGCTTCGCTTCTGGACGGCGTTGCTGTTCCCCATCAATCACGATACCCTGCAATGCCACAAGCACAGCGACGAAACTGACCGCATTGAGGGTGAAACAAACGACAGCCGCCGTTTGCACCGCATCCCAACCCCAGGAGCCGATCCGAGCCACCCATTGCTCGGCCGCCAGAAAGATCAACGCCGCCAGTGCCGGACCTATGGCCCGCGCGCTGTTGAAAAGGAGAGCGTTCAGGCCCACAGCATTGATCAGGTCTTCCCGTGGCACTAATTCCGGCACGAATGCCAGGCGAGCGGGCAGGTCCACCGCTTGAATCACACCACTGAGGAGCATGAGCAGCAGGATTAGCGCCGGCCAGGTCCAGTGACAGGCTGTGAGAGCAGCCAGTAGAAGGGCGTGGCACAAAAAGGCGCTCTGTGTCCAGAAAACAACTCGCCGGCGGGGATAGCGATCCGCCAGGCTTCCTCCCCAGGCACCCAACAGGACTGTGGGACCGACTTGTGCTACCAGAATCCACGACGGCCAGCGGGGATCACCCGTGCGGTCGAAAAGGAACCACATCAGGGCCGCCGATTGCATCCAAGAACCAGCAAAGGATATGATCTGTCCAGCAAAGTAGCGACGGTAATTCCGGTGCCGCAGGGAACGAAAGGTTCTCGAATGCAGTATCTGCCACAATGCGCCGCTCCTGCCCGCTCTATTCCCTGGCGTTGTTCCTCGGCCCTCTTACTCCACGCCCCGATCGCGAGGATGTACGAAGTGGCGTCGCTCTGGACGCCTCTCCACCTCCGCTTATTCGGCCCGAACTGAGACAATCCAGCTACGCCCCACCCAATTCCGCCTCCAACTCCGAAGGCTCTCTTCTTGCCGCGTACTTTTATCGCCGCGTTTTGTCCACGTACTTCTTAGGCTCCGGTTCGCTGATCAGCTTGAGCAATTCCGCGATGATATCATCGCTGCTTTTGCCTTCGGCTTGGGCCTGGAAGTTGGCACTGACGCGGTGTCGCAACACAGGAATGGCCGCTTTGCGAATATCGTCGATAGCCACGCTCGGACGGCCGTCCATAGCAGCGAAGGCCTGGCCGGCTTGGGCCAGAAACAGGCCAGCACGCGGTCCCGCACCCCAGTCCACCAACCGGCGGATCATCTCCGGGGCAGACGGGTCTTTCGGGCGGGTCGCTCGCACCAGACGCACAATGTAGTCCACCACAAACTGCGGCACCTCGATGCGCTTGACCAGCTTCTGCCAGGCGATGATCCGCTCGGCACTCAGCACTTTAACCAACTCCGGCTTATCCCCGCGCGTGCTCAGTGATACGATCAACCGTTCCTCCTCTAGCGAGGGATATTCGACCTTGACATTGAACATGAACCGGTCCAATTGTGCCTCTGGAAGCGGATAGGTCCCCTCTTGTTCGATTGGATTCTGGGTAGCGATGACGAAAAAGGGGTCCGGCAGCTTCATAGTTTCCGAACCGGCGGTGACCTGCCGTTCCTGCATTGCCTCTAGAAGGGCCGCTTGTGTCTTGGGGGGCGTCCGATTGATCTCATCCGCCAGGACGATGTTGGCGAAGATCGGCCCCCGGACAAAGCGGAATTCCCGCTTTCCTTCGGGAGTTTCTTCCAGCACCATTGTCCCAGTAATGTCCGAGGGCATCAAATCGGGGGTGAATTGGATCCGCTTGAAGGTCACATTGAGGATTTGAGCTATCGAACTAACCAGTAGCGTCTTGGCCAAACCCGGGACGCCGACCAGCAGGCAGTGGCCGCGCGTGAAAATCGCCGCCAGGACCTGTTCAATGACTTCAGTCTGGCCGACGATGACGCGACGCAATTGCTCCATCATCGCCTGCCGGTCCGCTGCGAATTGGTTCAGATATTCTGTGAAGCGATCGGCCCCAGACACAGGACTACTCCCCACCCGGCCTGTGATCGGCTCAACGCCGCCAGGCTCGCTGGTTGAATACACATTCATCCCAGCTCCAGCGGCAGGGCCACCTCCATGACCTCGCCCGCGCCCCCCGCCTATTTTCCCCCATTGTATGCCCCGTGCACGAACCCGTCTTGACTATCATTCGCCACCGAATCATGGAAAAACCACGAAACGAATCCGACCTCTACATCCCCAGGAATCACAGGAATCTGGGATGCACCGAAGGAGTACTATCCCTGCGGGATGTGGACCGAGTCCAACAAGCTTTTCCATCCCTCCATGTGCTAAAGATTTCGCCATTCCCCAGATGGTTTGGATGTGATTCGGCCCATCAACACAATGGCCTCGGTGAGAGTGTTTCCCTCACCGAGGCCAAATCGGGCCGGCGGGATTTGAACCCACGACCTCTTGCACCCCAAGCAAGCGCGCTAGCCAAGCTGCGCTACGGCCCGATGTTCCTTAGATTAGCCTCAGTCTGCTTTACCCTGCTGGAAAATCCAGCGTCACTTCCGCTTTCCTTGCTGACCCCTCAGTTTTTGTTTACAAGGCTTGATACCGCCAAGCCCAACGGGGGTGGTAACTCCTCAGTCATTATATCCGCCTTCATCCTTCGATAATCGCTTTGTAACCGAAAACGCCCCAATCGGCAATGCCGTTTAATCCAAGCGATTTCGATACCTCTTCCTCAGGTCTTTTGGACACTTGCAGAAAATGAGAGGGCCGGACCTGTGAGGATGAGTTTCGGATGACTCCATCCCGTTCGACAAAATATTGGGGAGGCTGTTCGCCGAAGCGGCCTCGCTGGATCAGACATACTCTGTGGACAGTCAAGGATGATACAATGGGTGCAACCGTTGTTTCGGTCCATAAAGTTTGGGAAGGAATCAAGGGAGAACCCTTGCATCCATCGAACCGGATCATTAGCCTCAACTGCGCAGCGGGTAACAGGTGAAATGGCTGAGAGGCGGCGATAGCTGGGCGTGAACACCGCCAGAATTGTCTCACTTGGCCGCTTCTGCCTCGTAGGGGGCGAACCCAGCAACCGAGTGCTAGCCGTTCCCTTTCCGCCAACAGAGATGTTGCCCCGTGCGTTGAACCGGTAGACAAAGAATGCAGAGTTTTTGTACGGACAGGGGGAGGATAGGTCTGCTTCTCCTGAATTCAACTGGAGCCTCAGACACGGCTGTGTGAGCACTACAACTCGACTTTTTGGGGGAGACATGTCCAGAATCCGCCTATCTATCGCGTTGACCATGGTATTAGGTTGCATCATTATGGTGGGGAATCCGAGCCGTTCTGCCGCTCAGCCAACGGACCCTACCCGCCTTCCCGATTTTCGCAAGACCACATTCATATTGGAAATGAAGGGAGCGCGAGGGATTCCCCCCGAGCGTTTGGGGGAAGTCCAGAACACATTCCGGGAATTCGCGGCCTACCAAGCCCAATTGATCTCCCATCCTTTGGTTTACCGGCTCATGCGGGACCCGCTCAACCGAACCGACGCGTCGGGGCGGCAGATTCCGACACTGGATATGATTTTCCGGGACCTCGAGCGATTCCTGGTTTATCCGGCTCCCGGCAACCGGGTGACCACGGAGCAAGCCGACTACATCCGGGAGTTGGGCACCGCTTTAGATGCAGCTTTGCGACCTCTGATTACCAGCCATCCCGAACGAATCGTGCGGATCAATGCCACGCGGATGCTGGCGGTGGTCTGCAAGATGGGAGCAACGGCGCACTACGCCACTCTGACAGAACTGATTTCCAGTCCGAACGTCCCCACGGAAATCAAGAACTATGCACTTCAAGCAGCGGCCAATTTGCTCTCCGCCTATGACGTGCTTGATTCCAAGAGTCGGCGACATAGTAACGCCTGGCGTAATAACGAGAAGCCCGGCTCTGCTGACATAGAACTCGCTGCCTTGGTCGGAGCCATCGAAAAATGTATCACCGATCCGAACACCCTCGTTCCGGGGTTGTGGAATGGAGATACAAACAAACCGGCGATCTTGCAGCCCGACCAAGTAGAAGTCGCTCGTTTTGTGCGCCGTCAAGCCATCCGTGCTCTGGCCCAAGTCCGGTTTGTGACGATCTCTGGCGCGGGGCCAGACGGTAAAGGCCGCCTTTACCCTGCTTACACTTTGGCACGGGTCTGCCTCTCGGACCCCAGGCTGATCCTGCCATCCACACCCGCCGACTGCGCGGAAGCGGTCATCGGCCTGTGTAACATGTCCCCGGTGCTGGAAGATGGAAAGCATGTCAAGGAATACAACGTGGATGCCGCCGTCGAGGCCATCGTGGCGGGACTGATCACCTTTGCTGAGCCTCGTGGCGATCCGACCGACACTTCGTTGCATTGGCGAGTTTACGGCCTGCGAATTGCCGAAGCGATGAATAATTGGCCGCCGCTTTTCGACAATCTTTACGACCCGACCCGCCCCCGACAATACAACAAAGCTACTGTCCCCCGTATCGTAGATGATCTCATCCAGCGTGCCCGAACGGCAATTCTCGACCCACTCGACCGAGTCGGCCCCGACGGCAAACCTGATCCTTTAGCCGGGCGAGTACAGCTTGACACCCTCCGGGAATATCTTCGCCAATTGCGGGCGAATCCCAAACGGAATCCCCTGCTGTTTACGAACAACCCTGAAACAGCCCTGCCAGTCATCCCAAGAAACTGATAGCCGGGACTTTCTTGGCAACTGTGGAGTTTTGCTGTTGCACAGCCGGGAGGCGAGAGGGACAATAATAGCAACCCGAACCGGGAGAACAAGAATATGAAGCGCATTGTTCCTGCGGTGTTGCTCGCAGCTCTGATGGCATTGGTGGCGACCCGTGCTGAGGCGGGTTATCTCATTATCCGCGTCATTCTGGAAGGCGGCCAATATGGGGCCAACGGCGGCCAGCCACCGACCGGTTTGGAAGGCACCGGTTCACCACCACCGGTTTATGGTAAAGGTCCGAAATATGGCTCAGGATTCGGTCCGCCTCCCGGCTTGATCCCCGGCGGCGGCGGCAGCCCTTCTCTCCCCGGCATTCCCGGAGTACCGGGTACTCCTCACACAGGGGGCACTATCAAACACGATCCCTCACGGGCTTTAGTCGTTCTGGTTCCCGTCACGTCCGACTTCCGCCAGGCCCAGCCCTTCTACAAGGCCCCTTACGACCCGAATACCAACCCGGCTTGGCGGCCTAAGATCAGCTTCGACTATCACGGTCAGAAACTGACCGCCAACCTTTTCGCCGACGGGACCACTATCCAATGGTATGAAGAACTCTTGCTCACACCCGGCGCGGCAACGACGCGCGCCCATGAGTTGGAAGCGAAATATATCGAGTGGAAACGGCGGTCCGCCCAGGACCTTAAGCCTTTGCATCTTTTGATTCGTGAGTTGCTGGAAGCGGGCTTTGTTGACAGAGCCTTGGAACTGAGTGATGAGTTATTGGAGTCAGTCCGTAAGAGCAAAGGGGAAGTCGCTCCGGAAGTTGCAGCTTTCGCCCGTGTCTATAGCCGCTATCAGCCGATGCTCAAGGGTGCTCTGCTCAAGCCTTCCGCGGCAGAGCAGTGGCGGTTCAATCTCAACGCCCGGCAGGTGCATACTCTTCCCCACTATGCGTTGGTCACGTGGGATGCTTCCCCCGAGGAAGTGCAACGCTGGAATCGGCTGCTGGAGCAGAATTTCCGGGCCTTTTACCTCGTACACGCTTGGCGCGGGGTGGACCTGCCTTTGCCTGAAGCACCACTGACCGTCATCCTTCCGCCCTCGCCCCGCGAATTCTTCCAGCTCAGCCGAGTGTTCGACATCCCCCTGCGTCTGCAAACCGACGGTTTCTACGTCCCTGACTATGACGTTTTGGTCCTGTCACCTGGGCGTTTGGATGAGCTGGGGCAAACATTTGCCCGGCAGATGCAGGCGATCTATCAGACAGGTGTCAAGCGCGACGCCCTCCTGAGCGGCAGCGGGCCGCCCTTGGACAAGGAGGGTAAAAAAGGGAAGCGCCCCGAAGAGGTCGCCCGCATGCAAACACTGGCTTTGGTGGAGCGGCTGATCGAAGACCGCGCCATGATGGCAGCTATCACACGCGAGGGCAACCGGCAATTGCTCTATGCGACCGGCCAACTTCCCCGATATGTGGACCTTCCTGAATGGCTCTTCCACGGCTCAGCCAACACCTGGATGCAACCGCGCGACCCCGCTTTGATCAGCAAAAAAGACGGGAAGGACGAGAAACATTACATCTCTGTCTCACTGGCCGACGGTTGGGGCGGCCCCAACTCGTTCTGGCAACGCCACTTCCGGGACCTGCAAGAGAAGAAGGAACTGCATCCCGATCCGGGCCAGTTGCTCCGCAACGTGCTTAGCGATGCCTACTTCCGGGGTCTACGCGATCCGACCAAAGCAGATGATCCTGACCCGGAAAAGAAGGAAACTTCCGTGGCTCTCAAGAGCGGTAGCGGCAGTGGGCCACTTACACCACCTCTCGGAGGCGGATTGATACCGCCGGGTGGCGGATTGACCCCGCCCGGTTATGGCCCTCCAGGTTTGGGGACGCCAGGCGGAGGATTGACGCCGCCAGGCCTCGGTCCGCCAGGCCCGGGTGGATTTGCAGGGGGAAGTGCTTTGGGACCGCCCGCTCTACCTCCAGGAGGTAGCCTCGGTCCGCCTCCTGGCGGTGCTCCCGGAGAACCAGGTATGCCCTATCCAGGGATGCCGGGGATGGGAACACGTCCTGCGGCGGAGGACCCCCAAGCTATCCTGCGCAAGAAGCGAGAGCGACTCAACATCAAAGCTCAGACGACAGCGTGGGCACTCTACTACTATCTCAGCGTGGCATACCCCGAAGAGTTCCGCCAGTTCTTGACCGCCCTTTCCCAATTACCACGGGATCTGCCGCTGGAAGGAGAAACCGTCGCCGCTGTTTTCCGCCGTACATTCCGTCTCGATGGCAGCCCAGAGGCCGATGCACGTTTCGCGGAACGCTGGCTGGAATTCATACGCACCCTACCCCCCGTGTACATCGACGTGGCATTGGTCGAACCTAAACCGCCCACTTCAGGCGAAAGCACAACTCCAGGATATCCAGGCTTTCCTCCGGGATATCCTGGTTTACCCCCCGGCAGCGGCCCTGGCTCTCCCGATGGAGGAGCACCGGGCAGCGGACCAGGACGCTGATTCCCTCAGTTCGGTGAAACCAGCGATCCGCTTTCCACTGGCCCCGGCCTACATCGCTTTGGCCCCCTAAAGAATGACAATGCCCCCTATCTGCCCTACAATGAGGGCTGTATTGGGGCTATGGGAAGGTAAGTAGTGCTATCCTGCGGGTAACGCAGAAGCGAGAGGGTTCAACCCGGCTTGCTCTAGGATTTTGCGGAGCAGTTGCCTTTTGTCTTCGCTCAGCGGTGCAATCGGGCGGCGGTTAGGACCGCAGGAACGGCCAAGCAAAGCCATAGCTTCCTTGATCATTCCGTTGCCTGTACTCAAGGACATGGCCATGCGGATCGGGTGAAGCCGAGCCTGACACTGCCGGGCTTGCTCCCAATCTCCGCGGCGAAAGCTCTGGTAAATCCCGACGCATAGTTCCGGTGCGATGTTGGCGGTCGCGGGAATCGCTCCTTGGGCGCCAGCTTGCAGGGCTGCGAAGATCAACGTGTCTCGACCGTTGAGGACGCTAAACCGCTCCGCCGGTGTTAACCGAATCAGCTCGATTGTGTTTTGCAAATCACCGGAACTGTCCTTGATTCCGACGATGTTGCGGTGATGCTCCACAAGGCGAGCAACGGTAGGGGCTTCGATGTTCAGGCCGCCGCAGGTTGCCGGATTGTTATACAACACCACCGGCAGGGAGGTGTTTTCTGCTACCCGGCGAAAGTGATCGTACAATTCCTGTTGGTTGGGCTTAATGAAGTAGGGGGTCAAAACAGAAACTCCGTCGGCACCCTCGCGTTGCGCCATCTGAGTCAAGCGTAGGACTTCTCGTGTCGATTCTGCACTGACGCCCACCCAAACAGGAACCCTCCCGCGGCAATGAGCAACGGCCGTGACTGTCACCGCTTGCTTTTCCGCCTCGTCCAAGGCATAGAACTCGCCCGTGGTGCCTAAGATGAAGATGGCGTCCACACCACTGCTGATCTGCCAATCAATCAACCACCGCAAGCGGGGAAGGTCCAAATCTTCGTCATCACGAAATGGAGTCACTAAGGGCGGGATAATTCCGCGGGGCGGCTGCTGTATGCTTTGGCTCATAGTTGGGATTCCCAAATCGAGTCGGTCGACACTTTGGCTGGTCTGGAGCTTGTCCCTGAACAGTGTATGCTGGCGAGGCACACATTGGACACGCAGCCCTTCGATTCTTACCTACAACGTAATATAAGCCGTCAGATACGACGGCGCTGTTGATACCCATTCACCAACCATGGACGCGCTAAGTTGGGGGGAAGCCGGCATTCTGACGCTGCTGATTTTTGCAGCGGCCGTCCTGTACTCCTCAGTGGGGCATGCCGGGGCTTCCGCTTATCTGGCCGCGATGAGCCTATTCGGCTTAGCTCCCGATCGGATGAAACCGGCGGCTTTGATCCTGAATGTGGCGGTAGCCATCTTGGCCACAGTGCGCTACATTCGTGCCGGTTGCTTCCAACCACGCATCTGGTTTTTGTTCACCTCAGCTTCGATTCCCTGCGCGGCCCTGGGGGGATACTGGACCTTGCCCACGACGCTTTACAAACCAATCGTCGGATTGGTTCTTCTCTTCGCCGCGGGCCGCTTCCTGAAAGAGCCGATCCGGGCTATCTCCACCGACGACGGTTCTTTCGGATCAGCGCAGGAACCCCTGCGACCTCTCCGCTGGCCCATTGCAGCTTTCTGGGGTGCAAGCATTGGTCTGCTATCGGGTTTGACTGGTACTGGAGGGGGGATTTTTCTTTCTCCCTTGATCTTGATGATGCGTTGGGCCACCACTCGGCAGACCTCCGGTATCTCCGCCGCTTTCATTCTCGCCAATTCGCTCGCCGGTTTGGGTGGGCTGCTGACTCAAGGACAAACGATACCGCCAGCGGTTAGCATTTGGCTAGTCGCTGTATTGGCCGGCGGATGGATTGGTTCCTCCTTGGGAGTGCGGAGATTGAACACAGCCAGCCTCCGCAAACTCTTGGGAGTCGTTCTCGTAATTGCTGGCGGTAAAATGCTTTTGAGCGACCTGAGTTGGTACCAATTCTTCTCGAATCTGGGAAGCTGAGCCATTGTCACCTCACCTAAATTATCACGGACGACTTTGGACCATGAACCCCATGCTTTGAGTAAGGGTATGACATAACTAACAAACCCATACGCGCCGTCCATCGGAGCCGCTCCGGGGAAGAGACGTTGTCATCCTCCTCCAAGCCACGGCGGCGTTTCTCCGGGCGGCGGCAATTTGACCACCCGCACGTTACGAATCTGGGGGTGTGCTTGCACGGCTGCCACCGCCTCCTCCGGCGGCGGGCTATCCAAATTCAGAATCCCGATGGCGTCTCCGCCAGGAGCTTGACGCCCCACCGTCATTTGGGCGATGTTGACGCGATGGTTCCCGAAGATGGTTCCCACGTAACCGATCAATCCGGGCACATCGCGATGGTTGAAAAACATCATGACACCATCCAGGTAACCCTCCATGCGGAAAGGGCCAAGCTGAACTAATCGCGGATACTGATCTCCGAAGAGAGTACCTGCCGCGATCGTAGTTCCTTGTTCAGTTTCCACTTCGCTTTGAATCATGGCGGCAAAATCCCCGCGCTTGGGATGAGACGATTCGCTGATTTCGATGCCCCGCTCACTGGCCAATATTTCGGCATTGACGAGGTTCACCCCTTCGCTCAGGCGGTATTCCAGCAGACCGGCAGTGAAGGCCGCGGTCAATAACCGATTCTTTTTGCCGGCGAGATCGCCTTTGTACACCACAGTCGCCCGTCGGATTGCCCCTTGGGCTAATTGGGCTTGGAGCAGCCCCAAGCGCCGCGCTAAGTCGACAAAGGGTCGGACTTCCGCCAACTCCTGCGGATCCACCGCCGGCATGTTGACGGCATTGGCCACTCGCCCGCGCAACAAAAAGTCGGCGATCAACTGGGCCGCTTCCAGAGCCACCGTTTCCTGGGCTTCGACGGTCGATGCGCCCAAGTGAGGTGTCAACACGACATTGGGAGCGCGCAGTAACGGATTATCCGGTTGCAGGGGTTCCACGGAAAAAACATCGATACCCGCTCCAGCGATCTGTCCCGTGTGCAGTGCCTCTGCCAGAGCAGCCTCATCGATGACGCCGCCGCGTGCCACATTGATGATCCGAGCGGTTCGTTTCATCCGGGCGAGTTCAGGAGCACCGATCATCCCGCGGGTTTCGTCCGACAGCGGCACGTGGAGAGTTAAGAAATCGACCTGAGGGAGAAGCTCATCGAGACTGCGGGCCATTTCGTAACCGAGTTCCGCCGCTTTGGCAGCGGTGACAAACGGGTCCAAGACCACGACACGCATCTCCAGCGCCTTGGCGCGGCGGGCGACTTCCCGGCCAATCCGGCCCAAGCCGATGATTCCCAGGGTCTTGCCTGCCAATTGCGTTCCGACGAAGGCATTGCGATCCCACCCGCCGCTCTTGAGTCGAGCATCGGCTTCGGTGATCCGGCGAGCCAAGGCCAGCAGCAGCGCCAGGGTATGCTCGGCGGCCGCAATCGTGTTGCCGCCGGGAGTGTTCATCACCACGATTCCCTTGCGGGTCGCCGCTGCGACATCGATGTTGTCCACCCCCACGCCCGCCCGAGCGATCGCCCGTAACCGTCCAGGTTGTTCCAAGCAGGCCGCTGTGATCCGGGGTTGCGAGCGCACAATGCAGGCATCATATTCCCGCAAGGTAGCAGCCAACTCTTCGCCTTTCAGGCCCAAGCGGACATCAACTTCCAATCCCGCCTGCCGCAACCAATCAATCCCCGCCCCTTCCAACTTGTCGGCAATGAGAACGCGTGGCATGACGATTCGTAGTCCCTCCCCCTCGTCTGGTGTACCCCTTCGTAGGTCCGGCAGCTATTTTTTCCGCCAGTTTTATCTTCCGGGCGGACCCAATGCACTTCCTAGGGACAAACTATAACCTCACCCGACTTTGGCAGCCGCTGCCATCCTCTTCGCCCCTCATTAGTGACGGAGGAACTGGAAAAAACTCGCCGTAAGCATCATCACGCACGAGCGTTCTCATCTCTTCGTTCCCTCAGAAGGGTGATTACGCTGGATTGAGCCTTGACTGTTGCTTTCTCTCAAGCATCACCGGATTTCAACTTGTCCAGGACGTCGCAGTGTTTACTCTCATCGTTGAGGGCATAAGTTTAGAAACGGACGGATCACAGCCCCCAGGTTATAAGCCTGGCATTGAGCCGTGGAGCAAACGCATGCTGCGAGCGATACTGGTGACTGGAATCGCCTTTGGCCTAGGTGCAGGTGGGGCCGGGGTGACAGACACTCCAGCGGCAGAACCCTCAGAGCCAGCCATTCCCGGAGGCCGTCCACCGAACATTCTGCTAATTGTCGCCGACGATTTGGGTTACGGTGATTTGGGTTGCTACGGCCAGCAGAAGATCCGCACACCGCATCTGGATCAACTAGCTGAAGAGGGAATCCGTTTCACGAACGCCTATGCTGGCAGCACGGTGTGCGCGCCGTCTCGTTGTGCTCTCATGACCGGCTTACATACCGGCCACTGCCGGGTTCGAGGCAATGGAGGAGGCGGCAGCCCCCGCTCGAATGTGCCCTTAGCACCGAATGACATCTGCATAGCAGAGCTGCTCAAAAAGGCCGGTTACGCCACCGCTCTCATCGGCAAATGGGGACTTGGCGAAGCGGGGAGCACAGGCCTCCCCACCCGGAAGGGGTTCGACTATTTCTTCGGCTATCTCAATCAGCATCATGCCCACAATTACTATCCAGATTTTCTATGGCGGAACGAGGAGAAGGTCCGCATTGACAATCCCCAGTCCACTGTGGAAAACGTAGCCGCCCAACGGCGGGTTTACGCCCCGGACCTATTTCGAGAGGAAGCCCTACGGTTCCTGACAGCTCATCGAGATCGGCCCTTTTTCCTCTATTTCGCCACCACGGTACCCCACGCGAACAATGAACGGACCCGTGCCACGGGCGAAGGTAACGAGGTCCCGGACGACGCCCCTTACACCCACGAGGACTGGCCTCAGGCGGAAAAGAACAAGGCAGCCATGATCACTCGCTTGGATGCGGATATTGGAACCATCCTCACCCACTTGCGGAAACTGAAGCTGGAGAGGAATACCCTCGTCATCTTCACCAGCGATAACGGTCCGCACCGGGAAGGCGGCAATAAACCGGAGTTCTTCCGCAGCTCCGGACCATTCCGAGGTATCAAACGAGACCTTTACGAGGGGGGCATCCGCGTCCCTTTCATCATCCGCTGGCCTGAGCGCATCAAGCCCGGAACGGTGACCGATCATGTGACCGCCTTCTGGGATTTTCTCCCCACCGCTTGCGATCTCGCTGGCGTGCCCGTCCCCTCTCAGCTCGACGGTATCTCTCTTGCCCCGCTCTTGACAGGTCAGGGGCAACAGCGCACCCATGAGTTCCTCTACTGGGAGTTTCACGAAGGCGGCTTCCGCCAAGCTGTTCGCCACGGAAGTTGGAAAGCCGTGCGGCACGCCCCTAACCTCCCCTTGGAGCTATACGACTTGCAAGCCGACCCTAGTGAAACCCGTAATATCGCCGCGCAGCATCCAGATATCATTATGCGGATCGAAACCTACCTCAAAACGGCACGGACTGACTCCAAGGAATTCCCCATTCGACTGCCTAAGAAAAAGTGACCCCTTGGCCTACTCTCTCATCGCCCGCCATATATCCTGCCCCGTGATTTTGCCCGTTCCGTCAGAGCACCGCGGCAACAAAATCCCAGGTGACTTTCGCAGTACATAGCTGACAGTGTATCAATCGTATGCGATCCCGTCTGAAGAGGATTCTCGAAAAACATCGGTGTCTCTTGAATGCGCAGAAAGGTCGCAGTAGAATATAAATGGTAATACAAAGTAATTCCATCCCCCAGGAGTTCGCCGATGTTTCCCCCTGCTATGCGATCCTGGACCTGGCTCTGGAATCGCTTGGCCCGACTGCTGGGTGTTGTAGCTATGATGGCCACTGCCGGAGGCTGTAGCGGGGGAAGCGAAGTCTGGCCAGCGGATCATCCCGGTCCCAAGGTCGTCGCTTCGTTTGCCCCGTTGTACTGCTTTGCCCTGAACGTGGCTGGTGAAGATGCTGTCGTGCGGCCGCTAATGACCACCTCCGGTCCCCATCACTTCAATCCAACGGACAAGGATGCCCGCTTGCTCCGCCAAGCTGATCTGTTTTTGATCAACGGGCTGGGGCTGGAAGGCGACAGGCCCGAAAAGCTGCGCCAGGCCAGCAACAACTCTCGCCTTCAAGTCGTGGACGTGAGCAACCGCATTCCACCGGCGATGCTCTGCGAAGGCAGTTGCTGCCATCACGAGGAAGGGGCTGAGGAGGAAGAGCACAGCCATGAGCATGGCCACGATCCGCACGTGTGGCTAAGTCCAGAGTATGCCATTTGGCAAGTGGAAGTGATTCGCGATGCCCTCATCGAGAGAGACCCTGCTCATGCGGAAGCCTACCGCCGCCGGGCCCAGGAATATATCACCCGCCTGCGCCAACTCACAGACTATGGCCGCACTTTGTTGCAAGACAAAAAGGATCGCCAATTGGTCACTTTCCACGAATCCTTGGCCTACTTTGCGAAGACGTTTCAACTGAATGTCGTCGGCGTGGTTCAGAAAAATCCAGGTGTGGAACCTAGCGACAAGCAGTTGAAGAAACTAATTGCCTTATGCGCCGATGAGAAACGGCCAGTGCGGGTGATCAGCGTCGAGCCGCAGTACAGCAATTCCCACTCCGGGCATGAACTGGTCAAGGAGCTGCAACGCCGCGGCGTTCCTGAGCCGGTTCTCGTGGAAATCGACACGCTGGAAACCGCACCCCTCCATGACCTAACACCGGACTGGTACGAGCGGCGGATGCGTGCCAATTTGGAGGCTTTAGCCAAGGCCCTGCGATGAATACTGCTGTTCCTCCCGCGAGTATTCCTCTGTCCGTGATATCTCCCCCCCTGGTGGCCATGCAGGACTTGTGGGTCGAGTTGGGAGGTCGGCCCATCCTCTGTGGTGTCACAGCGGAAATCGCACGGGGACGTATTACCGCCGTCATTGGACTGAATGGGTCCGGTAAAACGACGCTGCTCCGCACCCTCGTGGGGGAGTATCCCTATCGGGGGCGGATCGTCTTCCGCTGCGGCCACGACCATTCCCGGCCCAATCCGGAGCACGTTGGGTATGTCCCGCAGCGCCTGATCGTCGATGCCCGCATGCCTCTAACCGTCCGTGATCTATTTGCACTAGCTCTCAGTTCCCGCCCCTTGTTCTTGGGAGTTTCCCGTCGGGTGGTTCAGCGCGCCGAGGAGCTTCTTCAGAGGGTCGGCCTTCGGGAGATTCTGGATCGGCCTGTAGATGGCCTCTCCGGCGGGCAGTTACAGCGCGTGCTGCTCGCTCTGGCGTTGGAACCTTCTCCAGAGCTACTTCTGCTGGATGAACCCGCCGGCGGGATTGACTTCAAGGATCAACAAAAGTTCTACGAATTGATCGCTCACTTCAATCAGGAAACCGGCATTACCGTTGTCCTTGTTTCCCACGATCTCAACATGATCCGCAGCTTTGCCGATCGCGTCTTATGCCTGCACCAGGGAAAGATCATCGCTCAGGGACCGCCGCAAGAATTGCTCACCCCCGACCATTTGGCCCGACTTTTCGGAACGGGAACATTACGACTGGCGCCGGTGGCATCTTCCTAGTGCTCCGAGTCCCTCGTTTTTCTCCCCTCACACCCAGACTACCACCTATGCCACAGGATTGGCCCGACCTGTGACCCGATGCCAGTCATTATCGCGCCATTCAAAGACGACTTCATCCCGATCCCGCCAGGCCACACAATAACAGCCGTAGGACATGCCGATCACCCATCCCCGACTGCGCAGCAGTTCAAAATTCGGTTCCTGCTGGGATGTCCTCTCTTCAGGAGCAGAAACGGCTGCTGCGGTCATGGCTGATCCTCGCGGAGGCTAGCTATCGGGTCACCGAATCCATCGGACGCTTCATTCTCCTTATGCAAATCATCGACTCGATCCGGTCCGGAATTGCACGAAACGGAGCCAGCCAAGCAGTTTCAACGGGGCGCGCTCTCCGTTTGTGTGGAAGTTGAGGCTGGCACGGGGGACCCAGTTGCCTGTGGAGCTATTCCAGGCGCTAAGGGTTGCTTATTAGCGGGAGCAGGACCGGGGGAGCTTACAGTTGCGGGAGCGGCAAGTGTGCTTGCAGGTCCTCGGGTCCACAGGTGATAACCGAGTCGCTGGAAAAAGCCCATGTAGGGGGATAGCACTGGCTGGTCATGGTCAGGGAAGTAGCGCGGTCCTAGCATTAGGGCCCTATCCTGGGGTGAGGGCTGCATGTGGAGCAGGTCCGAGATGGTCGGCAGAGGTTCTCCCGCCAACTCCGGACGCTTGCGAATACTTCCTTGACTGAAAGGCCCCGCGCCGAGCACCCAGAGATCTTTCAAACGGCTGACAGACTCGACATTCCCGGATTGCCACACCGCCCGGCCTGTGTGCCGGTTGTATGCAAACACGGCAATTTTCGCGACACCCCGCTGATCATTCTTCTTGACCAGCGCGATCTCCGGAATGTTCGTCGGCATTCCCGGTACAACACTGGGCAACTGCAAAGCCGGAGTTCCCACCAGCACACTGTGGCGATCGGTGCCAATGCCTCCGCTGCGGATTTCCAAGATATAATCCGCTTTGTGCCGTTCATCCTGGAGAATGGCACCGGCTGCTGCCGCCTGCTGCCGCACCAGGCTGATCAGATAGGCGCGATCGACGACATCCTTATCCAGTCCTGTAGCATCGATATACACATAACGTCCCGCCAGAGGGGAAAAATCAATTTGGCTGACAGCGGAATCTACCGCGTGGGATAGCAAGAGCATTTCCGTGGCCGTACGCGGCGTGTCGGTCATGCGTGTGGTTCCGCAACCGCAGCAGCATCCGAACACCGCTACGCCCATAATCCACATCGCATGGGATTGGTTTTTCATAGCAAACTGCGAAATCCTGGAATACGCAGGGCGAGTTGATACTGCTTCATCTCCGCGGATGCAAGAGCAAACAACTCCCTTGGTAACACAGTTCCGTTGGAACCTGACCTGAACGCCGCGATGGTCCTTGCTTAGGTTTCCTTGAGGAAACTGCGGGGAATAATCTCCCCGTGCAACAGGAGAGATCGCTACAGGTTAGTGGAAGAGCATGCCTTCAACGCGGGGTTTGGCCGGAGGGATTTTGTGAGGGGCGAGCTGCCGACAGGAATTGGCGGTGAGGTGCTGCCAGGTCCGGGCGGCCGTGCCGCTCGTGGTACTCCGCCAGAGTTCGATGGCTGGCCAAGTGATCGGGTCGAATCTCCAAGGCAGAATGCAGCCAGCGCAGACCTTCGGTGTTTCTGCCATTGCGGAGGAACAATTCACCCAATTGCTGGCGTAGATCGGGGTCCCACGGCTGCTCCCCGATGCGGCGGGCCAGTAGCCCGGCTTGTCGCAGGTCTTGATCGCAGCGCCGCCAGCGTTCCTCTACCTGCTGGACCTCTTCTGCCGGTGCACCGGCCTGTTGCAAAGCCTGGAACAGGTTATACCAGGCGTCAGGGAAAGAAGGGTCCAACTCCACTGCCCGACGCAAATCGCTTATAGCCCGTGACCAATCTCCGACTTGGAGGTACCATCGTCCCCGAAGCCAATAGGCACGCGATTCCTGCGTTCCCGCTGCAATCACGGCGTGGAGCAATTCTAGGGCCGCTTCGCTGCTCCCCTGGAGAAAGCGGCACTCGGCGAGAAGGAGCCGGCCTTCCTCATCCTCGGGGAATTGCTGCGAGTGCTCTTCGAGAAGGGCCGCTGCTTCCTCGATGCGCTCCCGGCGCTGCAACAGAAGCCGGACCAAGCCGAAGCGGGCTGTTCGATCCTGCGGGGCTAGACGCCACCATTGCCGCCATGCTGCCACGGTTTCGTCACTATTGGGGTGGAGCCGTTCGAGGATTTGCGCTCGGTACTTCCAGGCGGTGACGGATTGCGGCTGCAATTGAACCCATCGGGCGGAGAGCGGCCCAGCTTCCGGTAAGCGAAATTGGGCTAGGAGCCGCGGTACAAGGACTGGCACAATCTGTACGGCATCCGCCGCTTCTCCCCGGCTAAAACGTTCCCACAGCTCCCTCTCGGCAGTTGGGCCGCCTTCCAGATACCGCAACAAGGCTTTCTCTAAAGCAACATCGCTCGGATCGTGTCCCAATCGTTCCGCGTGGATGATATGCTGACGGGCCAATGTCCATTCGCCCAGGTGTCGCAGGGCACGGCCATACGCCAAATGCCACGAGGAGTTGTACTGCCACATCGAGCGGCAGGCTTCGAGATGTTCCCGGACGCGCGGCCAATTTTCAACCTCAGCGGCCTGCTGGGCGCTCCTCCACTGATGCACTGCATGCACGTACGTCCAGACAGGCCAGCCCAAAAGGAAAAAGAAGACCGCAAGCACCCCGCCCTGGGTCCATCGCCGCAAACGTACTTTCCCGGACCTATCGTTGTCCATTGTTCACACACTCTTCTCTCTAGCGACGTATTCTATCTTTTTCCCAGTTCCTCCCCTTCTATTGTAAATTTTGTAAATGCTCCGGGATGGAATGATGCCTCCCGCTTTACTGACTGCGCATACCCCAATCCGAAGGATCAATGTTGCTGGCAGGTTTCGACCCGGCAGAAGAAGACGGGATACTTGGAACAAAACGTGTGGAACAGGGTGATGCGATAAGTCATCAATTGGGTGAGAATTCGCCACCCTTCCAAGCTAGTTGAAATAAGGTGGAAGCTAACAGTTCAAATGCGATACAGACCGACCTGATAGAGTCGATTGTACAAAACGTGAGCGATCATGTAGCGCCGCATGTGGCGGCGAATGTCCTCCAAAGTTACCTCCCGCCCGTGAATTCGCCGCCGCAAGCGCTGCATTTCGGGTGTGCCTTTATCGACGAGTTCCGCCGTGGTTTTCTGATCGGCATGAACGCGGAAGGCGCCGAGAAAGCGAGGCAAGCGTACAAACCGTGCCCCCGCTTCCCGAAAGCGCAGCAGCAGGTCCCAATCCATAGCGAAGTGGAAGGACTCATCGATGCCACCGACACGTTCCCACAGGTGACGCCGCCAGAAGAGTGTCTCTTGGGGCACGTAGTCCGCCCATTGCAGCATGGTATCATCGTGCGGCGGTAAAACCCACCGCCCAACCTCCTGCCCTTGTGTGTCGATGATGATCCGGTGGCCATATACCACATCGACCTCGGGATGCCGGGCGAAATAGGCAGCAACGTAGTGCAACGTCCCCGGCAGCAGCAGATCGTCCGAGTTGAGCCAAGCCATGATTTCGCCGCGGGTCGCCTTCTGAAAGCCAAGATTGATGGCATGGGCCTGGCCGTTATCCTTGCGAGACTCTACATGGTACAGTTGGGACCGATAGCGTTCGAGAATCTGCACAGTCTCATCCGTCGAACCGCCGTCTTGTACAACGTATTCCAGGCAGGGATACTTCTGATCCAGTACACTCCTGAGCGTCGCTTCCAGAAATCGTCCCTGATTGAAGGAAGGGGTCACGAGGGAAATTGTCGGGGGCGTCTCCGGTAACGGAAGCGGCTGATAATATCGCCGGGGCAAGCGCAAAGGGCGCGGTGCGTAGTGAACGAGGCGGTTCAAACGAGCACCAACCAACAAGGCCAACCAGCGGCGCAGGCGTCCCCGCCACGTCAGGCTGTGAACGAATTTCTCCAACTCCGCCAGTTGTAGCCGCAGGGCGCGAATCTCCCGTTGCAACCCTTCGATGGCAGGCAGACCTGACGATCCCGAAATCGATTTGTCCTCAACCATCGGGACACCCCGTTGTGAGTTCTGAGATTATGCCGAGTTTGGGACAACTCCGGAAGCATTCAGGCTGCTTTAGCCGCTTGGCGTGCCGCCCGGTACCAAGCAATCGTTTTCTCCAACCCTTCCTCCAAACTCGTTCGAGCCGTGAAACCTAGCCACTGCCGGGCACGGGTTACGTCCAAACAGCGCCGCGGTTGACCATCGGGCATCGAGGGATCAAAACGAATTTCCCCTGTAAAACCAGTCTTCCGGGCAATAAGGCGAGCCAACTCGGCAATCGAGATTTCCTGTCCCGAACCGATGTTGACCGGCTCCGGAGTATCGAGCACCTCTGCAGCCCGTACCAATGCCTCCGCTGCATCCTCGACATAGAGAAACTCCCGCGTCGGTCGGCCAGTCCCCCAGACGGGCAAGACCTTCTCACCACGCTCTTGGGCTTCGATACATTTGCGAATCAAAGCAGGGATCACATGCGAACTTTCCAGATCGAAATTATCTCCGGGACCGTACAGATTCACCAGCAGCACATTCACCCCGTTGAAGCCGAACTCTTGTTTGTACGCTTGCAACTGGGCCAAGAGCATTTTCTTAGCCAGGCCATACGGTGCGTTGGTCTCCTCAGGATAGCCATTCCACAACTCGCTTTCCTGGAATGGGACGGGAGTGTATTTGGGATAAGAACAAATCGTGCCGACCATGACGAACTTTTCCACACCCAATCGGCGGGACGCTTCGATCAGTTGCGCACCCATGATCAGGTTCTGATAGAGGAACGTACCGGGATATTTGCGATTAGCACCGATGCCGCCGACTTTAGCCGCCAGGTGCAGAATCAGATGGGGCCGCTCCTTGTGCAACAAGCGATAGATATCGGCCTCACGCGTCAAGTCGTACTCATGGGATCGAGGGATCGCTATCTGCTCGCAACCGATCCGCCGCAGTCGGGCCACCACGTGCCGACCCAAAAACCCTGCACCTCCCGTCACCACGATCCGTTTGCTGCGGATGTCCATCAGCGACTCCTTCACTGGTCTGTGGGGTACACTGTCAGGAGCAGGCGCCTCCCCCTTTTGCTCCTTAGCAAATTTCGTCCTGCTCACATTCCGGTCGGATTTTTGCAAGCCAGCAGGCCATCCTGATACAGCAACGGTGGATCAGCGTCAACGCCAATCGCCCATTCTCAGACAAATTCGTAGGGGTTTGCTATGGTGATAGAAGAGGAACCACGGGATTGCGACAGGTCAAGCAGCGCCATCTTGGTGCTCAAACACCGAGGGACAGTGGATCATGAGGGGGTCTTTACGGGACTATGCCATCCAGTTACGCCCAGAAGACAATGTGGCTGTATGCCGCCGTTTGATACCTGCGGGAACGGAGTTACTCTGGGATCAGACTGTGCTTTCTACCGCAACAGCGATTCGTCCTGGTCACAAGGTCGCTTTGCAGGCGATCCCGGAGGGGGCGGCTATTCGCAAGTATGGGCAGATCATCGGCTTTGCGTCCCGGCCGATTGCACCCGGCGAACATGTTCACGTGCATAACGTCAAGGTCGGTGTCTTTGAGCGGGACTACGCCTTTGCTAGTCAGACCCCACCGCCGTTGCCTCCCCCTGCTCAATGGCGCACCTTCCTGGGATACGATCGTGGGCCAAATCGGCCGGAATACCAGCGCTACGGCACCCGGAACTACATTGCCGTGATCAGCACTGTCAACTGTTCCGCCAGTACCAGCCGGTACATCGTGGAGCGCGTGCGGGCCAGTGGTATCTTGCAGAAATATCCTAATGTGGATGGTGTCATGGCGATTGTTCACCGCCTCGGCTGCGGCATGCAATACGAGGGGCCGGACCATCAGCAATTGGAACGCACACTAGCAGGCTTTGCACGCCATCCGAATGTCGCCGCCTACATTCTCGTCGGTCTAGGTTGCGAAATTGCCCAGGCCACCCATCTGATCGAACGGGAGCACTTGCTCAGTCTCAATGGCAACGCTCCGGCTAAGCCGTTGACTCTCACCATTCAGGAATGTGGAGGGATTGCCAAGACGGTGTCCGCCGGCGTGAGGGCTGTTATGGAGCTGCTGCCCCGCGTCAACGATGTCCGCCGAATCCCATTGCCCGCCAAACATCTGATCTTGGGCACAAACTGCGGCGGTTCCGATGGCAATAGTGGCATCACCGCCAATCCCGCACTGGGTGTGGCCTCGGACTTAATCGTCCAACAAGGCGGCACCACCATCCTGGGGGAAACTCCCGAAATCTACGGGGCCGAGCATATCCTTACCCGCCGGGCCATCAGTCGGGAAGTCGGGGAAAAACTCGTGGAACGCATTCGCTGGTGGGAATGGTACACGTCCCTCTTCGGAGCGGAAATCAACAACAACCCCAGTCCCGGAAACAAGGAAGGCGGCCTCACCACTATTTATGAAAAATCCCTCGGTGCCATTGCTAAAGCCGGCAGCACCGCTCTGGTGGAAGTATACCGCTATGCGGAACCTGTGACGGCCAAGGGATTCGTCGTTATGGACACACCAGGTTACGATCCCGTCAGCATGACGGGAATTGTCGCCGGCGGTGCCAATGTGTGTGTCTTCACCACGGGTCGGGGCAGCGTCTTTGGATGCCAGCCGGCTCCTTGTATCAAGGTCGCTACCAATACTCCACTTTACGAACACATGATCGACGACATGGACATCAACGCCGGCCGGATTCTCGATGGCGTGCCAGTCGAAGAAGTGGGCCAGGAAATCTTTGAGAAAATCCTCGCCGTCGCTAGCGGAGAAAAAACCAAAAGCGAAAAACAAGGAGTCGGTGAAGAGGAATTTGCCCCTTGGTCGATTGGTCCGACTCTTTGAGCCTTTGGAAGCGCAGTACGCTAACCCTTAGAATCCACCCTCCAACCGCTTGGCACGCTTCACTGCAGGAGGAAGGTCACCGCCGCTGCCAGCATCAGGGCCAGAAATAGACAGACGATCACGACCACGACTAGAAGTTGATCGATACCCAACCACTTTCGTTTCCTTAGTTTTTGCCGTCTTGATGCATGCCCCCCCGATGGCAGATGCCGACTGGTCCCGATCCGAACAGGAGGCACCACACGCTCTGGTTTCCGTGGTGACACCGGAGTACGTTCCTGTCGCTCCGAGGCGGCGGAGGCGGAAGTTGGCCGGGATTTTACTTTATCAGGCACTACCATAGGTGTCATTGGCACAGGACAGGTGGCCGGTCCCGGCGGGGTCACCTGCGGATCGGTGGGGCCGCGCAAGGCCGATTCCGTCTCTGGAGGCGTGGTTGCCGGAGGGGTAGCAGCACCTAGGGATAAACTAGAGTGGCCTTGCTGCCGGACAACCATCGGTGTGGGATGGAGCATGAACGGATAGCGGCACCAGCGTTCTAATTCCTGAGCCACTTCCAGGGCTGAGGACGGACGTTCTTCTGGCCGTTTCGCCAGCATCCGCACCACCAGTTTTTCCACCTCCGGCGGCACATCAGGGCGACATTCCCGCAGGGGTGGAACCGGATCCAACTGATGCTTGAGAATCTTCTCAATGGCCGTTCCTTCAGCGAAGGGGGGACGGCCTGCCAGCAGAAAATACAACGTGCAACCCAAACTGTATAGATCGGCACGAATATCCACCTGTCGGGAGTTCTTGGCCTGCTCCGGTGCCATGTAATCCGGGGTTCCTACAACGACGCCTTCCCGGGTCAGCTCTAAAGGTGCGATGCCCTCTTCCGCCGCCCCGATGGCCCGAACCAAACCCATGTCCAGAATCTTGGCCATCGCCGGCTCCACCGCTTGAGGCAAATGCCGTTCTCCAGCCACGATAATGTTTGAGGGTTTAATATCTCGATGCACAAACCCTCGCTCATGGGCATGGTGCAGTCCCAAAGCGGCCTGACGGATATACTCGCAGGCTTCTGGTATGGCGAGCGGTCGATATTCCTTCCCTAAGCGGGATAAATCGATTCCGTCAATGAATTCCATGGCCAAATAATGCCGGCCTTCATGCTCCCCCGCCTCATACACCCGTACAATGTTCGGATGGTTCAGACTCAACGCTGCCGCTACTTCCCGCTCATAGCGTCGGCGGATCAAGGGATGATTCAGCAAATGGGGACGTACGATCTTCAGAGCCACGACCGTGCCATCCATTTGGCGGCGTGCTCGATACACTTTGCCCATACCGCCTTCGCCAAGCTTGTCCAGCAGTACGAAGGGACCAAAGGACAAATCCCCCCCTTTTCCCTGAAGAATCTTTCGCCCTGCGTAAATGCTGACCAGCCTTCGTCGTGCCAGGATCTCGAACAATTCATCCCACTCCTGCCAGCGCCGCGAACGGCCTAAACGGGCCACTTCCTCCACCTGAGCTGCAGTGAGCAGCCCACTATTCTGCAACGCTGCCAACCACTCCTCAAATGTCGAGATCACAACATTACCCCGACCTATCGGCGGCCAGGCCTGCCCTCTTTTCTTAGCTTCTCTCAATTTCCTGAGATGCTCTATTCTAGATGATAATTCACCCTGCCGCCGGCTGCTCCAGATCAAATGCCACGCCCCAACGGGTCGAAAAAAACTCCTGCTTTGTTCCGAACCGTCTTTCTCCTTTCCGTTTTCTGTCGAATAATATCACGGATCAAATCGTTGTGCCGGGAGAAGTGGTAACTTCTGCCCATGCTGATTCTCTGCGAATCTCAGGTGTCCTATGGCCCGAACTCGCACCTTTATCGCCGTCGAAGTGAGTGCCGGTGTCCGTCACAATGCCCAGGTACTCCAACAAACTTTAGCCCAGGTCACCCCTACCATCAAATGGACCCATCCGGATACTCTCCATCTAACCCTGCTGTTCCTTGGCGATGTCGAGGATCGCAACTTGCCAGAGGTGTGTGAACACGTCCAAGCTGTAACGCATACCTTTGCTCCCTTCTCTCTCCACGTTGCAGGACTGGGAGCCTTCCCCGATTGGCATCACCCGAAGATTCTCTGGGCCGGCGTCCGCCAGGGTAGTGAGCAACTCCGCACCTTGCATGAAGGCATTGCCCAGCGCTTGATCCCCGCCGGTCTATATCGACCGGAAGGCCGACCTTTTACCCCCCACCTGACCTTGGGACGTATCCCATCCCATGCTACTCACCTGTCCTTGCGGCGGGCTCTCGACAAACGCACGGATTGGGAAGCCGGTCAAACCTGGGTCGATCAGGTGATCGTATTCGCCAGCACATTGGAACGTCACGGACCGATTCACACTCCCCTGTTTCGTTGCCCCTTGGGTGCAAAGCCAACTTCCGATGCCGTTTCCCCGCTGATCACGCCCAAACCCCTGGGTATTACCAACCCTGACCAGTCTCACCAGGAGACAGATTGAAACGATCCTAATGCCAGCCAACTCCCGATCACCGCGGGACGTCATGACGATAAAGTCAGGATAGTGGTGTTTTCACAGGAGAGATGCTGCTCGCTATTCCTAGCTGATGAAGTCGGACAATCTCCATGCTACAACTTCCCAAATTCTTCCTGCAGCAAAAAAACTCGAAGCGTCCATTCTGCCCGTTTCCTAATTTACGGCGCTCGGCTGCTATCCCTCTCCGTCGGACGACGCCATCTTCTCTCGCTAGAATGGGAGATGCAGTTCAAGTGATGTCCTAGCCCCCGTAGCTCAGCCGGATAGAGCAGCGGTTTTCTAAACCGCCGGTCGCAGGTTCGAGTCCTGCCGGGGGTACTCCAGCTCTAGGAGGCCACTTGGCAATAAATACCAGTATGCTGAATCCGTGGTCTGCTCAGGGCGACCCCATCATGTAGTTCGCCTAACCGGGCCGCAGCAGTTCTGTCAATAATTGGTCTAGTGATAGCATAGGGGGGGTGTAACCAGATTTTCTGGGGGTGGGGGCTGAACCTGCGAGGTGTTTCCCCAGACTAGCGGAGCTGCCCGGCAGGGAACCCCCAGAGAATTTGGTTGCACCCGCATAGGGTACACTAACAAACTTTCAACGGGACAACTCACGACGCGCTAACAAGTACGCTGCCAAAAATCCACAGGGGCACCCTCGATGGATAAGAAGACCGGCCCGCGTCGTCCGCGAGTGAGGGCTACGGTGGACGTGGCTAACGAACATCGCTTCTACCAAACCGAAGCTTCCCAAGAAAGTGACTTGGGGGTCGGAGGACTGGGCGTGGAGCAGCAAGATCAGCGTCTTGTATCCATGTCGCAATCAGATGTTGCAGAAAGCGGCGTAGGGATGATAACGCATCCGAGATGATCCGATCGCCAGAACGAGATCGGAATGTGGGAAATTCAGCCGCAAGTGTTCGGGAATGTTGACATTATGCGTCGTGTTACTGTCCTAAGATATGCGTATCACAACTTTTAGTGGAGATGAGGGGATTTGAACCCCTGACCTCTTGAATGCCATTCAAGCGCTCTCCCAGCTGAGCTACATCCCCATCACAATCCAAAATATGCTGGCCGGGGGTAGAAGTCAACAGCGCTCTGGGCATTAGGCAGAAGATTCCCGGAGATGGGAAGCCACGACAGGGCAGGTGCTCGCAACGAAAGCTGGACAGGCCACCCGGCATCCAAGATCACGTCGAGGTCGGAGTTTGCCTCTCTTTTTTCTCGCAATCTTCACTGGGATGAACGAAGCGAAAAGGCGAAAAGGCGAAAAGAAAGGCGGGACGGCAACTCATCGGAACGACACGGCAAAAACAGAAGTTAGAACTGCGGACAGCGGTTCGCACCAATGAACGAATCGGAAAAGACTGAAAGGAAAGCGGGGCGGCAGAACCGCGTGAAATCAGGCGAAAGTCGAGCGGAATTGGCCTACACTGAACAGAAAATCGACAGGGCAGGCTAGGACCGAACCCTGGAAAGCGGTTCGACTGGACGGAGTGTGAAAAATATTCCAGAATTGGCCAAGGCCGGTGAAATAGCGATGCCGGATGGCGGAGGTCTGGAACCGGCGAGGAGTCCGGGGACCGGATTCGGGAGTCCCAATGTTTATGAGGAGGGGGACAGACAGAGAAAGGCCGATTGCGGACGGGAGACGTTTGCGGTTCGCTTGAAGGGTAAACGCTGAGCGGAAGTGGGCGGGTCAAGCGACCGGGAAACCAGGAGTGACCAGGCGAAATCATCGAAATCGATAAGCTTGTGGAACGAGGGAGTGGTGCGGAGGATGACTTATTTGCGTGTGGTGATTAAGTATGGTATCGGCTTCGGTCTGCTGATCTGGGTGGTGACCCGGTACTGGGAGGACAACAGTGCGACGGGGGCGCCAGGGTTGCGGAGTTTGCTGTCGGGGCCGGTGTCGGAAGTGTGGCTTGTAATCGCCGCGGTGCTGACGGCGGGAGCTTTAGGCTTGCAATTGGTGCGCTGGTATCTGCTGGTGCGGGCGTTGGAGTTGCCCTTCACGCTGCGGGATGCTTGCCGGCTGGGTCTGGTGGGGGTGTTTTTCAATACGTTTCTGCCGGGGTCGATCGGGGGGGATTTGCTCAAGGCCTACTTCATTGCGCGGGAGAATCGGGAGCGGAAGACGCGAGCGGTGGCCACGGTGCTGATCGACCGGGCGCTGGGGTTGTTCGGACTGGTGCTGTTCGTGGCGGTTCTGGGCACAGCGGCCTGGGGTCTAGGAGAGGAACGGTTGGCGGGCAACGCCGAGTTGCAGCGGGTGATCCAAGTGATGGCGGTGTGCAGCGGGGCGACAGTAGCGGGGTTCATTCTCTTGGGTTATCTGCCGCAGCGCCGGGTGGACCGGTTTGCTCGCCGCTTACGCTGGCTGCCGAAGATCGGAGGCGTGCTGGCGGAGTTTTGGTTTGCCGTGTGGATGTACCGGCAACGCCCCAGAACGATGGCGTGGGGCGTGGTTTTGTCCGCAGCGTCGCATGTGGCCTTAGTGTTGGCGTTCCATGCCTCCTCCCGCGTCTTTCCTGCAACTGGAACAGCGGCGGAACAGCCGGCCAGTTTGGCCGAGCACCTGGTTATCGCGCCGATCGGCTTCATTGTGCAAGCGCTGCCGGTGTCGCCGGGCGGAGTCGGGGTGGGTGAAGCCGCCTTTGCGGGACTGTACCAGCTCTCCGGACGTTCTGCCAGTCGGGGAGTAATTGCCCGGCTGTCCCTGCGGATTGTGGAATGGCTTCTGGGAGCCGCCGGCTATCTGATTTACTTGCGGATGAAAAAGGAGTTGCCTACCGCCCTGACCCCCGCTTCCCCTCGCACCGACGACTCTCCAGCGGCGCCTTCGGCGGAAGCTTCGGGGTGGTTCCCATTGGCAACTCCCTGTACACCCTCGGTCAACGGTTCCCTCTCGGAAGCCACTCCTCATCCGTTGGCCTCCCCATCTCCCCGCGGCGAGGGTTCCACTCCCCCCGCTTCCATTGTTACCCCGTCCCCTCCCCATGACACTCCCATACCACCGCCTTCCCGCTAGCCCCACCGCTCCAGCGTGCCCGCATCCCTCGCCTGCTGCCTGCTCCAGGCCGGCTCCGCCCCTCTCCCTACGGACCGCCACCCCTCGACTCTGAAGCGGACCACTGGGTCATGACGTCGGCCAACACCTGAAAGTTCACCTCTTGGCCATCGCTGGCAACTCTCGATTCCGGAAAATTTTCCCCAAGCCGGTGGAGCTTTTGCAAGACTGGCAGGGTTCTCGCAGGACCGGGAAGCTTCTCTCTGGGAACCGAGAAGTTTCTCTCTGGAATAGCCCCCTTCCGTCGGGGATAATCGTTGGGTGGAGGGAACGGCACTTCCGAAGGTTTCCCTAAAGGGGAACTTCACGAAGATATGGAAAAAAGTGCCAACCGGAGGAAACTCTGCACCGGAGAAAATCGTCGGAAGTGTTAACCTGTCGGCAACAAGTGGAATACCCTGTTCCATTTCCGCCTTTGGAGGGGCCCAGCGATGGCCAGGTCTGGCTGCGGAGTTATGCAATCGGTCAAGCTCAGCGTACTGTGGATAGCAGCCCTATCGCTATCCCTGTTGGTGGGCCATACCATGGGTCAACAATCGCGTCAGCAGATGTGGAAGAAGGTGGCGGAGGCGGAGCAGAAAGGCTTGCCGCAGACGGCTCTCAACGCTTTGGAGCCGATCCTGGAAGCGGCCCTGCGGGACAAAGACTATCCCGAAGCAATTCGTGCCTTGGTCAAAAAATACCATCTGATCGGGACCATCGAGGGAAACAAAGCCGAAGAAAAGATCGTACGCTTGCAAGCGGAGATGGGCCAAATGCCCGCGGAGATGCGGCCCATCCTGCATGCCGTTCTGGGTCATTGGTACTGGCAGTATTATCAGCAGAACCGCTGGCGGTATTTGAATCGAACGGCGACAGCGGTGTCTCCCGGCGACGATATTCGCACTTGGGACCTGCCGCGCATCTATGCGGAGATCGACAAAAACTTTGAGGCGGCCTTGCAAGCGGAAAAGGAGTTGCAAGCCATTCCCATCAGCCGCTATAGCCACTGGCTCCAGGGCGGCACCCTCCCGGACAAGTACCGGCCTACGCTTTACGATTTCCTCGCCTTCGAGGCGATCCACTTCTATGCCTCCGGAGAGCAAGCCGGGGCCAAGCCGCAAGACGCCTTCGAGATCACCCCGGACATGCCCATCTTCGACTCGCTGGATGATTTCCTCGCCTGGCAGCCTCAGACCACCGATCGCAACAGCCCCAACTACAAAGCCATTCGACTGTTCCAGAAACTGCTGAGTTTCCACCGGCAGGACAAAGACCCCAGTGCGCTGCTGGACGCCGATCTGCACCGGTTACGCTTCGGCTGGAACCAAGCGGCGGGGCCTGACAAGAACCGGCGGTACAAGGCGGCCCTGGAGCGGTTCATCACGACGCAAGAGAAGCACCAGCTGTCCGCCTTGGCTCGCTATCAACTCGCCGAGGTTCTCTACGAGGAAGGGGACTGGGCCCAAGCGCGGGAAATCGCCCTCCAGGCTCAGCGCAGCTTCCCGAAGAGCGCCGGTGGCCAACTCGCTAAGGGATTAATCGTCCGCATCGAAGCGAAGGAAGCTCAGGTGAACACAGAGCGCGTCTGGACCGAAGCGGGGGCGGACATTACTCTCACCTACCGCAATTTGACCGAGGCCCACATCTGCATCGTTCCCGATGATTTTGTGCGTGCTTTGCAGAGACAGCGGTGGAGTCCGAACCATCTCGAGGAGCACGAGATCAAGGCGTTGCTCCAACACAAGAATGCTCGGCGGTTCCGCCACGTCCTGCCCCCCACGCCAGACTACAAACCGCGGACGGAAAAAATCTCGGCCCCCAAGGACCTCAAGCCGGGCTTCTACCGCATCTTCGTTGGATTCGACCCGGACTTCCGTTCCTGGCTAGGTTACACCAGCGTTTTCGTCAGCGAGCTGGCCATTGTCGAACGACAAAATCAGTACACCTCGGTAGCCGAGGGATTGGTCGTGCATGCCCGTGAGGGTACGCCCATCGCCGGTGCCCAAATCGAAGCCTGGCAGCACGGCCAACAAGGAGGCTGGTTCAAAGTCGACGCCCAAACCGTGACCGATCCCCAGGGACGATATTCCCTGCCACTTGGAGTTGGAAATTACATCCTCCTCGTCCGGCATCGGGATCAATTCCTAGCCAGCGACCCCTTGTGGTTGAGAAACGGCCTTGACCTCGGACGGATCCAGCAAAACGTCGTGTTCTTCACAGATCGGTCCATATACCGTCCGGGCCAAACGATCCATTTCAAGGGAATCGTGTTGCGGACAGACGCAGAAGCGGACCGGTACGAGACACTCGCCGGGGAGCCAGTGACCGTTGTGTTCCGCGATGTCAACGGGAAGGAAATCGATCGCTTGCAACTGCGGAGTAATGACTATGGTTCCTTCTCTGGGACCTTCCTGGCACCGCAGAACCGGCTGACAGGAGCCATGACGATCCGAGCGGAGCGCGGCGGACAGGGAGTGGCGGTCGTGCGCGTCGAGGAGTACAAGCGGCCGAAATTCGAGGTGAAGCTGGAAGTGCCCCAGGAAGGCGTGCGCCTCCAACAGGCGGTGTCGGTCCAGGGCACGGCCCAGCAGTACAACGGCGTGCCGGTAGCGGGAGGCAAGGTGGCCTATCGCGTGGTCCGGCAGGTGCGCTATCCGCGCTGGTTACAGGACTTTTGCTGGTGGCGGCCTTGGCGAGAGACCCCTGCCCAAGAAATTGCCCACGGCGTCACGACCACCGGACCGGATGGCCGCTTCACCATCACCTTCTTCGCCCGACCTGACTTGCAAGTGGACCCCGCCGATGATCCTTCCTTCACCTACACCATCACCGCCGACGTGACTGATACCACGGGGGAAACCCGCAGCGGTACCGGTTCGGTCCAGATCGGTTACGTGGCTCTGCGCGCCGAGATGTCCACCCCGGAATGGCTCCCCGCCAGCCAGGAGGTTCCCCTGACGCTGCGTACCACTACTCTCGACGGCCAAGGACAATCGGCCCGCGGCAAGCTGACGATTTACACGCTCCGGCAGCCACCCCAGCCTGTGCGGCAGCCTATGGACAACCCCCGCGAACGTTTCCCCATGCGAGGGGCCAATGGTGGCCAGCAACCCCCCGCTGATCCCAGCCAACCCCATAGTTGGGCCGAGGATAAAGCGGTGCACACCGCCGACTTTTCCACGGATGCCCAAGGGCAATTCACGGCCCGCGTCCGCCTAGCGCCCGGGATTTACCGAGCCATCGTCGCCACCGAAGATCGCTTCGGTAAAAAAGTGACAGCCAAACATCAGTTTATCGTGGTGGAACCGGAGGCGGCCCGCTGTGCCATCCGCCTGCCGCAAGTGCTCGTGGCTCCGAAATGGAGCTGCGAAGTGGGCGAGGAATTCCTCCTGCTCTGGGGCAGCGGTTATGAATCTGCCCAGGCTTATGTGGAAATCGAGCATCGCGGGCGCATTCTCCAGAGCTTCTGGACCGATCCGCAGCGCACGCAACAACTCATCCGCCAGCGGATCGACGAGAAGATGCGCGGCGGGTTCACGGTGCGCGTCCTCTTCGTCCGGGAGAATCGGGCCTATCTGACGCAACGACAGGTGGAGGTCCCCTGGAGCAACAAGCAATTGCAGGTGAAGTGGGAGCGTTTGGTGTCGCGCCTGGAGCCGGGACAGAAGACAACTTTCACGGCGATCATCACCGGGCCGGAGGCTCAGAAAGCTGTAGCGGAAGTGGCCGCGGCGATGTATGACGCCTCCCTTGACGCCTTCTATGTCCACAATTGGCCCCGACAGATCGCCCCCTTCCGCCACGATCATAGCCGCTACTTCCTGCGCTTCGAGAACGGGCCTTCGCGTTTCGCTTTCGTCCGCGCACCAGTACCGGAGGTAGTGAATTTGGAACCCTTCACCTATCGCAGCTTCCCCAAAGAGGTGACCGGGGACCGGCATGGCCATCGCTTCTTCGGATTTGGACCGGACGACGGTTTGATAGGTCGAAGCGGAGCCACCCGCCTCCAACTCCTCTCCGGTTCTCCGCCTGCGATGGCAGAGGCAGCAAGTGAGAGGCTTCGGGCCGCGCCCCAATTAGCTAAAGAAGCTGTTGGGGAATTTGATCGCAACGCCTTGGACCCGGTGGGTGCGCCTCCAGTTCCCCCCAACTCTTCCTCTGCGGCCTTGGATCAGGTCAGCCCCCGCCGCAATCTCCAGGAAACCGCCTTCTTCTTCCCCCATCTCATCAGCAACGCGCAGGGAGAGGTGCGCATCGAGTTCACCGCGCCGGAGGCGTTGACCCGCTGGAAGGTGATGCTCTTTGCCCACGATCCGCAGTTGCGCAGCGGCGGTTTGGCCGCGGAGGTGGTAACCGCCAAGGACCTCATGGTGCAACCCAACCCGCCGCGATTCTTGCGGGAAGGGGACGTGATCGAGTTCACGGCCAAGGTAAGCAATCTCAGCACCGAGGCGATCGCTGGGCAGGTCCGTTTACAACTGTTCGACGCTCGCACCCTGCGTCCCGTGGATGCGGAGCTGGGCAATATCAAAGCTGAGCAGAAATTCGAGTTGGCAGCGAAGGAGAGCAAGACCTACGCCTGGCGCTTGACCGTCCCCGATGGCGTCGGCCCGCTCCTTTATCGCGTGGTGGCGGCAGGGCCGCGGATGAGCGACGGAGAAGAGGCCCACCTCCCCGTGCTCGCCCGGCGCGTCCTGGTGCGGGAATCGCTTCCTTTGCCGATCCGCAACGCAGGCATGAAGACCTTCGAGTTCCGCAAGCTGCTCGAATCCGGCCGCAGCGACACCCTGCGCCATCAGACGTTGACCGTGCAGATGGTGTCCCAACCGGCCTGGTACGCCATCATGGCCTTACCCTATCTGATGGAGTACCCCTACGAATGCAGCGAGCAGGTTTTCAACCGTCTCTATGCCAATGCCCTCGCCCGGCACATCGCCAATAGCGACCCGAGGATCCGCCGGGTGTTCGACCAGTGGAAGGGCACGGCCGCTTTAGACAGCCCGCTGGAGAAGAACGCCGACCTCAAGAGTGTGCTGCTGGAAGAAACCCCGTGGATCCGCGAGGCTGTACGGGAGAGCGAAGCCCGCCGGCAAGTCGGCGTTCTCTTCGATAACGACCGTCTGGACAGAGAGCTGGCAGCGACCCTGCAAAAGCTCGCCCAAATGCAGCACCCCGACGGTGCTTGGCCCTGGTTCCCCGGCGGCCCGCCCAATCACTATATCACCCTTTACATTACCACGGGCTTCGGGCGCTTGCGTCACCTGGGCGTCAAAATCGACATGGAGCCGGCCCTGCGCGCTGTGGTTCACCTGGATCACTTGGCACAGCGCCTATACCTCGAGGCCCAAAAGCACAAACCTCAGGAAAACCACCTCAGCCCAATCGTGGCGTTCTACCTCTACGGCCGCAGCTTCTTCCTCGCCGATCGCGCTATTGCCCCGGAACATCAGGAAGCGGTCAACTATTGGCTGGACCAGGCCCGGAAATACTGGCTCCCCTTGGGGCACCGCCAGTCCCAGGCTCATCTTGCCCTCGGCTTGCATCGCTTCGGCGACAAGGAAACGGCCAGGGCCATTCTCAAGTCGATCCGCGAGCACGCCAAAGTCGAGGAAGAACTTGGCATGTACTGGCGAGATCAGGAGATGTCCCACTCCTGGTTCCGCGCTCCCATCGAAACCCAGGCTTTGATGATCGAAGCCTTCGACGAGGTGCTCGGAGATGCTGAGGCGGTGGAAAACTGCAAGGTCTGGCTGCTGAAGATGAAGCAGACCACCGACTGGAAAACCACGAAAGCCACAGCGGATGCCATCTACGCCCTGCTCTTGCGCGGGGACAATCTCTTGCAGTCCGACGCGCTCGTCGAAGTCACCGTGGGGGACTACAAGATCGTGCCCCAGAAAGTGGAAGCGGGCACCGGCTTCTACGAGCATCGTTTCGTGCAGTCGGACATCAAGCCAGATTACGGCCGCATTACCCTGCGCAAGACGGATGCGGGCGTCAGTTGGGGCAGCATCCACTGGAGTTATCTGGAGGACCTGAGCAAGGTCACGCCGCAGACGGACACGCCTCTGAAGCTGGAAAAGAAACTCTTCCGCCGCACATATGGCAAGAGCGGACCGGTGCTGACACCCGTGGAACCCGGCGCTGCTGTGGCCGTCGGCGATGAATTGGTTGTGCGGATCATCCTGCGCACCGACCGCGACATGGAATATGTCCATCTCAAGGACTACCGGGGCAGCGGCACTGAGCCGGTCAACGTCCTGAGCCGCTACAAGTGGCAGGATGGGTTGGGGTATTATGAATCAACCCGCGATACTGCCAGCCACTTTTTCATCGAGTATCTGCCCAAAGGGGTCTATGTCTTCGAGTACGCCCTACGCGTACAGCACCGCGGCCAATACCCCATGGGTTACGCTCAGGTTCAGTGCATGTACGCTCCGGAGTTCCAGAGCCACTCGGAGACGCTGACCCTGCGAGTCGAGTAACCTCGGCGTTGGCCATCCAAGGATAGTACCCCCCCTCTAGGGGTACACCGCCTCTCAAACCGGGCCGGTCCTCTCCCACCGGTCCGGTTTTTGTGCCAGGGGAAGTTTGAGCCATTTCCCGCCGCAGCGTTTCAGACTTCTTATCCCCGGTGAAAATACCCCTGAGAAATGCAGCCCGCCTCTTGCTCATTGGCGGCGAAGCCGCCACAATGGCTAGCAATCGTCTTCCTCGTCCGTGAATGTTTTTCCGGGAGTTACGCCACAAGGGGTTATACTCATGTATACGCTGCCGCTGCCTCCCCGGTTTTTCCTGACGCTGGCTTTTCTGGCCGGCGGCCTGGCTGCTTTAGTCCACAGTGCCGAGGTAGAAGTAGCGCCCCCGCCGCGCCTGGCACAAGTGCAGCCGGTGATCCGCACAGCGGTCGATCTAGACCGGGCCGTGCTCGCCGAAATCCGGCAACGTTCCCAAATCATGCGGAACTTGCAGTATCTGTCTGATGTCATCGGCGCTCGCTTGACCGGTTCGCCGGGGCTGGAACGGGCCAATCACTGGACGGCGGAGAAGATGCGGGAATACGGTTTGGTGAACGTCCGGCTCGATCCTTGGGAAATCCCCGTCGGCTGGCAACGGGGACATGCTTCCATGCGCCTGGTGGAACCGGACAGCGGCCTGCGCCTACTTGTCGCCTCCGCTGGCTGGACCCCCGGCACCTCGGGCAAGGTAACCGGACCGGTCGTCATTATTCGGGAGCGTACTAAAGATAAGCTGGCCCAATACAAGGGGAAACTCCGCAATGCGGTTGTGCTTTTGTCCCCGCCGCCGGTCATTGCTCCTGTGACGGACCTGCGCTACGGCCCACCCCCGCCTCCGCCGGACAAAAAGGACGGTAAGAAGAATCCACCCCCAACAGCCATCTCCGATTCGGCGGAAGCAGAATCCGCTATCCCGGCACCGCGCGAACCGGTTCCTTATAGCTGGTCCACCACTTCGCTAGCAGGTCATGGCTTCCTCCACGATGAGTGGCAACCCGGTATTGCTGCCCTCAATGAGTTCCTCAAGAGCGAAGGGGTCGCCTGCGTAGTGTCGGATGCTGCCAAGCCACACGGCCTTCTGGTCACCACCGGCGGCTGGCCGGGGGACATCGTTGCCGCTCAGAACCGCGTCCCCCGCCTCTACATGGCCCATGAACATTATTCCCTCCTCTGGCGCTTGGCTTCTCAGGGAGACATGAGCGTCCGCGTCGAAACGGAAATCCACAACACCTTCATCCGCGGGCCCATCACCGTCTACAACACGGTGGGCGAAATTCGCGGCAGCGAAAAGCCGGAGGAAATCGTGGTCGTGGGCGCGCACTTGGATTCCTGGGACCTGGCCAGTGGCACCACTGACAACGGCACCGGCAGTTGCGTTGTCCTGGAAGTCGCCCGCGCACTCGCCGCCTTGGCCCGCCAGGGACATCCTCCGAAACGCACTATCCGCTTCGTTCTCTTCAGCGGGGAGGAGCAAGGATTGCACGGTTCCCGCCAGTATGTGCAGCGCTACAAAAACGAACTGCCGCGCCATTCCGCCGCCATCGTCCACGACACCGGCACCGGACGGGTTTTTGGCCTAGCTCTGCATAACCGCAAGGGATGTTACGACATCCTCCAACGGGAACTGGAGACCCTCAAGGAACTGGAGGGCTGGGTCGGTCCCAGCTTGCGCGGCATGGGCGGCACAGACCATCTCTCCTTCAACAGCGCCGGGGTACCAGGTTTCGCCTGCCTGCAAGAGATGGACGAATATCGCCTGACCCACCACACCCAATCGGACACCTTCGACAAAGCTAAGGAGCCATTCCTGATCCAAGGGGCGCAGGTGGTGGCTGTCACGGCCTTACGCATTGCCAATCTGCCGGAACTGCTCCCCCGCCAGTGACAGGGGATAGTCCGAAAAAGTCGAAAACTCCTAGAACAACCGGCATGAACGCCTCTGCTATCCCCGGTGAACCGTATGTCGCCATCCAGGTGCCGATGATGCCGCGCGACACCAACAAGCACGGCACGATTTTCGGCGGCGTGCTTTTGTCGTACATCGACCTGGCCGGCGCCATTGCTGCCCAGCGCGAATTGCACCTGCGCGGCGGCAATCCTCGGGCAGCCTTCGTCACCGTGGCCCTCAACCGTGTCGAGTTCAAAAAGCCGGTGCTGGTCGGTGATGTGGTCCGCTTCGTGACCCGGGTGATCCGAATCGGGCGCACTTCGATGACCGTCAAGGTCGATGTGTACGCCGAGCGCGGCCCGGAGACCATCCATGTCACCGAGGCCGAAGGCGTGTTCGTTGGAGTCGATCTTAGCCAGCCGGAGCGCCGCCCCGTCCCGCTGTTCCCGGATTCTCCCTCCGAACCGCCCAATCCCGGTTGATCCCCGCTTCCAAAAGTTTCTCCCATCTTGCATTCAGAGGGGATACAACTTCCGTTTGTACCTTGCACTTCTTTTCCGGCTACCCGACTCCGTTCCTGCGTTCAACAGCCACTCTGTACCCCGTTCTTTCGTCGGATTCCTCGGTCTGTTTCCGCAATTGCTTCTTCCGTTGGCAGCAAGCATGCGAACAGTAGCGCACTTGGTCCCAATCCCGTTCCCACTTTTTGTGCCAGTGGAAGGAGCGTCCGCATACCGGGCATACCTTGGCGGACCGAGAACAGGAAGGGCGCCGCATCGCCATTCCACCACCCTCCGAGGAAAAATCATCCGCCGTGCAACCGCTTTCAAAAATACCCCGGTCGAGTTCCATCATTCTCCGTGCAACCGCTCCAGGAACGCCTCCGCGCGCCGGTAATGGTCCAGCAAGCGGCGGGAACCGAGTCGTTCTTTCAACCGGACCATCACGGCCATGCGCGGGTTGCCCGCAAAAAACTGGCTGTGGCGGTCGATGAATCGCCAATACAAGGCATCCCAAATGGCGCACCACTCCCCGTGAGGAAAATCACTCATCCGCCGAATGTAGCTGCTCCCCGATATGTACGGCTTGGTTGTCATTAGGCCGCCATCCGCATATTGGCTCATCCCGTAGACGTTCGGCACCATGACCCAATCGTAGGCATCGATGAACATCTCCATGAACCATTGATAAACGGCATCCGGAGCTACCTCGCAGAGCAACAGGAAATTCCCCAAAACCATCAACCGCTCGATGTGATGGCAATACGCTGTCTGAAGGACGCGATGGAGGATCGTGTCGAGTGGCAGGATCCCGGTGCGAGCTTCGTAAAAGGACTTTGGTACTGGCCGAGTGTGCCGCCAAAAGTTGCGGGTCCGCTGGAAGCGTCCACGCGCCAAATACACCAGGCGGACAAACTCGCGCCAGCCGATGACTTGTCGGAGGAACCCCTCTAGCGAGTTCAAAGGCACCCGGCCTTCATAGCGCAAGGCCGCTTCCACCACTTCGCCCGGCGAAAGCAATCCCACGTTCAACACTGGCGTGAGCACAGAGTGGAACAGCACCCCATACCGGGCAGAGATGGCATCCTCATAGGCCCCGAAATGGACGAACCGCCGCTCCAGAAACTCGGCGAGCCAATCACGCGCCTGCACAGCCGAGGTGGGGTAAAGAAACGGAGTATCGGCACCCGGTGCATTCGGAAAATGTCGCCGCACATACTCCCGTGCCTCCCAAACGTACTTATCTTCCGGCGGAAAAATAGGAGCAGGCGGTTGTAACCCCGCGGGCAGACGCTGTCGGTTTTCCGGATCGAAGCTCCACTTTCCCCCCTTCGGCTGACCCTCCGCCGTCAGGAGTATTCCCAGCCTCTTCCGCTGCCGAATGTAAAACTCCGTGAAGAAAAATGTCTTTCGACCTTGGGCAAAGGCTTCGATCTCGGCTTGCGGTGTGAGGAAGTGTGGATCAGGCAAAACAGTTAGGCGTACCCCCCGTGCCGCACACGCTGCTTGTAGGCGAGACAAAAGCCAATCATCACACGGATCCACAACGCGCACCGCATCACACCCCGCCGCTTGAATCTGAAGCACGATCGCTCCTGTGTCCGTTAGCTCGCCCACCGGTACATAGCGTGCCGGGGGAACTTGCTCTTTCCAATAGCGCTGCATACTGGCCCGATGAAAAATCAGCTTTTGTTTGTGGAAGTTGTATTGGCTAAGCAAAAGCGGCTCTTCAACGAGGAAAATGACATCCGCTCCTCTCACCGCTGGATGAGGATGAAAAAGCTGGTGCGGGTAAATGAGTGCCGCCGTCCTCATCGCTTCGCAGCCTTGAATGCCTCGCTCTGGCCCTACCACCCTCCCCCAGTTTCTACCGACCCCTTCCACCACTCATGCTAGGATCGAAGCTCCAAACCATAGCCATACTCTGGATGTTGCCTCCGGTCTGCCTAGCAAAAGGAAGTTGCTAGCAGTCAATTTTTGCCGATTGTGGCGTTCAATCTAGCGAAGCTAAAACTGCTGAGTTCGGCGGAAAGGTGGCCGCGCGAAACATCGGTCGAATCAGTAATTCTCGGCAGGCTTAGAGAAATGACTGGATTAGGAACCGAGCATCAATGAAAGTCTCTATAACTCGCCCAGTAGAATGACCCGGAATTGGAACAACAAAAAAACCAACGTTCAGGCGTTGGTCTCGCAGCGAGGACGACGGGACTCGAACCCGCAACCACCGGATCGACAGTCCGGTACTCTAACCAATTGAGCTACGTCCCCGTTGCATTACACATCATAGGCCAAGGGCGGCACCGTGGCAAGAGGTTTTTACCGCAATTTCGCGCAGCAGTGCCTTCCTCCCGCCTCACTTCTTCCCCTTCCCTTTGCCGAAGAGGCCGCCACCGCCGAAACCACCTTTACCTCCGGGAACAAAAGGCGGCAGGACTCCCTGCTTATCCCCACCGGGAAGGATTTGGCCTCCTTGTCCCCCTTTGCCTTTACCGAAGGGTCCGCCCCCGGGAAGGATTTGCTTGCCACCGGGTCCAAACGGCGGGACGAAGCCGGGCTGAGCGCGGCCCGGCGGAAGTTTGCCCCCTGGAATTGCCTTGCCCGGATCCGCGGGTACGCCTCCAGGAACGGGCAGTTTACCACCCGGTTTGGCCTGTTGACCGCCTAAATTGGGTAGGGGAACCATCCCTGGGTGGCCAACACCGGGGAAGGCCTGTTCTCCCTTGCCACCCTTGCCTGCTTTTTCAGGACCAAAGGGTCCTGCTCCTCCCAAGCCGCCTTTGCCACCGCCCATTTTCCCCACATGCCCCTGCCCAATTCCCTTGGCTGCCTGGAATGCCCGGATCATCGCAGCCAACTGCTGCCCGTGGATGCCGCCGGTCGCCAAGGCACTAACCAACGGCCCGATTCCCTTACCCCCCTGGAGTTGCATCCCAGGTGCTCCGGGAACGGCAATCGGACCCGGCAATCCCTGGGGTGCGGCAGAAGCCACCGCTATCATCATACCCCACAACCCGAAGAGACCAGCAACGCGAAATCCTTGGACCACTGGCATGACATGGCCTCCAAAGATGCAGAGAAATGCTTGCCGGAAATGACCTCTCATCCCGGTTGGCATGTTAAACACCCCTCCTTCACGGCGGTATCGCCATGAGCGATTTAAGTTCTCAAAGTGAAAACGGAGATTTACGACGTGGCAGGATTGGGGCGGAGGAAGGGATTCAACCCCTCCGGACCAGCCGGATAGACGATGACATAGGTTACACCTCGGAATCGCCGGGGATCGGCAATCACGCGGGCCACCGTGTGGGAAGCGTCGGCGTCGCTGAGCCGGTGCAGGCGGAACGGTCCGTTCTGCCGCAGGAAATAGACGCGGGCAAATTCCGCCCGCTGCGGATGGCGAAAGAGGGCCACCGGCACCTTCTGCCCTTGGATCACTTCATACCCCACTTGTTCCAGCAAGTTGAGGTCCAACGGTTCGGGCAATTCCGGAGGCAAGCCTTCCTGTTCTAACCAGCGGTGGAAATAACTCGCCGGGTCTTGTAGGCGGCTATCGTGAAGCAGAACGAGTTGCTCGGTGCTGAAGGAGGGCCGAGAAGCCCGATAACCTAGCCAGGCCAAACCCGCCAGGAGCAAAAGACTCGCCGCCACAGCGCTGTAGCGGTAAAGGCGGAAGCGTAAGGCTTGGCCTCGATAGACCGCGGCTTGCGTCAGCAGCACGTCCGCCAGGTGAGCGGGAACAGGAACTTGGCGGAGTTGTTCGCTCAACTGCCGGTCCCATCGTTCCTCGGTGCGGGCGAAAGAGGCGCAGGGTTCACAGTCCCGCAAATGTTCTTCCAAGGCTGCTTGCACTTCAGGCCCCAGAGCCTCGTTCCCTTCTCCACGGCGCAATTCCAAATACCACCGCGCCTCATCACATCGCATGGCGAACATCCCCAGCACCCGTCGGGGCACTTGGCCCCTTCAACCCTTTCGCCCGAAAAAACCGCCGAATATGCCCCTTGGCTCGACTGATCCGCGACATCACCGTACCGATCGGCACTCCCAACAGCTCCGCAATTTCTCGATACTTAAACCCTTCCATGTAATGCAAGAGCAATGGGGTGCGAAGTTCCTCCGACAGGGAATCAATCGCCTCCTGCAATAGCTGCGGGTCGATAGCCCTTGACTCCAAATCTGACTCATCCAATCCATCGGACGATTCCGGTTCGCCGCTGACCTGATCGTAGAGCATCTCCGGAGGACAGTATTGGAGTGAACCCTTGCGACGCCACTGCTGACGGTATGCATTCAGTAAAATTTGGAACAACCAGCTCCGGGCACTCTCCAATTTCTGCAATTGGTGAATCGACTCAAATGCCGTCCGGTACGTTTCCTGGACCAGGTCGCAGGCATCGTTCTCTGAACCGCTCAGGCGATAAGCAAAGCGATAGAGTGCTTCGTAGTAATCCTGCACCAATTGCTTGTACACTGTGGCTGACGCCATCGTCTGCCTCATTATGTTGGAGTCGTCTCGACGGAGTTTATTCCCCAAAAGAGGAAGTTCATTCCCCTACGGTAGTTCGCTGGCTCCGGGGAATTCTTGCCGCTATCGCTCGCTACCATGCCTCTCCAACCTGCCTTAAGCTCCAGAAAACTAAAATCTTACACGCAGCAATCTCTGCTTTCCCCCAGCCGGAAAAAATTGCGGGAATAATTTTCTGCCTCCGGCATCATACCTCTGCCGGTTACGGCTACCGGCTAGGTTTCTTTGTTGTACAAGTGTGCCCAAAATTTGGGAGTGATCCTACCCGGAATAGGCTCCGTGTAGGCTGAATATGCTCCGCGACAACGTGAGTCAGGACCAAAGGAGTTCACACATGAAACGCATTCTGCTGGCTGTAGCCCTCGCCTTCGGTTTAGGTGTGGTCGCTGGTTGCGGTGGTGGCACTGACACCAAGTCCACCAAGAAGACAGAGCCAACCAAGCCTGCCACCAAGGCCGATGACGGAAAGAAGAACGGCACGACAACGCCGGAGAAGAAGGACGAGAAGAAAGAGGAAAAGAAGACAGAAGAAAAGAAGACTGAAGAGAAGAAGGAGGAGAAGAAAGAGGAAAAGAAGACAGAAGAGAAGAAGTAATCTCCTCCGAGAGGATAGGCAAGCCCTCGTACCACGTGCTCTGACTTGACTACGTTGGCAACCCTGCAGGTGAGCGTCACTCGGATTTGCCTTGCCTGCTTCCAAGTGTGTTTGGGTTTGTATCCCCCTAACCCTTAGACCTGAAGGAGAGTTCCATGAAGCGCGTTCTGTCTCTGCTCGTGTTGGCCTTCAGCTTCGCTCTGTTCACCGGCTGCGGCGATAGCAAGCCGGCAACCAAGGCCACCGCGGCAGGCGGTGGCGGTGGCGGCACCACAGCGCCCACGGAAAAGAAGTAATCGATGACGTTTTCCCGAAGCCTGAAAAAATCTCGTGGTCAAAATCCGGGGGCCTCTCCTGAGGAACCCGGATTGTTCTTTTCCACTGGCTGCCAAGTAGTAGAGTTTTCCATACCCATACTCTGCTTTATGCAATTTGGATGGAAATACAGAGTAGCTGTTATGAAGCTCTGCGGCCGTGTGCTGATCTGGGGATTGGTGTTGCTTCTGCTGCCAGGATGCGGGGGATGCGGCATCAGCGGGCGCGGCAAAAACAGCGACTTCGATCGCCCCAAGGCCTCCATTCCGCGCTGAGACGCAGAACACCCCCCTCAGTTATCGCTCAGATGATTTGCTTTTGAGGGTTTCTCTCTCAGCTCTGCCGCACCTTTTCGCAGGGTTTTCCTTTCGACAGGTTCCCCTACATCGGTTTGCGCGAAATCATTCGGGACAGTCAAGGGGAGGGAGGCAACTTTGGGAAAGGTGTTTCCTTTCCAGGCTGCGATTCGTCCACGGGGGGAAGGGTCAATCTGAGGATTGCTGCTTCGTGCAAGAGCTGGGCAAAGCGGCGAAACCGAGCGACTTGTTCCTGGCCATCCCTTGGAGCCTGTGATGGCGCAGACATGAGAGATTCAGATACTAAAGATTGGACCTGCCGGAGCTTAGCGATGGTGGTAACCAAGGAGGGATCCTCTGGTTGAGGTGCGGGAGGCACCTTGGGGAGAGCAGAAGCGAGGGTTTCCACGGCTTGCTGTCCCAGGCGGTAGGCCGCTTGATAGGCCGGAAGGGAAGCCAACGGACTGACCGAGCTTTGGACCCTTTCCCGCATCAGGGTCTGGTCCAAGTCATACCAGGCTTGCCGCCAACGCTGGCGCTCAGCGGGGGAGGGAATGGCCGCTGTGGGGAGCAAAGCCGAGGGTGTCGAGGTCAACAGGGTTTGCCATTGCTGATCCCAATCCTGAAGTTGCAGCAAGCGTTGCCGGAGCGCCCAACGACTTTGCGAGAGGATCAGGGCTGGGGAATCGCCATATCGTTGGACCAGGCGCATCAGTGTTTGCAATTCGTCCTGAAGGGAACGCCATGGCAGCCGCCCAGAGGCTTCCTCCCCAGGCCGCTTGACTGTTTCGAGAAGGAACAGCCAAGCCGCAGCGTGATGCAAAGCGGTCTGGGCTTGCGTCCAGCGCCCCTCCTGAAGGGCTTCGGCGGCAGCTCGCAATTCGCCGAGGAACCAGCCTGTCATTGCGGGGCAAGAGGCTAAACGATCCGGAGTCAGGAGGAGGGCAGCAGCTTCAGCACAACGCTCTACCCGGCGAGCGAGCACCGGAACCGACTCTTGGAGCGGCCCGGCAAGATACGCCAGAATCTGCTGCTTGTGGTCGGCCAGAACTGTACGCTGATGCTGACATCGGCTGGCCAGTTGCCGCCACTGGTGGGCCAACTCCGGCGCAGCTTCTTGCCACTCGCGGGCCAGACGATTCGCTTCCTCGGCTCCCTGCTCCAGAACTGTCAGAGCCGGCAGCCACTCCCCACGCTCCAAATGGGTGAGCACTTGGCGAAAGAAGTCCAGGCGCGCAGGGGGGAGAGATTTCAGGGGCGGCTGATCGGCGCGCTTTTGGTCTAAGGCTTCCGCTTGCCGGAGGATCGACCGCGCCCATTCCATTTGCGAAAGGCGGAAGAGTTGCCCCGCGGTGTGAAAGGCCAACGCCTCGGTCGCCTCCAGGCGCTCCAGGGCCAGGAGCAATTCCTGGCCACGTTGATGGAGTCGCTGAAGTTCTTGAGCAACACTTCGCTCCCAAACGTCCCGTACGGCCGGGGTGCTTTCCAGCCAGTGTTGCCAGTCGCGCTGCCAGTGATCCCACAGGATGGGGATTTGCGCGCGTTCCTCGGGCGAACGGGCTAGCTCCGCCTGACGTGCCACTCCTTCCAATTGCTGGGCCAGTTGTTGGAGTTGCCAGGACTGCTGCCGGGCTTCCGCCAATCGATCGCTGATCTGTTCGAGCTGGTGCAAGTGATGTTCCAGCGTTTGCAGGCGGCGCAAGGCGTGCTGGAGGGATTCGTGCTGTTCCGCTGACGCGAGGAGAAAAGGCCAGCGTTCGGCGACTCGGCCAAGCTGGTCCAATTCCTCCAGGGTCCGGCGCGCATCTTGCAGCAGGGGGCGCAGTTCTGACTGTACGCGGAGGTGGAGCAGGACGCGGTCCCAGACTCGCCGGACTTCCTGATACTGCTCAGCGGTCTGCCGCAGCAAAGTGCGGTGATGGTCCTGCCAAGATGGTGTTGGGGTTTCTCGCTGGATGTGCAACAGGGTTTGGCGGGAGTCCTGGCAGTATTTCCGAACCGCGGCGATCGCCTCACGCAGCCAGAGATGCTGGGCGAGAATATCCTGGAGGGCTTGAGGCGGGGCGGTGCGATCGACATGCACTTCGCACCAGCCTTCGGGAGGGAAGACAGACTCTTGTTGTCCCAACGGCGGATGCTCGACCCGGCGATTATCCCGGACCCGCAAGCGTAGGCGCAGAATTTCGCCGTCGCGGATCTGGGCGTCGATAGGCCAGTCGTACTGTCCCTCCACGGTGCCCTCTGGGCGGGTGGTAAGGGAGAGGCTGATCTGCTGCGGCCAGGGATTATTCACCCGGACAACTTCGAGCCACACTTGGGCGATGCCGAAATCATCTTGAACGCGGAAGCGGATGGGCAGGACGCTTCCCGGCGCCAAGCGGCGCGGTGCGGCCATCAGGCCGGACACTTCCAGCCAGCGAGGTGGCAGGTCCGACTGGACCTCCACAACTCCCGGCCACTGGCAGTACCAGCGCCGGCCCTGCCGTTCCACCACCGCGACTAATTTCCAGCGTCCCCCGCGCGCCACTGTCCAGCGTACGGTCCCTTCCCGGTGTTCGCCATCGAGTAGTAGTGGCAAAATCTCGACGGTACTCGCCTCCTCCGCTCGCCACTCGAGGTAGGCTGTCGCCACGGGCCGAGTGAACACTACCTGGAGTTGAACTGCGCCATATTGCCAGGCCAGGACCCGCAGTCCCTCCGTTTCCTCTTCGGGAATGGCATACTGCCGAGGGGAAAGATGGACGGCGTAACTGGGCGGTTCGACCCGCAGAACCGATTCCCGCGCCAGGCGCACGGGTTCGATCCGGACCACATTGTACCAGTCGCTTGTTGCCGTGCCGGCTTCGATGCGGTAGCGAAAATCACCTTCCACCCTCAATGAGGTGTAGACGGAGCCGGTCTCATCTCCTTGCATCGGCAGCCGTTCGGGCAGCCCGCGGGGCAACGCCTGCCGGATCAACCAGGCTTGCGGTGGCCAAGGTGCGGCGGAGGATAACCGCTCGACATAGGCACTCACTGTGACGCGTTCCCCGACGGGAATCGCCGCATCCCCGGAGGTGACGACAATCCGGTACTGGACCGGCCGCAATGCCTCGGACCACGGAAGGAACACACGGCGAGCGTGGAGAGGCGCTTCCGGCCAACCGAGCAGGGTCAGAACCAGAGCACTCAAGGCGAGGGCCGCCGCGACTACGGCGATTAAATTAGCCAGCCGCTCCCGGCTCCGGATCGCCCGCTCTTTCTGGGGGGATGACTCCCACGCCTGAACCGCCGCCAGACCTGACCACCACACCAGCACAATCATGCCGGTCAGCCAGGCAGACAAAGCCAGGGCACGCTGCCACCCGGCCAGCCACCACCAAGCGTCCAAAGCCAGCAACCCCCCGGCGATGATCACGCCTGCGGCCACCGTCCAGCACAAGCGCCGTGCCACTCCGAGCCGCCGCCTCACCCCCTCCCCTCCTCCGGTGAACGTCCTCTCCGCTCTGTCTGATGTTGCCCTAGGCGCTCATTCCTACTTGGATTCTCCCCGTCGCTCTCTGCATCACTATATCCCCCTCATTCAGTCCTTCGCAAGGATCGCTTATTCTCCCTCCGACCCAGAAACGGAGGCATGTCTTGCCGCTGCCTCCGCCGGAACCGATCCTGTTTCGGCTTCGCAATCCGCCGCTTATGGTCCCTGCGTGTGAATCCTTCCCCCCGCTTGGACTCTCCAACTCGACGAAGACGCGGCGCTCGCCAGCGGTAGCGGAGGGTGTGCCGCCGCAAACTCACTGCCGCAGGCAAACGCGGAAGTTAACTCCGTCTTGGCCCTGCGGAACACTCTTGAAGTATTTGATAATCCCTAGTCATTACGAAATCACGAGGGTTTGTCATGGATTTGAATCGTTTTACCGAAAAGGCTCAACAGGCGGTGGCCGAGGCCCATAAGCTCGCCGCCCGCTGGCAACAGCAACAAGTGGATGTAGAGCACCTGCTGCTAGCTCTACTGGATCAAGAGAAAGGGCTGGCGCCCGCTATTCTGCGCAAAGCAGGTTTGTCCCCCGAAGCAGTGACAATTCAATTGCAGCGGGAAGTGGAGCGCCAGCCGCGCGTCAGCGGCAGTAACATCGAGCCGCGGATCACCCAGCGCTTTCTGCGGCTGCTCGCCTTAGCCGAGGATGAAGCCCGCCAGCTCAAGGACGAATACGTCTCCGTGGAACATCTGCTCCTGGCCGCGACAGAGGATACCGGCCCGGCGGGGCGCATCCTCAAGGAGTTCGGGGTAACGCGCCAGCGGCTACTGTCTGCCCTGCGTGAGGTCCGCGGCAGCCAGCGCGTCACTTCGCCTAACCCCGAAGAAACCTATCAGGCTCTGGAAAAGTATGGACGGGATTTGACCCAACTTGCCCAGCAAGGCAAGCTCGATCCGGTCATTGGCCGCGATGAGGAAATCCGGCGGGTCATCCAGGTCCTGTCGCGTCGCACCAAGAACAATCCCGTTCTCATTGGCGAGCCGGGAGTCGGGAAAACTGCCGTGGTCGAAGGGCTGGCCCAGCGCATCGTCCGGGGGGATGTGCCGGAGGGCCTCAAAGACAAGCGGATCGTCGCGCTAGACATGGGAGCGCTCATCGCCGGCGCCAAGTATCGGGGGGAATTCGAGGAGCGGCTCAAGGCCGTTCTTAAGGAAGTCACCGATTCCCAGGGCCAGATCATTCTCTTCATCGATGAGTTGCATACCATCGTGGGGGCTGGCAAAGCCGAGGGGGCTATGGATGCCGGCAACCTCCTCAAGCCAATGCTCGCGCGCGGGGAATTGCACTGCATTGGCGCTACCACGCTCGACGAATACCGCAAGCACATCGAAAAGGACGCCGCCCTGGAACGCCGCTTCCAGCCAGTCTATGTCGATGAACCGTCCGTGGAGGATACTATCTCCATCTTGCGCGGGCTGAAGGAGCGTTACGAGATGCACCACGGGGTACGGATCAAGGACTCCGCTCTGGTGGCGGCGGCAGTCCTGTCCCACCGGTACATCACCGACCGCTTCCTGCCCGACAAGGCTATTGACTTAGTCGATGAAGCCGCCGCGATGGTCCGCACGGAAATCGACAGCATGCCCGCCGAGTTGGATGAGGTGCTCCGCCGCGTCATGCAACTGGAAATCGAACGGGAGGCCCTCAAAAAGGAAACCGACCCCGCTTCCCGCGATCGACTCCAGAAACTCGAAAAGGAACTGGGGGAACTCAAGGCGGAAGCCGACACCCTCAAAGCTCGCTGGCTCGCCGAAAAACAAGCTCTCCAGAAGATTCAAACCCTGCGCGAACAGATCGAACAGGTTCGCCGAGACATCGAACGGGCCGAGCGGCAGTACGATCTGAACCGGGCCGCCGAGCTGAAATATGGCCGCCTTCCTGAGCTGGAAAAGCAATTAGCCAGTGCCATCGCCGAAGTCGAACAGTCGAAGGGGCAACGACTGGTCAAAGAGGAAGTCGGCGAAGAGGAGATCGCCCAGGTGGTCAGCCGCTGGACGGGCATCCCAGTGTCGAAACTCATGGAGGGGGAAAAGCAGAAGCTGTTGCATCTGGCCGAGGAACTGCACAAACGAGTAGTGGGGCAGGACGAGGCCGTCCAAGCAGTGGCGGAAGCCGTCATCCGCGCCCGCAGCGGACTGAAAGACCCGAACCGGCCTATTGGCTCGTTCATCTTCCTGGGACCAACCGGTGTGGGGAAAACCGAGCTAGCCCGTGCTCTGGCCGAAGCCCTCTTCGATGACGAAAAGGCGATGGTCCGCATCGACATGAGCGAGTATCAGGAAAAGCACACGGTGTCCCGCCTCATCGGTGCCCCCCCTGGCTACGTCGGCTACGAGGAAGGCGGGCAGTTGACGGAAGCGGTCCGCCGCCGCCCCTACTCCGTCATCCTCTTCGACGAGATCGAAAAGGCCCACCACGATGTCTTCAACGTCCTGCTGCAAGTGCTCGACGATGGCCGACTGACTGACGGCCAAGGACGCACCGTGGACTTCAAAAACACCATCGTCATCATGACCTCCAACATCGGGAGCCAACGCATCCTGCAATACCAGGGCGCATTCCAGGGGGAACTTTATGAACGGATGAAGGAGGCGGTCTTCGAGGAATTGCGCCGGCACTTCCGGCCAGAGTTCCTCAACCGCGTCGATGAGATCATTGTCTTCCACTCGCTGCAAGAGGCGGACCTGATGCGGATCGTGGACATCCAGGTGGCTCGCTTGCAGGCGCGTTTGCAGGATCGCAAGATCACCCTGCAACTGACCGACGCGGCCCGGAAATACCTCGTCGAGGTCGGCTATGAACCGGCTTTCGGCGCCCGGCCGCTCAAACGCGCCATCCAGCGGGAAATCGAGACTCCCTTGGCCCGACTCATCCTCACCGGTACCGTCCGCGATGGCGACACGGTGATCGTCGATCACGATCCGGCCCAAGATCGGCTCACCTTCCAGTCCCAGCGGCGGGACACTTCCAGCACCTGATTCGCCCGCTTCCCTCGTCCACTCGTTTCCCCCTACTCCTGATTCGCCCGCTTCCCTCGTCCACTCGTTTCCCCCTACTCCTGCCTGCTGCAAAAAACACAGGAGCTTTTCCCTTCTCCCAAGGTCAGGGGAAGCCTTTCAGATCCGCATAAACTCGCAAGTGCGACCGTATGGAGGGAAGCACGCCTAGTGGGAGGGGAACCGAAGGTACCGGATCGACGGGAGGAAAAGCCGGAGCGGGGGCGGGGGGTGAGTTGCGAGGCGGTGGAGCGTGAGCTATGCTGGAGTGGGCAACAGCTTCCTTGTTCCCACAAGGAGGTTGGGGTTGGGTTCGATGGTCCAGCGGTTGGGGTGGCCACCTTTCATCCTCGAAAGGGCAAACCCGTCGCAAGGCGGGGGCGCAAAGCTACGGGCCTGAAGTTTCCCCTGTTCACCCACAAAACTCCAGGTCGCCGGGCTGCCGAAGGGATTGACTGGTCCGCACCTGTCCATCCCCAGTGTGCAGCGCACACTGCATCCCACTCGCTCCGATACCCATCGGAACCCCACGAACCCAACCTGCCCTCTTCCTCCCAGATTTCGGCCTTCGCCCGACCCTTTGCCGCAACCAAGGGATACCATGGATCCTGCCCGCCGCCAAGATAGTCGTTGTTCTTCTCTGGCGGTCTGCACAGCGCACGAGCCGCCATCAGCACACCTCACCAGCAGAAACTAGCCTTTTTGGCTCGCGCTGCCTATGCTGGCGGCAAAGCGATTCCCGCCATGAGGGAAACTCGCCAGGACCATTCCCAATGTCATCCGAGCGAGGGTTCTTTAGGGAGCCACCGATGTCCGCAGCACCAGAGACCATCCTGACAGGTACGGAGCGAAAGGGCTGGGCCAGCCTGCTTGATTTGAACGGCTACCAATGGTTTGTCTTCGTGGTGGCCGCTCTGGCGTGGATGGCGGACTGCATGGATCAGCAACTGTTTAATCTGGCACGGATGATGTCTTTGACGGATCTACTCGGCGGAGCTGAGGCGGATCGGGATGCGGTCACTCGCTGGGCCAGCCGGGCTACGTCGATCTTTCTGATTGGCTGGGCCACTGGCGGCCTGGTCTTCGGCATGTTCGGCGACCGGCTCGGTCGAGTCCGCACCCTGACGCTGACCATTCTGCTGTACTCGATCTTCACCGGTCTCAGCGCTTTATCGTTCGGACCGTATGACTATTGCCTTTACCGCTTTTTAACCGGTCTGGGGGTCGGCGGGGTATTCGCGGCAGCGGTCGCTCTCTTGGCCGAGACGATGCCCAATCATGCGCGTCCATTCACCCTGGGACTCATGCAAGCCCTGTCGGCCATCGGCAACATCACTGCTGCCTTGTTGTTCATCGCCCTGGGACTACTCGAACTCAACGGCCATCTCGATGCGCTCAAGGAGTATGGTTTGAGCGCTTGGCGGATTTTGTTTCTCATCGGCATTTTGCCAGCGGGCCTGGTCATTCTGATCCAACGTCGCTTGCAAGAACCGGAAAGCTGGCGGGCGGCCAAGGCGGCGGCAGATGAAGGACTGGGCAAGAAACTCGGCTCCTATCTCGAGCTGTTCGGGGGGGGATGGGTAACCCGCCATGCCCTATTGGGGATGCTCCTGGCGTTTGTCGGCGTTGTGGGCCTATGGGGCATCGGTTTTTTCGCCATCGACCTGACGCAGCGCATCTCGAACAGCGCTTTTGCTTCCGAGGCAGAAGCTCTGGGACTCGAAGGGGTGGAACAGCAGCGATACATCGCCGGGCAGCGAATTATTTGGGCGGGTATGACGTCGCTGGCCATCAATGTGGGGGCCTTCCTGGGCATGTCCTCGTTCTCCTGGCTTGCCGCACGCATCGGCCGACGCCCCTCCTTCACCATCACCTTCTTGGCCGCCTCCGGTAGTGTTGCTCTCGTCTTTACCCAAATGCAAACCCGCTCCGACATTCTCTGGATGAATGTGCTAATGGGCTTCTGCCTGCTCGCGCTCTTCGGCGGGTACGCGATTTATCTACCGGAGCTATTCCCCACGCGCTTGCGGGCGACCGGCACCAGTTTCTGTTACAACGTCGGGCGTTTCATCGCCGCCAGCGGGCCGCTCATGCTGGGCTTGCTCACCACGGAAGTCTTCGCACATACCGCCGAGGGAGGACTTTACCCTGATCGTCCCTTCCGTTACGCCGGCCTCACCATGTGCAGCATCTTCCTGCTGGGTCTGCTCGTCCTACCGTTTTTGCCGGAAACCAAGGACAAACCTTTACCGGAGTAAACTGCAAGGCGCAGGGAACCGCTCCTGGTTCACCTGTCCTTTCATTCCCCCAATAGTTAATTCCCCTTCAGAGGCACGGATATGATAACAGAAGAAAGGGGAACCGCTTTCCGTGCGGACAAGGTGCTTGTTTCCGTCCTACACAGCGGAACTTGGATAGTGAAACGAAACTCGAGGTCCCAGGAGGAAGCGATCGGTGGCGGTCACCATTTATGGCCGTTCTGTCCCATGTCTGAAGCTGCCCCCCACCCCCGATTGGCTTCAGCGGCACGGCGGCGAGTTGCGTCCGGATTTGAACCCGCAGGCGGCGGAAGTGTGGCTCGACGGCCAGCCGCTCTATCGTCTGGAAGTCCGGCCGGCGTGGGACCGTTATAGTTGTGCCGTGGTGGACATGACCAATGGCCAACGCCTGGACGATCCCCACAGTGTCTATCCCACAGCGGACGAAGCCCTCCGCGGCGGCCTGGAACAACTACGGACACGTCTGGGCTGGTGAAGAACCCCTGGAACCGAGCGGGCTGCACCCCGAAACCGAGGGGCGGAATCCTAAAATCAAGCGATCCTGAGGAGAACAGGTCGTGGAGCCAATGGCTTATCCTGCCTCTTGGCCCGCTGGGCATAGGCAGGGGCACTGCGACTGCCTTCAGGCGATGCGCAACTGCTGGCGGAGGGTTGCCACATCGATGTACCGGATCCCTAAGCGGAGGGCTTCGAGGCGGGTCTGCTGCTGGTACAATCCGGCCTGCGGCACGTCAATCCCGGCACTGGCATCCTCGACTAGAAATACCTCGAACCCCTCCTGCCGCAGGTCTCGCGCCGTGAAGTAGCAGCAGATATTCAAGGCCAGGCCGCAGATGACGGCGGTAGTGATTCGTTGGGCGCGGAGCAGGGCCGCAAAGCCCGGATGCTGAGCTGTAACGGCGTAAGCATCGCGATCGGCTTCATATCCCTTTCGCCAGATGGTGTGGAAGCGTTCGGTCATGAGTCCCGGCAGAAATTCCGCCCCGCGCGTCCCCTGCACGCAATGTGGCGGATAGAGATTGTCTCGCTGCCCGATAAAGGAGCAGTGATTCGGCGGATGCCAATCCTGCGTGGCATCGATGCGTGCAAAGGGCATAGCCAGCAAGGCGTTGACCGCCCCCACAATCCTCGCTCCGCCGGGAATCGGCAACTCCTCTGGGCACAGCTCGGTGAAACCCTGTTGCGCATCGACCACGATGAGGGTCGTTTGCGAGGCTAGCATCGAGGAACCTCCGAGAAACGCTGCACTGGCTCCGATACTCCCTCCGCAGGCGAAGGGCAAGGGCCGCGCGGGAACAAGGAAGTGAAAACATCATCCTTGCAGAAGAAAGAGGCACCTCGGCAGAAGAAGGAAGCTACAGGAGTGCTCGCACCAGGCGGGGAATGATATGATGGAAGGAAGCCCTTGGGGCGGGAGGCGGAAGTATGCCGCAACAGCCACCCTTGAGCAAAGCGATCCAGGATTATTTGAAAGCGATCCACCGATTAGGCGGTGCGCAGCGCCAGGTAGCGCCGACGCAGATCGCCCAGGCGCTGAAGGTGAAAGGGCCATCGGTTACGGGTATGCTCAAGCGTCTGGCGGAAGGGGGGTGGATCGAGTATCAGCCATCGCGGGGAGCACGCCTGACACGAGCTGGGGTCATGGCCGCCCGTCGGGTGATCCGCCGGCACCGCCTGGTGGAACTGTTTCTCACCCAGGTTCTGGGTTTGGATTGGAGTGAGGTGGATGCCGAGGCGGAAGCGCTGGAGCACGCCATTTCCCCGCGGCTGGAGCAAGCATTGGCCGCGTACTTGGGGGAGCCAGTCGAGGACCCACACGGCCATCCGATCCCTTCCCGGACCGGCTCACTCCGACGCCGCCGCCTTAAGCCACTGCCCGCCTTCCGTGTCGGTCAAACGGTGATCATCCGCGAAGTGCAAGACGACAACCCGGCCCGGCTACGCCACTGGCGGGAATTGGGGTTAGTTCCCGGTGCCCTCGTTCAGGTTCTGGGTTATCACGAATTGGAGGATGTTTACGAACTGCAAGTCGGAGAGCGGCGCCTGCGCTTGGGGCGGCTCCCCCTGAGCGGCCTGCATGGCCAGTTGTGGACCTCCCCGCGATCGGCCCCTGCTTCGCTCCGCCTCCAAACACCTCCTCCCTCCTCTTCCGATGGCCAGAGTTAACCCTCTTGCTGGCCCCAAACCAGGAAAGGCACACGAGGAGGACGTAGACGAGTTGACGTCACGCTTGAGCTAAACCCAATTCTGGCCTTCCGCCAATTCTTGGCTGACAGCGCAAGGCGTACCACCGGCTGCGAGCAGCTAGAGATGCTGAAGGGCTGTTTTCGCTCTCGCCGGATTTGACACCGCGGGCGGGCGCACTAGGGTTGCATCAGGAATTCGCCCCAGGGGGCGATCACACTGCAACAACCCCTGACGCTCAGGATGGGAAAGGAGGCACGTGTGCATCCAGTGTTCGCCTGTTCGCTATCGTGTCTAGCTATCGCAACTCTGTATTATCTGTGGCGTGATGTTTACCTACCCCGGCGTAAACAGCGCGTGCTGCGCGAACGTGTTGCTTACATGCTCTGGGTCGCAGCTCAAAAGATCCGTTAGGTTCCCCCTGCCGAGCAACACCACCGGTTGGCCCTTCAGTGGGCGAGAATCTACGGCATAGCAGTACAGCTCATGCAGGCTAACTCTTCCGTTTTTCCCCGTGCTGTACGTCCTACAGCGCAGGAAGAGACCTGGCGCGCAATTGGCCGAGTAAACATAGCCCCCGGACTATCGGACGAGTGTACTTTTGCGGCACACAGGTTGTCCTTTTCCGCGGTAGCTGCTAGCATGGCTTGGGGTTACGGTAATGGCCAGGAAGCTTATCGTCGCGGATTGGGCGGTTCCGAACGCTGAACCAATCCGAGTGTTTCTCTAAACCGTTCGCATGTTGAAGTATCGCATCATTCCCTGTCTGGATGTGGATCGGGGCCGGGTGGTCAAAGGGACGCACTTTGTGGACTTGCGGGATGCCGGAGACCCGGTAGAAGTGGCCCAGCGTTACGACGTCCAAGGAGCAGATGAACTGGTCTTTCTGGACATTTCCGCCAGCCACGAAGGCCGGGACATCATGCTGGATGTCGTACGTCGTGTGGCTGAGAGCATCTTCATGCCCTTCACTGTCGGCGGTGGAATTCGTTCGCTGGACGATGCCACGCGGCTTATCCAAGCTGGGGCTGAAAAGGTGAGCCTGAACTCCGCGGCGGTACGCCAGCCCGAGTTAGTCACGGCAGTGTCCCGCAAGTTCGGGCGTTGTGCCACGGTGGTCAACATCGATCCCAAGCGGGTCGAGCGGGAGGGCCGGACGTTCTGGGAGGTGCACATCAACGGCGGTCGGATTCCCACCGGACTGGAAGCAGTGGCCTGGGCAAAACAGGTCGAAGCCTTGGGGGCAGGCGAGATCATCCTCACCTCCATGGACGCTGACGGAACGCAAAACGGCTACGATCTGGAAATGCTGGAGGCGGTCAGCCGAGCAGTGTCGATTCCTGTCGTGGCCAGCGGGGGAGCTGGGCACCCAGAACACCTGTATCAAGCCTATCGGGCCGGGGCGGATGCAGCCTTAGCTGCTAGCATCTTTCATTACGGGAGATTCTCCATCGGGCAAACCAAAGCCTATTTGGCCCGTAAGGGAGTGCCGGTCCGCCTGGAATCTTACCCCGAAGCGAGCGGCTTGCTCCCAGAAACCCTGCACCTATGAGCTTGGCATGCTTCTTCCTCCCCCTCTGCCAACACAGGGAAGAAGCGGTTACAATAGGGCAGAGGCGCGGGGAATTGGTTCCCGACTGCCTTCCGTAATTCGGATTATTCGGGATCATCTTCGGGAGGCGAATCTTTGGGGAACGAACGAGAGGAGGGCGTATGAGCACACCACCGGCCGCCAATACGTACAAACCGATTACGATCAACTCGCCGGAACCTGGTCTGAAGGTGGCCCCGGCTGTACCCGGCGAACCCCCGATCAACCAGTTGTTCCGCACGGTCATGATGCATAAGGGTTCTGACTTGCACTTGAAGGCCGGGCTGCCCGGCATGATGCGTCTGCGGGGTGTCATTCAGAAGATGAACACCCCCATTCTGGAACAGGAAACGCTGGAAAAGCTCATCACCCCCATACTCAAGGAAAAAGATAAGCGCGTCTTCGAGGAAACCGGCGGGGCCGACTTTGCTCACGTCATCGGCAAGGATGAGGCCCGCTTCCGTGTCAACCTCATGAAAGCCCGCGGCAAATGGTCTCTCGTCGCCCGTTTGGTCAATTCGACGATTCCCACCTTCGAGCAACTCGGTCTGCCGCCGGTGATCGAAAAACTATGCCATTTCGAGATGGGCATGGTCTTGCTAGCCGGCGTCACCGGTTCGGGCAAATCCACCACCATCGCCGCTATGCTCGACTACATGAATGCTCACGAGCCGCTCCATATCCTCACCATTGAAGACCCGATCGAATTCGTATTCACCGACAAAATGTCCGTGGTCAACCAACGCGAAGTGTACATCGACGTATGCGATTGGCATACAGCCCTCAAACATGCGGTACGCGAGGACCCGGACGTGATCCTCGTCGGCGAAATGCGGGACTCAGATACCTTCGAAGCCGCAGTGCATGCTGCGGAAACCGGCCACGTCGTCTTCGGAACCATTCACGCTTCCAATGCCTACAGCACCATTGACCGCATCCTTGGCCTGTTCCCCCCCAATCAGCATGGAGCTGTGCGACAGTCGCTAGCCTTTAACCTGCGTGCCGTCATTGCCCAGAAACTGGTGCCGGCCATCAAACCTGGCGTGCAACGGGTCCCCACCAACGAAATCATGATCGTCAATCCCACCATCCGCGATCTCATACTCAAAGGCCAGGACTCCAAATTGCTCGATGCCATCCGCGCCTTTTACAACGAAGGGATGATGGATTTCAACAAGAGTCTGGAAGAGTTGGTCTTGCGCGGGGATATTGACAAAGCGACCGCCCTGGAGTTCTCCCCCAATCCGGAGCAACTCCGCATGGCCCTCAAGGGGATCAAGGTAGCCGCTTCGGGCCTGGTGTGATCCTCGAACGTAGTTGGGCGACACCCAAGGCCGGAACCAGGCCGGTGCTTCAAGAGATAGAGATGGGGCGCCAGCGGCGCCTGACCTTCTCACTGTCCTCTCGTCACGGTGCTGCCAGGGAGAAACAGGCGATTTCCTGGTCATTGCGCACGAAGATGCACTTGTCGGCGAAGGCCGGATGACTCCAGACCACCTTGCGGCCCGCCATGCGGTTGGTCGGTTCCAGGAGCACAGTTCGGCCAATCTCCTGATAGCCTTGGGGGGAAAGCCGGGCCAAAATGAGTTCCCCTTGTTCATTGAACAGGAAGCAGCGGTCCCCGTGGGGGATGAGAAAAGCGTTGCTCCAGCGTTCATTGTTGGCCGGTTCCTCCTCCTCAGCCACCTTGGCAGGTGTATAGCGCCCCCGCGTCGCCTTCATGGTCATCCAAATCCGTTTGCCTGTGGCCCATTCCAAGCAACGCAGTTCCCCATAGCTGCACACGCCGTAGATGTAGGCCCCCTGTACCACTGGCGTCGGCATGATGGCGCTGAGGTCCGTGGTCTGATTGGGCCGTTCCCCCTTGGCTTTGCTCTGCCAAAGGATCTCTGCCTGATCCGCCCCGACACGCAGCAGGGTGGAACCGTTATAAAATGACGTGAGGAATAATTTGTCCCCTTCGATCTGCCGCGGTGTGGGAGCAGTGAGAGCAGCCCGGACTTCCCAATCGACCCGCCACAAGCGCCGACCCGTTTCCGGATCCAAACCGAGCACCGCCCGGCTATGCCAAATGATCAACTGGCGCCTGCCGGCAAAGGTGTAGATCATCGGCGGGCAATACCCAAAATCGCCGGAGCAACTTTCCGCGGACCAGAGTTCCTGGCCGGTGCGCTTGTCGAAGGCGACGACCAGTTGGTTTTTCCGCCCTCCTACCAGGCAAATGAGTTTGTTCCCATCGAGAAGGGGATGGGCGGCGAAGCCCCAAGTCGGCAGCGATGCGGCATAATCCTTGAGGAAATCCTTGGACCAGACTACGCGCCCCGTGGCCGCCTCCAGGCAATGCAGATGCCCCATCGCCCCCAAAGTGTAGACCCGCTCCCCATCCACCGACGGCGTACAGCGCGGACCAGCCGCATAACTAATCCGATACTCCACAGGATAGCTGTGCTTCCAGAGTTCCTTGCCGCTGGCCGCATCCAGGCAGAGCACCCGCTCCTGGCCCGTCACGCGGGCACCCTTGGCAAAACCGCTTTCCGGCAGGTCGTTGCTTGGCACCAAGTCCATCACATAGACCCGGCCTTGAGCCACCGCAGGACCGGCATACCCCACGCCGATCGGCGTGCGCCACCGGGCCTTCAATCCTTCCGGAGGGAATTTGTCGATAATTCCTTGTTCTCGCCAAATACCGTCACGTTGGGGACCGAGCCACTGCGGCCAATCGTCGGCCCACAACAAACCCCAACTCCCGGTTAAAATCAACAGAATCCCCAAATTCCAATGCCACGGGCGCATGCTCTCCCCTCCCATGCTTGTAATGTCCGGATAGCGTCGGTTTGCCAAGGCGGCTTTTCCCCTGGAATCGATTCGGGCCGCAGATCACTCTCAACTGATAAGTGATGAGGTACCTGGTATCCCGCTTGGGGGGAGGCACCCCATCAAGCAGCCACCCCGAGTCCAGTACGAAAAACGGTGGGGCGAACGTCCGGTTGAAGACGGACACATCTTGTCTTAGAGTAACAACACAGGACAGGCTACACCAAATAACTAGGGCGGGGGACAAGGAACTAGTTAGGGAGTCCTGGGATTTCCCAAGTGGGAATGACGAGGCGGCGGATTCTGGCAAAAAGTCCTGAACGCGGACCGAGACCATCAGCATGTTTGAAGGCATTACCCGTGGATTGAGCGAGGCACTCCGGAAACTGCGGGGGCGGGGGCGCCTGACACCGGAGAATATCCGGGAAGGGTTGCGGGAGGTCCGCCGCGCCTTTCTGGAAGCCGACGTTAACTTCCATGTGGTCAACGACTTCATCGCCCGCGTGGAGGCTAAAGCCACCGGCCAAGAGGTCCTCGCCCGCGTCGATCCTGCCGAGCAGATCATCAAGATCGTCTATGACGAATTGGTCGCCCTGATGGGTCCCGTCGATCCGCGGATTCCTCAACGCTCGGACCGGCCCGTGGTTCTGATGCTCTGCGGTTTGCAGGGTTCCGGCAAGACCACCACCGCGGCTAAATTAGCCCTGACCCTCAAGGAGCGTGGGCGCAAGCCCCTGCTCGTCGCGGCGGACCTTCAGCGCCCCGGTGCCGTCGAACAGTTGCAAACCCTGGGCCGCCAAATCGATGTGCCCGTCTATAGCGAATCCACGTCGCCGGTCGATGTCTGCCGCCACGCCGTTCAGGCCGCCAAGCGACAACTCTGTGACACCGTCATCCTGGACACTGCTGGCCGCTTGCAAATCGACCAGCAACTCATGCGCGAACTGCAACAGATCGACAATCTGGTCCAGCCGGATGAGGTGTATCTGGTTGTCGATGCAATGATCGGCCAAGAAGCTGCCAATGTCGCCAAAGCCTTCAACGACGCCTTGGAACTCAACGCCTGTATCCTCACCAAACTCGACGGCGACACCCGTGGCGGCGCCGCCCTTTCCATCAAGGCGGTCACTGGCGTACCGATCAAATTCATCGGCGTCGGAGAAAAACTCGACAAACTCGAAGATTTCGTCCCAGAACGGATGGCGGGGCGCATCCTCGGTCAGGGCGATCTTATGGGAGTCGTCGAAAAGATTGCCGCCATCCAGAAGCAAATCTCGGAGGAGGAACTCAAAAAGCAACAGGAAGCGCTGGCCAAGGGAGATTTCACCTTGGATATGTTCCGTAAGCAATTCTCCCTCTTGGCCCAAGTGGGCATGAAAGACCTGCTCTCGCGCATTCCCGGCATGGCCGACATGATTCCTGAAGGGGAAGACCCGGAAGTTGCTCTACGGCGCGTGCAAGGCATCATCGACTCCATGACCCGCCAGGAGCGGGCCAACCCGGACATCATCGATCAGTCCCGCCGCCGCAGGATTGCACGGGGCGCAGGGGTGGAAGTCCAGGAAGTGGGTCAGTTCCTCAAACAATTCGAGCAGGTCCGCCACCTCATGCGGCAGATGTCACAATTGTCCCTCTGGCAACGCCTGAAAATGGTCACGGGATTGGGACAAATGGGCGCATTCCTCCCTGGTGGTCTCGACAAAATTCAGATCAAGACGCCGGATGCCCAGCGCCGCAAAAGCGCTCGCGAGCGAGCCGAGGAACGTAGACGCCGCAATAAAAAGAGGCGGCGCTAATAAACCTTCGCTCCACCCCGTTCTTCCTCCTGCGCCAGGCCCTTAAGGGCCAGTCCGAAACTTACTTCCCCTCCGTGCTGAGTTCGATTGTGGCAGGCCCCATCGAACCCAAGCACAGCAGTCTCGTCAATCCTCCACAGGACGAGTGCGATTGGCCCAATGCGGCGGCGGTTCCCCTGCCACTACTACGCCTTTCTGATCCCAGCCCAGATAGGCCCGCACATCCCCTGACGTGTAGCGCAGGGTCAAACCACAGCGGCGGCGCGCAGAATAGTTGGCCTCTGACCCGTGCAACAACAGGTCCGAATGGAGCGAAGCCTCCCCCGCCCGCAGCTCCACATACACCGGCTCCCCGTATTTCTCCACCTCCGGCACAACCTGATTGAGCACATAGGCTGGATCGTTTTCCGTCAACTGATAAGTCAGATGGCCCAGGACATGCGTGCCGGGAATATACTTCATGCAGCCGTTATCCCGATCGGCGTCATCGATGGCGAGCCAGACGGTCACGGCCTTGCTCGGCGTTAGCGGCCAGTAACTGGCATCCTGATGCCAGCTCACCACCTTGCCGTCCCCCGGCAGCTTGCAGAAGAAATGCGACCCCCAAGCGATCACGCTCGGACCTAATAGGTCCCGCACGATGGCCACGATCCGCGGATGCGTCAAAATGTCCCAGACCCGCCCATGGCGCAGATGAGCGGAGCTAATCGAGTAGCTGTCTTTTCCCTCCGCGAGATACCGCTGCAACAAGCGGTCGAAATACTGGCGAATCTCTGCCATCTCGGATTCGGAAAAGATTCGGAAGGGCATCAGATACCCATCGCGGTTGAACCGTTCCACCTGTTCGCGGCTGAGGACCTGAAAAGGACCGGTCGTGTCGCACGGATGGAAGGACAGGTCTCGTGGAATGGCCGAAAGCTCATCATGTCCTGGAATCGTCTGGAAGGTGGTGGGTGGCGTCGAGGCAGTCATAGCAGTCTCTCTCCGGCGAATTGTCCAGCACCGGCCTTTCTCGCTGGCCGTCCCCCTTTCGCCTCAGTACCCGCGTTGCCTTTCAACCCCAACAAGGAACGCACCAGGAAGTAGCAGGCCAAGGGGATGCGGATGGCAGCGCGGACCGTGCCCAGAGGACAGTGCAGTCATGGTCAGACCCGAAGGGTGTTATATGATTTGCCAGATCGGCTCGGCTCCCTCCACACCCACCAGTTTTTGATCCAATCCTCCGTAGAAGTAGGTCAATTTATTGGGATCCAGGCCCATTTGCCAGAGCACGGTAGCATGGAGGTTTTTCACATGGAAGCGGTTCTCGACGGCCTCGTTACCAAGTTCGTCGGTGGCACCCACACTGACACCCCCCTTGATACCGCCTCCGGCCATCCACATGGTGAAGCCGTAGGCATTGTGGTCCCTCCCGGTGCCCTGTTCGTACTCCGCAGTAGGTTGCCGCCCGAATTCCCCACCCCAGATGACAATCGTGCTGTCCAGCAGTCCCCGGCGCTTGAGGTCCTTAAGCAGTGCAGCGATAGGTTGATCGGTATTGCCGGCATGCAAGGAGTGGTTTTTGACCAGGTCGCCGTGAGCATCCCAATTGTAATCATTGTGATTGCCGCCGGAGTAGATCTGGATGAAGCGGACGCCCCGTTCGACCAAGCGGCGGGCGAGCAGGCACTTGCGGCCAAAATCATCGGTACGCTTGTTGCCGATGCCGTAGAGGCGAAGGGTTTCTTCTGTCTCTTGGGAGAAGTCCACGGCTTCCGGGGCATATTGCTGCATTTTGAAGGCCAGCTCATAGCTAGCGATCCGGGCCATCAACTCGCTGTTGTCCGCTCGGCTGGCCAGATGCTGCTCATTCTTTTCCCGCAGGCGGTCGAGCAAGGCCCGTTGCTGGGCACGGGTCATACCTGGCGGCGGGGCTAGATCGTGGATCGGGTTGGCATCCGCCCGCATTACCACACCCTGATACGCCGCGGGCATATAACCGCTGGACCAGTTCTTCGGCCCGTTGATCGGTCCGCCGGATTTGTCCAGCATGACAACAAACGCCGGAAGATTCTCATTCTCGCTCCCTAGCCCGTAGGTGACCCAGCTCCCTAAACACGGACTGCCGGAGAGCAATCGCCCGCTGTTCATCATAAACAGGCCGGAACCGTGGATCGGCGATTCGGCATAAAGCGAATGAATGAAGGCAATGTCATCCACACATTGGGCCAGATGGGGGAACAGATCGCTGACCCATTTGCCGCATTGGCCGTACTGCTTGAAGGCGAACTTCGGCCCGACAATCCGCCCTTGATTGCGGTGGCCAGCCCGGCCGAACGTTTTGATCTTGACGGTCTTGCCGTCGTATTTGATCAGTTCCGGCTTGTAGTCGAAGGTATCGACATGGCTAGGGCCGCCGTACATGAACAGGAAGATGCACGCCTTGGCCTTGGGTGTGAAATGAGGCTTCTTAGGGGCCAAGGGATTGGTATAGCGGACGGGAGTGGGGGGACTCTTTGGGGGACCGCTACTTGCCAGGAGAGTGTCGTTATGTAACAAGGCTGTCAGTCCCAGGGCGCCAAAACCGGCTCCCACCTCCCAGAGGAATTCCCGCCGGGTCCGACCGCAAAAGTTCGCACTCGCAGCAGCTTGTTGTCGCATAGCCTATTCTCCTCACAACGTCGTTCAGGGGCTTGTTCTGTTGGAACCCCCACCACCCAGGGATTACCTTCAAGCCAGACCGCTCGACCTTCGTTGGGTGGGCACACATCTATAAGCAGTCCACTTCCATAAGCTCAGTCCAACTTCCATAAGCTCAGCCCAACTTCCATAAGCTCAGCCCAACTCTACTCACCAAGCCATCGCACGTCAGTCGATGTAGACAAACTCGTTGGTGTTCAGGCACAGGAGGCAGTAGCGGGTCAAGGCGGTGGCTGCGTCGAGTTGGTGATCGGCCATAAGTCGCTGGAGGAAGCGCAGATCAGCTTGGACTTCCTCCTCGGAGGGTTGCCGTCCCGTGGTCAAGCGGATAGCCCGTCGGATTTGGGCCGGCAAGTCGCCGGGGACTTCCCTTTGCAGGCGGCGGGCAAAGGCGGCGGCTTGTTCTTGGGTAAACTCCCCGTTAAGCAAGCCCAAAGCCTGCGTTGGCACCGTGGTGACATAACGCACCGGACAACTGCTGTCCGGATCGGGTTGATCGAAGCCGACAAGGATTGGCACCCGCAGCGAGCGCTTCACATGGACGTAAATACTCCGGCGGTTCCCCTCCTCCGGAGGCGAGGTGGGCCAACCCTGACCGGGTACGGACTGCCCCGCGAGCACTTCCGGCGGCAGCTTGGGATACACACTCGGACCATACATCTTGAGATTGAGTTGGCCGCTGACTGCTAGCATGGCATCCCGGATTTCTTCCCCTGTCAGACGCCGCATGTTGAACCGCCAGAGGTAGACATTGGCCGGGTCGCGCCGGAGGTTGTCCGGATCGCCGCGGGAAGAGAGCTGATACACCTGGGACATCATGATGAGCTTGTGCAACCGCTTGATCGTCCAGGGAGGACCAGGCACAGCCCAAGGGCGGCTGGGATCGGGAGTGGTCGGCTGGACGAACTCGGCGGCCAGCCAGTCAAGCAAGTCGGGATGGGAAGGCGGTTCTCCGAGTTTGCCGAAGTCATTGGCGGTGGGAACGATCCCCCGCCCGAAGTGGTACTGCCAGATCCGGTTGACCAGGACGCGAGCGGTCAGGGGGTTATCGGGCGAAGCGATCCAGCGGGCCAGTACCGTGCGGCGGCCACTGGTCCGAGCACCCGGCGGCGGGGACGGAATGACCGGGTCCGGTAAGCCGAACACTTGCGGCCAACCCGGCTGCACTGCCTTGCCTGGGGCGTGAGGCGAGCCACGGATCAAAACATGCGTGGGCGGCGGGGGTACCCAACAATTGTTGACAGATAAGGCCAACTCTTGTCCTTCGGGCGCCCGGCGGCGCTCCAAATCGCTCCGCTCTTTGCGAAGCGCCTCGTACTCCTGCTTATTGGCTCCTGTCAAGCGTGGAATGACCTTGGCCACCACTTTGGGCCGATCGGGACCTTCCGCCGCTCGCTGATCCTCCGCCGGCAATTGGCGGATGGCAGCATCCTCAATCGCTGTCATCCGTTGCCGAATTTCCGCCAGGCGAGCCTGTCTTTGTCTCCATTCAGCCTCGTATTTGGCCCGGACCTCCGGGGGGGAGATGTCCGTCAGGTTGTTGGGGGAACGGACATCCCGCGTCTGGGAGAAGGGTCGAATCTCGCGGAAGAAGGCGAGCAGGCGGTAATAGTCAGCCTGGGGAATGGGATCAGCTTTGTGCTCGTGGCAGCGGGCGCAGTTGATCGTCATGCCCAAGAAGGCCTGCCCCACCGTGGTGAGAATGTCGTCATAGTGGTCGTAAAGTGCCTGCTGCGGATCGGCAGGTTCGTCATCCCAAATGCCCAGACGATAAAAGCCGGTGGCGATGATGGCGTCCGGCTGATAGCCGGGCAATTCATCCCCAGCCAGTTGTTCGAGAATGAAGCGGTCGTAGGGTTTATCATCGTTGAAGGAGCGGATGACGTAGTCGCGGTATCTCCAGACGAAGGGTTTGGGGCCGTCTCGCTCGAAGCCGTTGGTTTCGGCATAGCGGACGACATCAAGCCAGTGGCGGCCCCACTTTTCCCCGTAATGAGGACTGGCAAGCAATTGGTCGATCAATTTTTCCCACGCTTGGGGGGAAGTATCTTGCACGAAGGCGTCGATCTGTTCCGGCGTGGGGGGCAAACCGAGCAGGTCAAAGTAGGCGCGGCGGATGAGGGTCACTTTATCGGCGGGTGCGACTGGATGCAGGCCGCGTTCCTCCAAGCGGGCCAGGATGAATGCGTCAATGGGGGTGCGCACCCAGGAGGTGTTACGAACGGCGGGAATGGCCGGACGACGCACCGGCTGATAAGCCCAGTACTTTTTCGCCTCCTCGGCGTCATGTCCTCCTGGCGAACGCGCCACCCCGCCTCCCAAGCGATCCGCGGGCACCGGCAACCCGTCCTTGACCCACTTTTCCAAGATGGCGATCTCTGCCTCCGAGAGTTTCCCCTTCGGCGGCATACGGATGTGCTCATCTTTGTAGTGCACCGCTTGGAGCAAAAGACTTTTGTCCGGCTGACGCAGATCGACGGCAGGGCCGCTATCGCCTCCTTGCAGGATAGCATGGCGCGTCCGCAGGTCCAGTCCTCCGCGGAGCTTGCCGGGATCATCCCCGTGGCATTTCCAGCAGTGCTGCCGTAACAGCGGTTGAACCTGCTTCTCGAAGAAAGCAACCTGTTGGGGAGAAAATGCCGCTGCCTTGTCACTGCCTTGGGCCTGGAGCCGAGCGAATTCCTGTCCCACCAGTACGAGCATCCCCGCCATCAGGGCGAACAGCAGGGTCGCACGCCCTAAAGTCACTCGATTTACCCCGGTGATGCAGTGCAGCAATTTGGACATTGATCGGAACCTCCCATTAGGAGGACGGATACGGGTAATCTGGACGCTGGCAGTACAGGCCGGAATGCTCAGGACAGCCTGGTGGGCTGCATTCCCGCACAGCTTTCCCTCGGTTGGTCACGGAGCCGGCAGCATTGGCTCCAGGGGGGCGGGCTACTCTATCTTCGAGATTCCTCCTTAATCTTACGGTGTCTCCACCGTCACTGCTACGACAATCGGGGCAGTCCGATCCGGACCTTTGATGAACTCGATGGATTGCAGGATGGCGTCTGGACGCTTCACCGGGATGGTCAGGTAACGCACCTGTTGATTGCGGAGGGCAAAGGCGAACTTGGACCCCGGCACATCAAACCGGCCGATGTAATCCGCAAAATGCACCCCGTTGCGCAACTCGTGGTCCTCCGTGCTGCCGTCGGCATAGTGCAGGCGGACAATCAGGCTGACTGTGCCGTTGGGCATGGGCCTCTGCGCTGCCCAACCGCCGATCCCGCTGAGCAGATGGATCGCCTTCGCTTTGCCAGAGTAGGGCAAAGTGACACGCCGGGGCATCTGAGGAGGAACAACTCCCTGCGGCCCATAGAGCATGACGACATTCTTCACCGTATCCTTCTGAGGATCGACGAGCACGAAGGGAACGCCCTCAAACACCTTCGGTTTCCAATCCGGGAAGATGAGGCGTTCCGCCGTTCCTCCCCGATCAAAGAACATATCTTTGGTGCTAACGACGGTAGCTACACGATCTAAAGGCAACGGCACATATTTCCCCTTGAGGGTCAGGAACTCCAGCAGGTCGATCAGTTCCTGGGTGCTCATGACCTTTTCAAACCCTTCCGGCATCAGGGATTTATCGGTTTCAACCAGAGACGCGATCTCATCCTTGGGCAACACATGGCGCCGGGCTTCCCCGTCGATCAGCTCCAGGGTGGTCGCCGTTTGCGCACCGATGATGCCCAGCAAGGTTCGTTCATCCGTTGTTTGGACTCGCCAGGCCTTGAAGTTGCCTTCCACACTGCGGGAGGGGTCCAGGATGTGGATGAGGATTTCCTCCTTGGGATGGACGGCGAAGCCGGTCAAGTCCGGCCCGATGGCCGTTCCTTCCCCGGAGTGCTGATGGCATTTGCTACAATGTTGGGTGAAGACTTTTTTCCCCTGAGCGGCATCGCCGTTTTTCGCCAACACGATCGGCTTGAGGTCCTCGATGACTTTCTGCCGGTCCGGGTTGGGCAATCCTCCGCCGAGGTCGAGCAACTTGCGGGCGCGGGCGGCGATGGTCTTATCCGGATGTGCCGCCAGACTGACGCGCTGATCCAAGGCCAGCCAGTCGAAGCGGGCCTCGCCTTTTTCGATCGCATCCAGCAAAGCACGAACGGCATCGGGGCGTTCCACGATCAAAGCCAGGGCACGGTCACGGCTCGCCGGCGGCAGTTGTTTGAGCACCTTGACCAGGGCCGGTCCTAGAGCGGGTGCTTGGGACGCCCGCAGGGCATCTAACAGCTCTTCAGCCAATGGAGGAGGAATCGTAGGAGTGAAGGCGGCCAACACCGCCTCAACTGCGGCATTTTCCTGCGGCTGGAACTCGATGAGCAGGCGAGCGGCAGCGGCCCGCTCCGCATTCGAACGTTGAGCGTCAGCTAAGACTTGACGGGCAGAGGCGGCCAAGTCCTGCAACTGCTTCTCCAATCCGCTCACACCCCAAGCTGACGCGAGTTTGAGCAAGCGGGCACGTCCCTGGGCAGAAAGGCGAGGTAGCAGTGCGGGGATGGCTTTGGCTACTCCTTCCGTTGAGTCCAAGCGCTGAGTCGCCGGCCAACCAGCGGCCAAACCAGCCAGCAGACGCTCAGTCAGTGCGGGGGACGCTTGGGATGCGGACTGGAGAATAGCTCCCAAAGCAGTACTTTCCCGCTGGCTAGCCAAGTGCCGGGCGACCCGCTCTACCATCGCCTGCGTCTCCGAACGATCGGGCAAGTCCGCGAGTTGGGCCAACAGATGGGACGCATGTACGGCGGAAGCTATGGTCAGCGCTGTTTGCAATTCGTCATCCAGAAAAGACCAGTTCCGGCAGGCTTGAATCAAGAGCCGGGCAGCCTCCGGATGCGGTGGAAATTCACTCAGCGCCAACAAGGCCGAGAGCTGCACGTAGGGGTAACCCTCCTGCCGCCAAGCATCGGCTAAGCGTGCCAGCAGAGCATTTTGGCGCGGGATCACCTGCCAGGCGGCCGCTCGGACTGCAACCTGTGGATGGCGGAGGGCGGCTAGCACCGCTTCCGCCGCTCGCTGATCCTGACCATCGAGCCGGCCCAATCCGTGCAGGGTCCACAAGGCGTGCAGCGGGGCGAAACCCTCACGGGAAAGACAGGCGAGCAAAGGTTCTACCACATCCGTTTGGCCGCGCTCTACTAGAAGGCGCTGGGCATGCAAGCGCCAGGTCAGATTGGGATGATCTAAGGCCGCTATCCAGGCGCGGGGGTTGGCAGCGGCCAAATCGGGGCGTGGCTCGATGGGAGCTGCCGTGTACACGACCCGGTAAATCCGCCCGTGTTTTTTGTCCCGTAGATCCGTCTCGTAGGCGTTCCCCCGACCGGTCCGATACCCCGCGGGTGTCGGATTGTGTTGCACAATGTAGTTGTACCAGTCGATGATCCAGACATGGCCATCCGGCCCGACTTGAGCATCGATCGGTGCGCACCATTCGTCATCACTCGCCAGCAGATTCCAGCCGTAGCGCGCCCGCACCGTTGCTCCCCGATCTTGGAGCAGGAAGGCGGCGGTCAGATGGCCCGTTGGATCCGAGACGAAGGCTGCTCGGTTCCAATACTCCGGCGGATAACTTCGCGCTGTATAGAGGGCGATATGCGAAGCGGCAGTGAACCCACCATGCCAGTCCACCTGCCGGACTTTGCTCGTGATCGGCTCGAAGTGGTTATCGGGAGCGATATTCGCCAACACCGTTGGAGATAACCCGCGTACCTTCTCGTAGTAGCGATTGGCAATCGGCATGTGGACGATCGGGCAGCCATTGGCCGTACTGCCGAAGAGCCGGCCCCATTCATCAAAGTTCAAACCCCAGGTGTTGTTGCTTGTGCTGCGGAGGAACTCCAGAGCCGTGACGGTCAGCCGTTCGTCCGCCCCTGTGCCGGTCGCTTCGATGCGGAAGCGATAGAAGCCCTGGCCGAAGGCGTGGCGTTGTCCGGCCACCGTACCGCGGAAACCGGCGTATCCCACGGCGCCGTAAATCCAGTTGTCGAAGCCATAACGCAGGTTGCTGGGACCGGCGTGTGTATCGTAGGTGCCCCAGCCACTGAGCAGAACTTCCCGCCGGTCAGCTCGGCCATCCCCATCAGTATCCTTGAGAAACAGAGTCTGCGGGGGTTGATGCACGATCAGCCCGCCGCGGTAGGGCAACAGACTGGTGGGAATACTGAGGCGGTCGGCAAACGTAGTGACGCGATCGGCCTGGCCGTCCCCATCGGTATCCTCACACATCACGATGCGGTCCCGGCCCTGACCCGGCGGCTGGAGTTCGTTCGGGTAGTCGAAGGTGATCGCCACGAATAGCCGGCCTCGTTCATCCCAGGTCATGGCTAGCGGCTTGCCGCCCAACTGCTCCTCCGTCACAAAAGGACGAACGGCGAAACCGACCGGAGTCACCATCCGTTGCAGGCTCACGGCAGTCGGCAGTGGCTTCTGCATCTTGTTGAGCGGCTCCGCCTGCTTTCCCCACACCTTCGACGGCGGATAGAACGGGATTTTTGCCGCCACATATTCGAACGGTTCAGGTCCCGTTGGCAGCTTCGTCATCTCCGGCTTGTCTCGATATGCTCCTGCGATGGCGGGATCCTGTCCGCACGCCCAGCGAATCCCTCGCTCCAGCAGGTTGTGGAAGCCAGGATGGCTCCAGGTCCGCTGATCATGCCCCCAAGCGGTGTAGAACACCCGACCCTTGCCCTCATGGCGCACCCAAGTCCACGGCTCTTGCATGTCGCCATCCGTGCGGACCTCCAACACCGTCCGTCCCTGCTCGTTGTGCCGGGTATGCACATACGTCTCATCCCAACTGCTAAATGGCTCATACCCCTGCATGATAGGATGATCAGGGCGAACCACTCGCGGGCGGAATACTCCGCTGCCATGACTACGGAATTGCGCCCCCACCAAGGCGACATACCGCGGGGAATTCAAGAAGCAGTAACTAGCGCAATGGATGGGAATAAACCCTTTCCCGGAAGCCACATACTCCACTAGCGCCTTCTCTTGTTCCGGAGCAATGCGAGGATGATTGGCATAGATGATCAAACCATCGTAGCGGGAAAGGGTCTCCGGACGCAGCACCTCCAGGCTATCCGCATAATCCACATGAATACCGCGCGCCGCCAACACAGGACGAATGATTTGGTAGCGTGTGCGGGGTTGATGTCCGGCGTCGTCGCCCAGGAACAACAGCCGCAAAGGAGGGGCCGAAGCCGGGGCAACTGAGGGCCGGTTAGAATCGGCAGGCTGCCGAAGAACTGATTGCGATACCACAGTCAGCGTGGCCACTGTTCCTAATAGGATCAGCGAGCTGAGCCAACGCATGAGCGCTTCCCTCCCGTAGTGACTCATGGATCGTGGTGAGTCAGGGATTCAACCGAGTATTCCTGCGCCGCCAGGGTCAATCTTTCTCGATGCTTCCCTACTCTCCACCGCTGGAGTAAACCAGCCGGGATGAATCTCGGAGGTATGCCAGCATGCAGCAGTAGGAATCGTTGGCAGCAGGCCACTCTCCCTTCGTGCCGCTTGGCCCGGCGAAAGCCGTGCTAAGTTATCCGGGGCGCCACTGCATCCGTCAAAGCCTCGATGATCCCAGCAATCGCTCCCTGGTATTTCGTTCCTTGGGCGCGGAGGATGCGGCACTGCTGGAACGAAGGCGGTAAGGCCCGTTGCTGCGCCCGTGCGATCACCCGATCCAACAAGTCGGGTTCGATGTCAAACAGGGGAGTGTGAATAAAGACCGCGGCGGGGTTGAAAATGTTGATCACAGCGGCGACAGCTAACGCGAGATAGCTGGCCATACCGTCCAGCTCCGCGGACAGATCGATTTGGCCACGGCGGGCCAGTTCGACGACTTCATCCCCTCCCACCGGGCGCCCGAGCTTCTGCGACGCCTGCCAAGCGAGGGCAGTATCGCTGACTACCGTTTCCAGACAGCCGTTGTTGCCGCAGCCGCAGCGCCGCCCCCCCTCCGTCACGACCGTCATGTGGCCAATTTCCCCCGCCAGGCCGTTATGCCCGGTAAACAGCCGACCGCCAAGCATCACGCCCAGACCCACCCCAGTGGCCACATCCAACACGGCGAAATCGTCCACCTGCTGGGCCAAGCCGTAATGCCGTTCCGCGAGGCACAACGCATGGGATTCCTGCAACAGGACAGCGGGCAAACCCAAGCGGCGCCCCAAGTCCGCCGCCGGTGTGTGGCCGTTGGTCATCGGCACGTTCGGGGACAAAATCCCCCGCCCGGCCCGATCATCGACCAGTCCCGGCAAACTCATCCCTAACCCCAAAGTCTGCACCTCGGCCTCCATCAAGTCCCGTGCTGCTTCCTCAAGCACAGCCAGAAGTTGTTCGTAGCTCCCCGGTGTCACCACTCGGCGGACTGGCTGGCGCAGCGTCCCATCCAATCCTGCTGCCGCCACCCAGCAATGCCCCGCGTCCACCGCTACACCCAGAACTTGGACCCGCGAACGCGCCAGGCGCACCTTCACCGCTGGCCGGCCCCGACTCGACTCCGCCGTGACCCCTTCTTCCACCTCTTCCACCAGCCCCGCACGCAGCAACGACGCCACCGCCTTCGACACCGTCGGTGCACTTAGGCCGCTGGCACGAACCACCTCCGCCCGCGACAGTGGACCGCGGTTCTGCAACAACTGTAACACCAACCGCTCGTTCAGCCGGCCCACCAGCGACGGTCGTGGCAATGCTTCCGCCTTGCTCCGACCATTGAGCCTGACCCATTTGGCTACATTCTGCCCTCGCATACCCGCTATCATACATCTCTGCCACTATTTGTAAAGGATATTTAGTAAAGAAAACTAAAAAATTTCCGCCACCAGGATCAACGGCCCTTTTTGAGTTGGATTTTCCCTTGCTTTCCACGGCCTCAACGCCCATGTAGTTCCGCGCTGCACCGCCCAAAGTGGTTCGGTCCGCACGAGGCAGTTCGTTTGGCAAAACAACAATCCAGGCGAAGCCCAAAAGAGGGTGGCGAACGTGATTTCATCTCCTGCAACGGCGAAGCCGGTTCCATCGTGGGCGGCAGAGTGGATTCCGTCGATGGCCTGGAAACCGAGTCCAGAAAAAGCCGGCAGAGGAAGGTTCAGTCTTTGCGGCCAAGGCGAGGTGGTTGCCGCAATTGTTCCAGCACGGGCGGGCTGAGGATCGTCACTCCTAGAGCTTGGGCATTGCGATCCAGTGCGGCATGGCACAGTTCCCCCAGGTCGGGGTAGCGCATCAGGAGCATCTGCACTGCCGCCAAACCGCGTTCGAGGCGGTCGAATTTGGGGCTTTTGGGAGGAATGGCGGCCTGTTCTAAGGCCTTGACAAACATCTCGTTGGAGCGTTGGGCGGCATCGACCTCCGGGCTATACGCCTGCAAGGCGGCCTTTGCAAGTCGGGAAGCCGATTGCACTGCGCGCAACAGAGGCGAGTTTTTCTCCCCTTTTGGGAAGGGGCGTTCGACGAATTCCCTTTCCAGATTTTGGATTCGCTCCTCGGCTTCCTGCAAGCGTCCTTGCTGTACGTAGAGGAGCACCAGTTCCAGCGTGGCTGCCACAACATCATCCGGTTTGCTGCCGCGCTTATTGAGGATGGCGAGCAGTTCCCGCTCTCGCCGGGGAACGAGGGGGGACAGATAGCGAAAGTCTTCGTTGGGAGTTGAGTTGCTAACGTTGGGGGGAGCTGCCTCTTCGCTGGAACCGGGGCGTAGACGAGTGGCATGCACAGCCAAGGCTATCACAGCCCCGAAGCCGGCACCCAACACGCCCACAAGCAGGGCCAACCACCACATGCTCCGGCGGTGCAGCGGGGGATGGGCAGGAAACGGCACAGTCGTTTGGTGTGAAGCCGAGGGCGACGGAGAGGGACTTTCGGAGCGCAAGCCGGAAAATGACAGATGCATCTCCGCTGCCGCCTTGTGAACCCCGCCTCCAGAGTGGAGTTGTTCCCGGATACGGTTCAAGTCCCGCAGAATCTCGCGTACGGATTGATACCGCTGCTCCGGCCTTTTAGCCATCATCTTGTGCACCATGGCACAGAGGTCTGGCGGCAAATCAGGCCGGAAGGCAGACAAGGGGGGTGGCTCCTCTTGCACATGCTTGAGGGCCACGTCAAACGCTGTCTTCCCCTGAAATGGCGGCTCCCCTGCCAGCAAGTGAAAGCAGGTGACGCCAAACGAGTATATGTCGCTACGGTGATCCACGGGTTGGCCCTGGACTTGCTCCGGGGACATGTACAGCGGCGTGCCCAAAGTCACCCCGCTTTGCGTCAGATGCAGGGCGGGACCTTCAGGCGCGAAAAAACGCGACAAGCCGAAGTCCGCCACCTTCACCTCCACTTTCCGCGTCAGGAGGATATTTTCTGGCTTAATGTCCCGGTGCACGATCCCCACCTCGTGGGCACGCTGTAAGGCCAGCGCCACTTGACGGATGATGCTCAAGCAAATGGCCAAGTCCGGCGGGCCTTTCCGTTCCAGATAGTGCCGCAGATTCCGCCCTTCCACGTACTCTAACACCATGAAACGGAAGCCGTCAGATTCCCCCAGTTGGTAGATCTGCACGATGTTGGGGTGATTGAGACGGGCGACGGCCTCCGCTTCGGCTTGGAAACGCTTTCGGGCCGTCTCCGTATCCTGAAGGTCGGAACGGATCAGTTTCAGGGCCACTTCTCGCTTGAGGGACAATTGCTCGGCCAGATAAACTTGCCCCATCCCGCCGTATCCTAAGCGGCGGAGCAAGCGATAATCGCCGAGGATGCGGCCGGTCAAATCGGGGGGCGGAACCGCCGAAGCGGCCGACCCGGTGGAAGACGCTACTTCCGACATGGTCAATGTCTTCCCTCTAAGGCGGGAGGAGGCTCCTGGTTGTGTTTCCCCTCCTGGCCGGAAACCACCCTAGTCCTATCATACCTGCGCTTTTGCAAAAGAGAAATGAGAGTTGCCCCCGCCTGTTTCGCGGATTTTTCCCTGAGGAGGCGGCAAATCCCTGATGCCCCCACTGACCCCAAGCGATTCTCCGTATAGGTTCCCACAGAACATGAGAACACCGACGGCACCCAAGCTAAGAAGGGTGACTTGACCCACCAGAGGCTTGCGAATCCAAGGACTATCCCCCGAGCCCAACAAACGCCCACAAACTATGACGAAGACTCCCCTGACACACCAACCGCAGCAGTGGAAGCGTGATCCGACCGCGAAAATGGGTGGGGCTTCTTCCCTTCGCATTGTGGAACGGCAACAAATCCCCTCTCCGGACTCTAGCCCGGTTTGCCCCGTTGAATCAACACAAAATCTAGCCACCCCAGCCGATTTGCGGTTCCCAGCCTGCTTCCTTTCCTATAGGTGCCTCACGCTGTTTCTGGCCCTATCCCTGTGCATCGCTAGGGGAACGGGAGGGGTTGAGCCGCCAGCACCGGCGCAGGACGTGATACCTCAGGAAGTAGAACGCATCCGGCAGGCTCTGGCTGCCGCTAAAGTAACTGTGGAAGTGGACCCCCTCCTGCCGCCCCAAGCTCCTCTTTTGGTGCGTTGTGAGGCAGCCAATGACAAGCTCCTGCTCCAACTGGCCCAGTTCCCCCAGATCGGCGGTATCCACATAGCCGAAGGCCGACTCTGCACTGCAAAGGGCTACGCAGCCCTAAAAAATCTGCCCCAGCTTCAAAAACTGGCGATCGAACATGCCGTGCTTTCGCCGGCCAGTCTCGCCGCCATCACCCAGTGTTCCCAATTGCGATCTTTGAGCCTGATCGACGCGGGCCTGACCGACAGCAGTATCGTCCCCTTGAAAGCCCTGACACGTTTGGAGCACCTCAATCTGAGTCAGAATCCGAAAATCACCGATGCGGGTCTGAAAACAATCGCGGCTATGGAGCGACTCCGCAGCCTGCATTTGGCCCATTGCAAGATCACAGACAAGGGGCTGGCACAACTTCAGAACCTGGAGGGCTTGCGTACCCTGAACGTTGTCCAGACCGCTGTCACTCAAGAAGCGCTAGAACGCCTGGCCGATGCCCACCCCAACCTGAGAAATATCCGACGTTAGCGAGTAGAGCCACCTGTCACCGTGACTTGGGCTTCGGTCTGTTGACCGCTGGATGTCGGACCATATCGCCCTCCGAGAATAGCCTGGGCGATATGGAATAGCTCGCGCGATCTAGGGAAAGCTCACCGGATTTTCCTAGAATTATGGCTGCTTCTTCATAGACACCGAGAGGAAAAAACTCCATGAGATACGGTTACGCTCCGCGATGGCGGCCCACCCTGCTGGCGGCAAGCCTGATCCTGGCATGGGGAGCCACCTCGGTGATTCATCCCCGCTCGGCGGGACAAGCACCGCCGACGTTGCCCCCACACCTGGTGGCTCCCACTGACCCCTTGACACCTCAAGCCGAACAACAAGCCTTCACCTTAGCTCCCGGTTTCGAGATACAATTGGTGGCGTCGGAACCGCGGATCGACAAGCCCATCCAGATGGCCTTCGACGCTCGCGGACGCCTTTGGATCACCACGAGCCGCCATTATCCCTTTCCTGCCGAACCCGGCCAGGGACGGGACAAAGTGTATATCCTCTCGGACTTCGATCCCCAAACCGGCCAAGCCCGCACCATTCAAACTTTCGCCGAGGACCTGAACATCCCCATCGGCATCTTACCTTTACCGGATGGGCGATCGGCCTTGGTCTCCAGTTGCGGGGAAATCCGCAAGTACACCGACCGTGATGGGGATGGCCGCGCCGATGAGCAGGAGGTTCTGTTGCGCGGTTTTGGTTTCCGTGACACCCACGGCATGTACAACTCCTTTACGCTCTTGCCGGACGGATGGGTGTATGCCTGCCATGGCTTTGCCAACGACAGCACCGTCCGCGGCCGCGATGGCCATACTGTCCGCATGCACTCCGGGCACACCTTCCGCTTCCGCCCCGATGGCTCCCGGATAGAAGTCTTCACTTACGGGCAAGTCAATCCCTTCGGCATTGCTTTGGATCCGTGGGACCGGCTCTACACCGCCGATTGTCATTCTCGACCCATAACGCAGTTGATTCCTCAGGCCTACTACGACAGCTTCGGCAAACCGCATGACGGTCTCGGCTTTGGCCCCCATGTCACTCGCCACGATCACGGCAGCACCGCTTTGTGCGGATTGGTCTGGTATCAGGCCGACCATTTTCCTACCTCATGGCACGGCCATATGTTTCTGGGTAACGTCGTGACCAACCGCATCAACTGCGACCGGATCGAATGGCACGGTTCCTCCCCGGTCGCGGTGGAACAACCGGATTTTTTGGTTAGCCGGGATCGCTGGTTCCGCCCGGTGGATTTGAAGCTGGGACCCGATGGTGCTCTCTACGTAGCTGACTTCTACAACCGGATCATTGGCCATTACGAAGTCGATCTGCGCCATCCGGGCCGGGATCGGGAACGCGGACGCATCTGGCGGATCGTTTGGCGGGGCACAGGCCAGGCACCGGCGGCTCCTCCCCGCCTTCCCTTCCGCGACCTGACGGTTGCTCCGCTGGAAGAACTGCTCCGCCTAGCGAATCACACCAACCTGACCGTCCGGCTGCTAGCCCGGCTCCAATTGGCTCAGCGCTTTCCGCAAGCCCTCGCAGAGCGGCAGGTCCGCTGGGACCCACCCACCGCTTGCCGGACATTGGCCGAAAGCCAGGATCCCCATCGCCGGCGCGCCGCCGTCGATTATCTGATCCTTAATCCCAGTGCTGACGCCCTGTCCCACCTGTTGGACCTGCTCCGCACTTGCCCGCCGGATGATACCCACCTGCGCCATGCCGGCCGGATCGCTCTAAGAAATATCTTGCGAGACGCCAGTACCGGTTGGTCCGCTGCGGCCCGCCGACTCCAGGAACGGCCGTCGGACTTGCCTTTTGTGCTGGACGTCCTGCATGGACTGCCGACGCCTGACTCCGCCGTCTTCCTGGCCCAAGCTTGGCGGGAGGCCGGCTGGACTCCGCAATCTCTCCAACAGCGCTGTCAACTCCGCTTCGAGGATTATCTCCGCGGGGTGGAGTTCCTTGCTCGCCATGCTCCCGCCGAGACATTGCGTTCGCTCGCGGTTGTCCTGAAGCCGGACGGATCCGCCGACGCAGACACCGCTCTGCGTATTGCCCGGTCCTTTTTCCGAGGTCGTTCGGGACAAGTGGTGGAAGATGCGCTCTTCCCCACGGCTTTGGAAAACCTGCTACGCGAGGCATTGCAGCCCGCCCAACCCGCTGCCCAGCAAGCCCTGGCGCTGGAGGTATTGTCATTACTGCGGCCTTCTCTAGCGGATGGGCCGCGCCGCCAGAACTTGGATCGCTGGGCCGCCCCCGCCCTCGCCTCCTTGCTCGCTCATCCCGCGGCGCTGTTACCGGTGCGCCAGCAGACCATCACTTTGGCCTTGCGTGACTATGCCGCTGCCACGGCTGCCCCTCTGGAACAACTGCTCACTGCCCCCACTACACCACCGCCCCTGCGGGAACATCTCCTGCTCACGTTAGCGGCTCAGCCCCACGCTTTGAACCTCCCCTCGCTGCGAGCCGCCTTGCGCGAGGCTCTCAAGCAGGCCCCCTATCGCTTGGCCCATGCTGTTGCCATGCAACTCGCTACCAGCCGGCCCGGTGCGGAACTGTTGCTCCAAGCGGCCCAGCACCAGGAACTCTCCCCGCAAATCCTTCAGGAACGTCCCATCCGCGAGCGGCTTCAAGCTCTGCGTCAGCCGGAGTTGGAAAAACAGCTCACCGCTCTTACGAAGAATCTTCCCCCTCTCGATCAAAATCTGCAAAATCTGATCCGCCAGCGAACGGCGGCTTTTTCCCGGCACCGGGCCGATCTGCAAGCCGGCGCCCGGCTCTTCATCCAGCATTGCGCTCCCTGCCACCGCCTCGGTTCGGAAGGCGGCACCGTCGCCCCCCAACTGGACGGCATTGCCCAGCGCGGAGCGGAACGACTCCTCGAAGATATTCTCGATCCCAACCGCAATGTTGATCCCGCCTTCCGTGCCCACGTCATACTCACCACGGACGAGCGCACGCTGACCGGTCTGGTCCTCCCCAGCGAAGACCCCAACGTGCTGCTGCTAGCTGATACCGCGGGCAAGACGCTGCGCCTTCCTAAAAAGGAGATTGTCTCCGACCGCGAAACGCCCCTTTCTCCCATGCCGGCCAATTTCGCCCAACTCTTGCCGGAAAAAGACCTTTACGATCTGCTCGCCTTTCTCCTCCAGCAGCGCAGTCCTCCGAAAAAGCCTTGATCTTCTCTTGGCCGATTCCTGAACGCTCCCCAAACGCTGAGAGCGTGTTCTACACTTCTAATGCCTTGCGAAGCTGCATAACTCTGCCGCTGTTTTTGCTGGACGCAGAACGTCCAACCCCAGTGGCGGTGGGAATGATTGGTCTCTTTCCCTTCCGAGCAACCCTTATGCGACTCCGCTGGCTCTATGCTGAAATCGCCGTGTTCTTAGCCGTGTGGATCGCGCTCATGGTCCTCTTGCGGGAACGGGCTTTTTACGATCCCGGCTCTCTTTGGCACATCGTGGTCGGCGAGATCATCCTGACGCAGGGGATGCCTCAGAGCGATCCTTTCAGCTTCACGTGTGCGGGACAGCGGTGGGTGCCGCAACAATGGGGAGCGGAAGTGCTCATGGCATTACTCCACCGTGTCGGCCAATTGGATTTGCTATTCCTCATCTTCACGGCGGCCTTGGCAACCCTGTACGCCTGGCTGTTCCACCGTGCGTTACACTATGGCATGGCGCCAATTCTCGCGGGGTTGATGGTTGCAGCCTGCTTATTCGCTGGGGCGTTCCATTACTATGTACGTCCCCACATGGTCACGATCGCTGCTCTGGCCTGGACGATGGCCATCCTCCTCGACGCGGAGCAGCGCAGTCTCTCCTCTTGGCGGCTTTACACTCTGCCCCTTTTGTACATTCTCTGGACCAATCTCCATGGCGGAGTGCTAGGGGGAATCCTGATGCTGGGTCTTGCGGGGAGCGCGTGGGGCATCGTTTTCCTGTTGAACCGTTACACTGGTCTTTCACTGGGGGAGACACCCTGGCGGCACTGGCGCGAGGTCGGGCTTTGGGCGGGAGTTCTTAGCGCATGCGCCTTGGCTCCGCTGGTCAATCCTCACGGTTTGGAGATGTTTCGCATCTGGAAGTCGATTGTCTCCTCACCCGTCCTACCCCGCGTGATCGGGGAGCATATGCCGCTCGATCCTACCCGTCCATTTACTTGGCCAACGCTGGCGCTGGGGGTCGTTTATCTGCTTCTGCTGATCAGCGCGCTTCCCGCCATCCGGATCACCTGGCTTCTGCCGCTCGTCTGGTTCTACTTCAGTTTTCAAAGCATCCGCCAGGCACCCTTGTTTGCCGTGACCGTTGCGGTGACTCTGCCCGCCCTCTGGCCAGCCACCCGCTTCTACCGCTGGCTGCGCCGGTTCAGCGATGGCACCCTCGTTTGCCCTCCCGCACCTCGCCCTGTCCGCCCCCTTATGGTTCTGGCGCCCCTGTTGGCTGTCAGCGTGGCTCTGGTCCTCCAACTGACCCGCACCCCCGTGCCCCTCTTCGGGACCGGTTGGGCACGGCTTAGCCCCACGATGACTCCCATTGAGCTGCGTGACACGCTCCAGCACTATGCCCGCACTTTGCCCCCCGGTACGCCCATCTACAACGATCCCAACTTCGGCGGCTTCCTTATCTACTTCACACCCCAATTCAAAATTTTCATGGATGATCGCTGCGAACTGTACGGAGATGCTTGGCTACAACTTTATACTGACACAATTGCCTTGCCGCCGGAACAACTCGGCCCCATCTTTGAACAGTGGCAGCAGCGCTACGGCTTTCCTTTGGCCCTCATCGCCACCTCTCCTTATACCCCCAAAAGCTCCTTGGAACAGTATCTCCTCTCTCGCCCGGATCGCTGGCGGGAAATCGCCCGCTGTCAGGCCGCTGTTCTCTTCGCCCTGCGTTCGGAGGAAATCCTCTCTTCTGCTTCCTCGGCCTCCAAAAAAAATGGCGGCCCGCCCTAAACTGCATGGCCGCCTCCCGTCACCCGGAATTGTGCCTCGGGGGAAACCGCGATTCCTCTGCCGTCACGTGAAGTTCAAGATGGCTATTGGACCCCTGACTTGCTTCCACTTCTTCACGAACCCACCCTCGCTGCCCCCATCCACTGAACTGGCCACCTGAAAGTTGACCTTTTCCAATTCCAAGCGATCTCGCCCGCTCCCCGCATCGATGTCCACGGCTGCCACAAAGGTGGCCTTCTCTAGTTCTACCCGATCATTTCCCGAACCTAAATCCACCTGTATTGTACCTGAAAAGGTTCCGCGTTCCGCTTCAAACCTGTCTCCTCCTACTCCCAAATCCACCGTCACAGCACCCCCATAATTCCCCTTCAACTTCACTTTGTCCTTACCCCATGTGTCTTGCACTTGGATGTCACCGTCGAAGTTGCCGACGAATTCCACCTCATCGTTCCGGCCCGCTAACTGTACGTCGATTTGACTAACCCCGGAAAAATTGGTTCCCCCGACGATAACCGTCAACTCCTTCCCGACGATGTTGACTGTGTCTCCATTGAGAAATACGTTGATCTGATTGGCCAAGTCATCGCCTGTGAGGGTCAAGGTTGCCCCGACCAGACTCGCCGTAACGATTCCTGCGGGTTGGCAACGATCTTCCAGTAGTTCACAGCGCAATGGCAAACGTTTCATAGCAACCCCTCCCAAAATCAATGGGGCATTCCTCCCGAAATGGTCCGTGAACTTTTCCTCACCCTTCTGCGAGTCGAGACTTGTCTTTAGTCTAACTCCCTTTCCGCAGGTGTCTAGCGAGAAACTGTTTTTTTCCCCGGTCCAAGTGCAGGAAGATGATTCATTCGGCGATATTTTCTGCGCCGGAACTTGAGATACCTTCCGCGCGTGAATTGATCCGTCCGAGGGGGAAAGGTTTGAGGAAAGGACTCAAGGGAATTGCAACTCCAGCGGAAATCTAAGCACATCGGAATTGATGATTGTCCAAGTGACGCCCTCCAGGTAATCTGGAAGGAGTTGGGACAAAGACGAGTCGCGGTTCGCCAACGGGAGATTTCGAGAAAACTTCGCCGTAGGAGGTTTCGAGAATGAAAGGGCGGCTTTCGGCTTGGGGCATCGGAACGTTGTTTATTATCAGTGCGGCTACCCTGTGGGCTGTATGGTCAGAAGGGAGGACTGTCCCCGCAGACTCCAACCAAAGCGGGTCACCGCCAGAGTTACGTGCGGAAGCCAACCTTCAGGCGGCAGAGAAGCTGGGATGGTTCCCTGGCAGCCCGCGTCCAGAAATCCGCCCGCACTTTACCGTGGAACACCAGGCCGATGGCACGCTGATCCTGACAATCCAACAGGACAACCAACCGGGACTGGGCGGCTATTGGGAGAAGCGATTCCCAGTCACGGGCGGCCAGTGGTATCAGTTCCGGATGGCTTACCGCGCCCAGGGAGTGGCGGTCGAACGCCGTTGCGTTCTGGCGACCGTCCATTGGCGGAACAGCCGCGGACAGAAAGCCCGGTCTGATGAACCGACTGTCCGGCATTTTCTCCGGGGCTTTACCGTGATGGCGGAAACGGAGTTTCCGGAAACTCAGCCGAAGCGGGCCGACGGCTGGAGCGTGGTCGAGGGCCAATACCGTGCACCGGCCGAGGCTAGCGAGGCGGTCGTGCGCTTGCATCTACGCTGGGCACCCGGCGGTCGCGTCCAGTGGCAGCCGGCGGAGTGCCGACCCTGCTCGGCACCGAATCCCCGTCTGGTCCGACTCGCCACCGTCCATTACAAACCGCAAGGCGGCAAAACTCCCCTCGACAATTGCCGACAGTACGAAAAACTGATTGCCGAAGCCGCCCGACTCCAAGCCCATCTCGTCGTCCTCGGAGAGGTGATCCCGTACGTGGGCCTCCAGCGGAGTTTTGCGGAGGTCGCGGAAACGATCCCAGAGGGCCCTTGTTGCCGGTATTTTGCAGAATTGGCTCGCCGCTATCAGTTGCATATCGTGGCGGGGCTAGTCGAGCGGGACCGGCACTGTCTGTACAACGTCGCCGTCCTCTTCGGTCCGGAGGGACAACTGCTCGGCAAATATCGCAAAGTCTGCCTGCCGCGTAGTGAGGAGGAAGCGGGCTTAACTCCAGGAGAGGATTATCCCGTCTTTGAGACCCGTTTGGGAAAAATCGGGATGATGGTGTGCTACGACGGCTTTTTCCCTGAAGTGGCCCGAACTCTCACCCTGCGAGGAGCCGAGCTGATCGCCTGGCCCGTGTGGGGATGCAATCCGCACCTGGCCCAAGCGCGGGCGGCGGAGAATCATGTTTTCCTCATCAGCAGCACGTATGAGGATGTATCGCGGAATTGGATGATATCGGCGATCTATGATCGCAGCGGAGCGGTGTTGGCTCAGGCGGAAAAATGGGGGAGTGTGGCCGTGGCTGAAGTGGACCTATCCCGCCGCACCTATTGGGGCAGTCTGGGAGATTTCCGGGCGGCGATCCGCCGGCATTGTCCCGTCATTCCCTGTGAAATCCCCTCGTCGCTTCACACCACGCCGAAGTAGAGGGCCCGTGTTCCCGATACGGAAAGCCAAGCTTTCGCCCCAAAAATCTAGCCAAGCTCCTGCCCCAAAATAATCGACTACCCGCGCACCCACCAGGGCAACCGTCCCTCAGGCCGTTTCTCGGTCAGAAAGCACTCACCCAGGCCGTCCCCTTCCTCGGCTTACAATTGGGGGACGGTGACCCATTTTTGGGTCCGAGCGGACTCCAAGATCGCATCAAGCACCAACTGGGTTTCCAAGGCATCACGGAAAGTCGGAGCCGCGGGCCGGCCTGTTTCCAGCCCTTGGAGGAAATCGGCGACCTGATGGGTAAAGCTGGCGTCATAACCGATCGCTAGGCCCGGTACCCACCACTTATCCATGTAAGGGTGCTCTGGGCTGTTGTCGGTGACGTGGACGCTCTTCCATCCCCGGATGCGGCCTTCATCCCGATAATCGAACACCTGCAAGCGGTGCAGGTCGTGCAGGTCCCAAAACAGGGACATGTTCTCGCCATTGATCTCGAAGGTGTATTGGGCCTTATGCCCTCGTGCATAGCGCGTGCTTTCAAAATTGGCGAGGGAGCCGTTGGCGAAGCGGCCAAAGAATATGCAGGCGTCATCAATCCCCACCGGTTCGACCTTTCCTGTGAGGTTGTGGAACCGTTCCTTGATGAAGGTTTCCGTCATGGCACAGACGCTTTCGATGCGTCCATTCATCCAAATAGCGGTGTCGATACAGTGGGCGAGCAGATCGCCGGAGACGCCGCTTCCCGCCGCCTGAACATCCAAGCGCCAGAGAGCCTGTCCGCCTTGAGGCAGGTCCGCCTTGATGGTCCAATCCTGGAGAAACTTGGCGCGATAGTGGAAGACGCGTCCTAAGCGGCCATCATCGACCAAGCGCTTAGCTAAACTAACCGCGGGAATGCGGCGGTAGTTGTACCAAACCATGTTGGGAACACCGGCCTTTTCCACCGCTTCAACCATTTCGCGCCCTTCCGCGGCATTGAGGGCGAGGGGCTTTTCGCAGAGCACTCCCTTGCCATGTGCTGCTGCCGCGATCGCAATTTCCTTATGCAGATTGTTGGGCACGCAAATATCCACAACATCGATATCCTTGCGTTCGACCAGTTTGCGCCAATCGGTCTCGATGGAGGCGTAACCCCACTGCTCGGCAAAAGCCCGGACTTTGGCCGCATCCCGAGCACAGACCGCTTGCAACACCACCTCATAGCGAGCTGAGGGGAAAAATCGCCCGGCTTGCAGGTAGGCATTCGTATGGGCACGGCCCATGAAGCCATAGCCCACCATTCCAATCCGCAACGGTTGCTTCGGCATCGTTCAACCTCCTGAGCGTTACGGGAGTTTACGGGGTTCAACAGTGCACAGCCGCTTGCTCCGCCCTTCCCCGCTTTCCCACGGGATCGTGAAAACAACGATACCAAAGAGACAGATTTTCGGCCACCGAGTCATGCAAAAACAGCGGCAGTGTTCTCTATTCCGGTCCGATCAATTCCACACACGCCAGACAAATAGCGGCCAATCTCCCATGTCTACTCGATTGAGAGGCAAGCGACAACCGTTATTTCGGGGAAAAGAACGGCCAGCTAGCACGCCTTGTCCGTCGGTTGACGCTGGGTATTCCCGGAAGCGGCGTAAGATGGAGGGATGGAGTGTCGTATAAAGAGAGGTAGAAAAGTGAGAGGCAGGGCATACGGGACCCGCGTAAGGAAGCAGGAGGCAGAAGGGGAGTGTGAGCCGTCCTTGGCGGAAGTGAGGGGTGGACATGAGCGCGACAGCCGAGTCTTCGCACCGGGAAAAAAGTGTGGAATCCAATGCGGCGCCAACCGGATCCAGTCTGCGGGACAAAATTCCCACCGAGGCGGAACAGGAACAAACAGGATTAGGCAACTACTTCATCGCCAACTATCCGCCGTTTTCCTTCTGGAAGAAGGAATGGGTACCGGCAGTGTACGAGGCTCTCTCCCGGCCTCCACGCCCCAATGTGCCTTTGGGCTTGTATGTGCACATTCCCTTCTGCCGCAAACGCTGCAAGTTCTGCTACTTTCGGGTCTATACGGACAAAAACGCACGGGACATCGAGATTTATCTGGAAGCGTTGATTCAGGAAGTCGAATTGCTCAGCCGCACGGCGTGCGTCGGGAACCGGCCCTTGGATTATGTCTATTTCGGGGGAGGAACGCCCTCCTATCTTAGCGCAGGGCAATTGGACCGGCTGCTCCACCGCTTGCGGGAGATTATGCCATGGGATGCAGCACGTGAGATCACCTTTGAGTGCGAACCAGGCACTTTACAGAAACACAAGCTGGAAACCCTCTGCCAGCACGGCATCACCCGTTTGAGCTTAGGGGTGGAAAATTTCAAACCGGAGATTCTCCAGTTCAACGGCCGCGCTCACAGCGAAGAGGAGATCTATCGAGCCTACGCTTGGGCCAGAGAACTGGGTTTCCCGCAGATCAACATCGATCTGATCGCGGGAATGGTCGGGGAGGACTGGGACAACTGGCGGCGGTGTGTTGCCAAAACCTTGGAATTGGCACCGGATTGCGTCACCATTTATCAGATGGAGTTGCCCTACAACACGATTTTCTCCCGCGAGTTGCGGCAGGCCGGTTCCGAGAGCCTCCCGACTTCTCCGGCGAACCGCGCCGACGGTAGCGGAAACCAGAACCAAACCGGATGGCAACTAACCCTGGTGGATGAAACGACTCAACAGCGGCTGGAGATTGCTGACTGGCCCACGAAACGCGCCTGGGTCGAGTATGCCTTCGCCGAGTTGGAACGGGCGGGATACACCGTCACCAGTGCGACCACAGCGGTCCGCAACCCTGCGACCACCCGCTTTGTCTATCGGGAAGCGCTCTGGCACGGAGCAGATATGTTCGGCACCGGGGTTGCTTCCTTTGGCCACATCAACGGCGTGCATGTGCAAAATGTCGATACCTGGGAACAGTACATTGGCAAGCTCCAGGCTGGAGAGTTGCCCTTCGGACGTGCCTTAGTCACCACCGAACGCGACCGACTGATCCGCGAGGTGATTCTTTTGCTGAAGACCGGCTATCTGGATGTCGCTTACTTCCGGGACAAATACGGCGTGGACATTCGGGATGAGTTTCGTCCAACGATTCAACAACTCTGCGACCAAGGCTACCTCCAAGTGGATTCCGAGAGCATCCGCTGTACGCGTAAGGGGTTGATCCAAATCGACCGGCATCTGCCCCGCTTTTTCGACCCGCAGTATATCAGCAGCCGATATACGTGATCTGAGCCAGCCGATGTACGTGATCTGAGCCGTCGAGACGCTAGATGCCACAGGGGTACAATGGCAAGCGTGTCCGTGACGTGACACGAAGCTACTAGAGCAAGGTCCGGCAGCGATGACCGAGCCGCGCACATTTGCGATGGGGAAGTACCTGGCAGTCCTGCCCTCGGAGCTGCGCTACTGCAAGAACCACATGTGGTGCCGCGTGGGAGAGGAAGGGATCCACACCTTCGGCTTCACCTCTTATGCGGTACGCCTGATGCGGGATGTATACTTTCTGGAGTGGCGGATCGATGCTGGCCAGCACGTTGCGGCCCGTCAAGAAATCGGGTTCATTGAGACGCAGAAAGCCACCTCCGGACTGTATGCCCCTTTGGCAGGGCAGGTCATCCAGATCAACCCAGAAGTATTGCAGGACCCCGGCCTGATCAACGTCGATTGCTACGGCGCCGGCTGGTTATTCCAACTCCGGGCCGATCCAGCAGAGACTCTCACCGTCGATCAATATCATGCGCATCTGGAAGCGGGATGGGAAAATACCCAGCGGATCATCAAAGCTCAAATGAACAAGTTGGGATTGGAGGAATAAACTGGCCGTTAGGAAGCCATAAACCTTGCTGCTCAGGGACTAGCCGCGAAGTCAAGGCACCTACCGGCCCGCCCGCTGAGTGATCCACCTACCGCAAGAAACGCCTCCGGAACCAGAGAGGAGAAGCCGTCATGGCCCGCAACCGATTAACCATTGTGATCTCGCAGTCGCCTGGGAAGCATCCGGCGAAACGTTCGCTGGAAGAGGCGATTGTGGCCGCCCTGTTGGGCCGCCCGGAATACGAGGTAGCCGTCGTGCCCAACCTCTACGATCTGGAGCCGGACCATTCGGGCTTGCTGTTTTTGCAAGCGGTGCGAGGCGACTTGGTTGTTCTTTCGTGGCTGTATCCCCGCGCCGCTTTCTGGATCCTGGACCGCCACGGCATTCAAGGACATTTCGGCAAAACACAGTTGGGCAAAGCAGAGGAAGAGGCCTCAGAGGAGGCGGAACCCTCTCCTTCCAGGGAAGCTCAAGACCAGACAGAAGCCCCAGAGCAGGCGGGAATCGGCCCCAAAGGGGAGATACCCTCCCGCTGGATCTATCCCGTAGATCTCCGGGAGGCGGAACGGGCGGAGGAAGTTCTCGCCGAAATCGAACGGATTGCTGAAGAGTGCCAGCAAAGGCAGGCGAAGGATGCCACCAAGGACGCGGTCGGGGCAGCACCCCCCGTCTGGGTCAGTTTGGGCCTGGCCTTGCAGTGGAACGGAACAGCCACACCGAACGGAACGGTGCACCCCTTTTCGGAGCCGCCGGCAAATTCCGTCCATCCGCCACCAGAAGCGGGAAGTATGACAGCCGCGACATTCCTCGAACCCACCCCCCGGCGCTGGTACCCGGTGATCGATTACAGCCGGTGCACGAACTGCTTGGAATGCCTCGACTTCTGTCTTTTTGGCGTGTACGGAGTGGATGCTCTGGAACGGATCCTCGTCGAGAACCCCGACCAGTGCAAGAAGGGATGTCCAGCTTGCAGCCGGGTGTGCCCCCAGCAAGCGATCATGTTCCCGGAGTACAAATCACCGGCAATAGCTGGGGCGGAGATCGGCGCTACCGGAAGCGTCAAGATCGACCTAAGCAAGCTGTTTGGCGGCGAGAGTGGGGATGCCTTATCCCTTGCTGTCGCCGAACGGGATCGGGAACTGATTAACGCAGGCCGGCAAGCCGTGGGCATGAGCGTGGGCATTCCCAAACGCCAGAGTCACAAAACCGAGCAACCCAAGGATGAATTGGATAAGCTCGTGGACGACCTCGACAATCTCGGCCTGTGAGCGGAAGCCGCCGGTGAGCAGAAGCAGTCGATAGCCCAAGCAGCCGGCGAGCAAGCGAAGCCGGGAGCGCAAGAAGCCGGTGCTTACAAGCACGATCCTAGACACTAAGCGTTTCCGTAAAACACGACACCAGCCCGTAAGGGAAAGCGAAACAACGGAGGCGGGGGAGCAAATCAGCAGCATGATCCAACCGGCACGATTGACAGCAGCCTATCAGCGCGTCCGGGAGGCATTACTAGCGGAGCGAACAGCGGCAGGCCATTGGCTCGGGGAATTATCCAGTTCGGCCTTGTCCACCGCCACAGCGGTCATGGCCTTGCAGCTTGTCAACCCCTTCGAGCATAGCGAACGCATCACCGCTGGTTTGCACTGGCTGGTGAAACACCAGAATGCCGACGGTGGCTGGGGAGACACCGTCCGCAGCCGGTCGAATCTCTCCACAGCGATGCTGGTGCGAGCTGCCTTCCGCCTAATTGGCGCCGAGAAAACTTGGGCGGACAGCGTCACCCGCCTGGAAGAGTACATATCCCAGCAGGCCGGTGCGACCGCTGAACGCCGCGCCGAAGCCATCCGCCGCCGCTATGGAAGGGACCGAACGTTCTCCGTGCCGATCTTGATGAGCTGCGCTATAGCCGGTCTAGTCCCGTGGCAGGAGGTCCCGCGCTTGCCCTTCGAATTGGCCGCGCTGCCGCAAAGCTGGTATCGCTTCGCACGCCTTCCCGTTGTCAGCTATGCTCTGCCTGCGCTGATCGCCATCGGCCAGTGTATTCACGCTCACCGGGGAACCTGGAACCCACTAGCGGCGCTGCTCCGCCGTTTCACGCGCCGACGCACTCTCCGCCTTCTACGGCAGATTCAGCCGGCTAGCGGGGGGTATCTGGAAGCCACACCCTTGACCAGCTTCGTAATCATGGCATTAGCTCGCCTGCGGCAGCGCGACACCACCGCGGAAGCCATCATCGCTCAGGGCGTCCAATTTCTGGTCCATTCTCAACGTCCGGATGGAAGCTGGCCCATCGACACCAATCTGGCCACCTGGGTTACCACCTTGGCCATCCAGGCTTTCGCCGCCGCAGAAGACCTGCCATCTCTGAAAAACCCGGAACATCTGCGTGACTGGTTACTCCAGCAGCAACACCGCCACAGGCATCCCTACACCGGAGCTGCACCGGGGGGATGGGCCTGGACCGATCTACCCGGCGGCGTACCCGATTGCGACGATACCCCCTCTGCGATTCTCGCGCTGGAGCATCTGCTGGGCCACCCCTGCCCACCACCCACCGAATTGGACCTGGCTCGAAAATGGCTCTGCCAATTGCAGAACTCTGACGGCGGCTTCCCCACCTTCTGCCGCGGCTGGGGAAAATTGCCCTTTGACCGCAGCGGCCCGGACCTGACCGCTCATGCCCTACGTGCCCTACGCCTGTGGCACAACGTAGGGGGACCCGTTCGTTCTCAGCTTGAGCAGGTAGTCGATCGCGCCTGGAATTTCCTACGCTGTTGCCAGCAAGCGGACGGAAGCTGGCTCCCTTTATGGTTCGGCAATGAACACGCCCCGGATGAAACCAATCCTGTCTATGGCACCTGCCGAGTATTAGCCGCCTATCGCGACTGGGGGAAGGAGAACATTGCCGAATGCCGGCGGGGGGTGGAGTATTTGCTGGGGGCACAAAACAGCGACGGGGGCTGGGGCGGAGCCGCCGGTTGCCCATCCTCTGTCGAGGAAACCGCCTTGTGTGTGGAGATTCTGCTGGACCTCGCCCAGAATACACCAGAGCGGCAAGCTGTCGAACGCGGCCTGACCTGGCTGATCGAAGCGGTGGAGAGCGAACGGTTCCGCCAAGCGTCGCCCATCGGCCTGTACTTCGCCCGCCTGTGGTACTACGAGAAACTCTACCCCCTCATTTTCACCTTGGCCGCCCTAGGAAAAGCCGTCAAACGACTGCCTCCATCCGCCCCATAAACCGGTCCGAATGGCAGCGGCGATTCGAGGTGGCATAAACCTCCACCTCATCGAACCAGGGAGAGCGGCAGGATGGGTAGGTTGCGTTCGAGTTGTCACCAACCTCCACCTCACCGGTCGGGAGCCGGCGGTAGGATGGGGCGAAACTCCCCCTTCCCTTTGCGGTCGAGATGGCGATTGAGATCGATCGGATCGAACGCCACCTTGGCCCCCTGCGGCGGTATCTCTTCCTTAGCACACCACAGGATAGCGTTGACCACGATCCTACGGAAATGTTCGCTGCCCCAGTTGCGATGGAAGTGGCCGCCGGTGAAGCCGAAACTCCGCCCGCCATCGGGGCGTTCATAGGCCCAAGCTAAAGTTTCGATCTGGCCGGCCCGCAGCTTCGTGGCCTCGGTGCGCCGGGTGTTATCTGGCGGCACCGCCTGGAGAATCGGCGTCACCCCGCGGAGGTCCTCCAAAAAGCGAATGCCGTAGTACCACTCATCCCGCAAGCGGAAGGGCGTCACTCCTCGTGTGATTGGGTGCTTGGGCAAACTCCGTATTTCCGCATCCCAGTGGGGATTGATGGAATAGCCTGTCTCGTAATATCCTCCCAGCCAGCGTTTGACCGAGCCGGCAATATCCCGCGTCCCTTGCCGCACAGGGTATTCCACCGCATAGTGCAAGTTGACCCAGCCGACACCCCGGTCGATTTGGCGCTGGACCAACTCCATCCGCTTGGGTTGAATGGCAGGATGCCCCCCGCCGCCATCCATGTACAGGACAATGCAGTCCGCTGTTTCCAGCATTTTTTCGTTCTTAGGCCAGCCATCACGCGACAGAATGGGAAACACGTTGGCGTTCTGCCGCAGCAGCTTCGCCAGGATTACACAGCCGGCGAAGAACTCATGTTCCCCCGGTCCATGACTAGCACGGCCCGCGACCAACAAAATGCGTTTGCCCTTGTAATCCGCCGCCGGTTCGACTTCCAAGGGAACCTGGGACTGATCGTAAGGATCGAAGTCGATGCGCAACTGAGTTGCAGTTGGTTGAATCATAGCCAATGTGCCAGGGGGGACAAATGATTCCGTATGCATCGCTTTGGCTGAGGATTCCGCGAGGAACGACTTGTCGGCTTGGCCCGCCACAGAGGCAGTCACGAGGCCGGCAACCCCCACCGCCAATCCTAAGACCGGTATGCCACTGGCCATCCGCGGGGAGAACTTCAACTTGGCAAGCATCCGCTGGCAATATCGGAGGCAACACCAACTCGCAAGGCAAAGCAGAGATCGCATGGCAGGCTCCTCGTAAGGAACAGGCTCAAACGTGGTATAGAGCGTGGATGGACGTAGAAAGTCAGTGGGTCGGGAGGGCAGGAGGAACAGCAGGCCTGTTTTTTCCGGCATTTTACCTGCGTCGCCTTGTCATCGACCCCAGAAGCTTCCAATTAGTAATACGGAGGGATTGCAGAGCTGTCTGCGGTCTCCGTAGAGATAACGGAGCCGTCTATCCGGTTGGAGTCAGCATGACCTGAAGTGTCGCCTACGCAGCACTGAAAGGTTCCCGCCAACCTCCGACCGCCATATGAGTCGTACTTGATGTGAGGCTCTGCGGTTTGAATTCAACCTCGCACCCCTGGAGGGACCGTGACCACTGCAATTGACGCCACGGCAACCGTCCACGAACGCTCCCCCGTTTCCACAGCCCGGCCATCCACCGCTGCTTTCAAGGATGTACCGCCCGAACGGAGCCTGCGTGATGCCATCCGGGCTGCGGCCGACGCGTACTGCCGCCGCTTGGACAAGTCCAAGCCGCTAACCAAGGAATCCACACGGGCGATGGCCGAAGAAGTGTTGCGGCAGTTGGGGCTGAGCGAGCGGTACTTGGGCTTCACTATGGTCATGATCACCAACGCCTTTTGGCGGGACCAGGTAGCAGCCGTCCCCTTCCATCGCCGCTTGATGCTACTGCCCCACTGTCTGAAAAATGCGGAGGGTTGCCCGGCGGATTACGATGAATTCGGGCTGGATTGCCGCAAATGCGGAGCCTGCCATGTCGGCGACTTTCGCACCAAAGCGGAACAGCTAGGCTACAAGGTGCTCATCAGCGAAGGTACACCGATCGTTCTGAAAATCATCGTCTCCGGTCATGTGGACGCGATCGTCGGTGTCGCATGCCTCAACGTGCTGGAGAAAGCCTTCGACAAGGTGTTGCTGGCGGGTATTCCTTGCTTGGCCACTCCTTTGCTTTCCAGCAATTGCAAGAACACTTCCGTGGACAATGACTGGGTCTTCGAGACGATGGGCGTCCACACGCCTCCTCCTCCCCAACAAACGAAGACCTACATGCACCTGATGCGGGCCGCCAACAAGCTGTTCGAGGAAGCGGAACTCTATCGTTTGGCGGCCCCTCCGCGGGGAGGAAAATTATCCCTGAGCGAAGCCCTTCACCACATCGACCCTCTCATCCGCCAAGAGGCCATTGCCCTGGATTTCCTGATGCGCGGGGGCAAGCGTTTCCGCCCCTTCATCACTTTGGCCGCTTACGACGCCATGCGCGGCGCACCTGCCACCCGCCAAGCAGAAGGCTGGGAATTCTCCGATGCGGTCAAACGCACCGCTTTGGCTATCGAAACTTTCCACAAAGCGAGCTTAGTCCATGACGACATCGAAGATGACGATGCCTACCGCTATGGCCAGCAGACGCTGCATCGGGTTTACGGCTTGGGAACGGCCATCAATGTCGGCGATTATCTCATCGGCTTAGGTTACCGCTTGGTCTCCCGCGATCGTCAGGCTTTAGGCAGCGACACCGCCGCCGACATTCTGGACAAACTGGCCGAAGCTCACACAAAACTCTCCGAAGGTCAGGGAGCCGAGTTGTTGTGGCGGGAAGCTCCCCAAGCCTTATCGACTCTTGAAGCCCTCAAAATTTACGCCCTCAAGACAGCCCCTGCCTTTGAAGCGGCTCTTTACTGCGGCATCCGTTTGGCCGGGCCAGTGAATGGCCTAGAAAAATCCGTGGCCGACTTTGCCCGCCACCTCGGCGTGGCCTTCCAAATCCTCAATGACATCCAGGATTGGGTCGGTGACGATCATAACAAACTCCTTGCCGGGCAGGACACCTTCGCGGCCCGTCCCACACTTCTGTTGGCTCTGGCTTTGGAAGCCCTTCCCGCGGCCGAGCGCAGCGAACTGCTCCACCTCCTCCGTGGCAGCGCCACACAGCCCGCCACAACACCAGAACAACCGGCGGAATGGTTCCAGCGGGTCCGAGAGTTGTACTTTGCCGCCGATGTCTTCACCAAGGCAGATAAACTGGTCGATAAATTCCGCGCCAAGGCCGAAGCCATCGCGGATGAATTGCAACCCGACGAACTGCGCGAATTGCTCTACTACTTAGTCGATACGGTGCTGGAAAAAGGGGAACTTCCCCAAGCCGAGCCGCCCCAACTGCTCGCTTTGACCCTCCGGTCATGAGAGGTGTCTGCCCCTGACGGAGGTGCCTACCTCAAGCTGACACCGAGGCAATTCCCGGCAGTTACCATGATACACAGCATGCAGATAACTTGTGGGGCACACCGAGTAATATTAGGAGTGAACCGGGCAAGTACCGCTGAGAAGTAAAGCGGGTATACACCTTCAGGGAAGCGAGCTTCTAGCCGTTACTGGTTTCCCGCACCGTTAAAGTCGGAGTCATCCTCATGCCGGAAAAAGTGCGGATTCTGTTCGTATGCGTGGAAAACTCCAACCGTAGCCAGATGGCCCAAGCTTTTGCCCGAATGTATGGCGGGGAACACGTCGAGGCGCTCTCCGCCGGCAGCCGACCGAGCGGACGGATCAATCCCCAAGCCATCGCTGCGATGGCAGAGTTGGGTTATGATTTGACCCAGCACAACTCCAAAAGTATCGAATTGTACAATGATCAGGAAGTCGATGTGGCGGTAACCATGGGGTGCGGTGACGCCTGCCCCCGTGTTCGTGCCCGTCGCCGCTACGATTGGCAGATTCCTGATCCCCGCGACCTGCCGCCGGAAGAATTCCGCCGCGTGCGTGATCAGATCGCAACACAGGTCCAAGCCTTGCTCCAGGAGCTGGGAGTGCCCCTGCAAGCTCATCCCTTTCCGTCCCGCCCAGCAGCAGGTTCGTAACGCTCCTTCCTTTTGATGAATGGGAGGTTGTAATTCTCCTTTCCCTCTCTACCGTTCGAGTTATTGGTAAGCTGTCACCGCTTCGCTAACCTAGATTTCGCGCAATAGGTTTGGGATTCTTAGTTGGCCTTTCAAGAAGCCCCTCTTTGGCCGAAGGTGGGGTATTTAGGCATGGGGAGGCCGACGCAGCAACGAAACCGTCGTGACAGTCGAGGAGCGCTTCTTATCGCGGATGATAAGCCAGTGGTCATCGCTATCGCGGACGACTTTGTAGCGGTGGGCCTTGAGGATATCCGCCATAAATTCCCGGCAAGTTGGATACCGATCCTGGGGAACTGGAGCCAAGGCCCGTTGCAAGGGGGGCTGTTCCGCAGGAGTTACGAGGGTCAGGTCGGGGGCCGGCCGGCTGAATTGCCGGGGCAGTTCCGTGGGCAGAGCCGGAAAAGGAAAGGCACCGGTCCGCAAAACATAGTAGGTCACTGCGAGACTGAACTGATCGGAGCGCTCCGAGTAATACCCGGTGAAGATTTCCGGGGCGGCATACTCGCGGGTCCCTTGCCGGGGACAGGGAGTCACGGGACCATGCGTGGGCGTGGCCAAACCGTAATCGCTCAGCTTGGCGGTTTCCCCCACCAGCAAGATATTATTCGGCTTGACATCCCCATGCTGGAAGCCCACCTTGCGTCCTTCCCGGCTATGCTGGCGGGCGTTGAGGAAATCTAAAGCATCGGCAACCTGCCAAAGATAGCGGCACAGAAGCGAAGTTTCGATCGGCTGACCCAATTCGTTGTGATACAGGAGCATCAAATCCAGCAGGGTGGCGTCCGCCAATTCCATAACGATGACAATGTATCCCGGCACGCACCACACATCGTAGGCCGGCAGCAGATGGGGATGTTTCAAAGGCAAGAGGGATTGCAGGGAGCGCAGTTCCCGTGCCGTGCTGGTGGCATTCATGCTTGGCATGAATTTCAATGCCACTGTTTGGCCGCTTGGAGCGTCTGCTTCCCATACTTCCGCGAATCCCCCCCGCCCGCGCATCCGCCGCAATCGGTACCCCGGTGCTGGTTCTGCACCTGGCGTCAGGACAAACGCCCCAGGAGTCAAAGACCGGATACGTGGAAACAGGCTAGCCAAAGGCACCTCCCGGTGTAGTCGCTGCAATGAAAGAACTGATAAACACTTCATCAAAAGAACCGAACTTACCCAAACTTAGCACACGAATCTCCGCCATGCTCGAGACTTTGCTCCATTCTCCAGTCCGGTTTTATGCTGGAAACGCAAATCTTCCGTCCGCTTTGGCCTGACAATAATGCCAACCGACCGGGCGCCCATCCTGATAGGGCATGACGCCGTGAAACACCGGGCTTTCCCAGCTCAACACCAGCGGCAGAAAGTAGCGATCCCCCTCCCAGAGAGGTAATTGGAGCACCTCGCAGATCGGAACCCAATGCAGGCTCCCTTCGGGGTTACGTTCCCGTGGCTCCCCCCGAAAACGCCCGACCCGGAAGATGAAGCCAAACCAATCCTCGCCCCCTTTGCCGAACCCAGGCCACGATATGGTTCCGGCCAGCTCCACCTCCTCGCACTCGATGCCGGCCTCTTCGCGGATTTCCCGGCACAGGCCGCTGACCACATCTTCGCCACGGTGCAGTTTCCCCCCTAAACCGTTGTACTTGCCGTAGTGGGGGTCCTGCGGACGAGCATTGCGATGCACCAACAGTACCTGCTTGCGGTCCGGAGAGAAAACGTAACCCAACGTGGCCAAAATCGGTGTATAGGGCATAGCGTGCTCCAGGCGCCGTGTCCGTCGTTCATGGGAATGACACAAACCCTTTTTGTGCCTCGCTCCAAAACAAACCTATCTAGCCTGACTCTTGGGCGGACACTCCCAATGGTTTTGCCAACTTCTGCAGCCCCGATGGATGCCTCCCCATTCTCCACCGTCGCCCACACCTTGGGCAAGACAACATCGCCTCTTGAGGTCCAGAAAACCTCCTCGCAAGGATGAAAATTCGCCCCAGCGATCAGGTCCCGCATTTCGAGTTTGAGGAATGGAAGATAGAAAAGCGAGGCGAGCCGGCGGATGGTTCACCGCCGGCTGCGGGAATATGCCAGGGGGATAGGTCGGGGGAAGGAACGATCCGGGGGCGTACCCAGATCGCCGGTTAGAAACTGCTTCTGCGATCAGCATCCGTTCTCCTCCGGGCCGGTCCTCCGCGACGCCGCCGGCCCGTGTGAACGGACATTTTTCTACCTATGCATCCACCGTGCCAATCCTCAAACATCGCGCCATCTCCACAGCCGAATAACCGGCCACTTTCCCCCTTGATTCCCCGCTGCTCCGGGTTTTTCCGGCATTTCTGACGTCCAGACTCTGTCCTTCCACGCTCACATCCCGCCGCGGCGCAACCCCCAAGCCGCAAGCCTCTTTCCCCTTTCTGCACCGCTTCTGACCAGAGGTGAGAAAAAATTACCACAGGTTTTGCTTCCGGGAAGTATGGCCTCTCCGGTGTGAGATCAGAACCGCAAGGATCAAAACTGAGGTACATCAGGATACAATCTCAGCGAACCAAAAGCGGTAAACTCCTAACAATAGCGGTAAACTCCTAACAATCAGACCGGATGCCGTAAGATGGAATGACCCCCTGAAGCTGGGGGAACCACAGGGAGCTGCTCCAGTCAGCGGGTACAGATGGGTTCGGCGTCAAGCGGAAAGAGGTAACGGAGATTCTCTAGCCAGAACTGGAAAAGGATCCGTGGCAATGTCCGGAATGAGGGAAGCCGCTTGGGAAGAGCCACGTGCAGCCTATGTACACATTCCCTTTTGTGCCCATCACTGCGGCTATTGTGATTTTGCCGTGATCGCCGGTGCAGATCATCTCATGCGGGATTACCTGCAAGCCCTAGCTTGTGAACTGCGGCAATTAGAGTACCCGCGACCCGTCCAAACCCTCTTTCTCGGCGGAGGCACTCCCACTTATCTGCCCCTGCCTCTACTGGAGGAGTTGCTGTCGCTTCTGAAGCATTGGCTGCCCTTGGCCTTTGACCCTGAAGCACCGGGTGCAACAGCGGATGCCTCCCCAGCGGCAATCGAGTTTTCGGTGGAAGCCACGCCGGAAAGTCTCGATCCCGACAAGCTGGCCCTGTTGCGGGCGTATGGAGTCACGCGCCTGAGTGTCGGCGTTCAGTCATTCCGTTCCGAGTCGTTGCAAGCCTTGGAACGGCGGCACACCAGCACGCAAGCAGAAGAGGTCGTAGCTTGGGCCAGAGACGCCGGATTCGTCGTCTCCCTGGACCTGATCTTTGCCATACCCGGCACAACTTTGGCCGATTGGGCCGCTGATGTGGAATGCGCCTTGGCCCTGCGTCCGGAACATCTCTCCACCTATAGTTTGACATACGAGAAGGGAACACCGCTTTGGAAACGCTGGCAACGCGGTCAGGTCCAAGCGGTGCCCGAAGAGGTCGAATGCGAGATGTATGCCTTCGCCATCGACCGTTTGACGTCAGCGGGATTTGAGCATTACGAAATCTCGAACTTTGCCCGTCCGGGCTATCGGTGCCGGCACAATGAGACCTATTGGGCCAACGAAGCCTATTACGGCTTTGGCGCGGGTGCGGTCCGGTATGTTCGGGGCTGCCGCGAGGGGAACGTCCGGGACACCCGGCAGTACATCCAACGCCTCATGCGGGGTCAGTCCGTGACGGTTTATCGGGAGAAGTTGTCTCCTTGGGAGCGCGCCTGCGAGACGTTGGCGGTACAATTGCGGCGGCGCCGAGGTATCGATCGCCGAGCGTTCCACGAGCAAACGGGGGTAGCCGTGGACGAGCTAGCCGGCGGAGCCATCCGGCAGTTGCAGGAAGAAGGGTTGCTGGAAGAAGAGGGGGCGGCTCTGCGCCTGACGCGGAGGGGGTTGTTTGTGGCCGATGCCGTGATTGCGCAGTTATGGGCCGCCGCCTCACCGTGCGGTTCCATCGAACCAAGCCGCCGCTACAACTTGCCCGTTGTGGAAAATGTTCCACAATAGGAATAAGCCATCCTGACACCCGTCTGGGTGTGGGATGAGGGATAATGGACCAGCCGATGTCAGCACAGGCTAGCCGATCGCCGGACCCCGTAGCGCGGGAGTTGTCCAAAAACCTACGGGTGGACAGTGTCGCCCGGCTCGCTCCCGCTCCGGCTCTGACCCTGGATGCGGACGCGTTGGTGCGGGCAGCGGTGGAGACCATGCGAGCAGGCCGCAGTGGCTGCCTGTTGGTCACCAGCGGCGGACGGCTGGTCGGTTTGTTCACCGAGCGTGACCTGCTCACCCGGGTGTTAGCTCCGGGTCGCTCTCTCGATATTCCCCTGCGGGAGGTGATGACACCGTCTCCCGCAACGGCGGAATTGCAAGAGCCTCTACGTGTGGCTATTCGCCGCATGCAAGAGGGCGGCTACCGGCACCTGCCGGTGGTGGACAGCAACGGACGGCCAGTCGGGGTCATTTCCGCCCGACAAGTGGTCCACTACATCGTGGAGCATTTTCCGGCGGTGGTTTTCAATCAGCCGCCTGATCCCCGGCAGTTTCCCGAAGCTCCCGAAGGTGCCTAGGCTGCCCGTCTGTCCTCCTTCCCTGCCCCTCATCCCCAGCGGCTTGGCGCAAGGATGGCCTGCCCTGCTTGTTCATGGATTGAACACCCCCTGGCTGCCAGCCGATGAAGAGAACGTATGATACCTGATGAGGGATGCCCTTGGATGAACTCTCCCCCCCTACGGTGCAGCCCTAATAACTATGACCACCCATTATTTCACAGGGACCTGATCTCATGACCCTAGAAAACGGCTCCGCTACAACTTCTCCTCCTATGGAACACTCCCAACATTCTCACGTTCCCGAGCAAACTCGCCGCCCTATCCAGATTCTGCGCGAAGCGACTATTCGCTTTGCAGGAGATTCCGGGGATGGCATGCAATTAGCCGGAACCCAGTTCACCAACACCTCGGCCATCGTCGGCAACGACATTGCCACCTTCCCCGATTATCCCGCGGAAATCCGTGCTCCGGCGGGTACACTGGCTGGGGTCTCCGGCTTCCAAATCCACTTCAGCAGCAACGACATCCACACCCCTGGCGACGAACTCGACGCCCTGGTAGTGATGAATCCGGCTGCCCTCAAAACTAACATCAAGGACCTGAGACCGGGCGGCATTCTGATCGTGAACACCGATAACTTTACACCTACCGATCTGGAAAAAGCCCGTTATGAACGCAACCCCCTTGAGGACGGCAGTCTGAACAATTACCGCGTCATTCGGGTTCCCATCGCCAAACTTACCCGCGAGGCAGTTGCCCAATGCAAACTTAGCCCCAAGGAAGCGGACCGCTGCAAGAACTTCTTCGCCTTGGGTCTGGTTTACTGGCTCTATGAGCGGCCAACGGAACCGACCCTTAAATGGATTCAAGAAAAGTTCGCCAAAAATCCGCAATACTTGCAAGCCAACACCGCGGCTCTCAAGGCCGGTTACAACTACGGGGAAACCCTAGAACTGTCCCACGTCCAATACCGCGTGGAGCGCGCGCGACTAGCTCCAGGTACCTACCGCAAAATCACCGGCAATGAGGCGACGGTGCTCGGCCTGACTGCGGCTGCCCTGCTCAGCGGCCGCACCCTTGTATATGGCAGTTACCCGATCACCCCGGCGAGTCCGATTCTGGAAGGGCTGGCCGAAATGCGGCGCTACGGTGTGAAAACCTTCCAAGCCGAGGATGAGATCGCCGCTGTGGGAGTGGCCATCGGGGCCAGTTACGGCGGTGCCATTGGGGTGACCGGAACCAGCGGCCCTGGTGTCTGCCTGAAAAGCGAGGCGATCAACCTGGCCGTCATGACCGAGCTGCCTTTAGTGGTCATCGACGTGCAGCGTGGCGGACCCAGCACCGGACTGCCAACCAAGACCGAACAGGCTGACCTGCTCCAGGCCCTTTTCGGCCGCAATGGGGATAGCCCCGTGGCTGTCGTCGCTCCTCGTTCCCCAGCCGATTGCTTCGACATGATCCTCGAAGCAGTCCGCTTGGCCACGCAGTTCATGTGCCCGGTCTTCTTCCTCTCAGATGGCTACTTGGCCAACGGTGCGGAACCGTGGCGCATTCCGGACATTCAGAACTTGCCGCGGCTGTCCATCACCTTCGCCACCCAGCCCAACAGCCAGGGGTGGAACGGTCCGGCCCATGAGACGAGTATGGACGGCGAAGGGGGCGGCGCTGGCAAATTCCTTCCCTACAAGCGCGATGCCCGGCTCGTGCGGCCTTGGGCCATTCCAGGCACCCCCGGCTTAGAACATCGCATCGGCGGCTTGGAAAAACAGGACATCACAGGCAACATCAGCTACGACCCTCTCAATCACGAACACATGACCCGCGTCCGCCGCCAGAAAATCGAGAACATTGCCGACTTCATCCCCGAACTGGAAGTCACAGGGGATACCGACGCCGATATCCTTTTAGCTGGTTGGGGAGGAACCTACGGGGCCATCACCACAGCCGTCGAACGCCTCCGCCGCCGCGGAATCAAGGTCGCTCAGACCCACTTCCGCTACCTCAACCCCATGCCGAAAAACACGGAAGCTGTCCTCAAACGCTACAAAACTATCCTTGTTCCCGAACTCAACACGGGCCAGCTCTGCTGGCTCTTGCGGGCCAAGTACCTGGTTCCCGCCATCTCCGTCAGCAAAGTCCAAGGCAAACCGTTCCTAGTCTCCGAGCTGGAAGCCGCGGTCGAAAAGGCCCTAAGCCAAAAAACCTCCTGACAGTGCTCTCCCGACAGCCCCGAATGTGGCCATGTTCACGCACAATTTACAGCAATCTTGGAAAGCTATCCGCCCTCAGGACGCCCGGCAAGCTCAGCCTGCGGCTTCCGACACAACGGTGTCCATACTGGATGCCCGCACGAAGACTGCAGAATCCGAAGTGCATACCGTAAAATCTGAAGTGAGGACTTCCATCCTTTACCATTATGGACGCTCTACAGGACCCTAAACTATGGCCATCACAACTGCCCCACTGCCCACACTCAAGCCGGACGACTTCAAGACGGACCAGGAGGTCCGTTGGTGTCCCGGCTGCGGCGATTACTCGATCCTGGCACAAATGAAGAAGGCGTTGGCCTCCCTCGGCATTCCGCGGGAAAAAATCGTCTTCGTCTCCGGGATCGGCTGCTCCAGCCGCTTCCCCTATTACATGAATACCTACGGCTTCCACACGATTCACGGTCGGGCGCCTACCATCGCCACGGGACTGCGTCTAGCTAATCCCGACCTGCTGGTCTGGGTGGTCACCGGCGATGGCGATGGCTTATCGATCGGGGGCAACCACCTGATCCACGCTCTGCGCCGCAATGTGGACATCAAAATCCTGCTTTTCAACAACGAAATCTACGGCTTGACCAAGGGCCAGTACTCTCCCTCCAGCCGCTTGGGCACATTGAGCAAAACCAGTCCCGGCGGATCGTTCGAGACTCCCGTACGTCCTTTGTCTCTAGCTCTGGCGGCCGAGGCCACCTTCGTCGCTCGCACGATCGACGTGGACGTGCAGCACATGGTGCAGATTCTGCAACGAGCAGCTCATCACAAGGGGAGCGCGTTCGTCGAAATCTATCAGAACTGCAAAATCTTCAATGACGGCGTGTTCGAGTACGCCACAGATAAAAGCGTCAAGGCCGATAACCTGCTGTACCTGGAACACGGTAAGCCGATGCTCTTTGGCAAGGACCGCAACAAGGGAATCCGCCTCAATGGCATCAAACCAGAGGTGGTAGAAGTCGGCAAGGACTGCGGTCTCGACGATATTCTCGTCCACGATGAAGCGGCGGAGGACCCGACGCTGGCTTACCTGCTTAGCCGCTTTGTCCATGACACCAGTCAGGATACCGTCCGCCCCTTCCCGGAACCTGTGGGGGTACTCCGGGCTGTCCGCAAACCCACTTACGAAGAACTGCTGGATGCCCGCATCGCGGACGCCATCACCCGTAAAGGGAAAGGCCGGCTGGAAGACTTGTTCAAAGCTGAGGACGTTTGGACCGTGGAGTGAGGACGGCCAACGGCTCTTTCTCCCCATGAATAGACAGCTTTAGTCCCAATCCATCGGAGCATTCAGACTCGAGTCTAACGCGGGTCATCCTCGTGACAACGGACTGAATCTGGGAGGGATGAGGCGATGCGTTGTCCGGCCTGCGACCATGTCAATCCTCCCGGCGCCGATGAATGCGAACGCTGCCAGACACCGCTCACTGCCCTAGACCTGCCCCAACCTCAAGGACAGGTCGAAATGAGCTTGATGACCGATACGGTCGCCGTCCTGCAACCTCGCCCGGCTGTGACCATCGGCTTGGATGCCGACCTGTGCACGGCGATGCGGGCCATGATAGAGCACAAAGTCGGAGCCTTGCTCGTCACGGATCCGCAAGGAGCGCTCGTGGGCATTCTGACGGAACGTGACTTTCTGCTCCGCATCGCGGGGGAAGCGGATTATGAACATCAGCCGGTCCAGCAATACATGACGCCGAAGCCGGAAACCGTCCAAATGGGCGACATTCTAGCGGCAGCATTGGCCAAGATGGATGCCGGCGGTTACCGCCACCTGCCGGTGGTCCAGAATGGCCGACCGGTGGGGGTCATTTCCGTCCGCGATGTACTCCGACACCTGATCCGTTTCTGCGCGGATTGAATAGCGCCGTCTCTCTTTTGGACAGCGTTTCGCCAGAGATAACGATCCTTCGCTCGATTGGTTCGAGGCTCTTAGGATATTCCCGGAGTCCCTATCGGTTGCCAGGATTATGCCAGCTCCAGAGCGGTTACTGGTCCTCCTACGTCAGGCGCGCGTGCTGTTACGCGCCATGCCGGGCCGTCAAGGCCGTGTGATCAACTTGATGGACGCCGACGAAGCCGTCATCTGCGGCGACTTGCACGGTCACTTGGCCAATTTCCAGGCGCTGCTGCAAGTGGCGGACCTAGCACGCCATCCCCGCCGCCACCTCGTTCTGCAAGAGCTTATTCATGGTCCCTTCCGCTACCCCCAAGGGGGAGATAAGTCGCATCAGCTTGTGGACCTATTTGCTGCCCTGCTGGTACAATTCCCGAAACAGGTGCACTATCTGCTCGGCAATCATGAGTTGGCCCAATGGACTGACCGACCGATCCTCAAAGGGGATGTCAACTGTAATGAACTCTTTGAAGAAGGGGTGCGCCAGGCTTACGGGAGCTGGGCATCCTCCATCTACCAAGCCTATTTGGATCTATTCGCAGAGCTGCCCGTGTTGCTCCGCACACCCAATCGCCTAGTCATCTCTCATAGTCTACCTAGCATTCGCCATTCGGTTCACTTTGCTCTTCAACGATTGCAGAGGGAACCACTGGACCCCACGGACCTAGCACCGGGGGGAGCCATCCACAGCCTGGTGTGGGGGCGGGACACAACCCTGGACCATGTGACCGCTTTCTTGCACCACTGCGACGGCGATCTATTGATCAGCGGCCACCTCCCCTGTCCCGATGGTTTCGACATTCCCCACGAACGGCAGATCATCTTGGATTGCGCTGCTTCTCCTGCTTCGTACCTCCTCATTCCCCTCAATCGACCCGTCTCCCACAGCGATTTGGTCGGCTGCTTACGCACGGTGCAGCCCGTGTCTTCCTGAAAACGCCAACAGCGATTGTGTTCTAAGGGCCAACATGCTGGCGGACCATGTAAGGCTAGACCAGATGGAGACCACTTGCGTGAAACGGACAGGGACATCTCTCTACCCGCCTTTTTGCAGAAGCGCGGTGTGGTGACCTTCGAGCAAAACTCCGCTTGATTTGTTGGCGGCAGGGTATATAGTCGCCAGCCGCTAGGGGGATTCTGTCAAGTGTCGAGCCTAAAGTGACTGCCGATGGAGCCGCCGTGGAACCGGATCGGCGCAAATGCTGGAAAGGAGCGATCGGCCTGCTGCTGTGGGCAGCGGTTCCCGGCATTCTTCAGGCCCAAGAGCTTCCTTCCTCCGAGGAAAGTTCTGCTCCTGCTTCCCGTGCCCGACCACCTGAGGAAGTGTGGGTCGTCCCCCCGCCAGTTGTCCCAAAGCGGGTGGCTTTTCAACCCCAGAGGCTCCAGGAGCCTTCCCCCTCTCTGCCGCCGGGAAGGGCCTTGCCAGTGCCTGCCAACAAGCCGCGCCGCTTCCTCTTCACTCGTCGTTATGGCACTCCCAACACCATCAGCCGGGAAGTGCTGCCCGACAAGTCTGAGCGCTGGATTTTCCTCGGCGGCGTCATCATCAATGCCACCACGGATGATGGGGAACAGATCGAGCTAGCCACCGATGAGGGAGTCGTCTGGGTCCGGGGCGGACCAATGGAAGAGCTGCCAGGGGGTTTCCGTACCCCCGGTGATGGGCGTAGCGAAGTGGAGGTGTATCTCCGGGGCAATGTCGTCGTGCGGACCAAAAGTGCCCGCGGTCCGCTACAAACCCTGCGTGCCCAGGAGGTGTATTACGACGTGGAGCGGCAAAGGGCGATCGCGCTAGAGGGAACCTTGGATTTTCAGCCAGCGCCCGCCCCGGACCCGGTGCATGTCTCCGGTGCTGAAGTCCGGCGGTTGGATGCCGAGAACTGGGAGATCCTCCGAGGCTCGATCAATGCCAGCAAACTGCCCAGCGATCCGGGGTTCCGCATCGATGCGCCGCGAGTAACGTACGAGGAACGTTTCGCCCAACTGCGGAACCTCTTCGGCCTGCCCTATCGTGATCTGCGCACCGGCGAACCGGTTTTTGGACGTGAGCAACTGGTCACGGCATATGGGGCTGTTCCCCGCCTTCTGGGGCTACCCGTCGCGTATTATCCCCGCATCCGAGCCGACGCTACAGACCCGCTGGGACCGTTTGTCGGCTTCAGTTTCGGGCAGAACCGTATTTTCGGCACGCAATTCTACACCACTTGGGATGTGTTCGATCTGCTGGCTTTGCGTCCCCCGCCGGGCCAAAAATGGCGGCTCCACCTGGACTATCTCTCCAAGCGCGGCCCCGCCTTAGGTTCCGAATACTTCTACAATATCCCGGCGGAAGTGCCCGGCTTGTCCGCCACCACAGGACGTGCGCTCTTCTACGGGGTTTGGGACGACGGCGTAGACATTCTCGGCGGCAATCGCGGCCCCGAACCCGTTCCACCTTTCTTTCGCCATCGCCTGCTCTGGCGACATCAGCAAGAGCTGATCGAGGGGTTATACTTCCAAGGCCAACTGGCCCACCTGAGCGATAAGAACTTCTTCGAGCAATACTACAAGATCGAATTCGACACCGATGTCAATCAGGAGACATTCGCCTATCTGACGTATAACCGGGGCAAGTGGTGGGCGGCAGGACTGGTCGAGCCTCGCTTGGACCGGCCGTGGAACCCTGAAACCCAATGGCTGCCGCGACTAGACGGCGCCCTGATTGGCCAGACCTTCCTCAACGACTGGTTTGTCTATTCGACGCGGGTCCATGCCGGTTATGCCCGTGCTCGTCCGGCGCAGCAACCGCCCTTCTCGTTGTTGCCGACGGATGTCGCCATCAATGCCGGGCGTGTAGGTTGGCAAGAGGAGCTGAGCCTGCCGCTGGCCTTGGGACCCGTCAAGCTAGCTCCGTACGGCATGCTCGACCTGACCGGATATAGCGATGATTTGCATGGAGACGCAGTGGGTCGCGTTTGGGGCGGCGGGGGGACCCGTCTGAGCTTACCCATGTCCCGCCTCTACGAGAACGTCAGCAGCGATCTGTTCAACATCCGTGGTTTGTATCACAAAGCCGTCTGGGGTGCCAACTACTTCTACGCCCGTTCCAATGTTCCGTTCACGCAACTGCCACTGCTGGATCGCCTCAATGACGATGCTACCGATCAATCCTGGCGTACGATGACCCCGCTGCAACCCGCCTACCTCGCCGGTAGCGACGGCGTGCTTCTGGCCTCTGCCCCCCTGCCCACCAGCCCGTACAACCCTCAACGCTATCTCATCCGCCGCCAAGTGCTTAATCGTCTGGACACTCTGGACGACCTCCATGTGTTGCAACTGGACCTACGACAGCGCTGGCAGACCAAGCGCGGCTTTCCCGGCCAAGAACACACGGTCGATGTCGCTATCCTGAGCACGTCCGTCTCCTACTTCCCTCAGGCCGATCGGGACAACTTCGGTAAACCTTTCGCCTTCCTGGAATATGACTTCCTATGGAACATCGGCGATCGAACAGCCTTCACCGCCACTGGGTGGTTTGAACCTTACGACAATGGCTCCCGCTATTACACCTTCGGCACTTACTTCAACCGCCCGGATCGCACTACCTTCTATATCGGCTACCGACAGATCGATCCGATCAACAGCCGGGCTGTTATCGCCAGTGTGGGGTACGTACTGAGCCGGCGGTATTACTTTACGGCCTCATCCAGTTATGATTTTGGCCTCAATCAAGCCTTGACCAATGCCATCACCTTGACCCGCACGGGCACGGACATGACCGTCAGCATCGGCTTCACCTACAACTCCCTGGTGAACAACTTCGGCTTCCAATTCCTGATCGTACCCAATGTTTTGGCTGCCTTGAGCGGCCAAGGACGCTTCGCCGGTGTCCCCTTAGGAATGGTCAATCCGGTCACGCAGGGCATGCAACGGGGACGGTAAGTAAAGATGACTCGGATTGCAACAGCCAAGCCCATACTACTGGTGGCGGGAGGCGAAGCGCGACTAACGAGAGAGAGGCAAAACCCGACTATCGGGCGGAAGGAGAGGTTAAACTGTTCAGCAGAAGGAGAAGCTATCACCGAAACACCGAGCCGGGGAGATGCGCTATCCCGGCGTACTCCAGCGGCGGAAGGAACAGAGAGCGGTTATGATGGAGTCAGCCGACTTTCTCAGAGCAGGAGTTGCCGGATGACGAGTGTGTGGTGGGGGGAGGAGACCACCGTCCGGGAGCCGATCGCTCGCCGGGCGCGGCGCCGCTGGCGGGACAAGTTCGCGGAAGCCTGGCGGGGCGTCAAGCGTGGCATCCGCGGACACTCCAGTTTCTTCGTCCACTTCTTTTTTGCCGTCTTGGCATTGGCTATGGCTACGGTCCTCCAGTGTGCCCTGTGGGAATGGTGCATCATCATTGGCTGCATCGGGCTGGTCCTGACAGCGGAGCTATTCAACAGTGCGATCGAAACCCTTTTCCACGGTCTGGATGGCGCTAGTAAGGCCCGCATCGAAGGTTGTTTGGACATTGCCGCGGGAGCTGTGTTAGTCGCCAGCATGACCGCCGCTGTTGCCGGCTGCCTCATCTTCGGCCATCGTCTGCTCGCCATTTGGTACTAGCCCGCCGCTCACCTCTTATTGTGGGACACATACCATCTCTGCTGCTCATCCAGAAGGCAGACAAGTATTCACAGATTAGAAAGGCCCAATATGGGGAACCTGAGGTTTGGCAGCCCTGCCTCAGTCACCAGCGGAACTCCAGACCGAAGTTGATCCCTTGGACAAAGAAGTCGTTAGTGCGGAATAGGGGCGCCGGCCGAGGCAAACCGGCGACAGGAGTGGTCCCTCCTCCGGGCACAGCAAAATTGGGGATGCGGGCAATGTCGATGTTAGTGTCGATCATCCGTTCCGGGCGTAAAGCATTGCCGAGGTAGAGGAAGTTATAACCGACGAATAGTCGCATATGTGAGGTGAGCTGATAACCAATGTTGACTCCCACTTCAGGGAGCACGGCAAACTGGTCATGCGTATAGCGGCCGATATTCGCGTTGGGTAAAGCGAGCAACCCGCCGGCATAACGTACCGTTTGGCCGTTAGCCAGGAGCAGAGTTTGCCCGCCGTCGATTTCTCCGAGTTGCCTCACATTTCCGAAGGCCACGGTGGCTCGTGCATCGAACGTCCACAGGCCCCAACGGTGCTCCCAAGCCAAACCGATCTGACCACCGTGAAAATGATTCTCCGCTCGGAAAATGTCATTGATCGTGCCGCTGACCACGGGAATACCATTGATCCGGATCGGATTCTGCCCCGTGCTAATGAAAGACTCGGTGATCCCTAAGCGCTCTTTCATGCCGAAGTAGCGGTAGCCGACCAAGGCATCCAACCGGGCGCAGCCCGAACTCCAGAGATTGCGGCGATAATTCACTTCCGCGCCCCAAACATCGTTTTGCAGGTCAATGATTGCCGCTCCTACACCCCTTCCCGGTGAGGCAATGACTTCCGAGAACGGTCCAAACGGCGTGTTGACGTTGAAGAATGGACGGGCCAACACAGGGTACTCCGCAGAAGTGACCGCGAAGGTAGAATCAGTCCGTCCGAGGAAAAACAGCCGACCTTCAACGCCGCGAATTTGGTCGTTCCCGAACCACCGGCCGATCGTGAAGCGGCCGCCGGCGTGCAGGGTATTGCCAAAGTTGCCGCCGAAGAGCAGGCGTGTATCCCCTAAGCCGGGAATCCCCTGAAACTGCGGGGAACTAGTCGTCAACAGCGGTGGCAAATGGGCACTCTTAGTCCACCAGAGCAGAAACTCTGCGCTGGCGTAATACTTACTAGGTGCTGTCAGCCGTTGCAGTGCATCCCAACCCACCGGAGCATACAAAGGCGGCTCCAAACCAGGGGATACGAATACTCCACTGCTCGGAGGAACCGAGGGAACGTAGGTCGCCACAGGCGGCGGAGAAGTTCCTGGTGGTGAGGATGGGTTACCCGCCGGAGCAGTCGTTGGTGGGCGAATTTCGGTTATGTTCGGAGTCTGAGCACCGTAGCTCTGGGACGGCTGCGTTTGCCCCCCCAGGACAGCCGGCATGGGCAGAACGGCGGGTGTTCCGCCAGAACCCATCGGGACGGTCCCGGTGTTGGCAGGCCATGACACCACGGGAGGATAAGTCCAAATGACACCGGGCATCGATGGCGGAATTGCTCCCGTGGAAGTGTTTGGAGCGGCTGATGTGGCGAATGTCGCAGCAACGGGCGCCGTGGGAACAGGAGCCGCATGGGTAGCAGGAGGCGGCTGAACACTTGGAATCACCGCGGCAATCGGAGTCCCCGGCATAACCAAGCCATCCCCCGGCAGTACGGCCGATGGCGGTGACGTGGCCGATGGGACAAAAAGCGGCACTTGTTCACTCCAACGAACTCCAGGTGGAGAAGAAGCAGTAAGGGTATGAACTGACGCCGAACCTGCAGGAAGGATGGCCGAAGCCGTTGGGGAGATGAAGCTGGGTGGCTCGGCAGCGGTCACAGCGACCGGTAATCCCAACCGCGCGGCACGTGCGGGAGGAGTAGGAGCTGGGGGAGCACTTTGCGACCAAGCTGGTGCTGCCCAAGGTCCCGTGACCAAACCAAATCCCGCAATCCACACCCAGCGACGGCGCATGACCTGTGTCCTCCTGACGCAGCCCGGAAAATCCGCTCACGATTGGGCGCCTCGTAATAGTCAGGTCGTCCAGGGGACTAGCAGGTCTCCGCTCGCTTCGTTCTGAGAGCGTGTTTTTCCGAACCGTTCCCCTGCGTAATCCCAAAATCCGGCATCCCCTCCAGGATCGCTCGATTGAATACCACTTGCAGGAAAAATGAAAGGCCTTGTGGGTTAGTCAAAACGGAAATGCATGGAGTGGTCCCGCGCCTCATGCCGATGATCGCCGAGGGAGGAAGTTTACCTCCCTTACTCATACCCCCTGAGGACACGGATCATGGACGGCACTCGTCCTTTGCACGGTTGGAGCCGAAAACGCAGAACGTTTGGATGGGTTTTGGGTCTGTTCGTGCTCAGCTCTCCAACGGCTTTGGGTTTCTTTCCACCGGTAATTCAGCCGCCAGGACCACCGGTCACGCCCCCTCCAGTCAATCCTCCTCCGGTCGTGGTCCCGCCGGTTGATCCGCCTCCCGTGGTGGTCCCCCCCCGGCAGGTTCCTGAACCGGCAACTCTGCTCACGGCTTTGGCGGGGTTGGCTACGGCGGCTGGCTACCACAGCCTGCGCAAGCGACGGAAACACTCCAAGGCCGTGGCTTCCTCCCCCCCGTTGGCCAAGACTGGGGATTCTTCCCAGTCATTGCCCTAGTCATGGTGCAGGCGGCGTTGCGGACGTAACAGGGCGCGATCCCCAGCGCACCGGCCACTCCAAACTCTCTACATGAAGCTGGAGGGCGGCTTGAGGATCGGCGAAGTGCTGTTGGAGGCGTGGCCATAACGGTCCGGGGCGAGAGGTATTGCGCAGGTGCTGCATATACTCCCGAAGCACCTGGCGTGCCGGCGGCGGACCGTAAAGTAAAAAATGCGTCCAAGCCCACGCCTCGCGGTACTCCGGCTTTTCCATCTCTTCGACACGCTCCAACCGTTCAAGCCGGGACAGATCACTGTGCACGCCCTGCCGCCGCAAATGTTCCAGATGCTGGGGATGGATGCCGCGCTGGCTCGCTGGCCATTCAAAGCAACTGGCTAGACCCTCATCTAACCACAGGGGAACCTCCTTGAGGACACTGTGGAGCCAAGCATGGGTCAATTCATGGCGTAGGTCTGTGTACAAATGCTCGCCCATCCAAGTGAGAACTTTGAGGTCATCCCGGCCTCCCGGTCGAGGTTCTTGCAGGAAATATGCTCGGCGTGTGGGCAGATGAGGATAGCGGGCCTTGATGTACCGCTCGTAACGTTCTTGGGACTCGAACAGGAACACTTGGATGAGGCAGGTTTGCCCTAAGGGTAGTTCTAAAGCTTCCCTCAACTCGTCGGGCAAAGTCTCTACGTCGTTCAGCAGGGTATCAGAAGAGGGCCAAGGGACATCGTGGTAGAAGACATAGTTTCCTCGCCGCGTAGCAAATCGGCCCGGCAGGGTAGGAGCTGGAGCCGGCATCCCAAGCTCATCCCCTTGGCCCACCGAACGGATCAAAGGCTGAGTGATGGGAGGTGTCCGCGAGGGCAAAGCCAGCCAATCGGCACAACCCGCCGCCAGGCCACACCCAACCGCCAGGAGCACCAAGGACCGTGCACCCCGCAACGATCGCCGACTCTGGCAGTGCGCTGAATGCTTCATGCACGTGTCCCTTGGGCAGTTCCTAACCCGTACTTGGGCTTTAGATGTCGTTGCCCACTCGCCACCGCTAGACTTTCCGTATCACAGACCAGACATCCTAATTATTCCTCTCCGCTGCGGCTGATTCATCGGTCGATACCCCCCTTGTTCTTGACGCTTTCGGCAAAGTCGGCAACTCGGTTACTCCGACTGATATCGCTTCCAGCGCTTCAGCTTCTCCAAACTTCGTCGCTCAATCCACTTCCACCACCTTTTCCATTCCGCCTTCAGATTGGAGCTACGGGACCACAGGGCGGGTGGATGCGAGGCGTAAATCTGGAGAAAACGCAAACGCTGGCTGAGCCGCACTTGGGGATGCCCAAGAAAACTGACATTCAGGCGCATCAGGTCCTTGATCCGCCGCCGGATGCTCACGGATCGCAAAGAGCGCACGCCCACTAGATCGATCAGGACCGGTTCCCCTTGGGCCGTTACCAAGATATTGTCCCCCTTGAGGTCGCGATGGGATAATCCCCGATCGTGGAGGAGGCGGAGGAGGCGAGCCAGCCGATCCAACCGAACCCAGTCGGGGCGTTGTTGCAAAGGAACGGCATTTGGCAGATATTCCGTGACCAGATAACCGTGAGTCGGCACGCCCCAAAAGCAGCGGTGCCAGATGGCTAGAGGTCGAGGGGTGGGCAAGGCACGATCCAAAATGGCAAAGCCCTGAAACCACGCCCGCCAGACCGCGGAGCAGCGCAGCAGATGCTGCACCACTTCATACCATCGCCGCAAACAAAAACGTTTGATTACCACCTCATAGGAACTATCAGGACTGCTCCCCCGCACGGCCAGAACTGTGCCATCGGAACTGTCCTTGAGCAAGCGGACCGTCACCTTTTCCTGGGAGGAACACCACACGGTGGTCGGAGCCTGCGCCTGCCGGGCTTGGTCGATCCAGGCGTCCGCCTGTTGCATCCAGTGCTGGACCATCATCGCCGGAAGCTCCCGGACAGCGAGACCGCGATAGCTTTTCTGGACCACTCGTTGGCAATGGCGGTTGGGACGGGAGTAACGCCTCCGGCGAGCCGACCAGAGCCGCTGATTGGAACGCAAGGTGGCTGCCTCCACCTCCGCAATCCGCCGCTGCTTCTCCGACTCAGACAGCGTAGCCCAGGAAAGCCTGCCCTGGTAGTAGGCCTGCCAGAAGCGCAAACGATCCGTCCGATGCGTTCGGAGCTGAAACCAGCGATTGAGCAGGACGAGATTCGCCCGACTGGCTGACCAGGACAACGGGCACGCCTGGAATTGGACATTGTGGAGATCGATCAAAATTAAGCGGGGCCGATGCTCTTCAGTCATGTCGAGCAGAAGGTTGCCGGGGTGCAAATCAGAGTGAATAACGCCTTGTTCATGCATCCGGGCGAGCAGCGTCCCCAAGCTCCGGGCCAAGTGCTGCCGCAGATGAACTTGGCAGCGGGGAGAGAGCTTGGCAAAAGTTTGGGTCAGGAAATCACCCAAGGTAACTGCCCCAGGCAAACCACGACTAAGGAAGTAACTAGTTCCCGGCCACCAGCGAGATTCGCCTCCCCAAGCCAATGGTTCGATCGTTGGAATACCGAGCTGGCGGAGGCGTAAGGCGTTTTCAAACTCCAGGCGGGCCTTGGGCAGCCGCAGACATTCCCGCAGCCAACCGCGCCACCCGACAACCCGTGATTCCTTGAGGTAAACCCATTCTGCACCCAAGGATAGCCGATAGATGCGGCGAGCCAAATTCGCTTTGACCAGGTGGCAGCCAGGTAAGTTCCGCAAAGCGAGAAGGTCGTGGGGAGACAGCGCCCTCCAGGTCGCCCAAGACGGCGTGGTCTGCCACCACACCCCCTGCTGGCATTGTTGAGGAGCATTACGCCCCCACCAAGCCCGGAGTTTGCGTACCAGAGGGCCGAACATACCCTGCCCCTAACTCGCCTGACGCAGCGGCACTAACCAGGTGGCCAAGGCGCTGAGCCACTGTTGGCTCGCCACCTCTACGCTGTAATGCTGCTCCACTTGCCGCCGCCCCGCCCTACCCATCTGCCGCCTCAGCTCTTGGTCTTGGCCTAGCACGCGAATAGCGTCCACCCACTCTTCGCTACTCTGGACCAAATAGCCCGTCTGACCGGATCGCACCATCTCCGCTTGAACCCCAACAGGGTTGGCCACCACCGGCAAGCCCGCAGCCTGATACTGCAACACTTTCAAGCCGCACTTACCCCGACTCCAGTCATCCATCGGCAACCAGGAAATCCCGATATCCGCACTCGCCAACACCGCTGCTTCAGTCTCCGCGCGCCAGGGTACAAAATCGACCGGCAAATGTCGCAGGACCAGCGGTTGATCACAGATCAACCGCAAACGCACGCCCGGCACAGCCTGACCGATCTGTTCCAATGTCTCTCGAAAACGAACCAGCCCCTGTAACGTGCTCCGTGAGCCGATCCACACCAGCCGGATGCCTTCGCTGAGATCGGCTTCATGCCGGGCCAACGGATAGAGCGACGGATCAACACTCGTGGGAATGACCACAACAGGAGTGGACGGCGCAAAATGACGAACCGCAGCAGCTAAGAACGCATTACCCGCCACGACCAAATCACACATCCGAACAAGCGTAGCAAAGCGCCTCCGCCGGCGCCTGTCCTCCAACCCCTCACGAGCGTAGGAATCCCGCAGCCACAGTGCATCGTCGAAGTCGTAGATCAAGAACCGAGCATACCGCCGCAAACGATGAACCGCCCACGACGGCAGCAACTTCCTCTGAAGAATCACCGCATCGGCTTGGCACAACCGCGGATCCCAAAACCAGCGTCCCCACCAACCTCGCGGCAGGCGATACCAACTCAGACGATATCCTGCGGCGGCCCAAAGACCCTGAAACGCTTTGAGCCGATAGCGATAGCAAACATGCTCCTCACTTTCCACCAAGGCGACGAGATGCATTCCCACTCGCTCCACGCACCCAGATTGGGACCACCTTGATCCATCCACCTTCTCCTGATCCACCCCACAGAAAACCTGTCTCTACCAAACCTATCTTTCCAAGAGAAGAGCAATTGACAAGCGACAAAGTCGCTCCTGATCGCGGTTCCGCCGCCGTAACCTAAATTCCTTGCGAGACCGCAAATCTCCCCCAACAAATCCTCTCGCAGCCAGGTCCCACTGGAATGCGGAATCCTCCAACAACCCGTCTTGAGAATCCCCTTCTGACCCCAACAGCAGGAGAAGACTTGGAAATCTGGGAAAGATAGATCGGTTTTGACGAGGCAGAGAAAAGATAAAAGGCCGCAAACCGGGAGAATCTCCATCAAGTCCTGCAACTGCTCTGTCCGATACCCCCCACATCATCGCTTCTCGCAACCTGCGGGGTCAGCGGCATTTGGGCAGATTGCGAAAACAGACCATACCCAAGGGGGAACCACAATGCTCGGGTTATTGCGCCATACATTGTTCGGGCGGCTGGGGCATAATGGCTTAGCACCTTCCCCAACGAAGGTGCGCGTTCCCACCGTGTTCCACATCACTCACCATAAAGCCGGTTCCCAGTGGGTCCACGCCATCCTGCACACCCTGGCCTATCATCATCTGGTGCTTCCCGAAGTTGACAATCGCCAATTCATGAATCGCCCCGTCGAAAATGGCAAAATCTACCCCACGCTCTACATCACCCGGGAGGAATTTCACAGCGTCGCTCTGCCCCGTAAATACCACCGATTCGTCATCATTCGGGATCTACGCGATACTCTTATTTCCCTGTATTTCAGCTTGAAGTATAGCCATCCAATTTTGAGATCGGAGCATAATTTGATGCGACAGAGACTGCATGAGTTGAACATGGAGGATGGTCTTCTTCATGTGGCAGAAACTTCGCTAATCCGGCCGGCGATGATCCAATGGTCCTGGCTTGCCGCACGCGAGCGCCTTTATCGCTACGAAGACCTGCTTGAACATGATGAGGAATTGTTTGAGGAGATCTTCCTGAAGGTGTGCCGCCTACCTTTCAGCCGCCAGCAAGTCCGAGAAGCTGTACGGACCCACCGTTTTGAAGCGCGCACCAAGGGCCGGCCGAGAGGTATCGAAGATGTCCATGCTCACGAGCGCAAAGGGATCGCTGGTGATTGGCGCAATTATTTCACGGACAAGGTGTATGACTACGTGAAGAGCCGGTACGGTTCCTTGCTCATCGCCACGGGATACGAGAAGAACTTCCAGTGGTAGCCACTGCCATCCCGGTGGAGCATGGGCAACATAAAAGCCGGATCAGCAATCGCAGAAGGCCGGACCAGCAATCGGACCCCCGCTCGCAGGACGGATCAGGATCAGATATTTAAAGATTTTCGCCACTGCCGCGCTTGGACCACCAAGGGAGGAAAATCCCACCATCCATGGAGAGGATGCTCCCGGTCATGTAATCGCTGTCGGGACTAACCAAGAACAAGATACCCCGGGCGATTTCCTCCGGTTGGGCCAAGCGGCGTAGCGGCAAGGTTTGCGCGGCCTTTTGCAGCACCTCTTCGCTGTAGTATTTGCGCTCTCCGGGTGTATCAGTCCAGCCGGGATAAATGCCGTTGACCCGGATGCGATGGGGAAGCAGTTCCACAGCGGCGGTGCGCATCATTTGGTCCAAAGCGGCCTTGGCCATGTTGTAAGCCATGCAGTTGGGAAAGGCGATCTGTGCGTGCGGAGAGCTGACGATTACCACCCGGCCTCCTTGTCCTTGGGCCACCATTTGACGGCAGGCAGCCCGCAGGACGTAAAAGGCACCCCACATACTCACGTCGAATGTCTTGCGGAAGCCTGCCATGTCTGCCGTCAAAAACGGTTCCCGCTCGCTGAACACCGCTGCCGTGACCAGAATATCCAAGCGACCGAAGTGGCGCGCGACCTGTTCTACCATCTGTTCTACCGCCGCCTGATCCGACACATCGACGGGGCAGAGCAAAGTCCGGCGCCCTTGCTCCTCAATGATTTTCTGAGCCGAGATCGCCCCTTCCGGCAACGTGAGATAGTTCAACGCCACATCCGCACCCGCTTGGGCTAAGGCAATCGCCGTGGCCCGGCCAATCCCAGAAGAGGCACCCGTGACCAAAGCTACCTGACCCCTGAGCACCGCTGACATAAGGTGTCCTCAACGCCTCACTCTCTAGCCCATCGGATTGGCAGGAGGGTGGAGGAAGTCTCCCCCCCGGTACCGAAACCCTTCCCTTCGCCACTGGAACGGCGTTCCGCAGCGTTTGCCTTGGGTGTTGTATAGGAGGTGTTGCCGCCCGTCGCTCAACACTGGTGACTCATCACCCCCTCGCAGGAGAACCGACTCAACCCCGGCCTTGCGGCGGTTTCTTCGGACGCACCAAACCGGCCTTTTCGAGCAGGGATTGAGCAAATGGGTCCTCCTCCTCCGCAAAGATGTCGTCAAAACTACTTCCCGGAGGAAGCTGATATTGGATGCGATACCGGTGGTTGGCAATTCCGATCTCATCTCCGGGTCGCAGAGGCCGGCGCAGAGTGCGTTCCCCATTGACCTTGATCCCATTCGTGCTATTGAGGTCCCGGATGTGCCAAACGCCATTCCGCAAGGACAACTCACAATGGGTGCCGGAGACGTTCTGGAAATTGAGGCAGATGTCGCAGGACGGTCGCCGTCCGATGACCATGACCTCGGCCGTCAAGGGAATAGGATCACCCCCCCCCACTGGCACCAATTCACCGAGAATACGCTGGCTCATACGGAAATGTCACCTCACTACTCAGGATGTATAACCTCAGATCATAGACCTGCCATCATTCATCGTAATTCATGTCCGGAGAATTGCCAGTCCGCCCTGCAGTTTTTCCCTCCACTTGCACCCTTTTCCCCGTATTGCGCACTCGTGCATCCCTGGCCTTCGCTCCACTCCACCATCGGAATGCCCGCTCCCCAAAGGAGTCCGGAATAAATCGTATTCCTCCAGTTTCCACGCAAAGCAACAACCCAGTCCCGCCATCCTGGGCTGTCACCTCGGAAGCAGCGTGGACTGGGTCTGGAGGAGTGTGGGATAGAAGGTGAGGGCTGGTACAGAAAACGTCATTTTTCAGGCGAAGGTGGTACTGGGGGCGATGGCGGTGCCGGAGGTGACGGCGGTGCCGGAGGAGTTACAACAGGAGCCGGGAAATAGGGATTGACCCCCGTGTTCGGGTAAGGTGGTGGCGCGTAGAACGGGCCACTGATCGGAGCTGGCGTCAGAAAGTGGCCGTCATAAGGCCAGTACAGATACCACGGAGCAGCCTGAAACACCGGCAACGGCTTGCCACCATGCAAAAAACCGTGGAGGGTGTAATACCGTGGCGCCTTGCCGCTTCCGCAGTGAGACCCGTAGCACGGATCGCCCGCTTGCGCCGCAGACCAGCCGGCACACAAGGGCCCACCTGCTAGCACCACGAGGATCAAACCTTGCAACATCTTCTTCATCGCTTTCTCCTTTCCGAATAACTCGTAGGCTTTGGGGATCTGCACTCACTTGTGTGTGAAAAAAACAGTTGAGCGTTACAACATCGCATCGAGGTCCGAGATCTACGTTGCCAAGTAGTCTGTTCTGAGAACATCACGCAGAGCAGCCTTCCGGGAAGCCATTCACGAATCACTTGGAGGTTGGCGGCGGAGAAGACCCGCTGCTGCCTGTCGGGGAATGGCCCGCTGAAGCGGCAGTGTTGGCGGAACACGGCGTGGAGGTGTTCCGATGCCCCCGCAGGCCAAGGCCTTGGTACCATCCGCTCGGCGGGCAACCGGTCCCCCGAATGGCACCTGTGCCTCCACCCCAGAACCCGCTACCCGAGCGAAAGCCCAGTCCCGCACCCAAACCGAAACCTCCGCCACCCCACTGCGTCAATAAGCCGCCATGACCGGACTTGTCCTCAGCAATGCGGCCAGGGTGGAAATAGGTTCCAGAATAGGCTGGATTGTACTGCAAATTCGCTGTCCACGGACCGTAGGGTTCAAAGGGTGGGTAACCATAATAGGGACCATAGTTGTAAAATGGCCCATGCTGGTGAATGTGCGGGAATAATCCCAACCAGACCGGACCAGACCCAAACACCCCGTGGGAAGCTGGGCCGGGTGGATGAGCCTGTGCTACTTGCGAAACTGCTCCTGTAAACAGAATGGCCAAGAGAAAGGAATACGATCGGTTCATGGCCAGGACATCCTTGTATCGTGGTAATGCCGGGGTCGCTACCCATCGGACGGAAGCGAGGGCCACCCTCGTCCCTGACACCCGGAGCTATCCACAGCATGCCCTATGTTGACGCGATATGCCAATCCGATGGCCCCACTCCCCCTTCGAATTATGCCCCCGACCTCAGCACAATTGGCGCTTTGCATAAAACCGCTTTTCACGAAACAAGACGCGCTATCATTTGTACCGGTGTAGGACCTTTTTTCGGAGCTTCACTCCTATCGGAACAGCACGGACATGACAGCACGGGATGGAAAACAGCCTTATCTTCCGCCCTGCTAGACCTACTTTATCCAATAATGAACAGCTCTTGAGAACACGTCTGAATAATCCAAAAAACAAGCGAAATACATCTACAATCAGAGCACCTCATTTCCCTTTCCTCAATTAGGTAAGAAGGATTCAGCGTTTTTACTTGGATTTAGGGCGGCTACAGTGTAGCATGATGACTCTATAAACTGATAACACCGCATCCCTATGCACTTGCCAGAATCCAACCTCCGCCCACATATTTAACCTCAGAAGAATAAAGAGAATGTCCTCGCATATTTCTTGTCCTACGACTATTACCTCACCCTATTACGCTGGACGCGCCTTGATCCCCTCTCCTACGCCGCGGGGGATGTGAACCTCTACCGCACCGTCGGCAACGACCCCCTCAACTCCCTCGATCCGAGCGGGCTTGAAGAAGGCCCTCCGTATTTCGTCCCGCGTCCGATTCCCCGCTGCATCTTCTGCCATAACCCCCACATCATGGGGGAACGGGCGCGTGGAGGACCTGCCGCTGGAGTACCAGATCGCCGCCATGAGGTGGACTCGCATCGAAGACCCGCGTGCCGCCGACGCAGTCATCGCCCACCTGAAGGCGGTCGGACAAGATACCCGACGGGCCGCGAGTATGGTGGTGGACTTCATACCGGTCGCGGGCCAGGTCAAGGGTGGCGTGGAGGCTGGCATCAGGTTCGACCCGATCGCTATGGAGAGGTTGGACGGGCTTGATCGCGCCCTTGCCATTACCGGCTTGATCCCAAGGGTAAGCTGTTCGGCAAGGTAGCTCGATACAGCGATGACGCCCTTGATGCGGTCCGAGCCATAGATGGGACCTCCGACGCGCTTGGAGCCGTCCAACGAGTAGGAGTGTGAAGCTCAAGAGTGGCCCGACCCTTAGTGGTGGTGGTCGGTATAAGCATCCCCAAGCATGGATTGACCATGTAGTCAAAACCGATTCAGCACTTGCAAACGTCAAGTTATCGTATCCGCCACGCTATTCGGGTCGTCTCAAAGCGTACGGGCAGGCAACGCTTGAACAGCCAAGTGTGCCAGGGTCAGGGTAACACGAGCATAGGTCGTCCTTCGCTTGTAAGCCGGAGGGAACTGCTAGATACTATCATCCACGAAGAGACTCATCATCGCCTCTGGCGAAGAGCACAACGCGGAAGTGCCAGGGCTTGGAACAAGATAGCCGACATTGACGTGGAAGAAACCTACGTCGAGAGGGTTGCAGGATGGTTCTTGAAACTACAAGACTATTAGAGATTTATTGAGAGAAAGTAATCATGAATAACGAAAGCAAAGATCATCTTGATGACCTAATTCAAAACGCCACGGCGGAGACCGTTCAACATTCTGATGTGTCCCACCTGTACTGGTAGTTTGAGCATCCAATACACATCGAGAGGCAGGTGTACTTTATCCATTATGTGTGCACGATGCATGTGGCGAGTCATTAGAGACGGCATTCCAAGTGAGCCACCGTGGGTGCGACAACTTGGCCCGAAGATTCTGACGACGAGCAAGCCTGCGAGTTCCTAAAGCCCCAATCAAACACGCCGTCTGCCACTTTGTGGGAACGGACGGCATCGCAAGCTTGTTGGTAAGGGGGCGGCCTGAACTGGGCAAATGGACTGCATGTCGGCGGTGGTTTGCTGAGCCTCGGCGGCAAATACACCAACTGGAGACAAGCGTCAGGGAGTTAGTTACAAATTGAAAACACAGCAAGATTTTCTTCCAGAAGATGAAGCAAGACTAGCTAAGACAAAGGCGAAATATGAAGACGGAATAATTGCTATGGCATTTAGCTGCCCATAAGTTTTGAAAACGACTAACTGGCCTTGAAAGTGTAGCGTTGTGGCACCTATACGGGCATATTCTGAAGACAGATAAGAAATTCCGATAGCAATTCCACATTGGTATAAAGAAGTTAATGGATTACTCGACCAGATGTAAATGCTCGCCTCTAATCCCAACCTTGGTAAAAAGACAACTACAGAGTGGCAAGTAAAAATTGCGGAAATGCGTGTTCGACTCAGGTCGCTTCTAGGGGAGGAATAAAGATGACGGAAGATCTAAGAGAGAAGTTGGTCAGGGCTTTTGCTGATAAGTGGGAGGCTGAGGCCCCCCCAATACGAAGAGATGCTCGAGAAATTTATATTTCATATGACCGACGCCATAGAGGACATCCACCTTGTATCGAGAATTCTCCAGAATCCAACGTCGGCTGATGTGGCAACCTTCGGCAAACTGCTTCATCGCTTCTTTCTCCATGCCCTGCCGCACCTCGTTTCCGCTGGTCAGCTCTAGGATTATGTAAAGGTGGGACAGTGTTTGTACCATCAAGTTTGCCTGCTAAGGCCGGTAAAGCCGTGCGTTATTAGACTTGTGTCAGAATACTGGGCAGGCGGGGGGTGGGGCGTTCGACCTGTCAGAGGTCACGCGGCCTGGCGGCGGACCCCTGCGGCTGAAGTGGTCGGAAGGCATGCTGCTGCACGGCCCGACTTGGACCAATAGCCCGAACGCCATTCTCGGCCTATTTGGTCTCGGTAGCAACACCATTCTCCTGCGATCCCGCCCGGCGACTGCTCCACCAGGTCGGGGGCCGGTGCATATCGGTATCAGTGGTGAGGGGCGTTACCCCAGCGCGATCAATATCAATCCAGCACTACAACTTCAACTACCGGAGCACCAGGCCGTCCAATCCCGAATCTCAGGCCAGAGGTGAACGGTTGCCCTTCGCAGACAAGTCAGTAGACATCATCACTCTCGAGAATGCTTCGAACCGGCGAGCTACTATTTCGGAGATCGCACGGGTCATCAAACCTGGGGGCGATATTCGACTCGTCGGCCCTGCAACCCCCGAAATCCTTGCTGCTCACCAACAAATAGCTGAGGCAGTTGGAGGAAGAGTTTTTCAGACTATAATCAAAGTCCGATCGGATGTTGACGAAGTCGTCTACACTAACATCATTGTCCCAGCGAGGAAGTAACTCAACATGGGATTCACCTTTGTTGCCGACGAGAAGGGACGGTCGCGAGTTATGCTCGAAAATGAGCTAATTATATCGTTCCTCCACAAATTGCTCCAAAAAGTCTTGAGAATGAGCTGAAACAAGGAAACTGGCTTGTCGTGAGTATGTCAGTCTGGAATGTGAAAGATATTCGAGCGGGACATCGTGCCATTGAGATCGTGAAGCGCTTCCGGGGTCTTATACAACTGGGCCTTATACCTTTCAATTACCCCGAAGAGAACCTGGCTTGGATTTCCGGGCTTTCCGGTGGACAACTACCGAATCAAGTCAAACTCCTTTTTACAGAACACGACAACAAGCGTGAAGTCATAATTCGCGCCACGGAAACGGCCAGTCCGGTATGGGTTACTATCTCCGAAAGTAAAGTTACCGCAATCAAGTTCGGTCTGTTGTCTGATGCTGAGATCGAAAGGCTAATTATCCAGTTACTTCAACCGTGAGTGGGGTCACCCTAGGGAAGCTCCCTCACGGGACAAGCCATCCCAAAGCCCACACCACCAACAACAAGGCCCCAAAGCCAAGGCGATACACTACGAAGACCCACAGGCTATTCCGCCGCACAAAGCGGAGCAAGAACCAAATCGCCCCGTAAGAAACAATAGTGGACACGAGAAAACCAATCAGCCAAGCAGCCCATGACTCTACAGTGGCCAACTGACCCGGCGGCGAATCTGTTGAGGGCCACTGCCAGCGCTGACATTCCTCCCATATCTCTTTGAATCCTGCCATGAGGACAATCGGCAGGGCCAAAACAAAGGAGAAGCGCGTGGCCGCCGTGCGATGCAGGCCGAGAAGCAGTCCTCCCGTAATCGTCGTGCCAGAACGGGAGCCTCCTGGCATCAGAGCACAAGCCTGCCAGCAACCAATCCAAAGGGCATCCCACCAGTTCAACTCCTGCTCCGTTCGTGCAGCGCGGCCGGATCGTTTCCGATAGGCTGACCACCACTCCGCCACCCCCATCAAAACGGCAAAAACCACCGACACCACGGCGACCACGGGCAACGCAAATGCATGCGACTTGAGCCAGCCATAGCCGAAAAAGCCTGCCACTCCCGCAGGTATCGTTCCAATCCCCACCAGTAACGCCCAACGGCCATCTGGCGATAACCGGCGGCCACCCTGACGCAAAACCTCCCAACTTCCCGCTATCAAACGAGCCAAATCCCGGCGAAAATACCCCACGACAGCTACCATCGAGCCGATCTGGATGACCACTGTGAAGGCATCCTCCGGATGGGCGTGACCCAAAAGATGACGCACCACCAAGAGATGGGCCGTGCTGCTGATCGGCAGAAATTCCGTCACTCCTTGCACTAACCCCAGAATCGCCGCTTCCCACCATTGCATTCGCCCTTTATCCTCCTCCTGAAGATCGCTCCCAGCTCATGCCTTGGATTGCGTCTTATCCATTGGGATGGCGCCCTGACGTTCCAAAGAACTCGCCTGCTTCGCTGCACGGATACTACCGCCCAGCCTTTCTCCTCCAGCCCGTTCATCCATTGTGATATTGAGTTCATCACATCCAAAGTCTACGGCAGCCAACTTCCACCGCACTCAGGGGCCGCTACGTACATTCAAATCTGACATTGCTCAACTTTTACTCTGTCTGTACGGCTGCACTCTCCCACAAGCAGGGTTTACTCCCCGCGGATATCCGTGAATCGACCCCAAAAATGCCAGACCACTGCTTGGAGCCATCCGACGCTTTGCCCTAGCCCCTCCCTCCCGGCATCCCCCAAATCTTTGGCAAACAGCGCTTGCGTCTCGGCCATAGGATGTAGATTTCCTGATCGGACAGTTGGTTTGAGACGCTGACCGCAAAGCGGAGTGGTCTCCCACCGTCAAATAACGTATTTATCCTTCGACCCTTTGCTTCCGGCACGACAAACGGAACAATCGCAAGGGAAAGAGCGGGTGGACAAGGTACCGCCAGCAGAGAAAATTAGAAGAATACGGAAAAGTCCTGCACATCGGCAGAACAGAGGGTATAATCGCGCTTCGACACCCGCGGAGGCATTCGCAGCATCGCCAAAAGCGCCAACATCCCAGTAGTTCATCCGTTATGGTCATTGACCGCTAGATGCAACTGCTGGTAAGGTGATACAATTCCGGCAGGAAGGGATGCCGGTGTGTGTGAACTCGCAATGATTTTTCAACCCGGCGGAGTAGCACCACAATGGCGAAAAACATAGGCGTTTGGGGAGTAGACATTGGCCAATGTGCCCTCAAGGCCCTACGGTTGGAGCTGATCGATGGCCGGCCCACCGCCACAGACTTCGACTACATCGAGCATGCCAAAATCCTATCCCAGCCTGACGCCGACCCAGACACTCTCATCCGCGAAGCCTTGGAAAAATTCCTCTCCCGCAATGCGGAAAAAGTCAAATACGATGAGGTTGCCATTAGCATTTCGGGTCAATCCGGCTTGGTCCGCTTCGTCAAGCTCCCGCCGGTCGAAGAGAAAAAGATCGGGGACATTGTCAAATTTGAAGCCCGGCAGCAGATTCCTTTTCCCCTCGATGAGGTCATTTGGGACTATCAGAAGATCGCAGGCGGTGAAGCGGTAGAGGGATTCGCCACCGATACGGAAATCGGCTTGTTCGCCATGAAACGGGATGTGATCTCCCGCTACCTCGGCTATTTTCAATCCACGCGCATGGAAGTCCACCTGATCCAAATGACCCCATTGGCTTTGGTCAACTTCGCCATCTACGAAATTTTCAAGAAAGGGGGACCTGCCGAGGATACCAGCGGTGGCGAGGAAACATCCCCGGAAGACACTCCGCGGGGTAAAAAACGCTGTGTCGTTGTCCTCGACATTGGCACCGAAGCCTCCAATCTGATCATTACGGATGGGGACAAAGTTATCTGGCAGCGCCCGATCCCCCTCGGAGGGAACAACTTTACACGTGCCCTGACCAAAGAGTTGAAACTCACGTTCGCCAAAGCCGAGCACCTCAAACGCAACGCCGCGAAAAGCCCAGAGATGGCTAACATCCTCAAAGCGATCAAGCCGGTGCTCAGCGATTTCGTCGGCGAAGTCCAGCGCTCGTTAGGATATTTCAGCAATACACATCGCGACTGTCACATCAGTTACATGGTGGGCCTTGGCAGCGCCTTCAAGCTGCCTGGGTTGCAGAAATATCTCAGCGAAAAGCTCTCCCTGGATGTGCGCAAGCCGACTGAGTTCCATCGCTTGGCCGGGGAACAAGTGACGAAAGATCCGCTCTTCACTGATAACGTGCTGACCTTCCCCGTCGCCTACGGCTTGGCCTTGCAAGGATTGGGCTTGGCTCGCCTGACGACCAATCTGCTACCCACGGAAATCCGCACCGACCGCCTCATTCGTGCCAAAAAGCCATATGCGGCTGCCGCTGCCGCCATGCTCCTGCTCGGCGTCTTCGGCTTGGCCTTCAGCTATGCCGCACCGTACAAAGCCCTCAGCGACCCGGCCATCGACAAGAGCATTAAAGAAGTCGAAGCCGCTTCCAAAGACTACAGCCGTCAGGAAAGCGAGTACAACAGCCGTATCACTAAAGCCAAGGAAACCCAGTCCGATGTGAAGCTGATCATCGCCGGACAGGAAGAACGCTTGAACTGGCCGCGTTTCCTGGAGGTTCAAACCGCAGCTCTGCCTCGCCCCCCACATGGACAAGACCCCGGCAACCTCCAAGACCCGGAACAGCAAAAGTTCTGGAAAATGGAAGGGGACATTGGCCTGCGCGCCTACCAGTGGTGGCTCAGCCGCATGCGCGATGGCGTGCGGATCGACCAGATGCTGGATGATGCCAACTCTGAGAATCCGAAATATCTAGCCGTGGTGAATGTCGAAGCCTTCCACACACGCTGGGTCAAAGACCTCGGTAAGTTCCTCGATCAGGTCGATACGCTCGTCTTCAAGGAATACCGCGAAAACATTGCGGATACAATGAAGGAAGACGAACGAGTCCGGGATGAGACGCAGAATCGCAACAAGCCCAAACCGCTAGAAGGGGGCGGTTGGGTGGTCGAGATTCGGGGATACACCGAACACGAGGCTGGCCCACAATTCATCAAGTTGGGGCTGGTCCGCAATCTCCAGCAGATTGACAAATTTGCCCAAGATGAGACCAAAATCAGCCGTTATATCGTCGGCGGCAAGGACCCCGTGAAAGGGAAAGTGTCTCACGTTTTTGTGTACAAGGTCTGGACGGTCAACAATGCCACCTCCCACTTGCCGGTCCACATCCAGCAATCGTATCTGGAAGCCATTCTCGGAGGTGGTCGCCGCGGGGGAACGGATGGGACTTCCGGTCCTCCTGGCATGGCCATGGGCACTCCACCTGGCGGTGCTCCCGGTGATACAATGGGGGCTTACGGAAGCATGATGGCTGGAGCGGGGGGAGCTGCCAGTCCTGCGGATGAATTGGCTCCGCAGTGGCGGCCGCTCAAAGGAGGCCGAGCGGCCATGACTCCCGGTATGCCTGGTTACAGTGGTTCTGGAGGCATGATTCCCCCCGGAACAGGAAGTCCAGACGACGCAGGTGCTCCGGGTGCTGCTGGCTCCGGTGGTATTAGCTTGCCGCCTCCTCCCACAGGGACAGCCGGCGGAATCGGCCTACCGTCCCCACCCGTCGGTACAGGCGGCGGCGTTGCTCCCGGCGGACCCATCCTGCCCGGTGGATCAAGGGTGGGACAACCACCTTCCACTAGCAGCGGTAGTGGACGCATACGCCATGAGTTTGTTGTCATGTTCATCTGGCGTGAACCGGTCCCACCGGTTCCTGTGGATACTCCTTGATCTGGAGTGAGTCTCGTCGGACTTTCAACGGGGAGTCTTCCGGCAACCGACAGAACCGTCTACTTGGCAGGAGCGCGAAGCCACCTGATTCCTGAACAAGCGATTGGAACAAAACCATAGCCTAACCAAACTGTTACAGGTTCACTGTCATGAAGAACAACGACGCTCTGAAGAAGCACCATTTCTGGATTCTGGTGGGTTTGGTTCCGTTGCTGGTGCTGATCGCTGTCATCATGATCACTTCCGGCGTCGGCGGGGCCATCAGTGAACGCAAGGCTGCCATTGAAAAGGCCCAAAAGGAAATCGCCAGCAAATCCAATCCCAAGCCGGTCAAATTGATCCAGGAGATGGATAAACTCATCGATCGAGTGGCCTCGAAGCGGGGCGACCTGTGGAAAGCCAATTGGGAAAGCCAAAAGCATATTTACGTCTGGCCGAAGAGCCGGAACTTCGACAACTTCGCTCGTAAAGTCAAAAAGCTGGTCAAACAGGAAGATAAAGAGGTCGAGACAGAGGTCCTCGAACCCGTTCGTTTGGAGGACCTCAAATTCGGCGATCCGATCCCCAATAATGCCGATCAGTATGCGGCCTTCAAGTTGCCCAGCCTGTATTTAGCGATGTACTCCAACGCCGATCCGAAGCAAGGACGCAGCGGCACTGGAATCGCCGACACGGTCGCTCCCACGCAATTCCTCGGCGGTTGGCAGAACGTTCTGCGCCACGTTGCCGCCTTCCCGGAGCGACAACTCACCTCGGAACAGATTTGGCTGCTGATGGAAGATTACTGGGTCCAGCGCGCCCTGTTACTTGACCTCAAGAGGGTCAATGATCAAATCGCTTCCTTCACGCCGGTCCGCTATGAAGATAACGGTCAAGTCATTGACGATCCCCAAAATCCCCAAGGGCCGCAGAATCCCTTGCGCCGCCGCTTCCAAAGCCGCATTTGGGAGGTGACTCTCGAAGTCAAACAACGGGGAAACCAGAGGTATTTGGAAGGGGAATTACGTAATCTAACCGATCGGGTCCAGATTCTGGGAATCAACCGGTCCATGACGCTAAAAGTTTGGCTGGACGCCGGTCCTAATGGGTCGGTAGACGGCATCCAGCCGGTGGAGTTCAAGATTGGCGGCGAGTATGTCCCCGGACGGGGGGCCACCCGCTTCGCCAAGGATTCTCAAGGTAAGGACGTGGCCATTCCCGCCGACCGGATCGTAATCAAACCCGATGCCAATGATGCCAATCTCAGCAAATACCCCAACGTCATCCCTCCAGGAACCAACGTCACCCGGATCGTCAAGGTGGAGCAAGTCTTCGATACCACCACGGTGCCGATCCGCCGCATTGATGCCTTGGCGCTCGGTTACACCGACAGCCGTTGGGCCATGAAAACCAAGTTGGTCAAGCCGAAATTCCCGGCCTTTGAAAAAGATGAAGAGGCCACGAGCAGTGGCTCGACTCCTGGTGCACCTCCCGGCGGTGGAACAGGCGCGGTTGGTTCAAGCTTGAGTGGCCCGCCTCCTGGAACAACCAGCACCGGCGTCGGCAGCCCGGACGGGGAATATGCGGGCATGCCGGGTATGGGAGGCACCGGAACTGCCCGGCAAGGCACTCTCATGGGAGCGGGAACGTTGGAATCGGTGGTGGATGCTAACCGCCGCCGGTATGTAGATGTCACAGACCAAGTTCGCCGTATGCCCGTAGCCTTGGTCATCGTGGTGGATCAGGACTATATGCAAGATGTGCTCCTGTCCCTCGCCAACTCCCCGTTACGCTTCCAGGTGACCCAAGTGACGTGGAATCGGTTCCGCGGCAAGCTCGACTACGGTCCCGGAGGAGGCGGTTTCCGTAGTGGCGATGAGATTCTCTTCAGCGGACCGGGAGAGCTAGGCGAAGGTTTCGGTTTGGCCCCGGGCATCGGCTATCCCGGCAGTGGCGGCTTTACAGGATCGCCGGATGGTACCAGCGGCGTCGGCACGCCTCCGGGCGTTCCTCCAGGAATCGGTGTTCCACCGGGTATCGGCAGTAGCGGCTTTAGCGGCCCGCCGGGTTTGGGCGTTCCGGGAACAGGTGGTTACAACCCCTATGGCCCCGCATTCCCCGGCAGCGGCGGCGTACTCTCGGAAGCTCAACTCACCTCCGGCCTGATCGAACTGAGCATCTACGGCATCGTTTCCCTTTACGAAAAATACACGCCCCCCGCAGAAACCACCACTCCGCCGGCTGGCACACCACCCCCGACTCCGTCGACTCCCACAACACCGGCCAGCAACGCCTCCACACCATCCGCCGGGACTTCGACTCCGCCGGCGGGAGACCCCTCCTCTCCCAATAGTGGCACACCCCCGTCCGGCAGCACCCCGACCAATAACACCCCCACTCCTCCAACCTCCACGAAGGAGGACAACAAAACGCTACCACCCTCGTCCTCGGCTCCGGGGAAGAGTCTGGATAATCCTAATACCCCAGTTTCTGGAACCTCACCGAGTAGCAACGGGAATGTCGAGGCCAAACCCGCTACTGGCTCTCCGCCAGCCAACACTACTCCTGCTCCAAAGCAGGCTCCCGTGCCGTGACATCACAAAGTGAGCGAGGATTCCACTCTGGAGTCTTTTGAGGGAAAAACTGATTAAAGACAAACACGAATTCATAGCTCCGAAGGGACCTGGCCATGGCGAAAAGTTCAAGCAAACCCAAGATGGACCCTAAGCAATTGCTCCTGAACAAAGGCGAATATCTGGCCCTGGGTATCGGCGGTTTCGCCCTGCTGGTCTTGCTGATCTTGGGGGTCATGACTCTGGCCCAGACCGAAGACCCGCAAAAGATCGCCAAGGACCTCACGCAGAAGGCCACCAGCCTGCGTAGTCGCATCAATGATCCGAATGCCCAGCCGACCCCACAGGACCTGGAAGCGGTCCAGGTTCCGGATTGGGTCGAAAAGGGAATGGTTTTCAAACCAGCGGATGTACGGGATTTTCCTGTCCACACACCGTTGTTTGATACAGTTGCCAAGCCGGACCCACGCAAGGAACGTCCCTTCGTCGTTCCCATCCGGCAGTACCAGGTCGATCTGTTCCGCGGAGCAATGTATTCTTATGACATCATCACTGACCCCAGCACCGGCAAGTCTTTGATCGGAGTGATGTCGGAAAAAAAGGCCGGCAGCCACGACAAGAGCAAAGCTAAGGACATCGCTCGGCTTCTGGCGAGCCGCGGGCGTGTGAAACCGAAGAAAGACGCTCCGCAGCCTAAACAACCCGGCGGTGGTTTTGGTCCTCCCGGCTTTGGCCCTCCCGGTTTTCCTCCGATGGGCGGTCCCCCGGGGCTTCCTCCTGGAAGTGGTCCGCCGGGCTTGCCTCCGGGTGGCGGTCCCCCGGGGCTCCCTCCGGGTGGTCCAGGCGATGAGATAGGCGGTTACAACCCCTATGGCTCTATGGGAGGGCGCTATGACACTTCCGCTCAGCGGGTCGAAAAAGTTCTCGAATACATCCCGCTGGAAGAGGGTACGCTCAATGACGCCTTATCCAAAGGCAAAGTGCCGGCCATGACGGTGATGCCGTTGCGGGCCATCATCGTGCATGCTGAAGTTCCCCTCAAGCTGCAACGGGAAGAGTTCAAACGTGCCCTGCGGCTAAAGGACATTAGCGAAGCAGCTCGCTACGGCCCGGTTTACGATGGATTCGTGGTCCAGCGTCGTATCACGCAGATCAACCCGAAGGATGGCAAAGTCATCGTGCGCCAGGACTGGGCCGACTATGACTTCGAAAAGCTCTACATGGAGATTATTTGGCCGCGCAAATTGGCCGACCATATCGAGGAAGGGTATATCGCCTACTTCGTTCGCTATGACATGGCCCTCGCCTTGCCCTTGCCGCAAATTGTGGAAGAGCTTGGCACCTATCCCGAGGTGCGCTTGCCCTCGATCGTGGAAACGATTCAGAAGCTGCAAAAGGCGGACGAGAAACCGGTTCAAGCTTCGGAAACCCTCAAGCGGCTGCAAGGCACGGCAACGCGCCGGGATTTGTACAAGCCTGAGACGGGGCGCTCCACGGGTGCAGCTACGCTTTACGGTTCTGGTTTCACAGGTCCGGGAACACCGGATGATGCCGCAGGCGGCACCGGCTTTCCGCCTCCGCCTGTTGGGCCTCAGCCCCCCTTCCCGCCAGCCGGAGGACCAATGGGACCCCCAGGTGCCGGCCTGCCCGGTGCGGGGGGATATGATCCGTCTCAGTTCTACGCCGGCATGCCGAAAAAGGTGGAAATCGAACATCTACTCCTGCGATTCATCGACGTCGACGTGCAACCGGGTTTCACCTACGAGTATCGGATCCGCCTGCGTCTGCGCAATCCCAACTTCAATCGTCCCAATGATGTAGCAAACCCCGCGGATGCCAAGGTCGAATTCCTGGAAAGTCCTTGGACAACGCTCGACCGTCCGATCACGGTGCCGCCGGAATCGTTCCTTTTTGCCGGCGATGTCTCGGACTACCGTAAGCGGATCGATGAGGAATACGGCAAGGATCGCAACGTCCGCGAGTTGAGGGAATTGCTCCAGGTCAAAGAGTCCCAAGCTGTCGTGGAGTTGGCCACGTGGATGGAACAGGTGCGCACGGACAGCGGAGGGAAACGCGAACCCGTAGGTGCGTGGGTGCTCGCCGAAATTCCCACAGGCCGCGGTGAATACATCGGCCGGAAACATTACATCAAACTCCCCCTCTGGTCGAGTGTGGCCCAGGCCTACGTCCTTCGGGAAATTCCAGATAAAGTGATTCCCACCCGTCCCGGCCAGAAAGAGGCCAGCCAACCGAAAGGGTGGATGGTCGAATTCTCCACCCCGGCCATTCTGGTGGATTTTGAAGGCGGCATCTTCCGGGGACGTGTGGGGAACAAGGATGTCAACGAAGAAGCCGCGAATGAAATGCTCGTCCTGCGAGCCGATGGCAAATTGGAAGTGCGTAAAAGTCAGATCGATCAGAATGACCCGGTCCGCAAGAAGATCGCGGAGATGTGGAACAAGTGGGTGAAAGCCGCCGAGAAGAGACAGGTCGATGAAGGTTCGACCCCCGGCGGTGGCTTCTCGCCCCGCACCCCGCCTGGTGGCTCCAGCCCCTAAACAGCTCACGGGTGTTCTCCATTGCCTTTTTCTGACGCAAGCATGTAACACACCTCGAAATCCCCCCAAGCCTCTGGGATGACTCCCCCAGAGGCTTTTCTTACGATGGACTGGAAGAGGTCCCAGTCAGGGGCCTTTTGAAGACCCGCACTATTGCCGTCCGGAACAACTCTTTGGGAGACCCAAGCGATGGCGACTGCCCTTAGACTTGGATGGCTCATCCCGGCTCTATTCTTCGCAGTGCCAGGATATGTCCTAGGACAAGCGCCTGCTCAGAAACGGTCGATGACTGTAGAGGACCTGTTTGCTTTGCGGCGGGTTAGCTCCCCCCAAGTCAGCCCCGATGGGCGGTGGGTGGTGTACACGGTGGGCGAAGTGGATCTCTCGGAAAATCGGATCACCACCGCGTTATGGCTAGCTTCCACCGATGAAACGGTACCGCCCCGGCGCTTGACCGATCCTCCGCCGGGCAAGCGGGACAGCCAGCCGCGCTGGTCGCCAGATGGCCGCCACATTCTCTTTGAATCCAATCGCGAGGGGTCTTCGCAAGTGTGGCGAGTGGCCATGCCAGGAGGAACGCCCCAACGGATCACGAACATCAGCACGGGTGCCAGCGATCCGATTTGGTCGCCAGATGGCCGGTTGATCGCTTTTGTGTCCGCCGTTTATCCTGAGTTCAGCACCCTGCCATTTGCAGAAAGCGATCGTCGCAACCGAGAACGGGACGAAGCACGGGAGAAGAACCCGGTCAAAGCCCGTGTCTTTACACGCCTGTTCTTCCGACACTGGGATAGTTATGTAGAGGACAAACGCTGGCATATTTTCGTCTGCCGACCTGATGGCTCGGAATGCCGCGATGTTACACCGGGAGATCGGGATGCTTATCCCACCAGCTCGACTTTCGCCAGCGTGCAGAACTTCACCTTTACGCCCGACAGTCAACACCTCGTGTTTACAGCCGTACCCGCAAAGAACGAAGCCTGGAGCACCAATTACGATCTGTGTCGGGTGAGTGTCACCAATCGTTCCACCCAGTGGGAAACTATAACACGGGACAACCCAGCGGCGGATAGCGGACCGTTATTCAGTCCCGATGGGAAGCGTTTGGCTTGGCGTGCTCAGAAGCGAGCTGGTTACGAGGCGGACCAGTGGCACATTCACATCGCCGAGGTGCAACCGGATGGCCGTCTCACCGGTCCGGTCCGCTGCCTCACCGAAAGAATACCGCATTCTGTGGATGAAATCGTTTTCGCTCCCCAAGGAAACCTTTACTACGTTGCTGAAGAACGGGCGGAAAGCGCCTTTTTCTCCCTTTCCGCGCAAGGGGAGTGGAACCGGATTGCCCCGCGGGGGATTGGAAAAGTTAGCCAGCTTACTGTGCGGGGTCAGCCCGCCCAATGGGTCTATTTACGTTCCACGATGACCATGCCCGCCGAAGTGTGTTTGACACGTCCGGATGGCCGGGGCGTCAACATCAGCCAAGCCAACACAGAACAGCTCGCCCGGCTGAACCTGCCCCGGCCGGAAGAGGTGGAAGTTCCGGTTGAAGGCGGAGTGCGCATGCAGATGTGGTTGCTCAAGCCGCCGGGGTTCGATCCTCAGAAAAAATGGCCGGTTGCTTATTTGGTGCACGGCGGGCCGCAAGGGGCCTGGGAGGATGGCTGGAGCTGGCGTTGGAATCCCTCGCTCTGGGCAGCCCAAGGGTATATTGTCGTCCTACCCAATCCTCGCGGGAGTACAGGCTTTGGCCAGAAGTTCACGGATGAAATTAGCGGCGACTGGGGAGGAAAATGCTACCGCGATCTGGTGGCAGGACTGGAATACGTCAAGAAATTACCTTACGTCGATTCTCAGCGACTAGCGGCGGCGGGAGCCAGCTTCGGCGGATATATGATGAATTGGTTCGCCGTCAACGACATCGCCAAGGACCTCTGCTGCATCATCACCCACTGTTCCGTGTGGAATTTCGAGAGCATGTGGGGCACGACGGATGAACTCTGGTTCGATGAATACGAACACGGCGGCCTGCCCTGGGAGGTTCCCGGCAAATATGCCGAGTTTTCTCCTCACAAAAAAGCGGGTAATCTCGCCCGGTACAAAGTCCCCATGCTGGTCATCCACAATGATCTGGACTTTCGCTGCCCGATTGGGCAGGGGCATGAATTGTTCACCACGTTGCAACGTCTCGGTGTGCCGTCCCGCATGGTCAACTTCCCTGATGAGGGACACTGGGTTCTCAAGCCGCGTAACAGCCACTATTGGCACGAGGAGGTCTTCGCCTGGTTGAAGAAATACTGCCCGCCAGGGGGTCGTTAGCCTCAAAGCCTCAGCAGAGGCTCAGATACGAGGTCCGAGACTTCGCTTGTAACACCAGAAACCGATTGGTTTCAACGCCAGAAAGGCTTTAGAGAATTGTCTCTGGAATGGTAGACATCATGCGGGGCGCAAGGCGTCGGCCAACCAGGAACGCACCTCACTGAGATTGATGCGAATCTGCCGCAAAGTATCCCGATCCCGGATGGTGACGGAGCTGTTCTGTAGCGTTTCCCCATCGATGGTAATGCAGAAGGGCGTCCCTGCTTCGTCCTGCCGCCGGTAGCGCCGCCCGATCGCTCCACTGTGGTCGTACACCACGGGGAAATGCGCCTTCAACTCCCGGTAGAGTTTGTAGGCGATTTCGTCCATACCATCCTTATTGACCAAGGGAAAGACGGCCGCTTTGATCGGGGCCAAGCGGGGATGGAAGCGCATCACCGTCCGGCTTTCCAGGTTTCCCTTAGCATCAGGCACCTGATCTTCCGTGTAGGCTTCGCAGAGTACCGCCAACAGGAAGCGGTCCACGCCGGCGGACGGCTCGATGACATGCGGCAGGAACTGGAACTTGGGCTTCTCTTCCCGCTCCAAGCGCTTCTTTTCCTCCTCTCGGCGGGGTTTATCCTGTTGAAAGGGGGCAAGCCGCTCCGCCAGCAGAGCATTCCATCCGTCCTCGTCAAAATAACTCAGATCCTTACCACTGTGCTGGGCGTGAGCCTTGAGATCGAAGTCCCCCCGATGCGCTACGCCTTCCAACTCTTGGGGTTCGTCCGCGAAGGGGAAGAGATATTCGATATCTGTCGTACCGCAAGAGTAATGGGCCAACTCTTCACGGGATTGCTCGCGTGCCCGGAGCTTGTCGCTGGTCAAGCCTAAGCGGACGTACCATTGTTTGCGAACCTCCCGCCAGTATTCGTACCACATCATCGAGTCCTTAGGGTGGCAGAAAAACTCGATTTCCATCTGCTCGAATTCTCGGCTGCGGAAAGTGTAATTGCGCGGATTGATCTCATTGCGGAAGGCCTTGCCAATTTGCGCGATTCCGAAAGGGAGTTTCAGACGGCTGGAGTCCAGAACGTTTTTGAAGTTGACGAAGATACCTTGGGCGGTCTCCGGGCGGAGATAGGCCACGTTTTCCGGGCTTTGCACCGCTCCGACATAGGTTTGGAACATAAGGTTGAAGGCCCGCGGCTCAGTCAACTGGCATTTCTCATATTTTCCAACCATCAGGCTGGGTTTGAGAGGGCAAGGAATATCCTGAATCTGGTCGGCCCGGAAGCGGCCCTTGCATTCCTTGCAATCCACCATCAGATCACTGAAACCGGCCACGTGCCCGCTGGCTTCCCAGACCCGCGGATTCATGATGATCGCACAATCGAGACCGACCATCCGCAGGTCCCGTCCATCCGGTCCGACCGGCGGATGGCGTACCATGTCATGCCACCAAGCCTCTTTGATGTTGCGCTTCAACTCGACGCCGAGAGGACCATAGTCCCAAAAGCCATTGATTCCCCCATAAATCTCCGAGGATTGATAGATAAATCCCATATCCTTGCAGAACCGGGCAAACCGAGCCATGTCGATCTTCGCGGACATAGGTTACTCCCGTTACTGGTCCCACTGCCGGGTTGCAAATCTCCCTACTCCTGCACGAGGGAGAACCAGGAGAACCCCTCCACAGGGACAACGCTCTTTATTGTGGGAAAACTGGTATGCTCCTGCATCCCCTGCCAGATTATGTCTGACCGCTTAGACATGATATAGGACAAGAGTCTTGCCGCTGGGAAACGGGATTGCAGACTTACAGGTCCTATCCCTCCAGCTCTCCGCAAGGTGCTTGTCTCCGAGGCCGGGAACGTTACGATGTTTGACGTGCGGCTCGTTGTCGCCGCCCCGCCAAGAAGGAATTCCAGCTTCATTCCGGAGTCCTACCCATGATCAACCTGACCGCCTTCCGCCGCTTCTCACCGTTGGCCATTCCTGTCACTTTCTGGATGGGTGGAATGCTCGCTGCGATTGGAAGTGCAGGAATCCCCCACCCTGCCGCCTTGGCCCAAGGGAAAAAGCAAGGGACAATCGGCCGTGTCGAACGCAAGGACCCCCGCATCGATGCCCTCATCCCCAAAGATGCCGTCATCGAGGTTCTAGCGGCCGGCTTCAAATGGACCGAGGGTCCTGTTTGGGACAAAAAGAACAATGCTCTGCTGTTTACGGACATTCCCAACAACCGCGTGATGATCTGGTCCGAGCGGGAGGGGGTCAAAACTTATCTGGAACCCAGCGGTTATACCGGCAAGAACAAGTTCACGGGTTATGAACCGGGGGCCAACGGCCTAGCCTTCGACAAGGACGGTTACCTGATCCTGTGCCAGCATGGAGACCGACGTATCGCACGCTATAAAAACGGAACCTTTGAAACCCTCGTCGATCGCTACATGGGTAAGCGCTTCAATAGCCCTAACGATCTGGTCTTCGCTCGAAACGGCGATCTGTATTTCACCGATCCACCCTACGGCCTTCCCCAAGGAGTTAAGGACCCGGCTAAGGAACTTGATTTTCAGGGAGTCTTCCGCCTCTCGGCCAAAGGGGATTTGACCTTACTGACCAAGGAGATGAGCCGACCCAACGGCATTGGACTGTCACCGGATGAAAAGACGCTATACGTCGCCAATTCGGACCCAGAACGAGCCGTCTGGATGGCTTTCCCAATCAAGGACGACGGCACTTTGGGACCAGGGAAAGTCATTCACGACGCGACGGCGGAAGTCAAGGCGGGGAAACCCGGTTTGCCGGACGGATTGAAAGTGGACCAAAAGGGAAACATCTTTGCCACCGGGCCGGACGGAGTTTTTGTCTTTGCTCCCGACTTCACCTACCTGGGCAAGATCGTCATCGGCGACCGTAATGCCAACTGCGCTTTCGGCAACGATGGCTCTGTGCTTTACATCTGCGCGAATGACAAGATCGTCCGCATCAAAACCACAACGAAAGGACTCGGCTTTTGAGACCGTCCAAACCTCAATGGTGTCCTCCTCCTGCCGCGGTGTCAGCCTGAACTTCAGTGGCAGCGTTTCCCGCGGCAGCAACGGCCTGGGCCTCAAATTGGGTCCTTTTACAGCCTTGGTGGCCTGTTTCACCCTACCGCGGGAAAATAATCGAGGATTCAAGCTTCGCCTTTCCATTGTGCAAAGTTGGCCAGCATCTGTAAGCCGACTCGCTGGCTCTTTTCCGGATGGAATTGCGTTGCCACCAGGTTATCCTTCCAGACTACAGCGGCAAAGGGAGTCGGATAATCGGCGGTCGCTGCAACGATGGAGGGGTCCGCGGGCATAGCGTAATAAGAATGCACGAAATAGACTGTGGGTTCAGGAGTCAGACCGCGAAACAGGGGACAGGTTGGCTGCTGGAGCCTCAGTGTGTTCCACCCCATGTGCGGAACTTTCAGGCGCGGAGCACTCGCGAATCGGACCACCTCTCCCGCCAGAAGGTTCAGTCCCTCATGGAGGCCATCTTCATGGCTTCGGCTGAATAACAGTTGCAATCCCAGACAAATCCCAAGCAGCGGGCGTCCCGTGGCCACGAAGTGCCGGAGGGCTTCGTCCAAGCCGCTCTCCCGCAGGCGGGTCATAGCATCCGCAAATGCACCAACTCCCGGCAGAATGACTTTGCCAGCCCGGCGGACTTCCTCCGGATCGCTAGTGATTTGTGCTGGGTAGCCCAGGCATTCCAGGGCCTTCTGCACGCTGCGGAGATTGCCCATCCCGTAATCCACAATCACCATCGCATTCATGGCTTCCCCATCCTGTACCCGAAGGGGTCTCAGGGTCATCGTATTCGAGTTTGCGTGCGGTAGATTTCTTATCCGACGCCAGCGGCAAGGGATCCTTCCTATCGTGTCGAAGGGCGATCCGAGGCGGGAGTTTTGGCAGAAGGTAACGGCGAGGCAGTTGTCCCCAAGGAATCTTCCGCCGGGCGGCGCAGGAGCAAGCCGGCGGCCAACATGCCCATGCAGATGATGAAGGCCGCGAGACCGAAGATGACGGCGTCGAAAAAGATGAACTGCACACGCGGGCCGAGCCACGGCCAGGCTAGCCACGTCAGCACTACCCCTACGGCTAAGCCGGGACCGAACGGAATCTCCCGACCGCTCGTTCCCGCCGTCGGTGACAAAGCCTGACTGGCCGATGGCCCGCTGGTTTGTGTCGCCGACTGGCCATTCCCCGGCACAAACAGCAGTGCGACCACGAACATCACCAAAGCCACGATGGACCCGACGAACAAAGACAGGACGGCAATCTGCCAGCCTAAAAAGGCGCCAGCCATCATGAGCAGATCTGCATCCCCTAAGCCGAGGGCCTCACGGCCAAAACCGGTACTGAAGAGCCAGCGGATCAAGCGAACTGTGATCGAACCTGCAAAAGCTCCGATTAGGCTGTTAAGTAGTCCCAACTGCCAGCTTCCCGCAGGCGCCCAATGTGGCAGAGGTCCCCACACAGGCCAGGGTTGAACACCCAGAGGAATCAATCCCCACATTTCCGGGAAAATCCAAGGGATGTTTTCCGGCAGGCGCTGAGCTGTTTCTGGAGGCTGGGGCCATGGCCACGGCATACAGGCCCCGCCGATCACACCAACAACTAGCCCACTGTAGGGAATCAAAGGGGGAATGATACGATGCTCAGCATCGATTACGGCGGCAGCAATCAGGGCACTGATCAGCACACTGTGGTAGAAAAACAAAGCCAAGGCCGGCCCAGGCGGCAAAACCGAGAAACCCCGGCGGAGATCAACGCGCATCTGGGGGATGTCATACCAATTGACCAGCACTTCCAGAACAAACAATAGCAGGAAGGCAAAACCTGTGCCCAATTCCACCCAGAGATAGCGGCTCCCGAAAGGCGTTCCACACCAACGACAACGCCCGCGGAGCCGAAGGTATCCCAGCACTGGTATGTTGTCCCAGCGGCGGATCGGCCGATAGCAGTGGAGGCAATGTGACCCCGGCCAGAGTATACTTTTTTCGTAGGGCAGTCGAGCGATAAGCACATTGAGGAACGAGCCGACCGCCAGCCCCAAAACCAGGGCGAAGCAGCACCAGAGGATCAGCGGCGCCATGTTCCACCACTCCATGCCGTGAGGATAGCAGCGACCACTGCCTGCGGCGATAGGCGATCTGTGTCCACGACATGGTCGGCCACTGCCGCATACAACGGCGTTCTTTGGACGAGCAGTGTACAGATTTCCGCTAGCCCCCCTTGCTCTGTCAGAGCCGGTCGGCGCGCCGCCGTCCATGGATCCCTCTGAAGGCGACTCAGGATGATTTCCGGTTCCGCCCGTAACCAGACGACCCACCCCGCTTGACGTAGCAACAAGCGATTAGATTCCCGCAGGACCACACCTCCGCCCGTTGCGATGACGCACTCCTGCTGCTGGCAGACCTCGCGGAGCACCGCTGCTTCGCGCTCGCGAAACCTTTCTTCTCCCTCTTGGGCGAAAATGTCCGCGATGCTCCGTCCTGCCAGACGTTCCACTTCTTCGTCACAATCGACGAAGCTCCATTTCAACGCCGCCGCCAAACTGCGCCCCACTGTACTCTTGCCTGTGCCACGGTAGCCGACGAGCAGGATGCGAGGAGTCCTCGGCTGCACCTGCGGAACAGACTCAAGCCGGTAGGGGAAGGGGGAAGCAGCAGGCAGCGGTGGTTCCGGTTCGCTCATAACTGGCTAGCTTCTTAGGAAATACCCCTCAAGCGAAAGCCGACAGAGGGTGGATGTCATTGAAAGAGCCGACGATGGATGTCGTTGAAGCCGTCAGCCTGTGCTGTCCGGCTTTTCCGCCGAGGAAGGAGCCGTGGTGGAAGGAGCGGCGGAGCCAATCGGTTCATCGAAAGCGTGAGTGAGGGGTGAGAGGGCCCTGCGTACGATATCACGCATCAATTCTAAGTCCGGGGTCAAGCCGGTGAACAACTCGAATTGGCGTGCCGCCTGCCGCACGAACATGTCCACACCCGTGATCGTATGGCATCCCCGGCTACGCGCTTCGCGGATGAGCAGCGTCGTCTCCGGACGGTAGATGGTATCAAACACGGTCATGCCAGGATTGAGGAAGCTGAAGTGGATGGGAGCTTCATCCACGTTCGGATGCATCCCGACTGGGGTGCAGTTGATCAGGACATCACAACTGACGCTATGGCGGGCCTGCCAATCCACGACCCGGCAGTGGACTTCCTCAGCCAAGCGTTGGGCACGTTCATAGGTCCGACTCGTGATAGTCAGGTGCGCTCCTTCGCGATGCAAAGCGTGGGCGATGGCACGCGCCACTCCGCCCGCTCCGAGGATCAAGAAGGTAAGTTGACCAAATTGAGGAACCGGTCCATCCTTGGCTCGTTCCTGGAAGTGAGCGCGGAGGGATTCCACGGCTGCGGAATAGTCGGTGTTGTAGGCCACAAATTGACCGTCTGAGCGTCGTACCAGGGTGTTCGCTGCCGCGGTCACTTCCACCTCGGTTTGTTTTTCGCGGGCCAGGGTCGCTGCCATTTCCTTGTGAGGGATGGTCACGCTATAGCCGCTGACCGGTACGCTGCCGTAGGCCTGCAACGCCTCGGCCAGCATCCCCTTAGGAACACGGAAGGGCAAATAAATGGCATCCACTCCCATGCGACGGAACAGTTGATTGTGCAGCAGCGGACTGAGACTGTGATCGACCGGGTCTCCCAAAACGCCGAACACTCGGGTATTCCGCTGGAGTGTCGCAACCGGGTAGTTGTAGCGGAACTCGTCCCAATTGGGCAAACCGGGAGCGATTCCTCGCTCCTTGTTGAAAGCGGCATAGATCCACGGTGCCCCCCAGCGGAGCGATAGGAAGCGGCTGGGCTGGCCTATATCTCCCAGGCAAAACGCCACCGTCGGCTTGGGAGCGCTCTGCTGCAATTTCAGAACGCGGGCCACATCCTCCGGGCGCTGGGCCGCCACGGCGATTTTGTAAACATCCCCGTCCTGCTTCAGCATCCCCGCGTAAATATCCTCCAGTGCCGCCGGTGTCTCGCTGACGTTGTGATAACTGATGATCCGCTTGACCGAACCGTATCGGGGAATGGTCGAGGCGATGTCGGTTTCCAGATCGACCCATTCAAACGCCCCGGACACAATGGCTTGCCGCAGGATCATCTGCCGTTCGTTTTCCGTACCTGTGAAGCGCCCACCATCGGCAGGCCGGCGTAACGTGGCCACCCACGCACACTGCTTGTAGGGCGTCAGGCGCTTGAATTCCACCGCTTTGGCTAGAAAGTCCAGGCGCAGCTCGATGAACTTCGCCCCTCGCTTGACGGCCTCCTGAAGCTCCGCCACCACCATCTTGTGCCGGGTCCGGCCAATTACAACCAGAACACGATCGGGATACATTTCCAGCCTCGTATCACTTGCATGACCCCTCGATGCATCAGCTTAGCAGACACCCCTGCCGGCTGACAGTGTTCTCGGAACAAACCCGCGCTTCCCCGCCAAGCTGGATTCATCTGTTCTTGTGCTCTCCGGGAACTCTAGTATAAGATAGAAAACAGACTGCAAGACCCCTACCTCAACTCGTCATCAAGGAGATCGAAGGTGTTAGCCACGCCACATCGGCTAGTTCAAGCTGCAACTTACCTCGCTATGGTGGGTACATTGGGAGCTATCCTGCTCAGTTGCAGCTCGCAGAATCAAGTAGATGAACCGCTGCCCACCGACGGCCCCAATCAGGTCGTCCTTAAAGTACCCCGCATGACCTGAGCGAGTTGACCGGACAATGTGAGGGCGGCACTCACAACTCTACCGTGGGTAGAGGCAGGCTCCATCCAAGCGGATCGCCGCAAACGACAGGTCCGATTCACCGTAACGTCCCGCGAGGCGTTTGATCTGGACAAAGTCAAAAACGCCCTAGGCTCTCAGTATGCACCGGGGGTCAAGGTTCTGGTAGGACCGACCACTCAATAGACGCGGAAGGGGGGAATGACACTCCCGGCAACCATCGGCACGAACAACGTTGGGAATAACCCCCATTCATCCTAGTGACTTTTTGACACGACCAGCCCTGCCAGTGTATGGGGAGCCATCGCTGAGAGTCTCTTAGTTCTCACCATCTGGGATAATCCGAGCTGTTGTTCAGAAAGATATGCCATCGATTCCCAGCCGAGGCTGCAAAGCCTGAACATCCCTCTCGTTTCCCCCTTGGATGTCTGCCAGCCAGGGAATAAAGATGTACTAGGCAGAAAGAGCAGCAAGAACCGAAAGGATCGGGGCGCGACATCTGTTCGAGCTGATTCTCCGAGCGGGAACACAAGAGAGGGTAGCAGGCAATCGACGAGGACGAGGTCATGGCCACGACACGCGGGGAAATGTTCGCAGGAGTCACGGTAGCGCTCGTGACGCCATTCCGCAACGGCGAAATCGATTGGTCGGAATTGGGACGGCTAGTGGACTGGCACTGCGAGCAAGGCACGCCGGCCTTGGCACCCTGCGGGACCACGGGAGAATCCCCGACCCTCAGTCACGAGGAGCATGAACGGGTCGTGGCCTATGTTTGCGAGCGGGCACGCGGGCGGCTCAAGGTGATGGCGGGTACCGGCTCCAATTGTACGGCTGAGGCTATCCGCATGACCAAAGCGGCCAAGAAGGCCGGGGCAGATGGCACCCTCCAAGTCGGTCCCTATTACAACAAGCCGACGCAGGAAGGATACTACCGTCACTTTGCGGCCATCGCGGAAGCGGTGGACCTGCCCATGGTGCTGTATAACATCCCAGGCCGCACTGGCTCCAATATCCTCCCAGAAACTATCGCCCGTCTCGCTCAGGCTTTTCCCCACGTCGTGGCGGTCAAAGAAGCCTCGGGTTCCCTCGACCAAGCTAGCCAGATTGCCGCTTTGTGCGATCTAACGCTGCTGAGCGGAGACGACAGCCTGACACTCCCCCTCATGAGCATCGGAGGACGCGGCGTGGTCAGTGTGGTGGGCAATATCGTCCCACAAGACATGATGGCCTTGGTCCATGCTTTCAATCGGGGCCAGATCGCTGAAGCGCAACGCTGGCATCACAAACTCTTCCCCCTCTGCCGGGATATGCTCAGTGTAGCCACCAACCCGATCCCCATCAAAACCGCCATGAAGCTCCTCGGACGCGGGACTGGAGAATTGCGCTTGCCCATGTGTCCGTTGGACGCTGCCGGTGAACAACGGATCCGGCAAACCCTGATCAACTACGGCTTGCTCTGAGCCAAATCTGTCGTTCCTTTCAGCGGATCGCCAGCCACTTCCCCGCCCAGCTCGTAGAACGACAGGCGGCATTGTGTTTTTTCCATCGGAAAGTAAACCCTCGCCGGGAAGTATGTAGCCGGGTTATCGCAGGAACCCACGGATAGCAAGGCATGAAAGTCGGGCTAGTCGGATTTGCCGGTTCGGGAAAGAGCACGGTTTTCGAGTGGCTCAGTGGGGAAAGGCCGGACCCTGCCAAGGTACAACAGGGCCAAACGGCGATGGTGGACGTACCAGACGACCGACTGCGCGCCATCACGGCTCGGTATCGACCCAAGAAACCGGAACCGGTGTTCGCCAAGCTAGCGCTGCTGGATACGCCAGGCCTTCTCACCGAAGAGCGTAAGGACAACCCTCGCCGGTTGGCCATCATCCGCGAGGCAGGCGCCATAGTCGTGGTGCTGGACGGTTTCAGCCGTCGTGACTGGGTGGAACAATGGCGGCGATTCCGGGAGGAATGCCTTTTGGCAGACCTGGAAGTGGTCAGCAATCGCATGAGTCGGCTAGAGTTGCAACTGAAAAAACGCGCTCGCCCCCCCAAGGAAATCGAAGCCGATGAAGCCGAACTACGCCTGCTGCAACGCATCGGACAGGCGCTGGAACAAGGTCAACCCGCCTCCGCCTTGGGTCTGAACCCAGACGAGGAAAAGATGGTGCGGAGCTTCCAGTTGCTGACGCTCAAGCCGGAAATCGTACTGATCAACCGCGGGGAAACACCCATCCCAGAGCCAGAGCTAGCGGAGTTGAAGCGGTTGTCACCCACCGTCTTGCACGCCCCCGCGAAACTTGAGCTAGAGCTGCAAGCCCTCCCGGAGGACGATCGCCGAGTGTTCATGCAGGAACTGGGTTTGCAACAGTTGCAGCGCGAGGAGGTGATCCGCGGCATTTTCTACGGGGCCGGCCGGCAAGTCTTCTTCACGGTTGGGGAAGATGAATGCCGCTCTTGGGCCATCCCGGTCGGGGCCACAGTTCTGGAAGCAGCCGCCTGCATCCACACAGACCTGGCGGAGAAGTTCGTCCGGGCCAATGTCATCAGCTATGCGGATTTCCTCGCCTGCGGATATTCGGAAAAAGAAGCCAAAACCCGCGGCCTTATGCGCACTGAAGGAAAAACGTATATCGTTCAGGACGGGGACATCATCCACATCCTCGCCTCCAGTTGATGAACGACCGGCAAACTGCCGGCAAACTGCTATGAGAAACCACGAAGAACGGCGGAAAAGAATCCAACCTGACGCATCCCCCCACCAATAGGTAAGACCACCATGACAACCCCAGGGAATCATTCTCAGCGGCAGGACTGGGTGGAGCGGTTAGGCCGGTTGTACACGGCGGTGGTGTGCGACATTCTCGATAGTCTGGGATACCGCCAACAGGCATTCCACCCTCGGATCCGTCCTCTCTGGCCGGAGGCCCGTTGTGCCGGTTTCGCATTAACGGTGCAAACGGCTCCCGCACGCGAGCGAGACCCCGCCCACCCCTATGCTGGCGAACTAGCCGCCGTCGATACTTTGCAACCGGATGATGTTCTGGTAGTATCCCCTTGCCAGTGGAGTTTCTGGGGGGAATTGCTTTCGACCGCTGCCCGCTACCGCGGTTGCCGGGGAGTGATTCTCGATGGTCCGACACGGGACAGCCGAGCCATCCAGCAAATGCAATTTCCGGTGTTCCACGTAGGTTGTCACCCCGCTGACAGTCGGGGACGGCTGGAGGTAATTGCCCATAATGTCCCCATTTCTTGCGGGGAAGTGCTGGTCTATCCGGGAGATCTGATCCTGGCGGACCACGATGGTATCGTGGCTATTCCTCAGAGTATCGCCGAGGAAGTTCTTCGTCGTGCCGAGGAGAAGGTCAGCGGGGAAAATCAAGTCCGTAAGGCCTTGGCGGCAGGAATGAGCGCCACCCAGGCTTTCCAGCGTTTTGGCATCCTCTAGACGGTTCTGCTTTCGATTACCAGAGCGCTTCCGCATCCAAGGGGAATAAAGGGCGGGAGATCCGAGCATAGGGAAAATGTTCAGGCCAGAGATGGGGTTGCGCAGCGGTCGGTCCGGGAGTGTCGACTGGCAGGATCGTCCCAGCGATTGATGTATAGGCCGCCTTATATGCGATGGCTGCCTTGACGATGATCATCCGCCGCCGAGCCGGCTCCAGACCCAGGCTCGTCAATTGGCCCAAACTGAAGGGCGGCGTGCGGAGCGAATTGAGAACCAGCAGATTGTCATCGTCGAGTTCCAGAACGGCCGTGGGGCCTTGGTCATGAAAGCGCCGACCGCCATGACGAGGGTCCGGTTCGATCCAGCGACCATCATGCAGCGCGCGCACAATCCCATGCAGGGTCAGGGGAGAACCCTGGCGGGGGTCTGTACCGCCCACCGTGACGGTTAACGAAGCACCCACACCTCGCTGACGGGCCATGGCCACAGCCTCAGGTGCCCAGAGTACAGCCAGGAACCCCTGCACTTTCTGGCGGAGCAACTCTTCCAGTAATCGGGTGCCATCCCCCGCTGTACCGCCTCCGATGTTATCTCCCAGGTCGATGAGGAGAACAGGCGTGCTCGGAGCCGTGCACCCCCGCTGGACCGCCTCCGGGATCGTATATGCCGGAACCTGGAGTTGGTGACGTCGGGACCACAAAGAGGCAGCCAATTCTTCCGCCGCTTCGGCGGCTGCGGGACGCTGGTCTCCTTGGGCCACCACCACCACCGAGGCTCCCATCGCCGGCACATCTGCATAGGGGAACCCCGCCACAAGGCTGACCGCCAGCACTCCCGGACGTTGTTCGAGTTGCCGGGCCTGCTCCAGGAGTTCGCTCATCGGTGGCTGTTGCGTCTCCTGAGCCAAAATGGGAATGAATAACGGAGGTTTGGCCACAACTGTCACGGGACGGCGTTTCTGCCGAAGGGCACTTATGAGAAGTTGGGCTGCCTTGTATCCGCACTGCCATTGATCCACGTGAGGATAAGTCTGATAGGCAACGATGATGTCGGCCAAGTCAGCCATTTCCGCGGTGACATTGGCATGGAAATCCAAAGTAACAGCTACAGGAATGTCATCGCCGACAGCAGACCGGACGCGGGACAAGAGTTCGGTGTCAGCGCTATGGAAACGGGGCGTGACCATTGCGCCGTGGAGCGCCAGGAGGATGCCATCGGGACGACAACGACGCAATTCCGTGCAGAACCGATCGCAAACCTCATCAAAGAACGCATCGGTCACCGGGCCTCCCGGCGTGGCCCAAGCCATTCCGATCGGGATTGTATCCACACCTTCCTGCGCCAAGGCAGCCAAAAAGCCACCCACTTCATGATGGGCAGGACCCCAGACGGGTATCAACGCCTCCCCCCAACCCAGATAGCCTTCGACAAAGCAGCGGCGATCGGTCCAGCTTCCCACAAAAGTGTTGGACTCGTGCAGGCAACCCGCCACAGCCACACGCATTTCATCGACCTCCCCCCGGCAGTCGGGGCATGATGCCGATCCCTGCTCTCCCAATGCCCGCCAATTCCTGGGACCCACATTCCCGAAAAGGTTTCGATTCACTAATGTGATGTATTAAGTGGGTCTGCTTCCAAACAGATGGTATGGGACTGAAACAAGCATAAAGGCAGAATTATCGGGGGCGACCAGCGTGGCGGGTGTGGATGTCGCGATCGTCGGGGCAACAGGAGCCGTGGGAGACCTGATGCGGCGCGTGCTGCTGGAACGAAAGTTTCCCGTACGCTCGATCAAGTTCCTAGCGTCGGCTCGCAGTACTGGCAAAACCGTTGAATTCGGAGGGCAAATCTACCCTGTGGAAGCCATTCGCGCCGAGGCTTTCGAGGGGGTTCAGATTGTCCTGGGAAGCACTCCAAGCGCAGTGAGCCGGGAATATGCCCCTCTGGCCGCTCGCGCTGGAGCGATCGTCATCGACAATTCCTCAGCTTGGCGAATGGACCCCGATTGCCCACTCGTCGTGCCGGAGGTCAACGCTGAGCAGTTGCACCAAATCAAAAAGGGTATTGTCGCTAACCCGAATTGTGCGGCGATTCCTTTGTGTGTGGCTCTCAAGCCCCTCCATGATCGCTGGCGGGTCAAACGGGTGGTCGTCGCCACGTATCAATCCTCGTCCGGGAAAGGCGCCAAAGGGTTGGTGGATTTCGAGGCGCAATTGCAAGCCTGGGTGCGTGGGGAACCTATCCCCCCTCCTGCAGCCCACCGCGGCCAACTTGCTGGCAATGTCCTGACCCTGGATTGGACTCTCGATACCAACGGATTCACGGAAGAGGAAAACAAGGTCATTCAGGAAACGAAGAAGATCCTGGGCGATACGGGAATCGGAGTGTGTGCCACCTGTGTCCGCGTCCCCGTGAAGGTGGCCCATAGTGAGGCGGTGACCGTGGAGTTTCACCGCACACCTTCAGTGGAGGAAGCACGGGAAGCCCTCCGCCAGGCACCAGGTGTCCGCTTGCTGGATGAACGGCAGGGAGAAGTGCCCCAACCAATCCATGCCGCCGGGACAGACCTGACCTATGTGGGCCGGGTCCGGCAAGACCCCAGCCATCCCCAGGCTTTGTGTTTGTGGCTGGTCGCAGACAATCTGCGTAAAGGGGCCGCCACCAATGCTGTTCAATGTGCAGAAGAGTTGCTGCGCCGCGGGATTGTCACACCCCGCAACTGAACTCCCTGCTCCCAGGGCCGGCACGAGCTGTGCGCAACTTTGCCATCACTCTCCGTTATGACGGTACCGATTTCTGTGGCTGGCAAAGACAGCCAGGACAACGGAGTGTCCAGGAAACGGTCGAGCGGGCGATAGCGGCCATCACTCAGGAGCCTGCCCTGCGTCTCAATGGCAGCGGTCGTACAGATGCTGGAGTTCATGCGCTCAGCCAAGTAGCCAATTTCTTCAGCCAGACACGTTTGAACTGTTCTACGCTCCTGCGGGGCGTCAATTCCCAATTACCTCCTGATGTGGCAGTGACATGCCTGGTGGAAGTGCCCCAAAGCTTCGATGCTAACAAGGATGCCCGCTCCAAGCGTTATCGCTATGTAGTGCAGACAGGAGACCAACCGGACCCGTTTCTCCGCCGCTATGCCTGGTATGTGCGCGGCAAACTAGATGTGGCCGCCATGCAGGAAGCCGCCCGCGCCCTTCTGGGCCGCCATGATTTCTCCGCGTTCGCCACCTCCGGTTCCGAACGGCTCAGCACCCGGCGAACCGTACTGGCCGTTGATCTCTACACCGTAGCACATTGCCTTTTTATCGAGGTGGAAGCCGACGGCTTCCTCTACAACATGGTTCGCACCATCGTCGGCAGCCTGATCGAAGTCGGGCGAGGAAAATGGCCTATCAGCCGCCTGCAGGAAGTTCTGTTCCGTCGCGACCGCCGATCGGCCGGCCCAACTGCACCGCCGCAAGGGCTGTTTCTCCTAAAAGTCCGCTATGAAACTGACCTCGCCATGTCACCATGGTGTAGAGCGCTCCCCCTTACCGCCCCGTCCCCTTTCTCGAACCAGCAGCCTGACCAGTTGGCACTGCTGCCCCTGCTCATCGATGTCCACCAGCCGCCACCCCCAGCGCCATCCCTGCCGGAATCATAGCCTGCCAATACCGACGGCCCAAAAGGTCCGAACTTCTTCGGCCACGTTCCAAATACCACACTACGCCAGAGTTCAGTCCATTCGCTCTCTCGGCTCATCGATCTCAGGAAACCGCTATGAGGTGAATCTTACTTCCACTTGGCCCAAAGGACCAAAGTCGCCCCGGAGATGGTCCCCCGGTTGGGCCAGATAGATGGCCGTGGTCAAACCGGTGGATACATAATCACCGGCGCGCAGTGACAAGCCGTAACGAGGAAGTTCGTTGGCCAGCCAGGCCAAGGCAGCCAGCGGATGCCCAAGCACCGCCGCTCCAGAACCGGGAAAGCACCTCTGGCTATTGACAATCAAGGCAGTCGCTTGCTGAGCCAGATCGAAGCGGTGCCAGTCAGTTACAGGGGGACCGGAAATCCAGGCCCCATGAATAGCATTATCAGCCGCCAGAGTCGCCGCCCCGACCTTTTGCCAATCCACGAAGCGATGATCCACAATCTCCAGGGCTGGTACGACGGCGGCTACCCAAGGCCGTATCGATTCGACAGTGTAATCGCGATCGGGCGGCAAATCCTCGCCAAGTAAAAAACCGAATTCGACCTCGGCACAACGCACCAGAAAATCATCCGCAGGCAAAGTGATCCCTGATGCGTAGGATGTCGCAGTCAGGAGCCGGCCGAACAGCGGTGTGGACACCCCAAGTGCTTCCTGAGCCACGCGGCTGGTACAGGCGATTTTGTAACCGCAGGTCTTACCACCATGCCAGGCGAGCAATCGGCCCACAAAGGCATTCTGCACCTGATACCCTTCCTGAAGGTTTCGGGGTGCGATCTCCTCCGGCAAATGGGGAACCTGCCGTCGGCCACGCCGCAAACCCATCAGATAATCCGCTGCGGCCGTTATGCGATTCATATGTCACTCCACATGCGGGCTTCGTCGTACCCTCAGCCTCAAGTTGTGCCAGTCGACTCGCTCTCCCTTTGACCCTCCGCCGTACAATACCGGCGCGCACTCCCAAATATCGGATCCACGACTCGCCTGTAGCTATGGACCCCTTCGAGCAAGCCTACATTCTGACCGGCCCGACCGCTAGTGGGAAATCCGCCTTGGCCCTGGAACTGGCCGAACGAATCGGCGGCGAAATCATCGCCTTGGACTCAATGACCGTCTATCGTGGTCTGGACATAGGTACTGCAAAACCGAGTCTTGAAGAACGGAGGCGCGTCCCGCATCACCTCATTGATGTTCTGGATCCCTGGCAAGGGTTGAGCGTGGCCTGGTGGCTAGAACAAGCCGAAGTCGCCTGCCGGGAGATTCTCGCGCGCGGCCGACGGCCCATCTTCGTTGGCGGCACCCCCTTGTATCTGAAAGTATTGCTGTATGGCTTGTTTCCTGGTCCTCCAGCGGATGAACAGTTACGCCGGCAACTCCAAAGCGAGGCGGAACAATACGGGCACGCTGCTCTGCATGCCCGCTTAGCTCAAGTCGACCCGAAAACAGCGGCCCGTTTACATCCGAACGATCTGCGCCGCGTCATCCGCGCTCTGGAGGTGTTCCACCTGACCGGCCGCCCCATTTCCGCTTGGCAAACGACCTGGGACACCCCAGCCTTTGCTTCACCCGAACGAGCACCTGTGAGCCGTCGCATTCCCGCGGTCGTTCTGACACTGCCCCGAGACACTCTTTACCGCCGGATCGAGCAACGGATCGACCGCATGCTCCAAGCCGGCTGGCTCGACGAGGTCCGGCGCCTGCGTGACCTGCCCTATCCCCTTAGCCGAGAGGCCCGGCAAGCTCTCGGCTACCGGCAAATCCTGGACTATCTGGAGGGACGGCTCTCCGATTGGTCCCAAACCGTCGAATGCATCCGCACCCGGACTCGCCAATTCGCCAAACACCAGCTTACCTGGTTTCGCCACATTCCCCAGTTGATTCCGGTCTCCGGTGAAGAGTCAGACGTTATCTCACAAATCCTCCAGCGATGGGAAAATTTTCCTGTTTTAGCATAATTTTTCTGCTATAAGCTGAATTGGACACATTATTCTCCCTTTCAGCTCTGCAAAGACTCGGTATTCTCCTGACAGCCGCTAGGGTTTATGCTATAGGTAAGAAGCACGGAACCACCGAGATGCCTGGAAAGTTTGGTGTCCTCGCCGAGATACGGCATCGATTCCAGCGGTATCCCAAAGCCGGAAGTTCCGCTGACTCAGAAAAAATTGCAGGCACAGGCTAAGCATTTCCGAGGGTCTACCGATGCGCAAGGTCACCTTTTTGGTACTCGAAGGCGTAGACAAGGGACGCGTCTTCCGGGACTTGCCTATACCGGTGACCATCGGTCGGGAGGAAGGCAACTCCCTGCGTCTCAACGATGAACGTGTCAGTCGCTTCCATGCCAAAGTCCAAATGGAAGATGACGACATCATCATCACGGACTTGGACAGCACGAACGGAACACGGGTCAACGGCATGCCAATTCAGATCCGCCGACTGCGAGCGGGAGACCAAATCTGCGTTGGTCGTACCATAATATTGTTCGGATCGATGGAAGAAATTGCTGCCCGTAGAGCCGAGAAAATGGACCGCTCAGGGCCGAGTTCTCGGCGGACTGCTTCTAAGGAGGAAATTGCTGCCCAGAAATCCGCGGTGATTCCTGCATCAACACGTCCTAGAGAACCCACGATCAAGGTAGATGACTCGTTTCCCGTCGCTCCCCGCATCGACAATGACGACCCTACCGTGGGCCACACAGCCCACCTTCCGTGGTGCCCTTTAGATGACGAAATCCCACCTTTGCCGCTCAAGCTGACTCCTGCTCAGGTGGCGCGCCTCGTGGAGATTTTCGACTACCTCCATCGCGGCCTCACCTTGGCCGTGGAAAACATCGACGCCAATGAAGACGGTACTGAAGTCCGCCTGGGCTTTGGCGAATGGCAAACTATCCAAGCGGTCCAAATGCTTCTGGCTCGTTACAGCCGTGCTCTGACAGAACCTGAGGAGTGACCTCCCCCTCCCCAACACGTTCTCTTTCTGCCTCGGTTTCCCTTGCTATGCACGGATGCAACCACGGGGTTCAGCTCCAGGATACATCTTCAGCGACCAACCCACCTTCGCAGGGCATTTGTTCTGTGATGCTAACTAAGTCGGTTCAGGGATCTCCTTGACTTACAGATGCACCCCATTTCCCCAGGACTGAGGAGAACGCAGGAACAAAAATTGCTGATTGGCCGTCCTATAACTAGTGAGGAAAGAGTTAGTCTTCGGGCTTGAGCGGAGAATAACCATGCTGGCTCGCTGGTTTGCCCACCTGTCCTTGGGAGTTGCTTCTGGCTTTTGGGTCTTCCTGTGTGCTGGAAGCAACGGCGTAGCCCAAACAAGCCGTCCAGCCACGCCTCAGGAAGTCGAAGCCATCAAGCTCGCCTTGCAAGAATTACAAGGCTTCATCGGGGAATGGAATTTGGAAGCGACCCGGAAGACGGGAGGGAAACTGGAAGCCTGGAAGGAAACTGTCCGCTGGAACTGGCACTTTCCACCTGCGGGGCCATGCCTGAAAGTGGAATTTGCTCAGGGCAAAGGCAAGTATTTCACTTCGGGGCAAGTGACCTACGATGTGGCAGCGAAGCAATACCGCCTTTTGCTCCAGACCGTGGAGAAAAAAAAGCTTGACCTTCGAGGCAAAGTCATTCGTGGCACCCTCAAAGTCGAGAGTAAAGATGCTGCCGGAGATGTCCATCGCATCACGATGACTACACTGGCCGAGGGAGTACGCTTCCAGGTTCGCTATGACCGGCAAGAAGGAGGGCGAGGGATATTCCTGAATGTCTTGGGATTCCAGGGGAATCGAGTGGGAGAGTCGTTCGCCGCGGGCAAAAAGGCCCCGGAATGCATTGTTTCCGGAGGAGCGGCAACTATTCCCGTCACCTACCAAGGCAAGCAGTACTTTGTCTGTTGCACAGGGTGCCGTGACGAGTTCTACGCCAATCCGGAAAAGTACATCTCGGCTGCCAGCAAGAAATGAGTAACAGGGACCACAGGCGAGGAAGAATTCTAGCTGCCATCGTGTCATTGCCTGAGCAGCAACGCTTTTTTCCACTTCCCCTCTTTCATTTCGTCCGCATAGGTTGTACCATCGGGAACATCCCCCCTGATAAACCTGGTCACGGAGTTCCCGCCATGAATCGCTGCTTCCTCACGAAAGTCTGGCCCGTGCGCTGGATCCCGTTGCTGTTGGCATTTGGCTCGTGCTGGCTATTATCTACACTTCGTGCTCAACCTCCGGGGCCAGAGAGCGGGGAAAGCGCAGGTACCCCTGACCCCTATGGCCGGGGCGCTGCCATGATTGCGGAATACTTCCGCAATCAGGTGCGCCAAATCCAGCAGAAATGCTTGTCCGATCTGACCACACGGCAGGAGTGGGAAAAACGCCGGCTCCAATTGCGCCAGCAATTCCTCGACATGATGGGACTATGGCCTTTGCCTGAGAAAACACCCCTCCTGCCGGTGATCACAGGCCGGATCGAGGCCGATCTGTACATCGTCGAGAAGCTCCATTTCCAGTCGTTACCTGGCCTATATGTGACAGCCAACCTGTATCTACCGAAACGGCCGGCGTCGGGGAATCCCTTGGAGAAGTATCCTGCGATCCTGTATTTGTGCGGTCATGGGAATGTGGTTCAAGATGGTATCTCCTATGGAAGCAAGGTCTATTATCAGTACCATCCGGCGTGGTTTGCAGCCCATGGGTATGTTTGTCTAGTCATTGACACGTTGCAATTAGGGGAGATTCAGGGTCTGCATCACGGCACGTACCGGGAAAAGATGTGGTGGTGGCAAGCTCGTGGGTACACGCCCGCGGGAGTGGAATTGTGGAACGGAATGCGCGCCTTGGACTATCTGGAAAGCCGACCGGAAGTGGATCGGCGGCGCATCGGGATCACTGGCCGCAGTGGCGGAGGAGCCTACAGTTGGTGGCTAGCTGCTGCCGATGAGCGTGTAGCCTGTGCCGTTCCCGTCGCGGGTATTGCCGATTTACAAGCCCAGGTTTGCGAAGGGGCGGTACCTCGTCTGGCCACTGGCGTAATCGCCGGCCATTGCGATTGCATGTTCTTCATCAACACTTATCGCTGGGATTTTGCCCAAGTAGCAGCCCTGGTGGCACCCCGACCTCTGCTGCTCGGCAACTCGGACAATGATGACATCTTCCCCGTCGCCGGCTATCGGCGTCTCGCGGAGAAAGTCCGCAAGGTTTATGCCCTCTACAACGCCGAGGAAAAGTTCCAGTTGCTGGAAACCCGCGGCCCCCACAAAGACACCCCCGAACTTCGTATCGGTATCAACCGATGGATGCAGCGCTGGCTCCGCAATGACACCACAACCATGGTGCAAGATGATCTGCCCCCGCCGCTGCCACCCCAGAAACTAAAAGTTTTCGACCAACTGCCCCAACAGCGCCGCAATGAGAAGATTCACGAGTCATTCGTCCCTGTGGCCGAAAACACCCTACCGGATAAGCCGGAAGCCACTGCCGCATGGTGGCAACAGAAACGGCCGCAATGGCTGAAACAATTGCAGGAGCAGGTCTTCGCGGGCTGGCCAACCCAGCCAGGTCCGCTGGATGCAGAGCTTGTGGCGGATGTGCGCCACGATGGCTTGCGCCTCCGCGCCATGGACTTCACCCCCGAACCCGCCATTCGCTTGAGGTTGTTTGTGCTCACTGCCGCTGAGGGACCGCCGCCGCAGGAGGTGATTCTAAGTGTCCTCGATGAGGCTGGTTGGCATCGCTGGTGTGCTAGCTTGGGACCGGAATACGCTGCCGTGCTGCAAGTCCGGCCCAAGTTTCGCCGCGATGATAAGCTTTATCAGCAAAACCGGGCCGTGGTGCTGCAACAGAAGGTGGCCTTTGCCGCTATCGCCCCCCGCGGCATCGGTGTCACACGCTGGGCCGAAGCCGGCAGCGTTACGGACACGCAAATCCGCCGGCGCTTTGCCCTGTTGGGACAAACCGTGGACGGGCAGCGGGTCTGGGATGTCCGCCGCGCATTGGCGGCCCTGCAAAGCTTGGAGGATTGCCGGAAGGCACGCCTGACTTTGCAAGGGGAACGCACCGCAGCAGGTCTGGCCCTGTACGCCGCTCTCTTTGAACCCGCCGTATCCAGCTTAGATTTGTGGTACCTGCCTCCCTCCCATCGCGAGGAACCCATTTTCCTAAACGTGCTGCGCGTCCTCGATGTGCCGCAAGCTTTGGCGCTGCTGGCGCCTCGGCCGATCGTCCTGCATTTGGCGCAAGCCTCCGATCAAGACCACTGGCGCTGGACCTTGCAATGGCAGAAGGCAATGGGCCAATCTTTCCTCCGCGTCAAAGTGGTCGGAGAATAACGATTGCAGGCGGGACTGTTCCCTGGCAACCGCTGCCTTTTCTCGGCAATGCGGCGGAAAAGTGGTATAGTAGCAAAGACGGCTTATCCTCATACCGGAAAGGAGTTCGCACATGACCGAAGAATCGCTGGCCAACAACCCAGGTGCTACGCCGCAGACCAATCCAGGGGCGGGACAACAACAGATCCAAGTGCCGATCATCGACACCGACATGCAAAGTATCTACGTCAACTTTTTCCGGGTTACCGGCAATCCGGATGAGGTACTCATGGACTTCGGTGTTTATTCTCAGGTGATCGGCCCGAATGGACCCGAACCGGTCCATCTGAAGCATCGCTTGATCATGAACTATGTAACGGCGAAGAAGCTAGCCGAAGTGCTCCGGGTCGTGGTCCAACGCCACGAGCAAGTCTTCGGTTATGTCGAGGTGGACCCCAACCGCCGGCTCCGTTACAATCCGCAGGCCACTGCGCCACCTCTCGGCTGAGCGGGGACAATATACACATTTCCCCCTCCGGCTCCCCTTGTTCCCTTGTTCTGTCAGCAGGGGGAGCCTCCGATCATCTTAAGTCGGTTGACGCCCCGGCTCGGCATCTCTGGCATAATCTGTGATAAGATGAAAGGGAAACTAGCGAAAATCTCTAATCACCGGGGGCGATGTCCAACGCGCAGGCTCTGAATTGGCTATGACCTCCACTCCTGAGTCTTGGGACCCTAACGCCCGAATCTCGATGGCGGCCGATGCCTTCCATGCGGCTCGACAGAAAGGCAGTGTAGCCGATTGGACGATCTACCTGGCCGCTGTTCCGGAGCATCTTCGGCGGGAAGCCCTGGTGGAACTCGTCATCATTGACTTGGAGTATCGCTGGCGGGAAGGGGAAAACCCCTGCATCGAGGACTACATTCACCGTTTTCCGCTCTTGGGCCCACTGGAAAACATCCCTGATCAATTGATCATCGAAGAATATCGTTGCCGGCGGCAAGCCGGTCAGACAATCCCATTGCAGGAGATCGAACGGCGCTTCCCGTTGCAATTTCCGCGAGTCCGCCCAGCCTTGGAACGCTTGCTATCGCCAACGCGTCCCCCTTCGCCCCCTCCTTTGTCGGCGCCTCACGAGAAGGGGTCTGATATTTCCGCGGAATCGGAGACAGTGATTGCCGCCCAATATGAGATGCTCCGCTTATTGGGTCGAGGAGCTTTTGGAGAAGTCTGGCTTGCACGAAAAAAGACTAGCGGCATCGAAAAGGCGATCAAAATCCTGCCCTACACGACGGAACATTCCGGGAGCCGCCGCGAACGCCGCGCCCTGGAGTTGATCAAAAATCTCCGCCACCCCTACCTGTTGGCCACGGAGGACTTTTGGATCAGCGAACAGCGGCTGTACATAGTGATGGAGCTGGCCGAGGGGACGTTGCGCAAGCGGCTGCAAGCCTGCCGGGAGGAACAGCGGCCCGGCATACCTGTCGATGAATTGCTGCGTTACTTCCGGGAGGCCGCGGAAGGGCTGGATTTTCTCCACAAACACGCCATTGTGCACCGGGATATCAAACCCGACAACATTCTGCTCTTGCATGGGCATGCCAAGGTCGGCGATTTCGGTCTGGCCTGGCACCAAGACAGAACCGTCGCCAGCATGCATACCTTCGCCGGCACCCCAGTGTACATGGCCCCGGAAGTGTGGTCGCAAGAGGGCGGCCCACCGAGTGATCAATACGCCTTGGCCATCACTTATATCGAGATGCGTCAAGGCCATCCCCCTCTCCCTCTCCTGCCTCTCCAAGAGTTGATGGCAGCCCACCTCGAAGGTAACTATCAATTCGAGCCGTTGATTTCCCCTACCGAGCAAGCGGTGTTGCGACGGGCGTTGGCCCGTGATCCTCACCAACGATTCCCCACTTGCACGGCCTTTGTCAGCGCCTTGGCCGCCGCTGTATCGAGCGCTAGTATTGCTGCTCCGTCCCACGCTGCCCTTGACACGGCCTCCTCAGCCCCCGCGACTAGCCAGACGCCGCCCCACACTAGCGAGAAATCGGCTGCGTTCCCACGCTCTTCGACACTGCGTCCAGGATCATCACCCGCTTCTGCCTCCACCTTCCAAAGCGCGGCAACACCCGACGCCACACTCTCCTCCCCAGAAGCGCTGACGCCGCTTCCTCAACTCGGAGCACCCAGCCTGCCGCCGAAGAGCTGGAGGAAGAAACTGCGGCTTACCCTATTGGGTATGGTGGTGCTTTTTCTCGGTGGTGCCGCCGCCATTGCCAGCCGGTGGACATTCCCTTCTTGGCTGTCCTTCTTCCAGACCGAAGCAGTGACTTCAAACAGCGATGGGCCATCCAAGAACAGCCGCGATGGCATTTCACGGGATATTTCCAGCCCCCAAGGCGCGGACACATCATCCTTGGCTCTAACACTGCCGCATGCCAGAGCGAAGGCAGTCGCGGAATCTGCCGTCATCACACTGGCCGATGGGCGGCGACTGGCGGAGAGAATTGTCATCCCCGTAGGTGAAGAACGGGCTTATTTCCGGCTCATTGCCCCTGCCAGCGGGCCAAACATGCCAGCACCGTTTTACATGCTGGAAACTAAGGTCTGGAATAAGCTTTATGCCGCCGGTGGCGGCACAGTTCCTCCGGATTCACAGGCGCACGGAGAGCATGCGCCCGTCACGGGGGTGACTGCCCTGGAAGCGGCGCGTTTCGCCCAAAATGTCTTCGGCGGCCGGCTGCCGACACCCCCAGAGTGGGACTACGCAGCGGGGTTATACCTGGCTCTGGAGCGAGCCTCGGTCAGCCGTCCCGGCAGCCAAGTCTGGGTCGCCCAATCCCGTCCGCGGCCCACCCTTGCGGATACTGGAAACAGCGATGTCAACGAATTGGGATTACGGGACATGGCCGGTAATGGCCGTGAATGGACCTGCATGCTCCTGTCCGGCGATTCGCAAGCTGCACTGCAACCGTGGGACCTGGAGCATCCTCCTGCCGATCAGGACGCGATCATCCTGCGGGGCCGCAACTTCACTCTCCCTAATCCGCTGACTTTCGACCACCTCCGCTCCGAACAAACCTTGCCCCAACGACAATACGCTGGCAGCCGCAGTCCTTATACCAGCTTCCGTGTAGTCATTCCGATGGCGGCCCCTTAGAGGAGAGAGCGGCACTGTCCAGGTTCGGGGTCCGGGGGTCTGACTTCCCTGTCTGGGCTTGCTGTCCGACGAGCTAGTTCAAACAAGGGACTCCGCCATAAACGCAGGCGATGCAGGCCATATTGCACCACCGTCATAACTGTCTGTAGGCCGTAACGCAGGCTGCGGCGGAAATTGATCTGGCTGGCTTGAGGAAAATATCGCACAGGTACCGGCACATCTCCAAGGCGGAAGCCAAAATGCACCGCTTGTACTAGGAGTTGGGTGTCGAAGACGAAGTCATCGCTGTTTCGTTCAAACGGTATCATTTCCAAGACTTGGCGGCGATACACGCGGAAGCCGCTGTGGAATTCGCCAAGATTCTGACCTAAGCAGAGGTTCTCGAAGATGGTCAAAGCCCGGTTGCTAATGTACTTCCACCAGGGCATACCGCAGCGGAGCGTCTCCCGCCGCCCGCGGACTCGGTTTCCCAGGACGATGTCGCAAATCCCCAGCTCGATAAAGGCCACAGCATGAGGTATGATCCGCGCGTCGTACTGATAGTCGGGGTGAATCATCACAATGATGTCCGCCCCCTGCTCCAAGCAATAACGATAACAGGTCTTCTGGTTCGCACCGTAGCCGCGATTGCGTTCATGGACGAGCACGTTCAGTCCCATGCGGCGTGCCAGGGCCACTGTTCCGTCCGTGCTGCCGTCATCGACCAACAGGATGTCGTCCACGCAACCGGGCGGGAAGTCGGCTAGAGTGGCGGCCAGGGTCTGTTCGGCGTTGTAAGCTGGCAGCACAGCGATGATTTTGTGCCTCCGCCGGGGCATCTCACGCCACGGGCGCAAAATGCGCTCCACCGAAAACGGCTCATGATGCGGCTGCAACGGCGGCTCGGTCAACAATACGGACGGCATAGTAACACTTCCTTTTTCCATCCCAGCTAGACCGGTTAATACCCAACCGTCAATGCTCCTCACTCCGAGATGCAGTCGTTTGACTGCGTCGAAGCGAAGCGCCTGTTTTTGTCCCATCCGCAGTCATGCTCGTGCTCTGGAACCAGCGCCGCCGGCAGGGTATTTCCAAACCGTGGCGCTCTAACAACTCATCGTCGGCGAAGATCTCCTCGATCGGTCCATCAGCCATCAATTGGCCGCCATCGAGGAGCAGAACCCGCGAGCACAACTCCAGGACGAAATCCAGATCATGGGTAGCGATGAGTTTGGCTCCCGGCAACGTTCGCAATAAGGCGAGCAATTCCCGCCGCCCACGAGGGTCCAGAAATGCGGTCGGTTCGTCCAGAAGCCAGACCTTCGGTTGCATCGCCAGAACACCAGCCAGAGCCGCTCGGCGTTTGTCTCCACCAGAAAGTTGGAAGGGCGGTGCGTGAACTTTATCGGCAGGGAACCCCACGGAAGCCAGTGCTGTCAAAGCCCGTTCTTGGGCCTCATCCGGTGATAATCCCAGGTTCAGCGGTCCAAAAGCCACGTCCTCCAGAACGCTGGGAGCAAACAACTGGTCTTCCGGATTTTGGAAGACCATTCCCAACACGCTCGGAAGTTGGGCACGCTGGTGCGGGTCTGCAGGGTCCCAACCGCAAACGTTGACCTGTCCTCCCTCGCCAGGGAGCAGGCCAGCCAAGCGCAAAAACAGAGTTGTTTTGCCCGCACCATTCGGCCCCACCACGGCCACGCATTCTCCCGCTTGGACCTGGAAACTTATGTCTTTCAAGACCCATCCGGAAGGGCGGTAAGCATGGGACAGGTGCTCCACCCGCACCACAATCTCGCTTGCCGGCGGTGCTGGCTCAGACAATGCAAGGACTCCCTCGGAAGAACTACTTCTGATGCTTTTTCGCTCCTCACCCACTCGCATTCACCATTGGGTATCCCAGAGCCACAAGAGCAACATAATGCTCCAAAGCGAGGCGCAGACGGCAATGTCCCGGAAACGGCAGGAAGCACGCGACATCAGGGGAGTAAAATCTCCCTGGAATCCCCGGCAGCGCATGGCAGCCCAGACCCGTTCCGCCCGTTCGACACTTTGGACGACCAGAGCGCCGCAGGCATAGCCCAAGGTGCGATAGCTGTGCCCTGTTCGCCGCATGCGAAATCCACGCGATCGCAGGGCGGAACGCAGACGGCGATACTCTTGAGCCAGCACGTGCGCATACTGCCGTGCCAAAGCGATGATCCACACTAACGAAGCCGGCAAACCCAGGCGTCGCAGCGCTGCGAGCAATTCGGACCATCGGGTCGTGTGGATCAGGAGGGCCGCGAGCAAACCGATCGCCCAGAGCCGCAAAGTAATCGCTGCACCCACCTCCACACCGTAGGGATGCAACGCCAACGGCCCCCACTCCCACCAAGGGGAACGTTCATCGGCCAAGGTCCACGGCAACACCAGAGCAAAAGGCAATGCGGCTCCACCCAACAAGAACAAGTGAGCGCAAAGCCGGCGCCAACGAAGTTGACCGACGACACTCAGGATCAGGGCCACTCCCCATGCCGCCAGGGAAGGACGCCAATCGCGCAGCAAGGCCACTCCTACTGCTGCACCTAGTAATCCTGCAACCTTGCACCGTACCTCCCAGCATGTCAACAACGAGGCCTCCACCCCGTCGGTATGCTGAGCCATTTTCGCCCCCTCACCGGAGGTGCGTTCACAAACAGAAAATCCGCCGGGTGGTCCACGACCCCGACGGATTGTTCCCTCTCTCTTGCCACCCTTATAGCTTGCTAGCTTCCTTGTAAATCACATGCTTGCGCACCGTCGGATCATACTTACGCAACTGCAAGCGCTCTTTGGTGTTGTTCTTGTTCTTCTCGGTGTAATAACAATGCTCGCTGACTTCACTTTTGAGTTTGACAATATGCCGGGCTTCTTTCCCTTTCTTGGCCATGTTCTTGCTCCTTCAATCCCTGTTCAGCACATACCCCAGCCAACATACTGGACACGTGGAATCTTCGACCCTCGACCGCTACTTTCTTACTCAGTGGGAACCGCCGAACTTGCACCTCTACAAACAAGGTCCTCATTACGGCTCAATCAGCCCAGAGGCAGTGGTGCTTTATTACTCTTTCTACATTCGTATGACTCTGAGTCCAGAGCATTTTGTGATCCCAGGACTATGAAAACCCCTTTTTCGACCAGAATGGGGACAGCGTGTTGGCCCCCCACAACACCCGTGTGTTTCCTCTGGGACTATTCCCACAGGCAAGGCACCTTCCATCCCAAAGCAGATGAGGACGACGCACATATGTTTATTCTTCCGAAGGGAAACCAAAGTTCAAGATCGGTGTCCGACGACGAAGGGGGCTTAAGCGAGATCGGTACAAAGTTGTCGAGCCAGCAGGACGGCTCCCCGTGCGGGTTCCTCCACCAGCGTCACTGGTTCCGGATGAACACCTTCTCGGCGGAGATATTCCAGGAACCGTGCTCGATACATTTCGCTATGAAGGAACAACCCGCCACTTAGGGCTGTGGGAATAAGGTGTTCTGACCAGTGCATCTGCCGCACGGCCGCTGCTGCCGTCCGTGCCAAGGCCTGAGCCTGCGAAGCCACAATCTGCTCTGCCACCTCGTCGTGTTGGGCACAATCCAGCACCACGGGGGCCAACCGAGCGATGAACGCTTTGTCCCAACTTCCCCGGTACACCGCGGGGATCAAGTCCCGAATTTGACTCGATCCGAGTTTCTCCAGAACAATTTGGCTCAGCCGGCTAGGCGGTCCCACGCCATCCGCGGTCCGGCATACCGCTCGCAGGGCACGCAAACCGATTTGGAAAGCGCTTCCTTCATCTCCCAGCAGCCAACCCCACCCGCCGGTCCGGTTGTTGTTTCCTTCCGGAGTACGCGTGTAAGCAATCGAGCCAGTGCCCGCAATGATAGCTAACCCCCAATCTTGTGGCGTTCCGGCGGCGAATAACAGGCGTGCATCGTTGACCACCAGAAGCCGCTCCGCAAGATCGACCAGGTCCGCCCACCCTCGGATCACATCCTCGCCGTCTAGATCGATCCCCGCTAACCCCAAGGCGGCTGCCGTTACAGGTTGCCGACGCAGGCCCGCCGCTGCAAATGCGGCTGCCACTGCCGTGTTCAGCTCTCGCAAGGCTGCTGTTTCACCCACCGCTTGAATGTTTGAGGAACCTCCTGTCCCACGACCAACCACTTGGCCTGTCTCCAATTCCGCCAGCAAGGCAGTTGTCGTCGTCGCACCGCCATCGACTCCCAGCACCCATCTTCCCACAGCCATCCCTATTCCCCTTCCTGATTTTTCAATCCGTCACCTCTATCACTGATTCTGGAAACTCGCGACTGCCGGCCACCGTCGGAAATCGGTTTTGCCGCCTCACACCCTCTGTTCCGAGCACATGATCCGCTGTTGCTGACTCCCTCTGGCTTCACACTGCGCTTCCCTGTTATACCACTCCGCTGTCATAGCGGAAAACCCGCATTCCCGTCCCATCCGCTACAGTCCCGTTCCTTGACATGAATCGAGCTGGCAAGGCAACCCGAACCCTTGCTGACCCACTAGGCAACCTGCTAAAATCGGGTACCTAGGTAAATTGTGCGACTCATCCGAGGTATACCCCTCCCTTTTTGTGAGATGCCGCCATGAGTAACCGGTTTCTGCGTGCGTGGGCCTTCTTTTGGCTGTTCATCGGACTCATCACTCTGCCCGAACTTGCCCGTTCCCAGCAACCACTGCCTGCTGAGGACACTCAAAAGCAGATTGCCGATCTGGAACGGCAGATCGCCGAGCTGCAAAAAAAACTGGATGCGCTCCGCAAGGCCTCGGCGGCCCGTCCCTCCGTCACTCTGGAGACGGTCATCCAGAAGCTGACCTGGCGCTGCATCGGACCCGCTAACATGGGAGGGCGCATCACCGCCATCGCTGTCGTCGAAAGCGACCCCACGACTTATTACGTTGCCACCGCCTCCGGAGGATTGATCAAAACCACCAACAACGGCACCACCTTTACCCACCTTTTCGATCGAGAGAACACAGTGTCCATTGGGGATGTGGCTGTGGCTCCGAGCAATCCGAACATCGTGTGGGTCGGCACAGGTGAGGCCAATCCGCGTAACTCGGTCTCATATGGAGATGGAGTTTACAAAAGCACTGATGGTGGTAAGACTTGGCGCCATATGGGATTGAAACACTCGTTCCAAATTGGCAAAATCCTCATTCATCCCAGAAACCCCGATATCGTCTATGTAGGAGCGTTGGGACGTTTGTATGGTCCGAATCCTGAGAGAGGACTTTTCAAAACAACGGATGGCGGTAAGACCTGGAATAAAATCCTTTATGTCGATGACAGAACTGGCGTCATCGATATGATTATGGATCCCTTTGATCCCGAGACACTGATCGTTGCCACATGGGAACGGCGGCGGGATGAATTCGATGGCTTTTACGGCCCCAATACCACGTGGCCCACGACCGACCAGTACGGCCCAGTGATCACCCACGGAAGCGGTAGCGGGCTTTACAAGACAACGGACGGAGGAAAAACCTGGAAAAAATTGAATGATCCCAGCAAACCTAACGGACTGCCCACCGTCAAACTCGGACGGATCGGCCTCGATGCCTCTCGGAAAACCAAAGGGCTGATCTACGCTATCATCGACACAGAAAATGTGGGTAAAGGCCGCACTCCGATTACTGCTTATATGGGTATTTCCAGTGATACAGCTTCCGGAGGCGGAGTCAAAATTGAAGAAGTGGGAGATGGACCTGTAGCAAAAGGAGGAGGAAAAAACGGAGATATCATTGTAGCTTTAGACGGCAAAAAGATCGCAGACTATGAAGCGATGCTGGACTACATCGGCACGAAGAAACCAGGCGACAAAGTGGAATTCACAGTGGTGCGGGACAAAAAAGAGGTGCGCTTTGTGGTGACGTTGGGCCGACGTCCGGATGCACCGCCGCCTGCTTTAGGAGTCACCTTGGCCCGCGGTCCCGCCATTGGTGGAATTGCCATTGAAAGCGTCAGCCCCGATGGACCTGCCGCCAAGGCTGGTATGCAAGCAGGAGACGTCATCAGCAAGATCGCGGGCAAGAGTGTCACGGATCAAAAGTCGTTGCGAGCGGTCCTCCAAGAGTTTTCCCCTGGCGACAAAGTCCCCCTTGTTTACCTTCGCGGAAAAGAGAGCAAGCAAGTGGAGGTGGTTTTAGCCCCACCGGTCGCTTCTGCACGCCCCTTTTTGCTCAGTCCTGCCGTGGGCGGCCAGCAGCCCAACGTCCAGCGGGACCAAGGCAAGGATGGCTACCAGACCGGTGGAGTTTTCGTCTCGCGGGATGGGGGAGAGACCTGGCGGCGCGTCAATAGCCTCAATCCCCGCCCCTTCTACTTTTCGGTCATCCGGGTCGATCCCAACGACGACAAGACACTCTATGTGCTCGGTGATACGACTCTGTGGCGTTCTACAAACGGTGGGGAACGCTTCGCGGCTGCCCCAGCGCGGGGTCTGCATCCCGATCACCACGCCCTCTGGATCAATCCCAAGGACAGCCGGCACATGCTCATTGGCACGGATGGCGGTTTCTACGTCACGTATGACCGGGGTGACAACTGGGACCACCTCAACGTCCTAGCTCTGGGCCAGTTCTATCACGTCTGTGTGGATAACCGGACACCCTACAACGTCTATGGCGGCCTGCAAGATAACGGCTCCTGGGGCGGTCCTAGCCAGACGATGCGGCCTACTGGGCCGAGTAATGAAGATTGGCTTTTCCTCAACGGAGGCGACGGATTCACCTGCCGAGTCGATCTGTCCGACCCGGACATTGTGTATGCCACCAGCCAGAATGGCGGTATGATCCGACGCAACCTCCGCACCGGAGAAGTGGCTCGCATCGGTGCCCGGCCTGTGACTCCCAACGAGCCGTTGCGCTGGAATTGGAACACTCCCTTCATCCTCTCGCATCACAACCCGGCCATCTTCTACTGCGGCGCTCAGTACGTCTTCCGCTCGATCAACCGCGGCGCCGACCTCAAGGCGATCAGTCCTGATTTGACCGCCAGCAAAAAGGGCACCATTTCCGCCATCGCTGAAAGCCCGCGTTCTCCTGATCTGCTCTGGGCCGGTACCGACGACGGTAATCTCTGGATCACTCGTGATGGCGGCCAGAAATGGACCAACGTAGCGGACAAACTTCGTTCTGCGGGCCTGCCGGGTCCCCGCTGGATCAGTAGTATCGAACCCAGCCGCTTCGTGGAAGGACGGTGTTACGTTGCCATCGATGCCCATCGCTCTGATGATGATAAACCTTACCTGTTTGTCACCGAGGATTACGGCCAGAGCTGGAAAGCGATCACGGCCAACCTGCCCCCATTCGGTTCCACCCGTGTGTTGCGGGAGGATATCACCAACCCCAACATCCTTTACTGCGGCACGGAATTCGCCATTTTTGTCTCCCTCGATCGCGGTGGACATTGGACGAAACTTAACAACAATCTGCCCACCGTCGCCATTCACGAGGTGGCCCAACCGACAACAGCCGGTGAAATCGTGGTGGCAACCCATGGCCGGAGCATTTGGATCCTGGACGTAACGACATTGCGTCAATTGGCACCGCCCGACTCCACCTCGGCTGCTTCGGCTGCAAGCGCGACCACGAGTACGACCCGCACAGTCTCTCAACCGTTCCAGGAGCCGGCGACCCTATTTGCTCCCGCCCCTGTTGTTCGCTGGAAGCTCGAAACGGGCCGGCTTTCGCCTTACTCGCGTGAAGTGCGCAAATTCGCTGGCGAAAATCCGGTCCGCGGAGCCATCATCGACTACCTGCTTACCCGTCCTGCGAAAACGATCAGCCTCAAAGTCACCGATATCAGCGGCAATACCTTGCGAGATTTCCGCAATTTGTCCGCCGAGCCTGGTTTCCATCGGGTCACGTGGAATCTCAGTGCCAGCAGGGGCACGGGTCGCACCGGCCGCGGTGCCGGACTTGGCGTCGCCATCCCCGCTGGAACCTACCGCGTGGTCCTAACAGTGGATGGCAAGGATTATTCGCAGCCCCTGATCGTGGAGAATGATCCCAAGGCCGATCCGCGCGCCATCATCTCCTTCGACTTGCCGACTCCTCATTTTGAGGAGGAAGAAGAAGAGGAAAGGTACCCTCGGCAGGATAATGACAATGACGATCTGGAAGAACTCAAGGACAGGAGTCGGAACTAAACCGACTTGACTTTCGGGATCGAACATCTCGGCTCAAAATGAGAACGTTCAATGAGAATAGCTCCTCGATTCTGGGGGAATCGCCATGACTTCTCCAGCCCACGCTTTAGCGGACGAATACCTCGCTGGTGCCTTCGCGGTCCGGGCCGCTGTGGCGGATATGAGCCGGGAGCAATTACTGGCGCGGCCAATCCCTGGTCGCTGGAGCACCATGGAAGTGGTCTGCCATCTAGCCGACTTTGAACAGGTATTCGCCGATCGGATCAAGCGAATCATCGCTCTGCCAGAACCTCCGCTCTATCTGGCAGCCGATGAAAATCTCTACGTTCAAGCCCTCGCCTACCACGAACGCGATCTGGAAGAACAACTCCAGTTAATTGAAGCGACCCGGCGGGATGTGGCCCGGATCATCCGCCATTTGAGTCCGGAGCAGTTGCAAAAGACAGGGTGCCACAATCTCCGCGGCCTGCAAACACTGGAAAAGGTAATCCGTACGATCATCAATCACATCCCGCATCACTTGGCCTTCGTGGCAGAGAAGCGGCGCGCCTTGGGTTTGCCCGTGCTTTCGTCCTGAGCCGTGATTCGTCCTGATCTTCCGTCACGGACTGCGTAACCCAGCGCGGTCTAATCCTGTCTCCAAAGGGGTACCATCTGAAGCTGCTTGGCTCTCAGCGGCAGCAGCCGACGGGGGTGAAGGACTCAGGCGGAGGGGGTCGCTCCAACGGGCAACAGCCGTCAGGGCAGCGGTCTCAATCCGTAGAGTGCGCGGGCCGAGATTCATGAGTTCCCAGCCGTTCTCTCGAGCGGCGGTGATTTCCTCGGCGGTAAACCCTCCTTCCGGACCAACCGCCAACACGCCACCTGCCGCGGACACTCCTGATAACGGCGGCAAGCTCGTGTTCGGATGCAACAGCACCTTGCATGGAGGCAGATCGGTACGCCCAACAAACTGTTCCCATCGCTGCGGCGGATCAATATGCATCAAACGATTGCGACCACACTGTTTACTGGCTTCGATGACGGCGCGCTCGAAGCGCTCGACCGCACCTTCCCGCGGGATCACGACGCTCCGTGCTGTCAGGAGGGGAATGAAGCGGGTAACGCCCAACTCTGTCAATTTCTCCACGAGAAAGTCCGTCCGATCCGCCTTGGGGAGTGCCGAGGCCACCCAGATCGGAACAGGCAACTCCCGTTCGGCCTCCTCAACAGAGAGAATACTCAGAACAACACATCGCCGCCCCACGGATATCACTTCCGCGGGGTATTCTCGTCCGTCCCCGTTGAAGAGCACCACACGTTCCCCCAACTCGATGCGCCGGACGTGGGCCAGGTGGTGCGCTTCCGGACCAGTCAGAACGTAGTCGCCAACTTCCAATGGATCGGGGCAAAAGAATCGTTCTGCCATTTATACACAAACCGCCGCGTCAGAGACGGGCAATTCGTCCTCCACCAAGTTCGGGCCTACCTTACCGGCAGCGGCCTCAACGCCAGCACCTGCTGCCGTCATTCCTTTCCCGGCTGGGGCCACTTCTCCCAGAAACTGGAATAGAATTCTTCCCCCTCAGATTCAAGAACCTTTTCTCCCTGTGGACCAAAAGGCGTAGAGCCATCCATCATGTCACCTAGAACTTTCCAAAGGAACACCCAATACGTGCCCTCGTCCAGCGTTCCGTGATCCCGAAATACCCATTCGATTGATCACCGGTTCGTCTTCAACTAATCGTAGATGTGCTCCTGTGCCCTGCCTCATCTTCCACCACACTGGTATGGTATTCTCTCAACAACTTCAGGTCAATTCCAGGACATGTTGACCAACCAACAGTTTGCCAGCAAATTGGGGGAGGGTTCCCCGACCTGACTGGGTGTAACCAGATTTTCTGGGGTCCATCTAGTTTCCCGCAGACACTGGGAGGGCAAGACTTTGCGGTGACAGACAATTCAACCCCTTGCTTTGCATTCAATCCGACGACTTACACTCGGCGACTGAGCTATCAACTGTACAAATAGTCCCCAAGAGAATTTGGTTACACCCGACCTGACGGAGTTTCGCCATGATCTGCTTGCGGGAATTTTCCAGACTCCTATCCTATAGAGTTGTTTCTCCTGAAGTGTCAGATGAAAAGCTGGAGCGCGTTGGCGGAAAGAACGAGTGCTAAGTGGGTGATCCCGGAGTCCAGACCTGTGAAGTGTGAAGGAGATGGTACAGACTGTGCATTGGAAGGCGGGGAGGATGGATCATGATACGCACTGTGTCGGTGGAAAGTCGGTTGATCTTCGAGAAGGCCCCCTTCGCCTCCTGTCATGCTTCCACGATCGTGGAAGTGGAAGGGGGGCGGCTCTTGGCCGCATGGTTTGGCGGCAAAGATGAAGGAGCTAAGGACGTGCAGATCTGGGGCAGTATTTTTGACGGGCAGCGCTGGAGCGAGCCGCGGGTTTGGGGCAGTGAGCCGGGCCAACCCTGCTGGAATCCGGTCCTGTTTCGCACGGCTAAAGGAACTCTGTACCTCTGGTATAAGGCCGGTCCGAATCCCCAGCAGTGGAGCGGCTATGTCCGGACCTCTTCGGATAACGGGAAAAGCTGGTCCCCGCCCGAAATGTTACCCGCCGGACAATTTGGCCCCGTTCGAGCCAAGCCGATCCAGCGGGCCGATGGAACCATTTTGGCTGGAACCTCGATCGAAAGTTATCGCAACTGGACGCCCTATGTGGATAGTTCGCGGGATGACGGTAAAACCTGGCGGCGCTCGAATGCCTTCCCCTTGCCCGGGAAGCATCACCAGATTCAACCGACGTTGTTCGAGACGGCCGAGGGACAGATCGTTGCTTTGCTGCGTTCCCGTGAGCCGCGAAAAATCTGCCGGGCCGAATCCCGTGACGGCGGATTGACATTTTCTCCAGCCGCGGAAACAGATTTGCCCAACCCTAACTCTGGCATCGATGTGGTGCGGTGCAAAAACGGAGACTTGATCCTAATTTACAACCCGACGGTGCTGACCCGCACGCCCCTGAGCCTAGCCCGTTCTCGCGATGACGGCAAAACCTGGAAAAAGGTCTATGATCTCGAAACGGAAGCCGGGGAGTACTCCTATCCCGCCATGATTGCCGCCTCGTCGGGGCTATTGGAAATCACCTACACTTGGCGGCGCACACACATCAAGCACGTGCGGCTGGACCCAGAAACTTTACGCTAGGGCTGCTGAACACTCCTCACCAGCAATTTAACGGTATTGCCCAATAACAGCATGGCCCAAAGTACTGGAGAAAGTAGGGACTGGTCGAGGAGATTTGAGTCTGAGTTTGTGAAAGTATCCATGCGTCCACTCTGGGATGTACCAATCGGCCAGCGTCCGTCGTGGTGGCAGCGCCGCACTCCTCCCCAGATGCTCGCCGGCTCGTTTATCCTGCTGATCGCTTTGGGCACCGTTGGCTTGAAGTGGCTGCCGGGCATTTGTCATGAAGGTGTACGCCTTTCCTGGCTGGAGGCCTGCTTCACAGCGACTAGCGCCGTCTGCACGACGGGCCTGGTGGTGGTCGATACTGCAACCGCATTCACTCCGCTGGGTCAAGCCTGGCTCTTGCTGCTCATTCAGAGTGGTGGCATTGGCATCTTGACCTTCACGACTCTGGTGATCACCGCGTTGGGGGGGCGTCCCTCACTGCGCCAGGAAGCCTCTGCTGTCGGCAACCCTCTGGAAATCGGCTACCACCGGATTGATGCCCGGCAATTGACTCGCCACATCGTCCTCTTCACTTTGACCTTTGAGGGGATTGGAGCGATTCTGTTATACCTGCTTTGGGTTCCTCGGTTCGGGTGGGAAGGGGCAGCCTGGCCTGCCCTCTTCCACGCCATCAGTGCCTTCTGCAATGCCGGTTTTTCCACCTTCAGTGACAATCTCGTTCCTTTTCGCCAGGATGTTCCGACCTTGCTGGTGGTCTGCGCTTTGGTCATCTCCGGCGGATTAGGCTTCCTGACCTGGGAGGAACTCTACTTATACTGGCGGCGGCGAGCGACCCATCGCTTCACCCTGTCTCTGCACTCCCGCCTCGTATTGACCACCACAGCCATGTTACTGCTCCTCCCCACACCCGTTCTGATCTGGCTGGAATGGGACACCACTCTGAAAGACATGTCCTGGCTCGACAAGTGTATCAACGCCTTTTTTATCTGTGTCAACACCCGGACGTGTGGATTCAACACAGTCGATCATGGCCAAGGGAGCGATGCCGCCAACTTCCTGCTCATCCTGCTGATGTCCGTCGGGGGTTCTCCTGGCAGCATGGCGGGAGGGATGAAAACCACGACGCTGGCCCTGTTGATGGTTCTGGCCTGGTCCCGCTTTCGTGGTTGGGAAGTAGCCAGCGTCTGGGGCCGCTCCTTGCGCAAACAGACCACGGACCGGGCCATTGGCTTGTTTGTGATCGGTTTTATTGCGGTCACGTGTGGCATTTTGTTACTGTCCATTACAGAAGCTCGTGGCAGCAACGGCGGTTTTTTGCCGCGCATGTTCGAGGCCGTCAGTGCCTTCAATCTGGTCGGATTGTCCATGGGTTTGACGCCTCAGTTGTCATCCGCCGGGCGGTGCATTGTCATCGGACTAATGTACCTGGGACGAGTTGGTCCGCTCGCCCTCGCTGCAGCCTTGGCGGTCCAAGCGCGCCTGCCTGGCAAGTTCCGCTACGCGTATGAGGAAGTTGCCGTCGGTTGAAAGCACACCCTGCTTGGATCACCGCCGAGTGGCTGGTCTGGCTCTCTGCCTTGGAACGCCTTCAGGTATGACCTGGCGATGTCCTGGGGGAATGGGAGGCATGCGGCTCTGGGAATGCCTGCGCCTGGATGGTACAAAGGCGCCAGAGGGCGATTCTCCGGGGACATCGATGCATTCTCGCAAAGCGCCATCGTGAGGGTAGCCGCATGAAGCGATTTGTGGTCATTGGTTTGGGCAATTTCGGTTCCAGTGCCGCGGAGGCGTTACATGCGAAAGGGCATGAAGTCATTGCAATCGATCCTCGGGAAGAGGCAGTGGACCGCATTGCTCCGTTTGTGACCCGCGCTGTTGTCGCGGATGGCCGCAGCGTTGAAGCCCTAGAGCGGGTGGGCGCTCGCAATGCTGATGTGGGGATTGTCAGCACGGGAGACGATATCACGGCCAGCATCCTGGCGACTCTGGCTCTGCGGGACTTGGGCGTCAAGGATGTGTACGTCAAAGTGGTGTCACGGGACCATGCTCGAGTCATGGAGCGTGTCGGAGCTACAGAAACCGTGTTTCCGGAACGGGACACCGCCTTGGAGCTGGCTTCCCGCCTGTCCGGAGCGGCCATCCTCAACTACGTGCGCTTAGCGTCTGGCTTCAGCATGCAGGAAATGGCGGTGCGCGATGAATGGGTGGGCAAGTCACTCCGGGAACTGGAATTGCCCCGCCGCTACGGGATCACCGTGATTGCCATGCATGACGTCCTGCATGACAAAATCATCTCCACTCCCGATCCCGACACTGTCCTGAAAGGTTCGGAAACACTTCTGGTCGCCGGCCGAGACGAAGACCTGGCTCGCGCGGCGGGCGAGAAATGAGTCTGGGCAAGACACAAACCGTAAGCAAACGCCAATCTAATTAATGACTAAGAGGCTGAACCGCCAGACTGGAGCCGGTCAAGTGCCGCCGCGATGGTGATCGCCACCCTGGCTGGCCGATGACCTAGCGGATTATCTACAACGATAGTAACTCGCCGGGGGTGCCTGTGCACGGGGCACGGGCTGAGATTATACCCTTGGAACCTGAACGGGTCATGCCGTTGAGGGAGGCGATCCCTTCTTCGGGCCGCTTTACACCTTCCATGCACTGGTCCAGAGATCTGGAAGCATTCCGGCGGCATGGAGATGTTCCCTTGGCCCTCAGCGCGTGGCTAACTACCCTGGTCCAAGAGAGAACCTGCCATGACGCAACTCGAAGCTGCACGCCAAGGTGTCATCACACCGGAGATGGAATATGTGGCGCGCCGGGAAGACCTTGAACCGGAATTAATCCGTGCTGAAGTCGCCCGCGGCCGGATGGTCATCCCGGCCAATAAGGTGCATCTGCAAAAACGCCTGGAACCGATGTGTATCGGCGTTGCCGCTCGGTGCAAAATCAACGCCAACATCGGTAATTCCGCCGTGACTGGCACCATCGAAGATGAACTGGAAAAGCTCCATACCGCCGTTCATCTCGGCGCGGATACGGTCATGGACCTGTCCACCGGCGGTAATATCGACGCCATCCGGCAAGCCATCATCGATGCCTCACCTGTCCCGATTGGCACGGTGCCCATCTATCAGGCTGTGCAGCAGGTGAAGGATGTCCGTGACCTGACCCCGCAAATGTTGCTCGACATGGTAGAACATCAGGCGCAGCAAGGGGTCGATTACATGACCATCCACGCCGGTGTTCTGCTGGAATACATCCCCCTGACGGAGAACCGCATCACGGGTATTGTCAGCCGGGGTGGTTCCCTGATCGCAGCCTGGATGATTGCCCATCACCAGCAGAATCCCTGGTACACGCATTTCGACGAACTTTGCGAGATCATGCGGACTTACGATGTCACCTTCTCTCTGGGGGACGGACTGCGGCCGGGGTGTCTGGCCGATGCCAACGATGAGGCTCAATTCGCGGAGCTGAAAACACTCGGCGAGTTAACCCTGAAAGCTTGGAAACACGGCTGCCAAGTCATGATTGAAGGCCCTGGCCATATCCCGTTGCATCTGGTCAAGATGAATGTGGAGAAGGAACGGGAGTTGTGCCATGATGCCCCCTTTTATGTGCTCGGTCCGCTCGTGACCGACATTGCCCCCGGCTACGATCATATCACCAGTGCCATTGGGGCGGCTTTGGCCGCCGAGGCGGGCGCCGCAATGCTCTGCTACGTGACTCCCAAAGAGCATCTCGGCCTGCCGAACAAGGAGGATGTCCGCCAAGGGGTTATTGCCTACAAAATCGCTGCTCATGCGGGGGATATTGCCCGCGGCCGCAAAGGGGCACGCTTGCGCGATGATGCCCTGAGCAAAGCCCGCTTTGAGTTCGATTGGAACCGCCAATTCGAGTTGTCTCTCGATCCGGAAACCGCCCGCCGCATGCACGACGAAACTCTCCCCCAGGATGTCTTCAAAAGTGCCAAATTCTGCTCGATGTGTGGGCCGAAATTCTGCTCCATGCGTATCACGCAGGATGTCCACAAAATGGCCGAACAGGCTCGCAAGATCAGTCTGGGGCTGGCTCCAGCCTGATCTCCGGCCCTCCGTCTTCTTCGGAACGTCCTCCGCCCACGAGGGAGAATCCGCCATTTCCTCCCCTGTCCAGAGGCGGGTAGGATGACTATACTGCCTATTCTTACAGGCGGGACACTGGCCGGAGCCTATCCCGCTTTTGCAGCAAATAGTCCCGCCTCCCGCAAGTGGGGAGTGAAGATCAGGGGGTGGCGGAGTTTTCCCCCCTCTGCCTCTTCTGGAGGCAGCAGCCGGCTGTACTTCCTCGAAAAAGCCGGCAGAAGGGAAGAATCGCCCGGCGTTTCGTAGACCTGACGGCGGAGCCATCGAGCCTTATGCGGTTTCATTTGATCGATCGGATTGTTTCGTGGACCCCTGGCCAATCGCTCACTGCGATCAAACTCTTGGCTTTGGGCGAGGAATATCTGGCGGACCATTTCCCACGCTTTCCGATCATGCCGGGTGTTTTGATGCTGCAAGCCTGTGTGGAAGCCGCGGGGTGGCTTTGGCACATCAGCACCGAATTCCGTTATCCCGTGATAGTCCTGCGGGAGGCGAAGCAAGTTAAGTTCGGCGCGTTCATGACCCCCGGACGGCAGTTGCAGGTCAGCGTGGAACTGACGCAACTTCAGGACTCGCTGGCCACTTTCAGAGCCAGGGGCCGAAACGATGCCGGCGAACAAACGGTCTTTGCGCAGTTGACCCTCTTCGGTTATAGTCTAGCACAACATACACCCACGGGAGCCGAACAGGATGCACTCCTGCGGGATTATTGGCAGAAACGCTGGCTGGCATTGACGGGACAATGGTGGGGTCCGATACCTTCCCCTACACATGCCCGGAGTGCAGCGAACTGATAAACTGGGATTAATTACCATGGGGCAGCTCCAGAACCAGGTCGCTCTTGTAACCGGCGGCAGCCGGGGAATCGGCCGAGCCATCGTCTCTGCGTTGGCCCGTGAAGGAGCTAAGGTGGCCTTTGTCTACCGAGGCAATGTGGAAGCCGCCCAAACTTTGGAAACCGAAATTGCCCAACAGGGCGGGATAGCCAAAGCGTATCAAGGAGATGTCAGCGATCCCGCCACAGCCGAAAGGATTGTGGAAGCCGTAGTGGCAGAATGGGGCCGAGTCGATATTCTGGTCAACAACGCAGGAATCATCCGGGACAAGCTCTTCCTCCAGATGGAGGCTGAGGATTGGAACACGGTGTTGCAAACCAACTTGGGCGGAGCATTCGCCTTCTGCAAAGCCGTGGCCCGGCAGATGGCCTTCAAGCAGCGCTCAGGACGAATTATCAATATCTCCAGCGTCGCTGCCGAACACGTGAATCCCGGCCAGACCAATTATGCGGCCAGCAAAGGAGCGCTCAACAGCTTCACCCGGGCATTGGCCGTGGAATTGGCTCGGCGTAATGTGTTGGTCAACGCCGTGGCTCCCGGTTTCATCGAGACGGACATGAGCCAAGCTGTGCGTTCCCTCGCGGGGGAGGACAATCTGAAGAAGTGGATTCCGGTACGTCGCTTGGGACAGCCCGAAGATGTGGCCGCCGTGGTCCTCTTCTTGGCTGGTCCCGGAGCGGCTTACATCACCGGACAGGTCATCACAGTGGATGGCGGGTTGAGCCTGGGGGCCGCCCATGCCTGATCGATTCGCGGAGAACCTGACTTATGACCTACGATGACATCTTTACCAAAGTTCGTTCCATTCTGGTCGAGGCCCTCAATGTTGAGGAAGATGAGGTGACCCCCACCTCACGTCTCAAAGCCGATCTCAACGCAGAGTCCATCGACTTCCTCGACATTGTCTTCCGGCTGGAAAAGCAGTTCGGCCTGCGCATCCCCCGCGAAGACCTCTTCCCCGAATCGATCTTCCAGGGTGATCCTCGCTTCGTGGCCAACGGACAGGTCACCGCCGAGGGTCTGGCCGAGTTGCAGCGCCGCATGCCCTACGCCGATCTCACTTCCTTCCGGGAGAATCCGCGCCTCGACCGGATCGAAGACCTCTTCACCGTGGACCTGATTGTGCGTTACTTGCAATCTCGCCTGGCCACCCCCGCCCAGTAACGCTCGAGATCGAGGCCGGTGTGTTCCGCCTTGCTTCTCCCACGACGGCGCCGAGACTCTTGCCATGCGCTGGACCTGGATCGATCGCTTTCTCCGTCTGGAACCCGGACGCCGGGCCATCGCTGTCAAAAACCTCAGTTGGGCTGAGGACTACTTCGCCGATCACTTCCCCGGCTATCCCGTCATGCCGGCCTCGCTGATTCTCGAAGGACTGGCACAAACGGGCGGCATCTTGGTCGGCCACGCCCACAACTTCCAGAAGAATGTCGTTCTGGCCAAAATCACAGCGCATTTCCAGCGGGAAGCCCACCCCGGCGAACAATTGACCTACCAAGCCGAACTGCTCGACCTCAGCGAAGCCGGCGCACGGGTCCGGGGCACAGCCCACAGCGGACAGGAATTGATTGCCGAGGCTGACATCATGTTCGCGCACGTGGGCCGGGAGCAACTCCCTCCCGAACTCGACGACCCTCAATTCGTCTTCCGTGGTGAACTCGCGCACCTCCTGCGTCAAGCCGAGTCCGCCATTCCCTCTCCCCCCTCTGGCACGTCTTCCTGACTTGCCACAAGAGGCTCATTACCGACGCTCCCTGCTGCGAATTACCGGATCATTCCTCAGCCTTGCTCCGACCCAAGGCAATGGGTAGTGACAACGAGACCGCTGGATCGTCTCAGCGGCGCCAATCCATAATAATCCCTTCCACCCCCTCCTGGGGAAGGTGGTGGATTTCAATGAGAGCTTGGGAAGGCAGAAGAATTCATTTGTCGTAACGGCTGATCCGTTGCTGGATTTGCCGTTTAAGCTGAGGTTCCTGCTCGGCCGCTTCCAAGGCCTTAGCCCCCCATTCTTTGGCCTTGGCAACATCACCGGAGGCGAAGTGGGCTTCCGCCACAAAGTAGAGGGCAATGGGGTCCTTATCGCCGTTGAGTTTCAGCAATCCTTGGGCACTGCGCAATGCGAGAGCCACCAGTTCTTTATGTTGGTTCGCTTGGGACGAGTTGGTGAGTAGGGCGGTCAGGCTCTGCAAGGCGGCGGGGTCCTCGCGGCGGAGCGCTTGTTCGAGGATCTGTTCCGCCGTCTTCTGAGCCTGTTCGACCCTCTTGAGTTGCAGCAAACTGAGAATCCGGGGGGCATTGAAGTAAGGAATCCCTCCCATCTCCGGATGATTTTTCTCGAACGCTTCTAGCTTTTTGAGAAACTCTTCGGGGTTCCGGGAGGCGGCAAAGATGCTATCAACCTCCTGCTCGACCCTTTCGACTTCTGCTAAGTCGTCCAGCTTCCACTTGTCCGCCACCACTTTAGGCAGAACGACATCCAGATACATGGGATGGCCGATGTAAGCGATCTTGCCTTGGCGATCCACCACGAAGCAACAAGGAATACCACCGCGACCCGCCGCCTTCATCCACGCATCATAAGTGCCGCGGTCCTCGCTGTAGGCCAAGCGGTATTTCAACTTTCGTCCCCGCTTCTCGACAAAGCTAGTCACCTTAGCCAGGGTGTTATTGGGATCACGGGCCGTGTAACCGATGAAAATCACTCCCTGGTCCTTATACTTCTCCTGCAATTCGCTCAAATGGGGCATCATCACGATGCAGGGACCGCACCAGGTAGCCCAGAATTCGACCACATACACATTCCCCTTCTTCAATTGGGTAACGGGATCGCCATTCCACCACTTATCGGCTTTGAGATCAGGGGCTGGATCGCCAGCTTTTAGGGTCGCTCCTGCTTTGGGAACACCAGGTTGACCGGCGGCTTGGGGAGTCGGCGCCAGCATGAATGCAGCGATCACCCCCACGATTCCTCCTAACACTTTGTGTCCTGAGCGCAACATGGGAATCCCCCTTGCAAAGGTTACGTGATATCGTCCGTCACTTCCTCCGCCACGTTTTCGCTATCATATCGTCTCTGCTTGGTATTTGATACCTGTTTCTCCAGGTCATTCTCTCCAGGCAGACGTAGTCTCAGCTCGCCCTCGGCCATGAGAAGGAAAGCAACCCGGAAAAGCTGGCTTGTAGCAGGGGTCAACATGAGTCCGACTTTCTCGGATAGCTTTGTTTCTACTTATAATTACGCTGACAGGGGCTGGAGATTGCCAATGTACAGCGAAAATGGACCGCTTCTCGAAGAGTTGTACCGCCGCTGGCGTGACAATCCATCGTCAGTCGATTCGAGTTGGGCCGCCTTTTTCTCAGGGATGGAGTTTGCCAGCCGAGGGGAAGATGAACGCCGGGTCGTTTCTGGAAGCGACGAACTGCGCCGGCAAACGGGTGTTGAAAGGCTGATCCACTGGTACCGCCAAGCGGGTCACTTGCAAGCTCATATCGATCCCTTGTCTGCCGGTCCGCCGCCTCCCTCACCCCTTCTCGACCTAGCCAATTTTGGCCTAACGGCGGCGGATTTGGACCAAACCGTCGATGCTTCATCAGTGTGGGGCTTGGGCGGGCCGGTCCGCTTGCGTCAATTGCTGGAACATCTTCAGGCCAGCTACTGCGGCAGTGTGGGCGTGGAATTCATGCACATCGACTCGCTGGACATCCGCAACTGGATCGCTCAGCGTCTAGAAACCCAGCGAGGGCAATGGCGGCTGGGTCTGCGGCAACGCTATCGCATCCTCATCACTCTGCTTCAGGCCGAGACCTTTGAACGGTTCCTGCACACCAAATACGTGGGACAGAAACGTTTCTCCCTGGAAGGCGGAGAAACGCTTATTCCAATCCTTGATGCCCTCATCGAGAAAGGTCCGGAACTAGGCGTGCGCGAATACGTGCTCGGTATGGCCCACCGCGGTCGCTTGAACGTTCTGGCCAATATCCTCAACAAACCCTTGGCGGAAATCTTCTTTGAGTTCGAGGACAATTATCTGCCGCAGTCTACCATCGACGGAGACGGCGATGTCAAGTATCATTTGGGATTCTCTGCCGATGTGGAAACCTCAGCCGGTCAGAAGGTGCATATCTCGCTGACCCCCAATCCGAGCCATTTGGAAATTATCGATCCGGTGGTTCAAGGGCGAGTGCGTTGTAAGCAACGGCTGCACCAGGATCGCGAGCGGAAGCGAGGCATACCGATTCTCATCCACGGCGATGCCGCCTTTGCGGGTCAGGGCATCGTCATGGAAACGTTCAATCTGATGAACCTGGCAGGTTATCGCACAGGCGGCACTCTCCACATTGTGGTGAACAACCAAATCGGCTTCACGACCAATCCCCGCGATGCCCGTTCGACACAGTACTGCACGGACATCGCCAAATTCGTCCAGGTGCCGATCTTTCACGTCAATGCGGAGGACCCAGAAGCCTGCGTCGCGGTTGCTCATTTGGCTTTGGAGTTCCGGCAACAATTCCAACGCGATGTGGTCATCGACCTGGTTTGCTACCGCAAATGGGGCCACAACGAGGGAGATAATCCCAGTTTCACCCAACCGCTGCAATGCCGCATCATCGAGCAGAAGCGGCCCATCTCCCAGATCTATGCCCAGAAGTTAGCCGAACTGTCGGCTGAGCCTTCTCAGGAATCGCTCACTGCGGAAGTGTCCGCCGCCTTGGATGCCGAGTTTCAGGACAGGCTGGTCGAAGCCTTACGGCATGCCGATGTCGCCGTTGCGGAGTACCGGCAGAAGCTGGAAAGCACGTTGAAAGAGGTCCGCGGCCAGGTGGCGTTGGGACAATCCCGCCGCCGGGGCATGGAAGGGTTTGGGGGGCGCTGGCGCGGCTTGCAACGCCAGTACACGCACACGGTGGTAGAAACCGGCGCCGCAGGTCGACATCTGGATACCGTGGCTGATGCTTTTGTGCATCTTCCGGAAGGGTTCACTGTCCACCCGCAACTGATCAAATTGCTGCACAGCCGACACGAAGCGGTTCGGCAGCGCAAGTCCGTAGACTGGGCGACAGCCGAGGCCCTAGCCTTCGGCACATTGCTGCTAGAGGGGATTCCTGTTCGCCTCAGCGGTCAAGACAGCCGCCGCGGCACTTTCTCCCAGCGTCACGCTGTGCTCGTAGATTATCACACCGGTGCCGAGTACTACCCTTTGGCCCATTTATCCCCGAAACAAGCCGTGTTCGAGGTCTACGATAGCAGCTTGTCCGAAGCGGCCATCCTGGGATTCGAATATGGTTACTCCCTCGATGATCCGTACACTCTGGTGTTATGGGAAGCCCAATTCGGCGACTTCGCTAATGGTGCCCAAGTCATCATCGATCAATTCCTCGTCTCCGGGGAATCGAAGTGGAACCGTTCCAGCGGCTTGGTTCTGCTGCTGCCTCACGGGTATGAAGGGCAAGGGCCGGAGCACTCCTCCGCCCGACTGGAACGCTTCCTGCAAATGTGTGCGGAAGACAACATCCAGGTGTGTTATCCCACCACTCCTGCCCAGTACTTCCACCTTCTGCGCCGGCAGGTGAAGCGGCCATTTCGCAAGCCGCTCGTGGTGATGACACCCAAGAGTCTGCTCCGCCTGCCCCAAGCGCAATCCCCCGTCACGGAGCTGGAAGCCGGACATTTTCACGAAGTGCTCGATGATGCGTCAGCCAATCCGGAGGTGGTAACGCGTGTGCTCCTGTGTTCCGGGAAGATTTACTACGAACTCCTCCGCCACCGGGAACACCTGCAAACCGTCAGTGTGGCCTTGGTACGGCTGGAGCAATTGTATCCCTGGCCCGGAGAACAATTGGGGACCGTTCTGGGCCGTTATCGACGCTGCCGGGAGTGGCTCTGGGTCCAAGAGGAACCCCAGAACATGGGCGCGTGGTCGTTCGTGGAACCACGCTTGCGAGCGATGGGTTTCCCCGTGGAATACGTCGGGCGGGATGCCGGAGCCAGCCCAGCCACGGGTTCGTTCCACGTCCATCAGCGAGAGCAACAGCTTCTGGTGGAAGGAGCCTTCGCAACCACTCCCCCCAGTCCAATCGGCCCTGGCTCGGTCGGGTGGATCACTCCTACTCCTCAATCGGCCAACGGCCCCCCAGGCGCGGAGTCTCCTCTCGCCCTGGTTTCCGAGATATCGCAGGCACCATCACCCCAACCCATAATAATCGCTAACGAAGGATCGACTTCCTGACCAACCACACCATCACAAGCCAGCTATTGCACCAGAGGAGCCAACTTTCATGCCTCAGATCGAGCTAGTCGTTCCTGCCCTGGGTGAATCGATCAGCGAGGTGACACTGAACCGCTGGTTGAAACCGGATGGCGCTTGGGTCCGTGCGGATGAACCTGTGGCCGAATTGGGAACCGATAAAGCCACTCAGGAACTTCCCGCTCCCGCGGCTGGTAAGCTAAGCTGGCGCGTGCGTGAAGGGGAAACAGTACGCATTGGTACAGTCCTCGCTGTAATTGACACGGAAGCGACAGCATCGGCTGAGTCCCGCCCCGCAGATATCCCACCCCTGGCTGAAACACTCCCTCCGGACCGATCGGCACAAGCTGAAAAGAGCACCGTTCCCCCAGTAACAGCCCCTGGAATTGGTCCGTCAAGCGGCCCGGTGCCTCCGCCACCGCTTTCACCTTCTCCGGTGACTCCTCGTTCTTCGCCGGCGGCCGCGCGACTGCTCGCGGAAGCCCAACTTAGCGCTGCTGAAGTCACGGGAACCGGACCGGGAGGGCGAATCACCAAGGGGGATGTGCTCGCGGCTATGGCCCAGCGCACCCCCGCGGCTACGAGCGCTGGAGCTTCCACTCTCCCTCCCTCTCCTGGCGGCGACGGCTCCACTCCAGGTCCTCTAGCTCCGCCTTCAGCCTCCGCCTCGTTAGCCCCGTCTCTTTCTCCCCCTTCTGTTTCCGCTCCCTCGGCTGGAGCTACTCCTACTGGGCGGTCTGTCACGCGCGAACCGATGAGTCACATCCGCCGCCGCATTGCCGAGCGGCTTCTGGAAAGCCAGCAAACGACCGCGACGCTGACCACCTTCAACGAAGCCGACATGTCCACCATCATCGAACTGCGGCAACGTTATAATGAACGATTTGAAAAAAGGCATGGAGTCAAGCTGGGATTTATGTCATTTTTTGTGAAAGCTGTTGTGGAAGCATTGAAAGCATTTCCCATCATCAATGCTAGAATTGATGGACAACATATTGTATATCATCATTATTATGACATTGGTGTAGCCGTGAGTACAGATCGTGGATTGATAGTGCCGGTGATCCGAGATGCGGATCGCCTCAGTTTTGCGCAGATTGAATCCGCCATCGCCGAATTGGCACGCAAAGCTCGTGAGGGCCGAATCACACTCCAGGATTTGGAGGGGGGCACATTTACGATTACCAACGGCGGGGTATTTGGCTCTTTGCTCAGCACACCGATTCTCAATCCCCCCCAGTCAGCCATTTTGGGAATGCATGCTATCCAGAAGCGAGCAGTCGTTGTCCAAGACCAGATCGCAATCCGCCCCATGATGTATCTGGCTTTGAGTTACGATCACCGGTTGATCGACGGTCGCGAAGCCGTTCAGTTCCTCGTCCGTGTGAAGGAATGTATCGAAAATCCTGCAGTTCTGATGTTAGACTTGCCGTAATTGGAAATACAGATATACGTAGATATAATCTACATTGTTGACCTTAATTGTGCCTTCCCCTGAATTCTTCTGGATGCTCATTTTATGGCAGAAACTTACGATCTGTTGGTCATTGGCGCGGGTCCAGGAGGATATGTGGCCGCGATCCGTGCCGCACAACTGGGGCTGCGAGTGGCATGTGTGGACAAACGTAAGCAACTAGGCGGCACCTGCCTGAATATCGGGTGTATTCCGTCCAAAGCGCTCCTCGATTCTAGCTATTGGTACGTCCAAGCGCAGCAGCACTTGGCCAGCCACGGCGTGCGGCTCTCCGGCGTTACTCTTGATCTGGCAACTCTGCTGGCTCGCAAAGACCGCATCGTCCATGAACTGACCCAAGGCATCGCATTCCTGTTCAAGAAATATGGCGTTGATTCCTATCACGGCGTGGCCCGCTTGAACGGCGGTCATCAAGTGGTCGTGCAACAGGCGGAAGGGACGGCACTCCCCTTGCAAGGACGTCATATCCTTCTGGCAACGGGAAGTGTTCCCGTAGAACTGCCTTTTCTCCCCTTCGATGGCCAAGTCGTTGTCAGCTCAACCGAGGCCCTCCATTTCACCACTGTTCCGCAGCATCTGCTGATTATCGGCGCGGGATATATCGGATTGGAACTTGGTTCCGTCTGGCGCCGGTTGGGAGCCGAGGTCACCGTACTGGAAGCGCTGCCTCGCCTATTACCCCACACGGATAGCGAAATCGCCGGGGAGCTTCTCAAGCAATTGACACGTCAGGGAATGCAATTCCATTTTCAAACACGCGTCATCGAAGCCCAAGCAGATGGCAACGGGATCACTCTCGTGGCTTCTTTAGCCGATGGCACACGCCGAACCTTCCGGGGCGATCGCGTTCTCGTTGCCGTCGGGCGCAAGCCTTACACTGAGGGATTAGGCTTGGAAACTGTGGGCTTACGCCTGGACCCGGCAAGTGGACGCCTGGCTGTCGATGCTGACTATCGCACGGCGGTGCCGCACATCTTGGCGGTAGGCGATTTGATTGCTGGTCCGATGCTGGCCCACAAAGCCAGTGCCGAAGGCGTAGTCGTGGCAGAACGCCTAGCCGGAATGAAGCCCCGCGTCAACTACTCCGCCATTCCCAGCGTGATCTACACTCATCCAGAGGTGGCTAGCGTCGGTGCGACAGAACAGGAGCTGCAACAGAAAGGCATCCGCTACCGCGTTGGGCGATTCCCTTTCTCGGCTAATGGGCGGGCCAAAGCCCTCGGCGATACGACCGGCTGGGTCAAAGTACTCGCTGAGGAGGACACAGACCGGCTGTTGGGCGTGCACATTATCGGTCCTCAAGCCTCAGAGTTGATTGCGGAGTGCGCTACTCTTCTGGAGTTTCACGCTTCTGCCGAAGATGTGGCCCGGTGCATCCATCCCCATCCGTCCCTCAGTGAAGTCCTCGCCGAAGCCGCTCGTATGGCATGGGCCGGCAAACCCTTGCATTCCTGAAAATCGGTTCGCACTCTCTTTCCCGCTTTGGATGCGACAGCATACCCTGCCAAGCGACTCCGCAGTACGCCTCTTGCCGCTTCCATCCGAAGTAACGTTCCCTCCCTTCCTTTCATCTCAAGATGTGGGGAAGTAAAGTCATACTTCCCTGAGCGACAACCGATGGGAGTTCCATGGGAAGAGTTGGTGGGGACCCTCCTCTCCGTTTCCAACCCTCCTCCCTTCGCATCCCTGAGAGAATGAGCGTTGCAGATGAATAGCAAGACGGGTATTCTGGATCGGTCACGTGTCTATTTCTCCCCTTGGGTGGGGATTTTGTGGTTGGCGCTGCCGTTTGGCGAGGCGAAGGCAGAGGATGAAAAGCGGATACGCCCCAACGTACTTCATCCTGCTGCTTTTCCACGCGCGGCCTTGGAGTTGGACAGGAATTCTGTTGACGTGGGTTTGGTCCTTCCCTTGGGGAATGCCGCTCCTCCTCAAGCTATTGGCCAGAACCGGCATTACATGATTCTCTTCGGCGGTCAGGCGATCCCTTTCCGACCGCGTACGGCACATACATGGGCCATTTTTGCCAAGGCCAGCCGGCAGGCAGATGGTACCCTGGCCGTCGAATGGTTCACAATCAGTTGGCTTCCAGCCGAAGGACCCGTCCGGCCCCTGCGCCTGTGGCCTCAGCCGGGGAAAAACTATACGCTTGAGGAAACGATGCAGCGGGCTGCGGAGCAGAAGGACCGCATCTCGATGTGGGGACCTTACGAAATCTCGGCCTTACGCTATGAGCTAGCCCGGCAATGGTTTTTCCAACTTAATTCCGGCCAAGTTCGCTATCGTGTATTAGATACGCTTTGGTACAACCCACGGATCGCCCATTGCGTCCATGCCGTCACTTACGCGGATCCCGATCTGTACCGCCGGATTCAGCCGGTGGTACGTGTGGGGGAACCGGGCACTAGCCGACTCGCGATGATGTACGTCCGCGCCGGCGCATTTCTCCAGCCGGAAATTACTCACGATTGGCTCATACCTGTCATCGGCTTGGACCGCTACCCTTTTGTCCGCCGGCTTCCGGGAGAGCGGATTCCCCGCGAATTCCGCTAGGTCACTTCTTCCCTTCTACCGTGACTACCTTTTGACTGTTGAGTATCCCTTGTACCTGTTGGACCACCTGCAACGCTTCCTCTTTGGTGGAATACCCCACCACACCGATGGCCAGGGATTTCCCTTGAGCATTTTTGATGCGGAACCGCCAGCCATCTTTGGCCTGGTAGACCTCAACGACTCCACCACTCGCTCCTGCCTTCCCCACCTCCTTGGTCTGGCCGGGTTCCCTTATGGTGGCAGGTGCTTTGCTTCCATTCTCTTTTTTCTCCACCTTCTGCTTGTCTTTCTGACCCGCGGATGCAGCCTGAGCCAACACCTCCGCTGGCGCGCCTGCCTTCAGCAAAAGGCAGAGACCTACCCCCGCGAGCACTCCCATCAGGTAACGTGTTGGGCGCATAACAACCTCCAGAAACTGTGTTCAGCTCACTGCGGCCCAAGTCGGACCAGCCTGGCCAACCATCTGATTAGGTCTCACAAGCGGGACAGTCGCACATCATAGTAAAAACTTTTCCCTCTTCCAAGCCAAAGCAACCTGGATATCTGCTGACATACATAAGAATCGAAGATCGGGTGGCAAAACCAGGCAGAGGAATTCAGCCTGCGGTGGTTTGGCATGCCCTCTGGCCAATTCCCTGAGCAAGACAAACAAGAGCTTGAGGTCCATTTCTTGATCAGACTTGTCGGCTACGGAGGAGTTTTTTCGGAACTTGGGCGGGGGATTGGCGTCATAGTCTATAGCAGCGGCAAATGAGGGGGAAGAGGTTCCCCTCGACGAGCACGGTGACGTTTCCCAAAGCTGTGCTAGGTTAATGTATCCGCTGTTTGAGTGAGGATGTGGATAACGCGGTAGCACCCCGATTGTTGTGTGACACGGAGCCTTTGCCATGTTCGGAATCACAGATCGCCGCCATTTTCTGCAACACAGTATTGCCTCTGCGGGCTTGACACTGCCGGGGCTGGAGTTTCTGGCTAAAGTTCGGGCCGCGGCTCCAGAAATGCGGAAAAAGCAGAAAAGCCTCATCATCCTCTGGATGGCCGGTGGACCGCCGACGATTGACATGTTCGACATGAAGCCGGGCAGCCCCAATGGCGGCCCTCATAAGCCGATCAACACCGTGGTCAGCGGCATCCAGATTTCGGAATATCTGCCCAAATTGGCGAAAGTCTTCAATCACTTGTCGATCATCCGCTCGCTCAACTCCCGCGAAGGGGATCATGATCGCGGCACCTACATAATGAACACCGGTCGGCAGCGCAATCCGCTTCTGGACTATCCTTCTATCGGCTCCGTGCTCGCTTACTATCAGGCGATGGATATTGAGGCGATGCGGAACGCCGATCTGCCCGCTTTCATTTCCGTTGGCGGACCGCGAGGCGGCGCTGGCTTTTTGGGCATGCGCTACGCTCCGTTCAACATACAGAATCCGGGTCAGCCGCCGGAGAATGTGAACTCCCCGGTGGATGATGGGCGCACAGCTCGCCGGGCTGCCTTGTTTGCGCGTATCGAAAATGGTTTCACCACCAACGTCCCCGGCGATGCTGCGACCGCTCACCGCGAGGTATACGAGAAAGCCCTCAACATGGTGGTCTCCACCCGCAAGGATGTTTTCAGTCTCGACAAGGAAATTGATGGCAAGCCGATCGACCCGAAGCTGAAAGAGGAATACGGTAACACGCCCTTTGGCCGCTCTGCCTTGCTCGCTCGCAAGCTGGTGGAGGCAGGTGTGGCTTGCGTTCAGATCACTATGGGTGGCTGGGACCTCCACAACAACACCCATGCCGCGCTCACGCGCATGCTTCCGACGCTGGACTCCGCTTTTGCTACGCTGGTGAAGGACTTGTATCAGCGGGGCAAACTGCAAGACACGGTCATCGTCTGGATGGGGGATTTCGGGCGTACCCCGCGGATCAATGCCAATGCCGGGCGCGACCATTACTCCCGTGCTTGGTCCGTGGTCCTTGGCGGCGGCCTCATCAAAGGCGGAGTCGTGTATGGCGAAACGGACAAGGATGGCACCTCAGCCACCAAGGATGAAGTCGGCGTCTTGGAACTCTACGCCACCCTCTATCGCGGTTTGGGCATCGATCCCACTCCGGAAACCAACGCCAGCATCCGCGACAACATTGGCCGGCCCTACTACATCGCGGGCGAGAACCCCCGCTGGATCAAGGAACTGGTCGGCTAATGCTGCACCGCCCATGACAAGTACGCTATCAGCCAACGTGGAATAGCACCTGGGACGTGCACCCTCAGAGCAAGCAGCAGGCCGTGGTTACCACCAACCACGGCCTGCGTCATTTGAGGCACCTCTGTGTTCCCCGACACGATGGAAGGAGAAGCGATCGGATTTATGCGCCTCCCCGGCTACGCATCGAGATGGAGGCAACCAGGGGACGAACTTTCTTGGATAGAGTGGTCCGCGTGGCATTCTGTGGGGCTTACAGGACCATGGCAGCTTCCACCCCAGGAGATACAAAACAGTTGGGTGCAGGAGGCCGGCGATCGCCAGAGGACACGGTCGGTCCCCACCACGAGTGACGATAAGTTTAGACAATCGCCCCAAGCGGTGGATGGCGGTGGATTTGCTAGCCCGCAAGCAGGGAGAGCCAAGCCCAAAGCCGAGAAGCACGGCGATGATGGCGGTATCATAGGAATGGCTAATCCGGCAGTAAGCGATAGGATTTGACAAGATGGAAACAACCGGGAGAGACACGACGATGGGCAGCCGCCAGCGGAATCGATGGCTGTGGAGAACACTTTGGGCGTGCGTCTGGATCCTCTGCGGTGGTGGATCGGTGACGGCGGCCGACTTCGATCCCGCCATGCTGGACACATTGATCGAACAGGCATTGCGGGAGATGAAAGTTCCGGGCGTTGCGGTGGTGGTCGTTCGCGGTGATCAAGTCGTGTACCTGAAAGGCTTTGGCGTGCGAACCCAGGGCCAGAATCAACCGGTCACCCCACAGACACTTTTCCCGATCGCTTCATGTTCCAAGGCATTCACTTCGACCCTCGTGGCGATGTTGGTGGATCAAGGGCAGGTGAAATGGGATGACAAAGTTCGGGACCATTTGGAAATCTTTCGGCTCAACGACGAGTTGGCAGATCGCGAAGTGACCATCCGGGACTTGCTCTGCCACCGGACGGGCATGCCGCGCCATGACTTACTCTGGGCCGGCTTGACGCACAACAGTGAGGATTTGATTCGCCGCTGGGGCCGCGCCAAGCCGTCCACGTCGTTCCGAAGTACATGGGAATACACCAACGTCCCTTTCACGGTGGCCGGTCTGATTGCCGCGCGCTATCACCAAAGCGACTGGGCTGGGACCGTTCAGCGGCGCATCTTCGAGCCTTTAGGTATGCGCCACAGTACAGGCCGACGGGAATTGGCACTGGCCTGCGAGAACCGAGCCACGCCCCACTACTTTACCTTCGACAAGAAAATCCTGCCGGTCAAAGATGATGAGGTGGAACATGTGGGCGGCGCCGGAGGCATCTACTCCACAGCAGAAGACATGGGCCAGTGGCTTCGCTTTCAACTCAACGGCGGTGTCCATAATGGCCGGCGGCTGCTAGCCGAGCGCCACCTCCGTGAAACCCACACTCCGCAGATGCTCTTCCGACCAGAAGGTGTCTGGACTTACTACTTTCCCGCCGCGACGACGCGATTCACCACTTACGGCTTGGGATGGTTCGTCCATGACTACCGCGGCGTCGTGTGCGTCTCCCACGGGGGCACCCTCTCCGGCACCCGCGCTCAATGCATGCTGGTACCCGACGCGAAAATCGGCATCTGTGTCCTGGCTAACCTCCGCCCCTCGCTGCTGACGGAAGCCATTGCCCGCTCCATCCTCGATCGAATGCTGGGCCTGCCTACGTTGGACTGGATCAAAATCTGCAAAGAGCAAATGGATTATTTCGACTTCCAGAATGCCATCGCCTTCCAGAAGCGGGCCAAAGCTCGCAAACCGAACACACGACCCACACTCCCCCTGGCTGACTATTGCGGACATTACGAGCAATCCGCTTACGGGACCGCAGAAGTGATACTCCGCGAAGGACTACTCCATCTTCGCTGGGGGCGCTACCTCTTCCGCCTGGATCATTATCACTACGACACCTTCACCGCCGTTCCTATCCAGCCGGCTGAGGAAATCATCACATTTGACCGGAGCATCTTCGAGGTGCAGTTCTGGCTACGTTCCAACGGTGAAGTTGGAGGCATGACCCTCTTTGGCCAGGACTTCCAGCGGCGCAGTCGTAGCAAATGATGGAAGAACGAAGGATTCTCTGACTTACACAGAAGACCCCGCCCCAACAATCTCTCAATCGGTCTTGAGAAAAGGTAGGAATAGGCACGGGCCAAGAACGGCTGGAGCTACCCACCAAAAACCATGCAACGTGTATCCATAAACGAATGTGGCCCAGGTAACAAGAAACTGCCAGACGGTCAGGTACACCAGAAGCATGGGCCTGACTTGGTACATCCGGGCTGCTAAGGCGATCAGCGATACCAGTAACACGGGAAGGTCAAAAATCCAACCCCCATAGCCAGTAGTCAACACTGAGACAGCGACCACGATAGGTAACGCCTGCGGCCAAGACCACTTCTCCCCCCATCTCAACCGCCATAGCAATAAGGCGAGTGCCGCCAGGATGGAGGGTAGAAATTGCCAGGCCATCGATTCGGGTGCCAGATAATGCCGCAACCAGTAGCTGGCCGTCGGCAACATCCAGTCCTTGGGAGAGACAGCATAGGGTGAAGGCTCCCGCAGGGCTGTCAAGTAATGCGGCAAGACTTGGGGGTCGCTCAGATGAGCCAACGCGGTGGCCAGCAAAACCGCAGCCACGCCGGCCAACAGGGCAATGCGGCGCTGCCCGCGATGCCACACGTCCCAAATCCAGACCAGACCGAAACCGACGAGCAAATGCGGTTTGAGCACAGTCAAAGCGCCGCAGCATCCCGCCAGCCAGGGCTGCCCTCGATGCTGTCCCCAGGCAAACCCCGCCAATCCGAACAGGATCCACCCTGTATTCTGCCCATAGAGCAATAGCCAAACTGTCCCAGCAAAGCCAAGGGACAGAGGCAGAAACCACCACCACGCCGAGTCAGAAGCATAGACACGAACCAAAAGGAAGGATGCCGCCAGTACTGCCCCAAGTTGCAGTCCGTTCCATAACCAAGCTGCGAGTCGGGCCGGTAACAGCCCCCACGGGGCATACAGGGGTAAGGCAGGCGGCGGATTCCACATCATCAGAGCGATGTCCCGCTCTGGGTAAACATGCTGTTGTTCGCGCAGTTGCAATGCGGGGGCGTAAGGGTTCTCTCCTTCCAGCACCAGGCGCCCCACGGCCCAATACTGCACAAAATCCTTGGGCAATTCTGGAGACATGACGCCTCGATACACGCGAATCGCAGCGATTCCCGTTACCAGCAGCAAGAGGAAGAACAACCACCAGAGTACCCGCTTCGGAATCGGATTCCGAATCACGGCGGCTTCTGAATTCATTCGGCTTTCCTGAAACGCAACCTCAGGCACTGCACCGCCCCCTGCTGTTTCAATAACTTCTCCTGACTATTATCCCCCAGAAATCCTGAAGATGATTTGCGAAAGGCATTGGGACGGTAAAACTCCCACCCCTTTTAGCCCGAAAATCTCAGCCGCACCCGACGATTTATTGAATACTTGCCTGCCCTGGATGGTTGGGATCACTTCCGGGTTTAGTAGGCCGCCTGGTAGATCGCAAGGATCTCCTCGGCACTAGCGGGGCGGCGAGGGTTGACACGCAACAAGCGGGTAATGGCAAAGGCTTTTTCTGCAAAGGCTGGCAGCATATCCGCCTGGACGCCCACGTCCCTCAAGCGCAGAGGGATACCAATCCGGGCACGGAGTTGTGCTATCGACTCAATAGCCTGCTCTGCGGCTTCCCCTAAAGGCAGAGATTCGGACAGGGGAATACCGGATAACCACGCTCCGATCTGAGCGATTTCCCGCAGGCGAACCGGCAGATTGTAGCGCAAGACATACGGAAGCAGTAAGCCGTTACCGGCCCCGTGGGAGATATGGACCGCTCCGCCCACAGGATATTCCATAGCATGGACCAAGGCCACACCCGCATTGGAAAAGGCCAGTCCCGCCAAGGTCGCTGCCAGGGCCATCCCTTCACGGGCTTGTAAATCCTCCCCATGAGCAACAGCCGCCATCAGATAACGGCCAATCAGACGAATCGCTTCCGCCGCAAACAAGTCCGCCATGGGGTTTTTCCCTTGGTACACAGAAACTTCTCCCGGTGGTAGGGGGAAGTTGTCGTTATCTACGGCACAGTAGGCTTCAATGGCATGCGTGAGAGCATCGATCCCGGAATCCGCCGTCACCTTCGCAGGGCAAGAGACTGTCAGCAGCGGATCCACTAAAGCCACGGCGGGCCGCAAGTAGGGACTGAGGCAAGAAACCTTGATCTGGCGGCTTGTGTCCGTAAAAACGGCGGCGGCGGATACCTCGGAACCTGTACCCGCCGTCGTAGGGATGGCAATCACGGGGCGAATCGGACCCGGCACCCGGCTATCGCCGGTGTAATCCAACGGGTCCCCGCCGTGGGCTAAAAGCAATGCGGTTAGCTTGGCCGTGTCCAAGGCGCTGCCACCACCCAAGCCTACCACGACTTCAGGTTGCCATTCTCGCCCCATCGACGCGCACGAGCGGATGATTTCCAAGGGTGGTTCGGGTGTGACCTGATCAAACACAGCCAAGGAAATCCCTGCCGCTTTGGCCGCTTGTTGCACTGTCTCCGCCAGACCCGCCCGGATCACCCCGGCATCCGTCACCAGCAAAGCTCGACGCGCCCCCAACCGCCCAAAGGCTTCTGCAAACCGTTCCCCAACCACACCCCGTCCGAAAAAAACCGTCCCGGCTGACGCAAATGTCCACGACCGCATCGGCGCCCCTCCGTCTGAGCCAGCCTCACGACAGCCAAAACCTCAAACCGACCGACTCGGAAGAACCAACATCCCCGACCCATCGATGATCTTCCGAGACAGCCCTGCTGTTGGCAACCTGTCTGATCTCCGAGTAGGATAACTTTGCAAACTGTGCAACCATCGGCTTCCGCGACTCTTTGGTGGAGAGATAAAAAAGCGGCCTTGTGTTGCTCGCCGGGTAGCGACGCCGCTCGCAATTAGACTTTCGGAAGCGCAGAGATTAATATCCCAGGAAGAAAAAAAAGAGAAGCAAGCCAGCGAGAGGGCCGGAGATTATCCGAAGAGGCCCTTCTTCATCCCACGAAAGAGAGGGATCACGCATTCAGCCAGAAGAGAAGAGTCGAGCATCATCCAATGGAGGGAGAGTCCAGCATCCATGCGTATCGGCATCGTCACAATCTCGGACCGAGCCAGTCAAGGAATCTACGAGGACAAAAGCGGTCCCGCCATCGAGCAATTCTTCCGAGAGGCGTTGAGCTGTACCTGGGAACCGGTCTTCCGCCTGATTCCCGATGAGCAGGAACTGATCGAACAGACGCTCAAGCAGCTTTGCGATGAGGAAGGCTGCGCCTTGGTGGTGACGACCGGAGGTACAGGACCTGCTCCTCGTGATGTCACTCCCGAAGCTACAGAGAAGGTTTGCGATAAGCTGCTTCCCGGCTTCGGCGAGTTGATGCGTCAGGTTTCTCTCCGCTCGGTGCCCACCGCGATTCTGTCCCGACAAGTAGCTGGCATCCGCGGGCGGAGCTTGATCATCAACCTGCCCGGCAAACCCGCCGCCATTCGCGAGTGCCTCCTGGCAGTGATGCCTGCGGTTCCTTACTGTCTCGATCTGATCGGCGGGCCTTACATGACGACCCGGGAAGAGGTGGTGCGTGCTTTCCGGCCGGGAAGCTGATCTCACAACAGAAAACCTGCGAGGAGTCCGACCATGCGTCTGGTGCTGGCCTTATCCGTGGTGGTAGGCGGGTGGCTGGGGCTGTCTCTTTCGGTGCAACCGGCGCCAGACGCCCGGCAAGATCGCGAAACTACCATCCGCTGGATTTTGCAACAGGAGGTGGAACAGGGAGGCTTTCTCCTCCGGCCGCCCCCTGCAAACCTGGATGTGCTCCCGCAGCCGTCCTTGCGGGCGACTAGCGGCGCCGTGCGTGCCTTGCTCTACTTGGGAGCACCCATCCCCCACATCGACCGTCATCGGCAGTTCGTCCTTCGCTGCTACGATCCTCGCACAGGCGGTTTTGCCGAACCGGGAGGACAGCCGGATGTTCCTTTGACCAGTGTGGGGATATTGGCCGCCACAGCCTTGCAGATTCCTCCCAAAGAATATGCCAAAGCGTGGGAGTATTTGCACCGCCAAGCGAAAAGTTTCGAGGAGGTTCGGATTGCTGCTGCTGCCGTGGAAGCCGCTGGCCTTAAGAACTGCCCGTTTGATGTCCAGCCTTGGATCGCTCAGGCCCGTGAAGTGGCGGAAGAAGCCCTGAAACGCGACGCCGCTGACGGAGGCGCTCGTGATCTCGGCTCCGCTGTCGCACTGATCCTGCGACTGGGGGGCGAGTTGACAGCGGAGCAAAGCCAACGATACCTCCAAGCCCTGCGCCGAGGGCAACGGGCCGATGGCGGATGGGGAAAGGCCGGCTCCAAACACTCCGACCTCGAAACGACCTACCGGGTCATGCGAGCCTTTGTCCACCTGCGGAACAAACCCCGCGATCTGCCAGCTTTACAGCGTTTCCTCGCTGCCCAACGTTCCCCCGATGGCGCTTATGCCGTCGCCCCCGCCGAGCCTCCTTCCATGAGCGGCACCTATTACGCCGCGGCCATTCTCCACTGGCTGGAACAGTGGGAGCATCCCCCAAAAAAGTGATTGCGACAGCTCTGTGAGATTTGCTAGACCATCCACCGCGCGCTGCCTCCCGTCGCAGCCAACGACTCCCGTGGCAACCAGTTAGGTCCAGAACAAAGCGTAGGTTAGCAACCCCAGACACGTCATGGCGAATACCCCCAAGCCGCTAGATGCCATCCGTAGCCAAAGCGAGGCACCATTCTCGGCGGGTATGTCCAATTTGGAAGCACGATTTCGTAAAATCCGATCCATTTCTTCGTAGAGCGTCCGGTCCGGATGCAGCCAGCGGAGGGTCACGGTGCAACCGCTATCAAACCCTTCGATCTCACAGAGAGCTTCCCGGTCGCGATACCAGACATTTCCCCGGCGCTGAGCGGCAATACCCAATTGGGACAACGCTTGAGAAATGCACTCCTCGACGGCTCCCGGCACGACGTTGTAAATAACCCATGACTGCCGCCGTGCCAGGGATACCAAACTGAACCAGACTACCACCGCCAAAATGTACAATCCCGCCAAGACAGACCAGGTAGTTGCCTGTTGCTCCCACCCCGCTCGCAAAGCCGCAAATCCACCTTGCATCCCCGCTCGAAAATGGGATTGCAGCAGAGCCAGCAGTAACACTCCACCAAAAAGTAAAAATCCGGATAAGCCCGCCGCCAATCCTGCAAAATCCCACACTCCACTAATCACTGTCGCCCGTTGTCGCTGCCCTAAAGCCGCCACAAAACGCAAATAAACCGACAACGGCACCAGACAGATAACCGCTGCCACGCAAATGATCAGAACGTAAGGTATGCCCACACCCACTAATTTTGTCTCCGACTCAGACCTCGTGAGGATGATCTTAATCCCGACTTATTTAGGGTCATATTTACCATTTGCCAGCTCTTCTCTCAGGGAAGTGAACGTCATGATACCTTCGACAAGCGATTTGGGCAACGGCCCCCCTTAGGTTACCCTTGGGGGCAATGATGCCGGTGCTTGTGTTCACAGATTGACCGGCTTGGCCAGATTCTAAACAGATCACAGACTAATATCACTTTTCTTATAATATAGGAGGCAATTCTCTCCAAAACCCCATTATCACCTGACACCTTAACCCGTGATGAGTACGGAAAGCGGAATCAACTTCTCTGGGCTTTCGATTGGCATTGGAATTGCTGGCAATTACTGCGGAGTACGAACCGAACCGACACATGAGACTGTCCGGAATCCAACGAACATCCGTATTAGATTGTTGTCACAGTAAGACATCTGGACGACGAAATCAGCAGCGATTTGGAGGGTGCGCCGTCCCCTTAGCCCACCCCTTGACTTTCGGACAATTAGACAGCCTATACTTGAAACAGAACCAAAATCGTCCCAGAGGAGAGCGGATTCCAAGGTATTAGCAGACATCGGGTTCCGTTCCCAATGCCCTGCGACCGGGTCCATTGTCACCCAAACTCATTTTGACCGTTCCGAGGACCCTCCAACATGGCGCGCAACGATGCTTTGCTTCGGATCCATAAAAAACTGCTCGATCGGCGAGCGGAATTGTGCCGTCGTCTAGGCATGGCCTTGGACGACTTGGCTCAACATCACTCGACCGGAGGCGATACAGCCGATGCTGCGTTTGACGCGGCCAGCGAAGCGCTCGCCTCCTCCCTCGCGGAATTAGAGGCCCGCGAATTGCTCCAAGTGGAACGAGCCTTAGCGAAGCTCAAAAACGGCACCTATGGGCGCTGCGAAGGCTGTGGCTGCAAAATCCCCATCGCCCGCCTCAATGCTCTGCCTTATTGCACCCATTGCATCAAGTGCCAACGGCAATTGGAAGAAGAAGGAGAGGATGCCGGGCCACAACGTTACGATTGGTCCCGCGTCCGTGATTCCAATACCACAGAGGATATACACGTCAACCTCTCGGAATTGGATTCGTGAAACATACGCTCTGAAACATAAGGATAGAGTCTCAATTTGGGGTGTAAAATCACAGGGCGTTTCCCGATGATAGGAATGCACCCCGAAAGAGGACTCCCCTCCTCAACCCAGCCAAAAACAAGGCCCGCATGTCTTGACAGACTGCGGGCCTTGTGCGTTTTATAACGACTCGCTTTACTCGCTGAGCAGGATTGAACCTCTCTTTCTCCCTCCCTGCTGTGTGGCCTTTCGCCTTAGAGTGAATTGAGAGGTAAGTCATCAAGCATTAGAATCGAGGGTATATTCCATGTCCTCCTATCGTATTTGGCTATTGATGGGTGTCGGAGCCAGTGTGGGGCTGCTGGCAGGGCACGGGCCAGGCTCTGCTTTACCGGAACTGACTGCGGTCTCTCCCCCGTTGCCTCCTCCGCCAGGATCCTATGCTGCCACTTCCCATTCCGGTCCAGCTCCCGATGCTGCCGCGGCTCTATCGGAACGTTTCCAACAGGTGGTCCGGCTGGTGAGTCCTGCAGTGGTGGCCGTCGATGCTGTCAAGCCTCCGCCCGCGGACACAGGTACCCCTTCCAAACCGGTGGAAGAATCGGGATCAGGTGTCCTACTCCGCTGGCCCAATCAAGCGGGAACCCTTGTTGTCACCAACTACCATGTCATCGGTACTGCACCTCTTCAGCGGATTTACATCACTCTCGCGGACGGACGCATCTTTCAGCCCAGGCGGCTGTGGACCGATCCGGAATCGGATCTTGCTTTCCTGTTGCTCGACGCGACCGATTTGCCCACGGCGGAACTGGCAGACAGTGACAAAGTCCAACGCGGCCAATGGGTTTTAGCCATCGGTAGTCCGTTTGGTCTCAATCAGACAGTCACTCACGGTATCATCTCTGCGACCAATCGCGGCCAGATTCATCTCGGCTCCACCATTCGGATTAAGGAGTTTTTGCAAACGGATGCTGCCATCAATCCCGGTTCAAGCGGCGGACCCCTGCTCGATTTGGATGGCAAAGTGATTGGCATCAATACCGCCATCGCCTCAAAAAGTGGAGACAGCAGCGGTGTTTCTTTCAGTATCCCGGCGAACTTGGTCAAACGCATCGCCCGCCAGTTGTTCGAGCATGGCAAAGTCACCCGTGGTTATTTGGGCGTCCAATTGGCAGCCACGATCGAACCTGCTCACGCTCTGCGCTTGGGACTTCAACGTGTGAATGGCGCCTTGGTCGAAATCGTCCATCCGAATACCCCAGCCGCTCAGGCTGGTTTGCGGCCCGGCGACGTGATTCTCAAACTCGAAGACGTCACCCTTCGTGATCAAAACCACCTCATCAACCTTATTTCCGAACTTCCTCCGGGTCAGCGTGTCCGTCTCACCTACTGGCGCGAACGGCGCCTATCCACCACGGAAGTCACCATTGGGGAATATCGTTCTCCTCACCGTTGACACGTCTGTCTACACCTCATTCCCCTATCACCTCCGAAGCACTCGACTGGCCCGGACGATTATCATCGCCCAAGGACGGTGTATTGCGAGGGGACACCGGCGAGTCTGAAGTCGTCAGGCGTTGGATGTAGATCGCGGCCACGAGGTCTCCCAACACATTGACTGTAGTACGGCACATATCCAATAATCGATCCACACCGAGGATGAGGAAGAGATACTCCGGTGGTACCTGGACCGTTGCCAAGACTGTAGCCAGTAAAGGGATAGAGCCTCCAGGCACCCCCGCAGCTCCGACCGCTGTCATCACACTCAGTACCAAAACAAGGAGTTGTTGGGAAAGCGACAGGTCCACACCAGCAACCTGCGCCAGAAATAGAACTGTGACTCCCTCGAACAGAGCCGTACCATTCATATTCATCGTGGCTCCCAAGGGAAGCACAAAACCGGCGACGGCAGAAGAGACGCCCAATTCCGTTTGTGCGGTACGAAGGGAAGTAGGCAAAGTTGCATTGGATGAACTGGTACTGAAGGCTGTTAGAAACACGACCCGCACACGGCGGAAAAACTCCACCGGGGAGCGCCGCCCTAAAAAAGAGATCAACAAGGGAAACACTACGAACAGTTGCAACCCTAATCCGAGAAGCACCACCAATACGTACATGCCTAGCGCAACTAGCAGGCCAAAGCCGAACTGAGCCACAACGCTGAAAATGAGAGCACAAACGCCCAAAGGCGCCGCTCGTAGCGCAAAACCAATGATGGCCACCATCACTTCGCTGATGGCCTCGAACGTCGTAGTCAAGGTCTCTCTCAGACGTGAGTCGATCCGTTGCAAACCGAGGCCGAAGAGCAAGGCGAACACAATGATGGCTAACATGTTCATCTCCACGGCGGCCTGCAAAGGATTGCGTGGCACCATCTGCACCAAAGATTGGATCCCCCAATCGTTCACTTCGCTGCGTTTCTGGACCTGCTGGCCGTAGATCGCTTGCATCTGGATGACCACCGATTCTTCTACTGTCCGGCCGGGCTGGAACAGTTGCACGAGCATCAGGCCGATGGCCGCAGCCACGGAGGAGGTGAACAGAAAATATCCCATCGCCCGCACACCCAATTTCCCCAGGCGTTCCAGACCACCCAGGCGACACACCCCCGCCGCCAGCGACGTGAACACGAGGGGAACCACAGTCATCAGCAAAAGGTTCAGGAATATCCGCCCCACCGGTTCTGCAACATAACGGATCACGGCATTCAACCAGGGTTTGGCTTGCGGTGGAGCAGCGCTTTCCATTCCCCAGACGTTAGCGGCTGCCCCCAAGAGGATGCCAACGATCAATCCCATCACGATTCCCCTCTGCGGCACTGACAACTCCACCCTCATGGCCTATCCTCCCTAGGGTTTGTACCGGTGGGTAGTAGTAACACCTCGGTTTCTGCGGACGTTTTCCTAAACCCTGACGAACCATAACCTAATGGCAATGGCCCTTGCACCTTTTTTGGTAATCCTCCGATGTTCGACTACCTGTTGCGTGGCGGGCGCATTGTCGATGGCACAGGGTTGCCCTGGTTTCGAGCGGACCTCGCTATCAAAGGGGATCGCATCGCGGCGATTGGCCACTTTCCCGATGCAGCAGCACTGACTGTTCTGGATGTCACAGGGCTGGTCGTCGCGCCGGGGTTTGTGGACACGCATGTCCACGGTGACTTGGCCCTCTTGGTGGATCCCGATCATGAGCCGGCAATCCGCCAGGGAGTCACCACCTATGTCCTCGGTCAGGACGGCGTCGCCTTCGCCCCTGCCTCGGAGGCGACTTTGCAGTACATGCGGCGCTACACCGCTGGATTCAACGGCAATTTTCCTACACCTGATCACCAGTGGCATTCCGTCGCTGAGTTCCTGGAGCAGTTCCACCGCCGCTGCGCCCTCAATGTTTGCACCCTCGTCCCGAATGGCAACCTGCGGATGGAAGTGCTGGGACTCGATCCTCGTCCGGCGACACCGGCAGAGCTGGAACAGATGCGGTCCCACCTCCGCATGGCTCTGGAACAGGGAGCCGTCGGCTTGTCCAGCGGCCTGGATTATGTCCCCAGTCTTTATGCGGATGTTGACGAATTATCGGCGCTTTGCGAGGTGCTCACCGCCTATGGCGGTGTCTATGTTACGCACATGCGAGGTTATACTCCCGAAAAAGCACCGAGAGCGTTGGAAGAAGTGTTTACAATTGCCCGCCGAACGGGTTGCCCCGTTCACGTTTCCCATTTCAACTGTCTGGCTCGACAGACACTGCCTCTGTTGGAGACCGCCCGCCAACACCAGATCGATATTACCTTTGACCTGTATTGCTATCTCTACGGCAGTACGATTGTGGCGATGCTCACGCTTCCTCCGGAAGTCCTCGCGGGAGGAATCGATGCCACGTGTGAGCGTTTACGTCAGCCGGAAACCCGCCGCCAATTGGAAATTGCCTTTGCTCACCCCCGTTTTCCTATCGAGACGATCCGCCTGAGCAGCGTACCTCACCCGGACTGGCAACACTACGAAGGGTACCTGCTGGTGGATGCCTGCTGCGAAGCCTATCGCCTCACGGCCCCTCCCACCCTGCGGCAACTCGTCGATTTCACCTGCGATCTGCTCATCGCCACCGATTTGGCCGCCGGATGTGTCATCCGCCATTTTGCCCAACGCCAGGAACAGGACATACTCGAGCTGATGCGTTCCCCGTGGATGATGGCTGGGAGTGACGGGATTTTTGTGGGGAGCCGGCCGCATCCCCGCGGCTTTGGTTGTTTCGCCCGCTATCTCGGCCACCATGTGCGGCGTCAAGATTGGACGCTGGAAGAAGCGGTAAGCAAATGCGCTTGGCATGGCGCCCGGCGATTTGGTCTGGCTTACCGCGGGCAGATTCGCGAGGGCTGGTTTGCCGACCTCGCCGTCTTTGACCCGCAGGCTCTGACCGATCACGCTACTTACGATCACGGCACCGCCTTGGCCACCGGTATGCAGCATGTTTTTGTCAATGGGGAACCGGTTTTGCTTCACGGCCAGCGCACCTCGGCCCGGCCAGGACGTGCCTTGCGGCGGGGACAGGCGTGAGCTAATCGGCTTCCAGAATCCGATCGCCGCAGGTTTTTCGCATTCCGGTCAGCCAACCCTGGAGCGGGCTAGTGTTCCCTGGAGCTAGACACAGGAACTTGCCCACTTCAACTTTTCTCGTTGATCCTCGGAAAATGCTTCACTCCCTTTGCGCATCACGCCGATAACACCAGCGATGACGCGCTGAAAGCGGGAGGGTCAGTTATGCGGTGGACCGTGCTGGGCTGCGGATGGCTCCTGATCGCCGCTGGATGCCATCACGGAACCCTAGCACCGGCCGGACCCGCCGGCATGCCCATGCCGATTGCCGTCCCCCCGCCCGGAGCTGTGCCGCGGGAACTCGACAAAGTCACTCTCCCGCCTTACGTCATCGAGCCACCGGATCAGTTACTTATCGAGGTCGTCCAACGCAGTACCGTTCCCGATATCGATGAAGCGGGCAAACCCCGCTTGGGGCCTGACGGCAAGCCGATCCTGAAAACGGTCACCGAACGACTTCCCGTGCAGCCGATTTCTGGCCCGTTCCAAGTCCGGCCAGATGGCTCGGTCGGCTTAGGGTTCTGGGGGTCCGTGATTGTCGCGGGACTGACCCTGGATCAGGCTGCAGAAGCCATACGACAACATATTGTCAAAAACCCTGTGCTGCGCGAATACGGCACGGCTCCGGAAAGCATCATCGTCATCGTGGATGTTCTCGCTTACAATAGCAAGCGTTATTACATCATCTACGATGGAGCCGGCTGGGGAGAGCAGGTGATCTCATTCCCCATCACGGGAAGTGAAACGGTCCTGGATGCCATCGCCAACGTTGGCGGTTTATCGGATATTGCCAGTAAGCGCAATATCTGGGTGGCTCGCCGTACGCCGCATCCTGGCCAACCGTGGCAGATTCTCCCCGTCGATTGGGTGGGGATTACGCAGCATGGCATCTCGATCACCAATTACCAGATTCTTCCAGGGGACCGCATCTACGTCAAGGCTCAGAAACTCGTGACAATTGACCGGATGATGGCTCGATTCCTGGCACCGATTGAGCGGGCCTTTGGAGTCACACTGTTGGGTGCAGCAACAGTCAATCAGATTCAAGGGCGAGGCTTCGGCTTCGGCGGACGCTAGGACGAAATGTAACCTGGCTTCTTCAGAAGTGTATACACTGGGAGCCACCTATTAGAACGACTCTATAGAGTGATACCATCATGACACGATCTATGTGGATCATAGCCGCTGGTTTGTGCCTGAGCCATTCCTTGCAAGCCCAAACACCGCTCCAGCAGTATGGCAGCAATTTGCCCTCGATTCCCTATCTTCCCCCCTCCGGCGCGATCAATCCCTACAACCTGATGCCGAACATTTATAATCCACAAACTCAGCCATTGAGTCCTTATTTGAATTTATTGTCAGGAATCAATCCGGGAGTGAACTATTATTACGGTGTTCGTCCGGGAACGTTGGGGATGAGTGTGGGACGAGGCGGCGGTGCTCCGTTCGTGGCTCCGGGAGGTCCTCGACCTCTGTTTTTCCCGCAATTAGCGGCGGCTCCGGACCCGCTGTCCGAGCGTGTTGCGGATGGGGATCGCATCTTGCCGCCAGCCGGCCATCCGGTTGTGTTCAACAACACTCTTGGTTTCTTCCCCACGCCGTTGGCGCCAGCGGGTGGTGCGCGTCCCGCGCTCGCCGGATTGGGCGCGGCCCGGTCCGGGACACGCCGCTGACTCTGGGCAGCTCGGCCCTTGGGGTCAAGCTGGCCTGTCAGAACTTTGGCACACGCCGGAGCTTGGGGTCAGGAGGATGATATGCGCTGGCAATTGGGTGTGGGTGGAGTACTTCTCGGAGCGGTTGCTGGCTTGGGGGCCGATCCTGCGGGGGACGCCCTCGACTCCTTTCCCCCTTCGCCCCCTCGCTCGGCACGCCTGCTAGCACCGCAACTTCTCGATGCTCAGGCGAAGCCCGCTTTCTATAAGTCAGAGGTGATTCGCGCCCAAGGGGAACCTTTACCCCCCCTCGGCATGACCCCTGTGCGCCGCTCTCCGATGGCATCCCCTCCGGCTCGCCCCGTCCAATCGCCCCCCCCTGCTTGGCTCCGAGGGGTCGCTGAAGCGGAAAGCGTCCTGCCCACCGCTGCTTCCGTACCATCCGTTTCCCCTGATCCTCACACCACTTCCGAAGCTCAGTCCGGCTGGACCAACGGAAGCAATCCTCAACCGCCCGCCGTCCGACTGTTTTCCAAACCCGCTTTTCTGGCAACTGGGACAACAAACGCCGCAGCGACGCCTCCCCCCTCCGCTCAAACTCCTTTCCGAGGCACCAACACCCAAGGGGCTACAATCTACGCTGGTCCGCCAGCTTATCGCTGGTACGGCTACGGAGCAGCCACTCCCCCCGCTTTTCTGGTACAATCCCACGGCCAATATCCCAGGGCTTCCGCCGACTGGTATCACATCACGGGAGCCACGGCGGGAGCCTTTCCTATGCCCGTGCTCGCTGCGCCGTCGCCGACGGATTCGCTCCCTGCGGCAAGCGGCAACTCTCGTTCCCAGCCACTCCCTACTCTGTCCGTCTCTCAGCAGGGGACACAGCCAGTGCCGCCTGCCGGCACACTCCCGCCCCCTGTACAGCCCACACCGCCGATATTCCAGCCCTCGCGGAGTATACCGAGTGTTCATCATTCGATTCAGGGATGGCCTGCGTCAGCGGTGCTGCCTGCTATGTCCAGTCATGATTCCTCGCCGTCAGCTCCAGTGGCACCACTGCCTCTCGCGACATCTGCCGCTGTCCCGGCCATTGTTCAAACTCCAGCCCTGCCGGAGGCGTCTCACCTTCCGCTAGCGATGGAGGGAGTAGCTACCCCTTCACACTTGCCATTCTCGCCGCCGGTTCAGGAATCTCCACCAACGTCGCCCCCGGAACATTCACCTTGGAAGCCTGCCGCAGTGCGCCGCTCAGTCAGAGGAGTTGGTTTGTACCCCCTTCCCTGACCGTGACGATCCAGATGAACATCCCAACCAGACCCTACGGCATGCGCCCCGCCTAGACCGCTGAGCATTCATTAAACTTCGCGCCCTGCTGGATGGCACGACGGGCAGCGGGACTAATCCGCGATTGGAAACTTTCTGGGTCAGTCTCCAACGGCGCGCCATCGCGTGGGAATCACGACACCTCGCTGAGATCGAACTACGGGAACGCCTGATGTCCTTCCTTCCGCAGCCCACACCCGGCCTTCTCGACTTTCATATAATCACTGGATGAAACTCGCTTCGCCGCAAAATCGCCGAGCGTTTGTCCCGACTTGACAATCTCCCTATGAAGCTCATCATCGCCATCATTCCGCCGGATAAGCTCGATGCCGTAAAAGCGGCGCTCAATCAGGTCGAGGTGTTCCGCCTGACCATTCTCGATGTCCTCGGTTTCGGCCGACAGAAGGGTCAAACGGAAATCTACCGCGGTCACGAACTGACCATCAACATGCTCCGCAAGGTGCAACTTCAGATCGCCGTCAACGAAGACTTTGTCGAACCCACCGTCCAAGCCATTATCTCCGCGGCTCGCACCGGTCCCGAAGGACGCATCGGCGATGGGAAAATCTTCATTCTGCCCCTCGAAGACTGCATCCGAATCCGCACTGGGGAACGCGGCCCTGAGGCGATCTGACGCCCGTTCCCTTGCTCACCTGGATCACTTCCTTTGACGAGACGCCTTCGCAGCCAGTGCCTCACATCAGGATATTTGACAATACTTCGATCTTGATACATAATATCACATATACTCAGGAATACATCACGAAGTACATCAGGATTCCAACATAAGATTCCGGACTTTCTCGCGGAAAGGAAAAAGCGAACTCATGCTGGCTAAGCGAGGCGACTTGCTATCTCTACACTCCTGAGCCTTATCTCCCTCAGGAAAGGCCGGCTTCCCATCAATCTCCCTCGCCATGTTTGCCGAAGAGAAAAAAGGCCCAGTATTCTGCATGGAGGGCAGCGGATGGAAACCCAGCGGAAATTGAAGGGGCAAGGCACAAGGACGCTGATGTTGGCGGCGACGATGCTGCTGACGGCAGTGATGGCCCACTCGGCATCGGGGCAGCCCCCCGCACTCAGCGTCGAGGAGGCACTCCGGCGGCAGCCGAAATATCCGGGATTGCTGATCTCCACGCCCCCTGCGGAGCAGTGGAAAACGTGTAAGGTGGAACCGATTCTGAACCCGAAGGATGGGCGAACTCCCCTGGGGTACGTTGTGCGTGACTCCGCAGGCCTGCCTCTGCGTCAATTTGTCAGCTACGACAATCAAAGCTACAACATTGTGGCATATTATTACAACGGTGTGGAAGCATTTCGGGAGGTTTACCCCACGCGAACCACAGAGCCGGTGCAATACCGCTGGTTGGGTCCTAATGGCAGCAAATGGGGACTGGACCGCAATCGCGACGGCCTAGTCGATGAGTGGGTCGTCCTGTCTCCTGAGGAGTTGTCCCAGGAACTTCTGCAAGCGATCCTGACGCGTGACAGTCGACGGGCCGAAGCCTTAGCCCTTAACAAATCCAATCTCGATTACCTGGGAATGCCAGCCGATAAAGCGGGGCCACTTTTGGAACGAGCGGCACGAGTCGGCCAACGCGTGCTAGAGGCCGCAGAGCAACTGAAACTTTCCCCACAAACACGCTGGGGCCATCTTGAATTAGCCCCGCCTCAAACTATCCCCGGCGACACCTGGAATCTGCGCGATGACTGGATCACGCACAAGCAAGCCATGCTCCTCGTTTACGACGGTGAGACCGCACGGTTTTTGCCTCTGGGTGAAATGGTTTTAGTCGGACGGGCCTGGAAGCTAATCGATGGCCCCTCCCTCGGCCAAATGTCGACCACGTCCCAGGGACCGGTCATAACCGATGCCATTAAAGACCTTGTGGCTCAACTCCACGAAATCGATCAGCAAACTCCCACCCCCCCCACGGCCGAGGCGTTGGCCAGCCACAATGCTCAGCGGGTCAAGGTCCTGGAGCAAATCCTGGCGAAGCTTCCCGAAGGCCCGCAACAGGAACCGTGGCTACGTTTGCTCATTGACAGCTTGGGAGGTGCCGCCGAAGGGGATAAGGCTGATGGTTCCTATCTGGTTCGCTTACGGCAGTTGAAAGAACGATTGCACCAGGCCTCATCCCCTCTGGCCGCCCATGCGGCATTCCGGCTCCTGCTGGCCGAGAACAGCTTGGCCCTGCGCAGCGCTTCTCCCGAAAGTTTCGCCGCTGTGCAGGAGAAGTGGCGCAAAGCCTTGGAAGAGTTTGCCACAACGTATCCGGATAGCGAGGATGCACCGGAAGCGGTTTTGCGCTTGGCTATGGCCTTGGAGTTTACACCCCAAGGCGAATCCAAGGCCAGGGAATGGTATACGGTATTGACCACGCGCTATCGTCAGCATTCCCATGCCGCCAAGGCCGCCGGCGCCATTCGCCGCTTGGAAAGCGTGGGTAAACCGCTGAGTCTCACCGGCTCTCTCTTGGGCAACGGACAGACCTTCGACACTAGCAGTTTGCGCGATAAAGCCGTCATCGTGTATTACACGGCAAGCTGGAGCAGTACCTTGGCTGAGGATGCACGCAAACTGCAATCCTTGCTCCGGGACTACGGTCCGAAGGGACTCGAACTGGTCGTGATCAGCGTCGATGATGATGCCAAGGCCGCCGCCGAAGCTCTAACAGCCCACAAAATGCCCGGCATCCATCTCTTCGCTCCCGGAGGACTGGATAAAAGTCCCCTGGCCAATGCCTACGGGATACTTGTCGTGCCGCACATCCTCGTTACGGACAAGAAAGGGATCATCATCAATCGCGCCGCTCAGATGGCCACCTTGGAGGAGGACCTCAAGAAGGCGACACAATAGTCTAGAACTGGAATCATCAGCTTGGCCACCCACTTCGACTGAATCGTCAGGATCTAGCGATCCACTTCCGGCGTTCAGGGAACCCAGCGGCGTGCTGATCAGACACGGCTTTATGCTCACAATCTCCCTACAAAAACGGAAGTGGGAATCCCTATAATCCCTTGACTCCATGACAATGCCCCTAGAACGCGAAGCCTCCGCCGCGCGGTCGGCCCTGCCGAGTTGGAGCGGTAAAACCGTCTCACAACGGTTGCAGTTCATTCGCCGCTTGAGAGAACAACTCATTTGTCAGCGGGAGCGTCTCTGGCAGGCCGCTTACGATGATGTCCAGCGATCACCCCAGGAAGTTTTAGCTTCCGAATTGCTTCCTATTGCCAGCGCCTTGAAGTTTCTGGAACGGCATGCTCGGCGTATCTTGGCCCCCCGCAAAGTTTCGCTTTGGGATCGGCCGCTCTGGCTTTGGGGTTGTCGTGATGTTGTCCATCGCCGGCCTTGGGGTGTCGTGGGCATCATCGGTACGTGGAATTATCCTCTGTTTCTCAACATCGTACCCATCGCGCAAGCTCTGACAGCGGGGAATAGCGTCCTCTGGAAACCGAGCGAGCAGGCGCCGCGCTGCGCGCAGGCCATCGGACAAGTGTTCCAGCAAGCGGGGTTGGATCGCGATGTTCTGCAGATACTCCCGGCTACTCGCGAAGCAGGACCTCAATTGGCGGAAGCGGATATCGACTATCTCCTCTTCACCGGTTCCGAAGCGGTGGGGCGCCGCTTGGCCAGCCGTTTGGGGGAACGTCTGATTCCTTCGACGCTGGAGCTATCCGGCTGCGATCCGATGTGGGTCCTGGCCGACGCTGACATCGCCCTCGCTGTTCAAGCGGCTTGGTTTGGGATGACCTTCAATCGCGGCCAAACGTGCATCGCTGTACGGCGTATTCTGGTACAACGTTCCATTGCGGAGGCGTTTCATACCGCCCTGCAATCGTGGCTGGCCCGCGTCAAGCGGTCTTCCCCCCTCGCTCTCCAAACGCCGGCCCAAGAGGAGCAGTTTCACCGCCTGCTTGCCGATGCGGTGGAGAAAGGTGCCACCCCCCTCTTCGTTCCCAGCTCGGAAGCCGCTCCTGGCTGCCGGCCGACATTCCTCTGGAACACACCCGCTGAGGCCGCGGTGATGCGGGAACCGTGTTTTGCTCCCCTGGCTGCGATTGCCGTTTTCGACACAGTGGAGCAAGCCTTGGCTCTGACCCGGCAATGCCCCTCCGCTCTAGCAGCTTCCATCTTCACGAAGGACATGGCACTCGCACAGCATCTGGCAGCTCAACTGCCGGCGGGTTATGTGACGGTCAATGACGTCTTGGCTCCGACAGCTCATCCGGCCACACCCTTCGGCGGACGAGGCGCTAGCGGATGGGGCGTCACTCAAGGGCCGGAGGGATTGCTAAGTTTGACTGTGCCTCAAGTCGTATCGGTTCGCCGCGGTCGATTCCGCCCCCACTATGAGGAGGCCGTCCTGCCGCTTTCCTCTTCGACACATCAGATTCTGGAAGGCATGCTCCGCTGCGGGTATTCCCGAAGCTGGCGGGAGCGCTGGCGCGGGTTGAGGCAACTGCTCCGCGGCTTGTTCCGCCGCTGACTGATTATCTCCGGCCATCCAGGTCGCCGACGTTATGGAACTCCTCCGTTTATCCCCGCTGAGACTGCTTTCCCACGGTTCTCAGGCGGACTTTCGCATCGGGATGACAGTCGGTGTTTCAGACGGGCCATTGGTTGTCGGGGCCTCGGCTGTTTCAAAGACATACGAGGCGAGAGAGCGATATAGGTGTTCCCCTTCCGCCGTCAGAGTGAAACCCCGCCGCTGCATGACGATCCGGGCAGTTGCCAGTAAACGGTCCACATTTCGGAGCATTTTCAATCCGGCTTCACTGGCGCGATGAAATGCCGGAATGAAGCGGGGAGCAAAACTCGACATTGGCAGGACCTGGGCAAACGGACCCACCACAGTACCCGCATCGAGCAAGACGCCCAACCCAGTTTTGGCATGATCCCCGATGAAGGCCCCCACTTTCCGCCGATCTGTACAAATCTCTTTTCCTTGCAGAGGCACAGTCACGGGTGCATAGTCACAGCGCAGATCGCTGGTGTGCGTCCCAGCAGCCAAGTTGACCCAAGCGCCCACGTAACTGTGGCCGAGAAAACCTTCATGATATTTGTTGGTGTAGCCGATCACGATGCTGTTCTCCACTTCTCCGCCGATGCGGCAGTGGGGACCAATCGTTGTTCCACCTCGGATTTTCGCGCCGTAGAGGATGCTTCCGGCTCCGATGGCGCAGGGGCCTTCGATGCGGCTGAAGGCTTGCACGCAAACCCCCGCTTCCAGCACCACGGGTCCGGGTCGTGTATCGATCACCACTTGGGGTTCGATCTCGGCCGTCGGATGAACGTAGAGCCATTCACTTGGACCCAAAACGGTAACATGGCGGGATGCTTCCGGCCACCAATGGCCATAATCGCCTTCTGCGATATCCCGTGCGATTTCCGCACCATTGCAATCCAGCAACTCCCAGAGATAGGTGATGATCCGACCCGTCGCTGTTTGGGCCGGCCATTGCCTCCACCATTGCGGCGAGGCGAAACTGCCTTCTTCCAGCCAAGCCGCCAACTGCTCCGGCTCCAGCCAGGCATAAGTCCATTCATCGCCCAGCCACGCCACGAAGGGGCCGCCTTCCGTCTTGATGCGGACATGCCCTCCTGGCGGCAGCCATCGTCCATTGACCAGTAAGGTGGGAGCACGTTGCAACCATTGGGCATCATTGATCGCTTCCGCACAACCTTGGGACCGCAACCATTCGGCCACGTGAGACCGGCACCAGTATCCCACTTCCGTGGCCGACAGATAGCGCTGCTGTTTGGCCGCCAGCGTCGTGATGCCGCAGACCAGGTGACCGACAGGACGTGTCGCCACTAGCGGTTCCAAAGCTGCCACTCGTTCATCTTCGACCAGACACACACGCATCGCTTCCGCCCTCCCATCAGGACACGGGCCTACACTCTACTCCGGCGAGCATTTCGGAGGGAAGACGAATCTACCCTTCCACTTCCCGCCCCGCGAGCACCTGTTCGCGCCGGCATATATCCGATCCGATTGTTGATCAATTATTCTACTTATCATTAGTTTATCTTTTACATTAATCCATTTTTTATGAAGTATCGAAATAAACTCCGTCAACGATCCCAATAGGTGACTTTCCAACAGGCGACTTCCCAATAGGCGACTGATACCCAACTGTGAAAGAGCCGGTCATTTTTTACCCTCCAGCATTGGCAACTCTACCCGATGGCGGGGTGATCTCTCGCTCCGTGGGAAGGTTCCTACTCGAAGAGAAAACCCGATTCGCCGTCAGGTTATTGAAAGTATGTACAATAAAATCGAACTTGTCAAGTAAAAAATGGAAAATTTTTCACCTCTGGATAACGGCAGGTCCAGGGGCGGTGACTTCAGTCCTTTTGGAGGCCGGATGAGAAGCAGAAAAAAGCGGTCCTTTCTCGCTGTTCCAGCTTGCGGATGGGCATATTTCGAGGCAGCCCTGGCAGGTTTGCAATGTCTCGCAGCGTGGGGGCTGTCGAAGGGCTGATGATGTGTCCTCGGAAACGTCTCGTTCTGCATTATCAGGATGGTGTAGGCTAGAGTAGGGTCAGCATGGTCGGGAAACGGCCAAGTTGTTACGGATGTGGAGAAGTTCGGGAAGAACAGGAGCCATACCATGCGGTTAGGGGGTGCTTGGAGTCCAACGGGAGGGGGCGCGGGGATCATCGCGTGGCTCTTGTTATGGGGAGCGGGGGAGGCGCATGGCCAGCAATATGACCGACGAGCGCGGGATGAGCCGGAAGTGTGCCTGGAAGCGGGAGGCCGTTACGGAACGTGCGATGTGCTGGGTTTCACTCCGGATGGGAAATATCTTTATGCGGCAGGGGATGACAAGGTCGTGCGTCTGTGGCCCTGCCAAGCGGACGGAGACGGCCGCTTGACCCTGGACAATTCCGCCTCACAAAAACGGACATTACGCTGGCGAGCTTGGCGGGATCAGTTGGGCGGAATCAAGGCTGTCTCGGTGAGTCCGGATGGCCGGCGGGCGGCCGTCGGGGGATACGGCTTACGGATCAGTTCGGTGGCGATCCTGGATAGCAGCAGCGGCAAGACACTCGCCCTCACTTGGCCGCGTGGAGTGGAAGGACAAACGCATTTTGATGCTGTCACCGCTGTGGCATTTGATCCGAAGGGGGAACGTGTCGCCTTCGGAACGGCAGACGGCAGTTTGTGGCTCTGGAAACCGGAGAAACTCACTGTCCCCCAACCGGACGGCCGCACCTGGTCGGCTCCGCTATGCATCGGACGCTGTCCCTCTCTTGCCGCAGCAGGGGGAAGGACGCCTTACAATTTTCCGTGTGCATTACACTTTACCAACCGCCAAACCCTCTGGGCCGTGTCGTATGCCGGTCAAGTGGTGGCTTGCTCGCTCCCTGAAGGACCAGGTGAGGAACCGCCGCCCGAAGTCCCGCCTGTCCAGTTGCTCTTTCGGGTGCATCTCCCCCCCCATCCCCGCTATCCAGTGCATCAAGCGGCTTGGTCGCCGGATGGCCGGTGGCTCGCAGTCGCTCTGAAAGGTCCGTTGGTGCTGCTGCGTTCCGCGGATGGCCAGCAAACCGTGCCGCTGCCTTTGCCGGAGGATCACTTTCCGCGCTGTCTGGCCTGGCGCCGGGATGGGCGGATGCTTGCGGTGGGAGTGGGTAGTGCCCGACCTGCTCCAGCAGGCCAGCCCCGGTTCTATCTGGAAGGGAACGACCATATCCGCTTGTATGCTTGGGATGAAGCGTCGAAAGACAAACCAGCGTATCGTCACTGGCCTCATCCAGGGCGGGTCGAGGCGCTCGCTTTCCATCCGCAGCGGGACGACTACCTGGCCGTGGCCGGGGGGGACGCTGATGAGGTGGCCTTGTTGCGGATCACAGACAAGGGCGTGACACCATCAAGTGTTATTCGCGGAGCGGGCCGGCGACTCTATGGCGTCAATCTTTCGGAAGACGGAGCAATTCTGGGTATCCAGGTCCAGCGTCAGGAAGAGGCTTGGCATCCGAACGCGCGAGGGAAAGGCCCTTGGATACGCTACCATCTGGAACGTTTGCGGACCACGGTAGACACCACTCATCGCTGGATCGGCGTACGCGACACGGATCGGGGTTGGCGAGTCGTGCCGGACCAACACTCCCGTTTTGTCTGGTATGTCGCGCGTCCGGAGGCGGATGGTTCCGGCCCGCGCTGGCGTCTCGCCCTGGATGCGGATCAGGACCAAGCTCCGACCTGTTATACCTTCGTCCCCACTCCTGCCGATCGACCGCCGCGCTTGCTGGTCGGCCATTATTATGGCTGTTCCCTGTTCGAGATCGATCCGGCGCACGTGCGGCTCAACCCGCGCACGGGGCAGGCCGAGTTGCCGCGGAGCAAGCTTTACATTGGTCATGGCGCGGAAGTGAATGCAATTGTGGCGGATGCACAGGGTCAATGGTTTGTCACTGCTAGTTCCGACCAAACCGTGGCAGCGTGGAGCCTCGCCGACTGGCCGTCTCAGGCAGCCTTGGGAGCTAGTTTTGCCGCGCGCGACGGCCAACTGACTGTCACGGCAGTGGATGTCGGTTCACCCGCCTGGGAAGCTGGGTTGTCTCCTGGCGATACCATCGTGTTGCTTGCCGTCGACGGGGAATTGGTCTGGGACCGCCGCCGCCATCGACCGCCCAAAGGCACCATCCCGCAAGCCTTGGAGAAGCTGCGTCAGCCGCAATCGGGAATCGAGTATTTTTTCGCTTGGCAAGCCGGGAAGGCCTTGCGAGCCAGTCCGACACGCCTCAAGCAGCGTCCCCTGTGGAAATGGTTCCCGGTGTTCGATGAACAAGGACATCTTAGTGACAGCGTGCTCTGGATGTGGCACGGGAACTATTATTACACCGACTCCCCGCATGGCGACCGCTATGTAGGTTGGCACGTCAACGACGCTGCGGTGGATGGTACACCGCAGTTTCATCCTCTGGAGCGCTTCCAGCATCTGTTTTTGAAGCCGGAGGTCATCCGTCGGCTGCTACAAACTCGCTCGGTAGCGGAAGCCCTTCGCTTGGGCCGCGGTCAAAATCCCTTGCGGCAGTCCTTCCGGGAAGTGGAACCGCCGCCGCTGGAACTCGCCGTGGACGTAACGGAGGTCCGCGGTCCCGTCGTACCCTTGCGTTTGAGCGTGCAACTTCCGGGAAATAATCCCGATCTACTGCCGGAACGCGTCGAGTTATGGCTCAACGATTACCGCTATCGTACGTGGGACCTGCGTGGGCAAAGGTCATTCCAGGAGGCTCTGGAAGTGCCAGCGTCCTTGTTGCGAACCGGCGAGAACCAGATCACGGCGCTGGCATACAATCCCGCACGAGGCCGGGCGGAAGCGGTTCATTACTTGCGGAAAGAGACCACGCCACCCCAACCACGGCAGCTCTTCGGACTCGCTGTCGGAGTTAACGATTACTCCGCCCACCGCATGGCAGACCGAGTTCGTGCCCGTGGTCTGAGCGATCTGACCTATGCCCGCCATGATGCCGTGGCGCTGCGCCAAGCGTGGCTGGCTTACCAGGGGCCGAAGAAACACTTCACACGGGGAGAGTTGCAATTGTTGCTGGACGAGCAGGTCCGCCGTCCTTCCCTACACGAATCGCTGACCCAACTGGAAAAGCTCCAGCAGCAAGGCAAACTCCAGCCCGATGATCTGGTCATCCTGTTCTTCGCCTGTCACGGGGATGTAGTCGCAACGGAAAGGAAGGCTTCAACACCGGAATCCATCGTCGGATGGTCTAGCACCGCCGTGGAAGGTTCCTTTGTCCTCTGCTGCCATGACTATGCCCCGCAGGCCGCCTCCCGCACAGCGATCGGGGGAGAAGAGCTGGTGGCCGCCTTAAGCCGCCTGAATTGCCGCAAGCTAGTGCTGCTGGATGCCTGCCGTTCCGGAAGGACAGCCGAGGCGGGCTTGTTGCGGCGGCTGGTACCCCTGGGGCAGGGGCCGGCCATCATCGCGGCTTGCGATCTCCACGAGCAGTCGTATGAGGACGCCGCGTTGCAACACGGGGTCTTCACCTATGCCATTCTGGAAGCACTCGGCCAGCGTTTTCGAGCGGCGGATCGCAACTCTGACGGAACCCTCACCGTGGAGGAACTTTACCAGTACGTATCTCGGCGCGTACCGGAGTTGCTGCGCGAAAGCGGCGTGGAACACCAGCAGCATCCGGTCTGTTTCCCGCCCCCCCATGCACTGCCTCACCTGCCCCTGGTGGCACGCTGAGGAAGGTCACGGTGTCATGAAACTGGACTCGCCCCTGACCTGGAACGCAGGAATGCCGCCACGATTCCAGGGTTTAACCGAAGACTTCGCAGAGGCGCAGGTGTTGCTCGATCGTCAGGTCTTCTGCGCGTGCCTGACCATCGATGCCTAGGGCGCGGAGGCGGGCATCGACGGTGGCTTTATCCTGCCGGCCGCGAGGCCAGCCGGTCAGAGCCTGGCGCAGGTTCTTGCGCCGGTGAACAAACAGATCGCGGAGATAGGCGCGGAACCGAGGCACATCCCCCACCCTGGCTCGCCGGGCGGGATCGGGACGGATGCGAACGATGGCGGAATCAACCTGCGGGCGTGGGAAGAAGTTGCTCGGCGCCACCTTGCGGATCACCTCGACTTCCGCCAGGCTCTGGACCAGAATTGAGAGGGCGTTGTAATCCTTGCTGCCCACCTCGGCTCGCAGACGCTCGGCGATTTCCCACTGCACCATGACAACAAACCGTTCGATATCTTCGCGAGCAATCAGCAGATTGCTGATTACCGGGGCAGCAATCACATACGGCAGATTGGCTACTACCTTCCTCCGGCTGCAGGAGAAGGCCTGAGCCATTTCATCCCAGCTTGCGAGCAACTGGGGATTCATCTGGTTTTTGTTGGCCAAGGCGTCCCCCTGCAGAAAACGCACGTGGGGGCGAGGGCCAACCACCTGCTGGGCAATGGCGGCTAAAGCCGGATCGATCTCGATCGTCACCACGGCTCCGGCCTGATCAGCGAGCTGCGCGGTGAGTGATCCGGTTCCCGTGCCGACTTCCAGTACGGCGTCGCGCCGATCCAGCTCCGCACTGCGTACCAGCAGGTCCAACAGATTCAGATCGATCAGGAAGCTCTGCCCCAGCTTGTTCTTGGCTTGAATCCCATGGGCGGCGAGCAAGTCCCGCAGATACCGCAGCGTCTGGCGGGGCGATGCTGCCTTCGCCTCCCCTGCCGCTGAGTCCGGCTCTGCTCCCATCTCCTCAGAGGGTGGAGGAATCTCCGCAGCACGATTGACCTGAGCCGGTGGTGTAGCCTCCTGCCCCTCTGGCTGGCTCACCGTTCCCGAATGATCCGACTGGCTAGTCATGGCATCTCGCTCAATGGGCATTCGCTGATCCGACATAACGGCGCACCAAACGACAAATATACTTGGCAATGAGGTCAAATTCGAGATTGACTGCGGCCCCTACACTCTTGCGCCCCAGTGTGGTCACAGCCAGAGTGTGGGGAATCAACATGATACGGAAGTGATCCTCGGTACAGGAGACAATGGTCAGGCTAACACCATCGACGGCGATCGACCCTTGCGGCGCCAGGTAATCGGCAAATGAGGAGGGGTAACGGATGTCCACATAGCGCCATTCTCCCTCGTGAGCTTCCGCGACGATGGTTCCCACGGTATCGACATGTCCAGTGACCAGATGGCCGCCCAAGGGGTCTCCGGCACGCAGGGCGGGTTCCAGGTTCACCATATCTCCTGGCCGCAGTTGGCCCAAGGTGGTGCGTGCCAGCGTCTCCGGCCCGACCTGGGCGGCGAAGCCATCCCCCTCTTTGGCGGCGACCGTCAGGCAGACGCCATCGACAGCGACGCTATCTCCCACTGAAAGTCGTTCCACAAGCGGCGTACCACCAATGAGCATTCGCCGGCCACTCTGGTCGCCCGTCTGCCAGCGGACCATTCCCATCGCCTGGACCAATCCTGTAAACATGGTTTCTCCTGAATCCAATCGTGTCCGTTCCTCTGGCTCCTGGCATCTTTGTTGCTCCCATTTACATTATCCCTGGCAAGACAAAAACACCGATGAAAGAAATCGCCGCCGCCATCACCTGCGGGAGTACATCGAAATGGGCATGCTGGAGCATTGGCATCCTGTGGCTCGCAGTGCCGACTTGAGGGGGCAACCGCTTGAGGTGCAATTGGCGGGTATTCCGATTGTCCTATTCCGCACTCGAAGCGGGCAGGTGGGCGCCCTGTCCAACATCTGCCCCCACCGGCGTTTCAAGCTCAGTGCTGGGGAAGTCGTCGGCGAGCGCTTGCGCTGCCGCTATCACGGCTGGACGTTTTCTCCCGACGGTCAAGGCGAAAGTCCTGCGACGCCCAAACTCCACGCTTGCATTTCTAGCTATGAGACCCGCGAAATCCACGGCCTCGTCTGGATCAAACCGCGGGACAGCCAGGCGGCCTTCCCCGCCATCGAAGCCGAGGGATTTTACTACATCGGCACGTTCGTGCATGACGCCCCGGCTCCGCTAGAGCTGACCGTGGACAACTTCAATGAAATCGAACACAGCGGCACCGTCCACCGCACTTTCGGCTACGATTTGGAGCGGCTGCACGAAGTCGTGGTGGAGTACCAGGCGAATGACGACACCGTTTGGGTGCGCAATCGCGGGCCGAGCAAGCGGATTTTCTGGCTCTATGCCCTTTGGCTGGGCTTGCGCCGCGGCGATCTGTTCCACGATCACTGGACCACCCGCTTCTCCCCTGTCCACTCCGTCTTCGACCATTGGTGGACCGATGCCACAGGCCGCTGCGAACGGATGGTCCGCTGGCGTGTCTATGTCTTCTATGTTCCGTGGGACCAGCAGCGCACACGCGTCTTCTCCATCGGCTTTGCCCGGTCCCGCTATCCTGGTCCCACTGGAGGATTGCGCCTGATCCGCTGGCTCTTCCGCCGGGAACTGGATCGGGAAATCCGCAACGATGTCGCCATCCTCCACAATCTGGCCAGCTATGAGACCGGGATCGCCGGCCTCAAACTCGGACGTTTCGACAAGGTCCTCGGCCTGACCCGCGAGCGGATCGAACGCATCTACCGCCGAAACGGAAAGCCGCTGAGTGGTTCCTGGCAAGGCGATGACATGTCGGAGGGAGGCCACCCTCCCGCCGTTTCGACTCTCCCCGCGAGGAACGGTTCGCATCTACCACCGGAAACAACGGGGTGATGGTCCGGAAAGCAGCCTATCGGGACCGCTTCGGCAGCAGGGATTGGAAATCATGTGCCGTGCTGCCAAGAGGCGGCGTAGGCCTTTTGGTCCGGCGTCATTTCGTCGATGGCAATCCCCATGGTCGCCAACTTGGTGCGGGCCACATATTCCTCGATTTCTCGCGGGACATCGTGGACCTTGGGGGCGAGCTTGCCGCGATTTTTGACGCAGTATTCGGTGGCCAGCGCCTGAGTCGCAAAGCTCATGTCCATGACGCTGGCGGGATGCCCTTCGGCAGCGGCCAGATTGACTAGCCGCCCGGAGCCGATGACGTAGATACGGCGCCCGTTCTTCAGGCGATATTCATCGACTTCCGGCCGGACTTGAGGGGTAAACTGCACAGTCTCTTCCTTCAAGGCGACCAGATCAATTTCGACATCGAAGTGGCCGCTGTTGCACACCAGAGCGCCGTCTTTCATGACCAGGAAATGTTCCCGGCGAATGATATGCTTGTTGCCGGTGACGGTGATGAACAGATCGCCGATGCGGGCCGCCTCACTCATGGGCATCACCGCGAATCCATCCATAGCCGCTTCGAGAGCACGGATGGGGCTGACTTCCGTCACGATGACCTGTGCTCCCAGGCCGCGGGCACGTAGGGACACCCCTTTGCCGCACCAGCCATAGCCGGCCACGACCACCTTGCGGCCGGCCAAGAGCAAATTGGTCGCGCGGATGATCCCATCGATTGTGCTCTGTCCCGTGCCGTAACGATTATCGAAGAAGTGTTTGGTTTCCGCATCGTTGACGGCGATCACAGGAAACTTGAGGACGCCATCCCGTTCCATAGCGCGCAAGCGGATCACGCCGGTGGTCGTTTCCTCCATGCTGCCGATGATGTCGTTGAACAACTGCTTGCGCTGTTCGGGGCTGAAACGCTCGGCCCATTCCCGGACCGGCTTTTGGTGGGTGCTGAGCAAATCCAGGCGGTCAATAGCAATGAAGATCATGGCCGAGACCAGGTCCGCCCCGTCGTCCATCGTGATATGGGGACGATGGTCCAGTGCCATCGCCACGTGCTTGTAGTAGGTTTGGGCATCTTCTCCGTGGATCGCAGCGACGGCGATGCCGAAATCCCGCACCAGACTCGCCGCCACATCATCCTGTGTGGAGAGCGGATTGGAGGCGATCAGCATCAGGTCCGCGCCGCCGGCTTGCAGGGTTCGGGCCAAGTTCGCCGTCTCCGAGGTGACATGCAAGCAGGCCGCCATGCGCAGTCCTGTCAGCGGCTTCTCGCGGGCGAACCGTTCCCGAATCTGTGCCAGCACCGGCATGTCCTGGTCGGCCCAGCGAATGCGCCGCAATCCCTGATCGGCCAATTCTGGACGGGCTATGTCACACTTGCTACTCGGTGGCTTCGTGGTGGAACTCATGGATTCCCTCGACTTGTTATCTCCTCAACCTGCGGATAGCCTGAGTCAGTGTTATCCACACGCTCCCCATTCTCAGGTGCCATCGTTGTATGGGAAAAGATGGCCTTGTCGAGACGGAGCTGTTCCCTTGGCCGCAGCACTCAGGCGGGACACATACTCGTAGTAGCCGCGCAAAGGGAACTTCCGAGCCGTGTTCTCCGAAGACATGTACCGGACTTTGCCGAAGACGGGCCGCTCCGGAGTCCAGGGCCGATCGAATAAACCAAAGCACCAAAGGATGCCGGTGTACGAGTTGGGGTCCCGCCCATCCAGAGCGTATTTGTTGTTGAGATGTTCCAGGATGAAGTAGGCTTGGAGCGGCGAAGGGGACCACTCCAGGACCTTCTTCCCCCACAACATGCGGAGATAGTTGTGGATGCGTCCGGTCAGGAGCAGCTCTTGCTGGGCGGCATTCCAGAGGGGATCGTGTGTGTCCGCATGCTCGAATTGCTCCAGATCATAACTGTAAGGACGGGGGTCTTGTGCATGCTGCTGCAAGGTGGTATAGGCCCACTTCGGCAGCACCAAGGCCAGTGGATCGCTGGATCCCGTAGAAAAATCCCAGCGAGCAAAATGGAAGTGCGGCGGATGCGCTCCCGTATGCCAACTGACCGTTCCCGGTGGCTGGCCCGTCATAGCCAACACCTGGGGGCGGAAAAAGTAGTGCCAGACGTAGCCGACATCCCGCCAGATCAAGCTTTCGTCGAGAAAAGCGTTGATATTAGCATCACGGCAGAAGAATCCTTCGCGCCGTCCCGCTGCACTCCTGTCTAGCTCGTCTAGTGACCAATCGGGACCTAGTACCGCCTCGACCACTTCCTGAATGCTAATATGCCCCCAGCGTAGATAGGGACTCAAGCCGCTGGATGCCCCCTGCTGCGGATCGCTCGGTTGATTGCGCTCCGCAGCGTAGCGACTCAGTCGATGAGCCACGAACTCACGAAGACGAGCTTGGCCAGCTTGAGTGCCACCAGGAGTCGCTGGCACAGGGGGAACGGACTGATCGATACCAAGCCGGGACACGGCCGTGGTTAGGTCCTGCGGGACATCCCAAACAGGAAAGGGAGGCGTAACGGTTCGCCTCACAAAAGCGGGGAAATCCGGAACGCTCGCCGCTCTCTGCTGCCAGGCTTGGGGAAAGTGACGGTGCCACCGCGGGCGCAAATGGGCGGCAGCACCCGGCAGCGGTCCCAACTGCCGCAGGGGAATCAGTCCGTTGCCATCCACACAGAGCAAAGGTACGTGAATCGAGCCTGCCAACGCCTGAATATGGGCTGGCACAATGTAGGCAGGGTAATCATCGGTCACCACGAGGCAGGCTTGGGCTGCCAAGCGTCGGACCAAACCGTGCCCTGGATAATCCGGCGTTTCCACAAATGGCCAATAGGTCAAGCCGTAGTGGCGTGCTGCCGCGGCATTGTCCCGCATTCCCTCCAGGGCGAAGACGTGAAGCCGAGCATTGGCCCAGGGATAATGCCGCTTCAACCCCTCGTAAATGACCAAAGGCTTGTGGAGTCGGACCGCCCAATACCCCGCCACGTCCAGGGCATGATTGCAATGCAGACGGCGGCTGGTCTGCATCCAGTACAGCACATACTGGCCGCGGGGATCGGGAGAACGATCGTTGACACTGCGAATCCGATCCGGACTCGTCCGCCCATGATCTGAGGTCGGCATCTTCCTACCTCCCGCAGGGCACACCTCAGCTTGGAGCTAAGGGGTTCTGAATCGCAGGGTGATCTCCGCCCCCTGTTAGCCGTCGGATCAACCGCTAGAACAATTCATAGTCACCATGAGCCGCCCCGTTCTCGAAGTGATTCATGTTCGCAAGAGCTACGGCGACACCGTCGCTCTGGACGATGTTTCACTGACGGTGAATGAAGGGGAATTGTTCGGATTACTGGGGCCGAATGGGGCGGGTAAAACCACGCTCATTTCGATACTCTGCGGCTTGCTCGATGCGGATGGAGGGGAGGTCCGCCTGTTCGGCCAGACGTTCCATCGCCGTCGCCGGGACCTGCGCCGATGGATCGGACTAGCTTCCCAGGAACTGGCCCTCTATCCCGATCTGACGGCGCGGGAAAATCTCCGCTTCTTCGCCCGTCTCTATGGCCTGGAGGGTTCGGAATTGGAAAGCCGAGTCGCGGAGATGCTCCAGGCCGTCGGGCTGGAGGAGCGGGCCGAGGAGCGGGTGGCAAGTTTCTCCGGAGGCATGAAACGGCGGTTGCATTTGGCCGCTGCGATTGTCCACCGCCCCCGCTTGCTGTTTCTTGATGAACCGACCACGGGGGTGGACCCCCAAAGCCGCAATTACATCTTCGAGTTGATCCGGACCCTCAACCGCGGCGGCATGACAATTGTGTATACCAGTCACTACCTGGAAGAGGTGGAAGCCCTCTGCCCGCGTCTAGCCATCCTTGACGACGGCCGTCTCCGAGCGTGCGACACCCTTCCCCGCCTTCTCGCCCTGCTCGATGGCCAGCTTTTGCTGACGGTGGAACAGGCCAACCGCGACTTCCTGGAGCGGCTGCCCCTCCTACCCGGCGTCAAAAATGCCGTGCAAAAAGATGGACGTTGGGAAATTCTCACAGACCATGTCGCGGAAGTCCTCCCCCGCGTCGTGCGCTTGGCGGCGGAAGTCGGCGTCCAGATCACGGCCATCGATGCTCGGCCGCCTTCCTTGGAACGGGTCTTCCTCCATCTCACCGGACGCGAACTGCGGGATTGACCCCGCCGGTCATCACTCATTGACCCCTCCTGCCGATCGCTCTGGACGCAGGCCGCTTTCCCGGTTATGCCTGGGAATGCTTCACTGTTTCGAATTGGCACTTACCCGTTTGCGGGTTCGACACGAGGCTTTCCGTGATGACCTACCGTCAGAAACGCTGGACGGCGTTCGCCTTGCCGATGATCCTTCTAGTTGCGGTGCTTGCCATCCTCACCGGACTGATCAAGGCTGAACCGGCTTTTTATCGGCAAGTATCCCCTCCCGACACCTACGACACGCGGGAGAAAGCCTCCCACTTGGTCACTCGCATCCAGGATTTCAAGTACGAAGTTCGGACCCGACCCGCTTGGGGCATCCGAATCGGAGCGGAGGAACTCAACTGCTTTTTCGCGGAGATGATGGGACCGCGAGGAAGTTTTGCCGGTTGGCTCCCGTCGGGATTCCACTCCCCCCGTGTGGCCATCGTGGGCGACCGACTCCACTTGGGAGTGCGCTACGGACAGGGCTGGTGGAGCACAGTGATCTCTTTGCAATTGCGAATCTGGCTGGTGGCGGAAGAAATCAACGTCGTGGCAGTGGAAGTCTGCGACTTGCGGGTCGGACAATTGGGCATCGCCCGGCAATCCATTCTGGATGCTCTTAGCGAGGCGGCCCGCGCTTCCCACATCGATGTTACATGGTATCGGCACGGGAGTAACCCCGTGGGGCTGTTCCGGTTCTTTCCGGACCAACCGCATCCCGTGTCGCAAATCCTAACTTTGGAAGTCCACGACGGCAACCTCACGGTGGCGGGCCGCACGCGGGTTGAAGCTGTGGCACCGCCTCCGTCCAAGCCGTGAACGCCGCCCGATATTCCCCGACCTCACCTCCTTCCACACGCCACAAGCGGCAACGAACCTGCCAGCGCTGACCCCACAGGTGTACCACCAACTCCTTCGGACACGGCATCACGCCAGTGTCGTCTCCTCCCGCCGGCTGCTCGACCCCTTCGGCTTGGTCCCCGACCACCGCCACAACCTCATACACCCCGGCATCCCAACGGCGGACCACCCCCCGCCCTCCGCTCACTTCCCCTTCGTAATCCAAATAAATCCGCCGGTGATCCGCGTTGATTTCCGCCCGCATCGTTACCCCGACGGCTGGCTCCTCCCACAACCGCCATGCACGAAGAACCGCCCCGACATCCAGCAGCAAATCCCAGTGGACCGCAGGCCAGTTGTGCTCTAGGATCACGTATCGCCGCTGAGCCATCCCCCCACCCCTACCTGAATCAAAGATCAAATTCCCCAGCCGCCTACCACACTTCTATCCTCCCCACGAAGATTCCCCTTCACCCGTACCTACAACTTCCGTTACATCCAGTTTATAATGGGGACCGAGACGGGATACCGCGGAATGGGAAAGGGCCGCTGGTGGGAACAGGTATCGCGCCGGTGACACAACTTCCCAAACCCGCCGCATTGCATGGGGAACTTCGGGGGTGGGTGGCTGTCCCCTGCCGGAAAGCGGAGGAAGAGCTGAGACCAGCACGAGGTCGAGCCGCCATCGTTTCCCCTGAATGCTCAATTGAGGGGCAAACTCTAGCAGAGGAATAGGCGCCATGTCCAAGGCGAACAAGGAGAAGAAAAAGTCGGCGGAAGAAGGCATCGACATCATCTGCCGGAATCGCCGTGCCACGTATGATTTCGATATCTTGGACCGCCTGGAGTGCGGCCTGGTTCTGCAAGGAACGGAAGTCAAAAGCCTGCGGGCCGGCCATGCTCAGCTCGACGATGCCTTCGCGCGTGTGGAAGATGGCGAAGTCTGGCTCTACGGCTTAGAAATCCCCGAATACGAATATGGGAATGTGCTCAATCACAAGCCCAAGCGCCCACGCAAGTTACTCCTCCACCGCCAGCAGATTACCCGCTTTGCCGCTAAGGCCCAACAGGAAGGACTGACCCTGATCCCGCTGCGGCTGTACTTCAAAAACGGCCGGGCCAAGGTGGAACTTGCCCTCGCCAAAGGCAAGAAGAAATACGACAAACGGGAAGCCCTCCGTCAGCGGGATGCCCAACGCCAAATCGACCGGACGCTCACCGCCCGGCGGCACCGCCACATGCCTCCGCTTTGATCCTTTCCCCCTCGGTCAACCTCCCGCCACCTAACTGCCGGCCTGACTTTATCCCGTATCTTCCTCACCCCTAAGCTCTTACACCATTGTCTCAGCTCATCCGCAGCTTCCCCCCCCCCGCAGCACCTCAATTGCACCCTGCCAAATAAATTCTCGATTTCGACGAACCAAATCCCTAGATGCCGCCTCTTGATCCTGTGGAAGGACGAATGGGGGAAACCCCGGAGGTCCGGCCGTTCCACCCTATCTTCTGGGAGAACTTTCAATGACGCACGTGACCCCAACTTCTGGCCAAAGCAAAGTCCCGCAGAATGGAGCCAATCCGCAGACCGCCCCAGCCCTGCCATCCTGGCTCTACTGGGTGCTACTGACCACGGGCGTGCTCACTGGCGTCTTGCTCGTCAGTTGGGTCCGCGGGCAAGCGGCTCCATCGTCCGAGCCACTCTCCGCCCCGGAGAAGACGACCCAAAAGCGACCATCGCTGGAAGAACGCATCCGCAAACATGAAGAAGAAGCACAACGGCTCTGCCGAGAGGCCCTCGATCGGCAGATGCAGGCGATTCCACGTTTCTTCGGCGATGCGAAACAAGGCTGCCCGGAATTCGCAGATTATGCACTGGGTTGGGGCAGCACCCGCCGTTGGCTGCAGGACCTGCTCCCCTTCGGAGATTGCGAGAAGCATAAACGCTTCCTGGAAGAAAAGTTTGCGGAATGCATTTTCGCCCCAGAAAGCCTCGAAAAAGTCGTGGAGCAAACGATCAAAGCGTATCTGAAAGAGGTGGAGCAAATCGAAAACAACATGCTTCTGAAATTGCAGGAAGATGTGGCAGATTTCCCCACTCCATTCGCCAAATGGGATCGGGAGCAACTTCAGAAAAAGTACACAGAAAGTCTTATCGCGGCTTGCCAGCAGGCGAAAAAGAAACTGCTTTACCATGATTCGACCAAGCTGGCAGCCGTGGCGGGTGATTTGGTTGCCACTCGCATCATCTCCCCACCAAAAATCACAGAGGCGATTGCTACCCAAATTCTGACCCGTTTAGGTTTACGATTGAGTACCAGCGCCGCGGGGATGGCATCCGGAGCGGTCACCTTCGGAATTGGATTGATCGTGGGTGCAGCGATCGATTGGATCATCGAAAGTATTCTCGATCGCAAAGGTGAATTGGCTAAGCAGGTAGAAGCGAACCTCGATGAATTGGAAAAAGAGATCTCCCAAGCAGTTAGGGCAGAACTGCAACAGTTTGCCAAGGAGCGTAAAGCCGTCCGGCAAGCCGCATTGCAGAGCCTGCTCACTCCTACGCCCCAGCGGGATCAGGAGTGATCAGAGGATCCTATCTCCGGGCCAAGATCGGAGAAAGTGCGATGAAGCGACATGTGGTATTTGGGAGCGCGTTGTTGGCAGTGGCGCTGCTGGTGGTCTTATTGGGAATCTTGCCCTGCTGGGGCCAAGGCCGAGCTGCCCCGGCGCGCGAGACAGCGGAATATATTGCCAAGAAATTCGGGCTGCGGTTATCCGCGCAGGAATTGCAAACCTTAGCTGGCCGACTGGAACGCCTCGCCGCCCGGCATGGGGAGGACGCCTACACCGCCGCGCGCAAAGTTGGCCCCCAAGTCTTCCACTACGTCGAGCAGGTGGGGGAACAACACGCCACCCAAGTCATCCGGCTCCTGGCGCGGTACGGGGATGAGGCCGCTTGGGTCGTTCAACGTCCTGCGGCAGTGATTTTGACCCGCCAACACGGAGATGAGGCGGCCCGTGCTCTGATGCGCCACGGAGATGTAGCCATGCCGGTGATCCAAGCTCAAGGGGCACCCGCAGCGCGGGCCTTCTCCGTACTGCAACAACTTCAGAATGGCCGCCGCCTCCGCATGATGTTCGACAACGGCAGCCTCCAACAGATCGGCCGGAACGAAGAATTGTTGGAAGTCATCTTCCGCTACGGCGATCGGGCCATGGAGTTCATCTGGAAACATCGCAAGACGCTGACCTTCGCTACAGCTCTGGCGGCCTTCCTGAAAGACCCGGAACCTTTTCTCGATGGCATCAAGGACATCACGCAAATCCGCTAGAATGCTCGGAGCTTGGGACGGAAAGCGCTGCGAAGGGAATCGCCCTTGAATAAGAGCGACAAGCTCGGTCCCCCCGAAAATCGACCTCACAGACCACAGAGCGGGATCAGACATCGCGGGACTGATCCTGCTTCCATTTGGAACAGGTCATCGGATAGATATCACTTCTTCCGCCCAAGGGGGAATCTAACTGAACCATATCACGACAGGGTGGGGGAAGGGTCTGCCGTTTCGCTGGCGTTTTTGGACGCAGTCTCAGGGCTAACCGAATGGGTTGGGGACGGGAGCGGTGGAAGGACATCCGTTGAGTAGAGACTGAGGGAGCGGGTTTCGCCCGGTGGAGGGGTGGTTGCTACTGCGAGGGCATAGCGGGAGAGCCATTCATCGATCCGCGCTCTGAGTTCGGCATGGGCGTGGAGCCGGGCCTGTTGCAAGGCGGTGACAGCAGCAGGACCGATGCTGCGTAAGGTCGCCGAAGCGACGGCCCGCGTCCGCATGTCGGGATCGGCAATGAGAGCCACCAGGGACGGAGCCGCCGGAGCCGCCAGAGGTCCGAAGCGCTGCAAGGCACCCGCCGCATCCCGCCGCACACTGCCATCCACATCTCGCAAGGCTGCGATGAGCATGCCCATCGCCGGCCAGGCCGGTGGATCGAAATCTCCCAGGGCACGAGCGGCCCGCCGCCGCACGCGGGCCGAGTCATCCTGCAACGCCCTTACTAACGCTGCAATCCGTTTCGATGAGCCTAAAGGTAGCTCGGCCAGAGCTACCACGGCCAACTCCCGAACGTAAGCCAACGGGTGCCGCAAGGCATGAACTAAGATCTCAAACGCTGTACCCACCTGGGAATCCGGAATGCCATGGACCATCACGGCCATGACCAGACGTTGCATCAGGGCGGGTGGTAACGGGGGCGATACGGTTTCCATACTTCCACCGGGCGACAGGGATCGTGGGACGTTTTTTACTTCTGGGCACGGCATGTCGTGCCTCGGATCATCACCAAGTCTAGATCACATTTTCCCCCTGCGCCGACGGGAGTTTCTCTCCTTGGGATCAGCCCAACCCACCCTCTGCCACTGATAACACAGTTTTTCACACCCATCAAAACCTGACTCCGTCAAGTGATTTCCCAGCGAAGGCGGGATGGGGTATTGTCCCAACCGGTTCCTGTCCTCCGGCTTTGCTGAGGCATCTCGGTAGAATCCGAGGGATTAGAAAATTCGATGGCATCCCCAGGACTGGGAAATCAGGTCACCCTAGCCAGCTCCCGCGGACAGATCCCACCCGCAGATATAAGCCATTGGCAAAGGGGAATGGGATACCAAGGAGTCGTTCATGAGCAACGGTGCAGCCGGAAGGTATTACGTGGGATTAGATGTGGGCGGTACCACGATGAAGGCGGCAGTGGTGGATGATAATGGCCGGCCTCTCACGGAACCCGTGGCATTACCCACACGTCCTGAGCGGGGCCAGGAAGCGGGACTGGAAACCATGTGCGAGACGATCCGACAGGCGATCGCTGCCGCCCGTTTATCCCTGGAAGCCATCACGGCCATCGGGGTGGCGACCCCCGGTTTGATGGACATCCGTGCGGGAGTGATTCTCGATCCGCCCAACCTCAAGCCGTGGAAGAATGTGCCCGTCCGGGAACACATCCGCAAGGTATTCGGCAAGCCAACGGCCTATCAAAATGATGCGAATGCCGCGGCCTATGGCGAGTTCTGGGTCGGCGCGGCTCGCGGCTGCCGCAGCATGGTCTTGTTCACCCTGGGTACCGGCGTGGGGGGAGGAATCATTATCGATAATCGGATCATCGAGGGGGAACACAGCCACGGCGGCGAACTGGGACATTTACGCATTGCCTTGCCGGAACAGGGCCGACTCTGCGGTTGTGGAGCGCGGGGGTGCTTGGAGGCTCATGCCAGTGCCACAGCAGTCGTCCGGCGGACCCGTGAAGCCCTGGCGGCCTGGCGCGGCCCCACGCGCCTGCGCGATTACTACACCGCCACAGATGCCGAACTCACCACTCGCGTCATCTTTGACCTGGCCGAAAGTGGCGATGCCCTCGCACTCCAGATCGTCGATGAAACCGCCTATTATCTCGCCTTGGGAGCCACCGCGGTTATTGCCGTCGTGGACCCGGAAATGATCGTCTTCGGCGGCGGCATGGCGGAAGCGGGGGAGGGCTTCCGAGCCAGGATCGATGCCTACGTTCGTCGTTTCGGCTTACCCTATCCGAGCCGCCAGGTCCGCATTGCTTTAGCAGAACTGGGAGCAGATGCCGGTGTCATTGGAGCCGCGGGTTGCGCCCGACAACTGATCCTCGGCGATGGTCGGATTTGACTCCGTTACGGGTGGTCTCCGCGGCGAACTCCCGGCTGCCAGGGCTGTGGTCTTTCGCTAGCATTTCCCCATCCCGCCGGTGGACGATCCTTCCCGGCGCCAGAGGTGAACTGAGCCTGAACTCAGACATTTGCACTCGGATCAGGACGGAAGCCTTCCATGCGTGTCCCGCTGTCATGGCTGCGCGAATACGTTCAGCTCCCCGCAGACTTGCCCGCCTTGGTGGAACGCCTGAGCCGAGCCGGGCTGGAAGTTACCGCTGTTCACGCCTATGGCGTGCCTCTGCCGCCCGGTTTACCGGCACCTCAGGCGCCTCTGGTCTGGGAACGAGATAAAGTCCTCGTCGCCCGCATCCTCAACATCGCCAAGCATCCCGACGCCGATAAGCTCAAACTGGTGACCGTCGAATATGGCGCGGACCAACCCAAGACAGTAGTGACCGGTGCTCCCAATATCGCGGTCGGCGAATCGGGGCAGGTGGTCATCCTGGGCTTGCGTGGCTGCCGCTATTTCAGCATGGACAAGGAAGGACGCAAAACCATCGCCACCTTGGAACCGCGGACCCTCCGCGGCATCCTCAACGATGCCATGTGCATGTCGGAGTTTGAACTGGGACTCTCCGAGGATCACGAAGGGATTATTCTGCTGGACCCCGCAGAAGCTCCCCCTCCCGGCACTCCTGCCGCCGATCTGCTGGGAGATGTCGTGTTGGAGATCGATGTACTCCCAAGCATGGCACGCTGCCTGGGTCTAGTCGGCCTAGCCCGCGAAGTGGCCGCTCTGACGGGATTGCCTCTGCGCCTGCCTGTGGCGAATTATCCCACCACGAGCGAATCCGTCGAGCGCCACGTCCGCGTCTCCATTGCCGATGTCCAGCTCTGCCCCCGCTACATCGCGGCTGTCATTCGCAATGTCCGCGTTGGCCCGTCCCCCTACTGGTTGCAGCACCGCCTCCGCCTCGCCGGCATGCGGCCGATTAATAACATCGTCGATGTCACCAACTACGTCATGCTGGAACAGGGACAACCGCTCCATGCCTTTGATTACGATGTTCTCCTACGGCGCGCCGGTGGGGAAACCCCTCACATCACCATACGCCCTGCCCGACCCGGCGAAACACTCCTCACGCTCGATGGCCAGAAGCGGGAATTGACTGCGGACAATCTGGTCATCGCCGACAGCGCTGGCCCCATCGCTCTGGCCGGAGTCATGGGCGGACAAGAGACGGAAGTCACCGCCCAAACGCGCCACATTCTTCTGGAAGCCGCCACCTTTGACCTGGTGAGCATTCGCAAAACGGCCCGCCAGTTCAACCTTTTCAGTGAAGCGAGCACACGTTTCAGCCGAGGCGTGTCACCCGCTCAGGTCCTTCCTGCCACTCAAAGGGCGCTGGAACTGTTCCATCGTCTGGCCCAGGGTCAAGTCCTCGCGGGACTGGTCGATGTCTTTCCCCAACCGCCGCAAGTGCAAGTGGTCCATTTCACGCAGCGCGACATCTGCCGCCTGCTCGGATGCTCCTTGCCGGAGGGTGAGGTGGAACGCATCCTGACAGCTCTGGACTTTTCCCTCCAGCCCCTGCCGGATGGCTGGCGGGTCGAGGTTCCTCTCACCCGCTTAGACATTCAGAATGGGGCCGCGGACCTGGTCGAAGAACTGGCACGCATCTACGGCTACGACCGCCTGCCGGAACGGCTCCTGCCCCTGGAACTTCCCCCGCCCCAAGTGCAACAGGATGAAGACGGAGAGGAGAAGGTCCGGGACCTACTGGTCCTCCACGGCCTCCAGGAGGTCATCACCTACTCCCTCAGCAGTCCAGAAGCCGAAGCTCGACTCCATCCCAAGCCGAATCATGCCCCTGCCACGGACTACGTCCGCCTGCTCAACCCCATCTCGCCGGAACGTTCTGTCCTTCGCCGCTCACTTCTGCCCGGCCTGCTCGCCGTCGTCCGCCACAATCTTGAGCACAATGACAGCTTGGCCCTTTTCGAGATCGGCCTGGTGTACATCCCTCAGCCTGATTCGGACTTGCCCCAGGAGCAACGCCGTGTCGCTCTAGCCTTGTGGGGCCGCCGTTATTCTCCCGCCTGGGATGATCCGCCTCATTCCCCCGCTCCGCAATACGACTTCTTTGATCTGAAGGGGATCCTGGAAGCCTTGGCAGCAGATCTGCATCTGCCCGACGTGCAATACCAGCCGACTGACTCCGTGCCCTGGTTGCACCCCAAGCGGTGTGCCCGATTGGTCCTGAGGAACTCCAGTCTCGGCGCAGCGGGTCAGATTCATCCGCGCGTGGCGGATCAGTGGCAACTCCCCCGCACTCTGCTCTTGGCAGAACTTGACTTAGAAGCCATTCTGGCGGGCATACCGGAACGGTTCGCCTATCGCCCCATCCCGCCTTTCCCGGCTGCCAAGCGAGATATTGCCGTGGTTGTGCCGGCCGAACTCCCCGCGGAGCATGTTCTGCGGGAAATTCGAACTGCCGGCGGATCTTTGCTGGTCCGAGCGGAATTGTTCGATCTTTACACCGGCCCCGGCCTTCCTCCGGGTACCAAGAGCCTGGCGTTCGCCCTGACCTATCAGGCTCCAGACCACACGCTTTCCGACAAGGAAATCGCCAAGGCTCACGAAAAGATCGAAGGGCGCCTCCGACACGTACTCGGCGCCAAAATCCGCGGCAAAGATATAGCCTGAGATTGCCGGGTCGTAACCCCGTGATCCTTTTCCTTGCGGCACCTTCTCCCACCCTCCATCTCAGCTCCCATCAATCCATCCAAGGTATGCCGCGCTTATCCTGCTTCCTGCCGTCCCTTGAGCGACCGAAAAGGCATCACCGACCGGCAAGCGAGAGGAAACAGAAGATGTCGGAACAATAGTTGTCTGGACAATCAATGTCCCGACGACTATAGTGCTAGTATGAGTGGTCACAGCATAACAGAACGGCGTTCTCCGAGCCGGCGGCGCTTTGACTCCCTGGAACAGGAAGCATACCTGTCGCTCTGGAGAACCTACGATCGGCTGAAAATCCTGGAAGAGGAACTGTTTGCCGAGTATGGATTGACCGCCCAGCAGTATAACGTCCTGCGCCTCCTCCGAGCAGCACGGGAACCCTTGCCAACACTAGCATTGGCGGACCGCCTCATTTCCCGTGCTCCGGACATTACCCGGATGTTGGACAAACTCGAGCAGCGCGGTCTGATCATGCGAACTCGCTCCCCGGCAGATCGGCGCGCAGTATTGGTCAGCATCACCGCGGCAGGACGCTGGTTGCTGGATCAACTGGCGGAACCGCTGCGTCAATGCCATCGGCGGCAACTGGGGCATCTCCGTCCCGAACAGCTACGCCAACTGATCGATTTGCTGCGATTGGTACGATCTCCCCATGAGCCAGACGGCAGCCACTGGAAATAACGCCGGTATAAGTTCGTCCACTGGATGTATCAACGACGTCCGTGTGTGAGATTCCAGGCTATAAATACCATAACCCCCCGTTAGGAGAAGAAGACCATGAATCCAATCACGCAACAGGTGGATGTGGTTGTCGTAGGTGGGGGGCCTTCCGGTTCCACCGCGGCGACCATACTCGCGCAAAACGGCCTGAAAGTCGCCTTGTTTGAACGGGACCACTTCCCCCGCTTTCATATTGGGGAATCCATGATCCCCAATACTTTCTATCCGATGCAGCGCACAGGTCTGTTACAAAAAATGAAGAATAGCCATTTCGTGAAAAAATACAGCGTGCAATTCATCGATCAATATGGCCGGCTTTCGGAACCGTTTTACTTCTGGGAACACAAACCGCACGAATCCTCCCAAACCTGGCAGGTGAGGCGGAGCGAATTCGACCACCTGGCCCTCAATCACGCCCGGGAAAACGGCGTAGCGGTTCAGGAAGGAACGCGGGTTCTGGAGGTGCTCTTCGAGGGTGAGCAGGCGGTCGGCGTCCGGGTGCAACCCGAAGGTTCCTCCCCCTATGAAGTCCGCAGCAAGGTGGTCATTGATGCTAGCGGTCAAAGCACTTTGATCATCGATCGCTTCGGCTTGCGCCAGTGGGACCCGCTCCTGAAGAAAGCGGCCCTATGGACTTACTGGAAAGGAGCCTACCGGGACACTGGCAAAGATGAAGGGGCAACCATCGTCATCCAGACCCAGGGCAAAAAAGGCTGGTTCTGGTATATTCCCCTCCATGACGACATCGTCTCCGTGGGTGTGGTGGCCGATGGCGAGTATTTGCTCAAGCGGGGCAACAAGGACCCGGAGACTATTTACTTCGAGGAAGTGGCCAAGGCTCCCGGCCTGCAACCCCGCATTCGCGGCGCGACACGATGCGACATCTTCCGCATTCAAAAAGAGTATTCCTATCGCGCCAAGAAGGCAGCCGGTAACGGTTGGTGCTTGATCGGCGATGCCTTCGGCTTTCTCGATCCTCTTTACTCTTCGGGTCTGTTGATGGCGATGACCTCGGCCAGCATGGCAGCCGACACGATCCTGGAGGCGTTTGCCCGGCAGGACTTTTCCGAAGCTCAACTGCGGAAGTGGGAAAAGACCTATGTCCAAGGAATGGACCGTGTACGCCGATTGGTATGCGAGTACTACGACGGACTGAGTTTCGGGCGGTTTGTCCGCAAATATCCCCACCTGAAGGGCGCCGTCACGGATGTCCTGATTGGGGACGTGTTCAAGGATGATGTGGATGTGTTGTGGGGTCCGATGGATGAGATGCGGCGGGAGCAGGGCTTGCCGCCTTACGAGCCGTTTGTGGCCGCCGCAGTCTGAAAGTTAGCCATAGCGATCCTTCGTTTCCTCCTGGGGGCGGGCCAATTCCTCTTGCATGATCTGCCAGAGCCGATGGGCAAAGTGTGGGGGCAAGGGCACCTCGCGGGGCAGATGCCGCACGGCCTGAATCGTGAAGCGATAGCTCACCACCTGAGTCCGGCAGTGCTCGCAGGAGGAAATATGCCACTCGACCAATTGCTGCTGTTCGTAGAACAACTGCCCGGTGAGATAATCATCCAGCAGTTGCAACAATTCAGTACAAGTCATGAGATGGATCCTCCGTCAGGCGGGTCGTCCGGAAGGAGGGGTTGGGAATCTGTACCGGCTTCCTGTTCAAAGTATCGAGCCAAGGCAGCACGCATGCGAAGTCGGGCACGATGGAGTCGGCTTTTGACTGCGGCTACGGACAAACCCAATCGCTCAGCAATTTCCGCATTGGATAAATGCTCGACATCGGCGAGCACATAAACATCCCGGTAGGGTTCAGGCAACTGGCGAATGGCTTTTTCGATGATTTCGGCCTGTTCGGCGGTCAAGATCGGTTCTTCCGGCGAAGCATGCCAGCGCTTGACGGGGGAAGTTAGGACAGCGGCATCAAAGGTGGCATCCTCCACCTCGCTGGTCTCGTGTTTTTGCCGGCTGGCCCGTTTGGCACGATGAGCCAAGGCGGCATTGACGGTCACGCGGTGCAACCAGGTACCCAATTGGCTTTCGCCCCGAAAGGTGTTCAGCTTGCGCACCACTTGCAGGAGGACATCCTGAGTTACGTCTTCGGCATCGGCATCGTTTCCAAGCATGCGGCGAGCCAAGGCGTAGATGCGCGGTGCGTATTCCCGGAAGACCAATTCCGGGGTTAAGGGCCGTTCCGCCAACGGTGCCAACGCGGTCGTCGCCGGCGGAGCCAACGGCGCTAATGCCGTCCCCGGTCGGGACCGCAGATGTACCAGCGCACCGCTTCTTGTTGCGGATTCCCGGGAAGCAGTCTTCTCACCCTGACCCTTCTCTGTGTCCGCAGGCATCGCACCGATCCTGGATTTGAGCAGTTTCGATTCATCGAGCGCCGCCTGCGGAGAATCCGGTTTCGAGGGATCACAAGCTGCTTCCTTTCTGCTTAGGTTGGCGGCCGGCAGAGCTTGAGAATGCCGTCCAGATTCTCCAGAGGATGCTGGAGGAAGAACCTGGGACTCCGCAGCGTCGGGCGTGATTCCGGAGGGAACCACTCGCGGAGACGGGCCAGTGTCAGATCGGGATGGCCGCGGTGCCCCAGGCATAGTGGAAAGTACCAGATGCGGAAAAGGAGGTTCATTCCTACCATAGCAAAGGGATCGCACAGAGGAAATACCGCGGTCTGAATCAAAGCGGCGGACAAGGCACTGCCGGCGACGCCAACGGCGATTGCAAGGCGAAAGGGTTACCGTGGCAACAGCACCATCCGGCATACGAGCCGTCCTCCTCGATTTTGATGGGACACTGGCCGACAGTTTCGCGGCCATTACTGCTAGCACCAATCATGTCCGTGCCGCTTACGGGCTGCCACCGTTGAGCGAGGCGGAAGTCCGGCGGCATGTGGGCTGGGGCTTGCAACGTCTATTGCAACAGCTCGTTCCCAATGCGCCCCTTCCCGAAGCCATAGCTCGCTACCGCGAGCATCATGACCGCATCCTGCTAGAACAGACACGCTGGCTTCCCGGTGTCACCACCACCCTGGCGGAGCTAGCACGACGAGGCTATCGCTTAGGCGTTTGCAGTAACAAACGTGTCGAATTCACTCGCCGTCTGGTCCAATCTCTGGCCCTCGGTCCTGCTATCGGTTGCATTCTCGGACCGGAGGATGTCGCGGGTCGAACCAAGCCAGACCCTGCTATGCTTTTAGAGGGAATGCGGCGGCTCGGAGTTTCGCCCCAGGAGGCCCTCTACGTAGGGGACATGAGCATTGACGTGGAAACGGGACGGGCGGCGGGGGTGCCTGTGTGGATTGTCCGCGGAGGTCCCGAAAGCGAGGAGGCCATCCGTCAATCTCAACCGCAACGGCTCTTGAACCAGTTTGACGAGCTGCTCGAATGGCTTCCCCCCCTCTCGGAACAAGACCGGAGCGTCCCAAGCCAACCTCCGCTGCGTACCGTGCAAGCCCAAGATTGAGACATTCCTCACCCCTCTTCGAGTTCTGGCCCAACACCACATGGGTCATCGGCGCATGAGGGAGCAACATGGTATCTGCATGGACTTTGATAATGCCTGGTGTGATGACCTCCATCTTGTGGACTGAAGCACTCCTCGCCTGCCCGCGCGTGAGTGTGGCACGAGGACCGACTGGGACCGGCGTAGTCATCGCCGTCCAGAATGAAATCGGCTGGCTACTGACAGCGGCACACGTGGCTATCGACGAACGGGTGGAAGTCGCTTTCACTTCCTGGCAGAGCTATCCCGATGTGGCTTGGTACGCCCGCCAGGCGCGTGTCGTGGCCCGCTGGCCCCAGCAAGACTTGGCCCTGGTCCGCTTCGAGACCGGAGGGCGGAAGATACCTGTGCTTCCCTTGGCACCACCTTGGGCACGCCCGAAACGTTTCCCAGCGGCTGCTTGGAGCATCGGCATCAACTCCGAGGGTGGCGCTACCCTCCGAGCAGAACGGCTGGAAGCTCGTGAATATGTGGACGATGCCGGAAAAGAGGGTGTTTTCTTTTGGCGGACGGCCCAAGCTCCGCTAGCGGGTCGTTCCGGCGGGCCTTTGCTGGATGCTCAGCGGCGCGTCATCGGAATTGCCGTAGCTGCCCGCGCCTCCCGCGGTTATTATCTCCACCATGATGAAATTCTCGCCGCCCTCCTGTCGAGCCACTACAAGCATCTGCTCCCCTTTCGTTAGGACCGCTTCGATAAGCAGTCATCTTCCCTGATTTTTCCTGAGATTGACGTGAACCGGTATGAGCCCTCCCTCCCTCCCGCTCAGTCCATCGGGAACAGGGTCCATCAGGAACAGACAAGGACTGCCCTTGCCGGAAAGTTACCGGAAAAACGTTGGCATATCCCAACCGGACAGATTATGCTATGGGTGAAGAGTTTGCCCGAGGCAATAGTCACACCAGCGGAACATCATCATGCGCAAACTCGTGCTAGTGCTGCCAGGGTTCTTGGTTCTATTGGCAGCCGTGGTGGCCACGGCGGAAGTCTGCGAGAGCTTGCAAGGAGCGGGTAATCCAGTGGCAACCGCCTTGCAGTCGGAGGAGTCACCTCTAACACTCGTGGAAGGGGATGAAGCCTCGGCAGCATTGTGGGTAGAGACCGGACGCCGACTCCAGGACACGCGCAAAGCACGCTTGCCTCAACCGAAAGCTCCCACTCGCCGTTGACCTACGGACTGGCTAGCACCCAATGCCACCTTTTCCATGCCGTTTCCCGGAAGTTCCCATCTTCAGGGTTTCCCCGACATTCCTGTCGTTCGGCGCGCAGGAATCATCTTGCTGATTGGTCTTTTCGTCCTCACTCCTTGGCCATTCGGAAGTGCTAGTCCTGCTAGTCAATTCGTGGTGATGCTGGCCATCCTGGCTCTAGCGGGGTGGGGAGCTTACGTTTTCTGGACAACCCGGCAAGAGTTCGGCTTATATCGGGACCCGCTTGCCTGGTGCTTGCTGGGACTCACCGCTTGGACCTGGTGCCAAACGGTGCCTTTGCCAGCGAGTTGGGTCGCTGTGCTCAATCCCCAGGCAGCGGAGTGGCATGCGACCCTACGGCCAGCGCAACCGGAATTGACAGTCGGCGAAATACCGGAGCACGTACCCCGCCGCTCCGCGTGGTTGCCTTTGAGCATCGCTCCTCTGGAGACCCAGCGCCTCGGCGCACAATTGGCCGGAATCACCCTGCTCTATCTCGGTGGGCGACTGCTCGTGGGCCGCGGCTGCCATCTTCGCCATCTCACGTGGGCGGCGTGCGGAACCGGTCTTTTACTGTCCCTCACAGGGATCATCCAGTATCTGAGCGGGGAGCAAGAGCGCATTTACGGCCACTTTGCCACTGATGGCCCCTCCTTTGGCCCCTTCGTCAACAAAAACCATTTCGCGTTCCAGATCGAACTCATGTTTGGGTTATCGTTCGGTCTCTGGCTCGCGGAATGGCGGCGCCACGGTTGGCGCTCACCAGTGGCTGTCGGAGTCTTCTTTTTCCTGGGATTGATGCTCAGTGCTGTGGTGCTTAGTCAGTCCCGAGGCGGGGTGCTAGCATTGAGCGCCAGTCTGCTTTTGTCTGCCCTCCTGGGTGCTTCCCGTTTGCCTCATCACCGCACACTCTGGGGTGGCGTGATCCTGCTCATGATCGCGAGCGCAGCCTGGTTGCTCTGGCTGGGGAATGAAGCTGTCCTGACCCGCCTGGCGACTCTATGGCGGGGGGAAGCGGACAATCGCACGTCCCTATGGCAGAACGCGTGGCGCCTCGTAGCCTTGTTCCCTCTGAGCGGTACGGGCGGGGGAGGTTACACCATCGCCGAACTGGTGACACGACCGCGTCATCTCGGCCCCATCCTCTCAACCACCGCGCACAACGAGTATCTGGAAGCCTGGATCGAAGGCGGCATCCTCCGCGGGGTCGCTACGTTGCTGCTTGTGTTTTTCACCCTGCGGCATGCCCTGCGCGCTTATCGCAGTGAGGGAGAGGCTCTGAGCCTCGGCTGCTTTGTTTCGTTGACTGCGGTGGCCCTCCACAGCATCGTCGATGCAGGCATTCACGTCCCCAGTGTTGCTCTCGGTGCCACGATTCTAGCCACTTTCGCGGCTTCTCGTGCCTCCAACGCTCAACCTGCGCAGCCGCCGATCAAGCGGTGGTCCCCGTGCTGCTTCCTCGTCCTCATGGGCATACTAGCCCTAGCCGTCGGGTTGCCCCTCCATTGGGATTATCGAGCGGACAAGTGGCAGCAGCGCGCCGCCGCCACCCTTTCTTTCGATGAAGCGACCCATTGCTTGGAACAAGCTTTGAGATGGCGGCCTCGTGACTTCGAGAGCTGGGAACAATTGGCAGCTTTACACCTTCAACGTGGCATCGACATTAGCCGTATAGGGCATTGGGTTGTGGCGGGACCTGCGGCTGCCTTGCTCCCTGCCGATCTGATGACACTCAGTGACAGTGCAGGACACTTCCAGGCGGCTTTGCGGGCTAGTCGTGCTGCGTGCGATGCTCAGCCCCTTTGGCCCGGCCCCCATCTGCGTATCGCCGCTCTCCTGCGCCATGCCCAGCAAGCCGAGAACATCACAGTCTATCTGACCCGTGCCCAAACGGTGGGGCACGCCGATCCCGACGTCTGGTTTGCTTGCGGCCAGGTCTGGGCGGCCTCCGCAAATTGGACTGCCGCTTTGCACTGCTGGAAAGAATCACTCGTGCGTTCTCCTAGACACTTGCCATCCATATGCCGATGGATCGCTATGAGTCCAGTCCCATTGGATCACTTCCGGCAGCATGCCCTGCCCGATGATCCCCTGCTCTGGTACCAAGCTGCAAAATACCTCTTTCTCCGGACCGATTCCCCTCAACGACAGCAGTGGTATAGTCTCGTCGCTGAGCGTTTCGCCCAGAACCCTTCGACTACCGAGCCGCTGGCATTCCGAGCCTGGGCCGATGCCCTCATCCAATGCAGCCGCTACCTGCAATCCCTTGAAGTGTTGCAACACGGCGTGCAGCAATTTCCTCACGACCGGCTTCTGAGAGAGATGTTCGCGATTCAACTCGAACTGGAGGATCGTTTTGCTGAGGCACGGATTCATTGGGAATGGTTAGCGGAGCATTATCCTGATCACGGCCCCTATGCCCGCCGTGCTGCCGCCGCCCGTCGCGCTGCCACCTTGCAGCAGGTGATTGGTTCCCAGCGCTAAGGCCACCTTGCCATCGACCATCGATTCACGGAGTTTGAGCAGCGGCACACATGTCCCAGAAACAATGTTTTCCAAAGCGGAGCGCGTGTCAGGCGAACCAATTTCAAAATCAAAAAGTGGGCCACTTTATACACAGCTTCGACCGCGGCTGCTTCTCATACCGCGGTTGAATCTGGCCTCCAATGAGCTGAGTTACTCAGAAGCGAGATCGTCAGGAAACGCGAGCAAACTCCAGGGTGCAGAAGCCTTGGCAGTTGTACAACTCATCAATCGAAATTACAATATCGCCGTCGTTGGGATTGCCGTAAGCGGTCGTGCCGCCATCAATCCGCCAGGGATTGCGCAGGTGGACGTTGAGCACTTCACCCGTCAGGCCGTCCAGGTCGACACCGGTGACGACGTACTGGTGATTGCTGATCAGATAGTTGCTGGTCGAGATGTGGATACCGATGGTTACAGCATAGCGGGTGTTGGGATTGGAAGGATAGAGAAGGCTTTTAATGCCTGCTCCCAAGGAGGCAGCATTCGCGAAGGCTGGCAATCCAAAGGAGAATGAACTGTGGAAGGCGATAGCTCCCGTGTCGGGTAATTGGTAGGCGTTGTAGGCATCGATGGTGAAACCACCCTCAATGGAACTGTAACTATTGGCTCCCGGCTGGCGGTGGAAAGTAAACGCCTTCTCGATTATCGGCGCCCACATGCTTCCTCCCAATCCGAAGGCCGTGTAGGACAGGAATTGATCCCCATAGCGGCTGACAGGCAGATCATTATCGACTCGGTAGAAGGCGCTGCCAAAGCGGACTCCATAAGTGCCGTCCCCGAAGTCCACCACCATCGATTTGATGGAATCCGGATTGGCGTAAGCCATCGATGCCAAGCTGGCCAGGAACCAGCAATCCCCCAAGGCTCCCTGCTGGATATCGTTGATGTGCGGACCGGAGGGACCGAAAAGCGGTCGGCCATCGAACCGCTCGTAGTAGAAATTCTGGCCGCTGGCGGTCTGCGGTAACAGAGCGGGATCGACCAAACGATCCCCATCCAGTGTTCGATCCGCTCCAGGATTCCCAAAGGCTTCCACAGCATTGACCGTATCGGCTGCCGTGGCTGTCGATACGTTGTCCGTCAGGGAACCGTTTTTATCCACCCAAATCACGTCAAAGCCGAGGCCAGGATCAACCACATCACCCACCAAATCGTTGAGCGTGATAATGGTATCGTCACCGGAACTACCGAAGACGGCATTGGCTCCTGCTCCGCCATTGAGCCAATCGTTGCCCGCACCACCAGTAAGGACGTCATTGCCGCCGTTGCCGTGGATCCAGTCGTTCCCCCCCTCGCCGGATAGTCGATCCGTACTCTCACCACCCCGCAAGGTATCATGGCCCGCACCGCCATAAGCCACGATTCGTCCCGCACCCCGGGCTTGAAGCAGATCTTGGCCAGCATTCCCATACATCCGCACAAGTCGAGCTGCGGCCGGTCCCACAGCCGTAATGGCATCCTCCCCTCGTCCGCCATAAACATCGATCCGTTGTACCGCCGATGCCACGTAACTCCACGTCCGGTTGGCGATTAGATCCCTCACCACCACCCTTCCTGGAGTGTTTTGATGTACAAGTATGCTGTTGTCCTGATTATCCGTAACAACCTTCAAAACCCCGTTGAAAAGTTGGACTGCGGCCACTGCTGGGACTGTTCGGTCTTCCAGCACAGTTACGAGAGGATGAAAGCGGAGCGAGTTACGCGCGGCCATGGCTACCAACCTCGCTTAGGTGAAACGAATGAATGTTGCTAAGTCGCTAAGAAGAGGAGGAAACATCACTCATCTAGTATGCTAGTGTAACTAGCGGCGGGTGGCTGTCAAGCAGAGTTGTTCTGCTTGGGGTAACGGGACAAGCGAGGCTGGCTCGCTCGCCTTGCTCTCAATCGCTATATTGAGCAATGACCGCAATTTGAGCAGAACGCTTGCAATGCATACCCACGGGCCTCAACGCCACGGACCCTCATCAAGTTGTGGAAGTGCCGCGAGAGAAAGCGCAGGGAGAAAAAACGGTAGCGCAGATGTGGCCCTCACGAGAAGAGACAGAACGCCTCCTGGAAGCAGCCCGTCAGGGGAATACCCAGGCGGCCGAGCAACTGCTGGGAACCCACCGGGAACCCCTCCGGCGGCTGATCGCGGCCCGTCTGGACCCGGTTCTGGCCCGGCGCCTGGATGCCTCGGACATCGTCCAGGACGTTTTGCTGGAAGCCAACCAGCGTCTGATCGCCTATCTGCAAAAGCCGGACATGCCCTTTCATCTATGGCTGCGGCATTTGGCCCAGGATCGGATCATCGACGTTCACCGGCGCCATCGTCTGGCCCAGCGCCGCAGCGTGGACCGTGAGGAAAGCCTGCAGGCCGCTGCCTGGGCGGATGATCCCTCCGCTACCGATTGGGCGGCCCAGTTGGTGGATACAGAAAGAACCCCGGCTTCCGAGGCGATCCGCCGAGAGCTGTTCCGCCGCGTCACTGCCGCTCTTTGGCAACTGCCGGAAGCGGACCGGGAAATCCTGCTCCTGAGGCATCAGGAACAATTGAGCAACCAGGAGGCGGCCCTCGTGTTGGGACTGAGCGAAGCCGCTGCTTCGATGCGGTATCTGCGGGCCTTACGCCGTCTGCGAGCCATCCTCGTACCTCATTCGCCGCAGAAAGATTCTCTGGACTCCTCGTCGGAGGACAACCGGTCGTGACAGGCAAGCCTCTGTGGGCGGTCCATCTAGCGGATGGAGCGATCGCGGAAGCCTGGCTTGTCGCCGGTTGGCTCGGTTGCGCCCTCCTCCTGCTGCGACCACTCCGACAGTTGCACGATGAAGATATTCCCCGCTTGGGATTGCTGACCGCGGCCTTTTTCGTCAGCTCCAGCATACACATCAAGTTAGCCATTCTGCCAACCAGCGTTCATTTGCTCCTCAACGGTCTGGTCGGTGTTCTATTGGGGCCGCGCGCTCCCATCGCCATAGCCGTCGGTTTGCTTCTGCAATATCTGCTGCTCGCTCACGGCGGCCTAACTACCTTGGGGCTGAACACCTGCATCATCGCCATACCGGCTCTGGGAATGGCGCTCCTGGAGCGGCGGTTGCGGGCCTATCTGCCGCCGTTCTGGCGCGGCGTCCTTGTGGGGGGAGGAGCCGTAGCAGGCACAGTGCTACTCAATTTTGTGGTTCTGCTGCTGGGAGGCAAAGAAGAGTGGGGGGTGCTCGCGCGGCTGGTCCTGCTCGCCCACCTGCCCGTGTTGGTGTTAGAGGCCGGGATGTTAGGAGTGATCCTAGCTTACCTGGAACGGGTCAAACCGGAGATGCTCCAGCCACCCCCGCCGCCTTCCTCGGCAACGACATCATCTTGGACCAATTTGCACCCATCTCCAGGAACGGCATCGCGACAGGTCTGATCGCTGGAGCCTACACGGAGGGACACAGGGGGGATTTCCTCACCCTTTTAGGAAGTGACGGGCAAAATTTCTTCAAACGGGACTTCCCATTGTCCTAGGCCGATGTGTACGGTGATCAGGCGTTTGCGCAGGTCCACCCGCACCACACGCCCGACAGCATCGAATCGACTCACACGCACGGTTTCTCCTTCGCGTAGGCGGCTCCGCCACTCTTGCAACTGGGCTTGTTCAGCGGCTTGCTGCTCCAGGTGCGCCCGTCGCTGGGCATACGCCTGTTTTTCCTGCTCCGCGGCCAGTCGGGCTGCGACGGCCTCGGCCTTGGCTTGTTCCGCTTCTTGGCGGACCCGTTGCAAGCGAGCCAACTCCGCGGCCACACTCCCCCCCTGATGCAGATAACGCGCTGCACGTTGGAGCAATTCCGGAGGCAGTTGCAATCGTCGGGCAATGGTCAAAGCATTGCTCATGCCGAATTGGCCAATGTGCAACCGATAGGTCGGCCGCAACGTCTCGACATCGAACTCCACCGCTCCGTTTTCCGCGCGAGGATTGCTGAAGGCATACGTCTTGAGGTCTCCCAAATGGGTCGTGACCATAGCCCGGCAGCCGATTTGATCCAATTGGTCCAGAATAGCCCGCCCCAAGGCAGCCCCTTCGGTGGGGTCGGTTCCCGCTCCGAGTTCATCGAGCAGCACCAGGCTATCGGCCGTTGCCGTTCGCAAAATCGTGGCAATCCGTGACATGTGAGCACTGAAAGTACTCAAGGATTGCTCCAGGCTCTGTTCATCTCCGATATCGGCGAGGATATGGCGGAAAACCGGCAGTAAACTTCCCGGAGCCGCCGGGACGTGCAAACCGGATTGAGCCATGAGACATAGCAATCCTGTCGTTTTGAGAGCGACGGTTTTGCCTCCTGTGTTCGGACCGGTGATGATCAGAATGTTGAAGTGAAAGCCCAGGCGGACATCGATGGGAACCACCTGGCGTGGCGCCTGTTCCTCCGTGCTGGTCCGAAAGAGGTGTTCCAGCAAAGGATGCCGAGCTTGTTGCAACCAGAGCCGCCCTTCCGTGTTGAGTTGAGGGGCGGACATACGATAATCCCGGCTGAACCTGGCTTGGGCGGTGATCAAATCGAGGCGAGCCGCGATGTCGAGGGCGTACCCCAGCGGCTTGGCCAACCGGCCCACTTCGCCGCTGAGCCGGCGGAGCACCCGCTGCACCTCGCGCTCTTCCGCCGCTTGGAGTGCCACTCGTTCGGCATGGAGGGCCGCGACCGAGGCCGGCTCGATGAAGACCGTCTCCCCCGTCGCACTCATCCGATGGACGACCCCCGCGACTTTGTGGCGATAATTCACCGCTACCGGTAACACATGATGATCCCCATGCACCGTGGCATTCGGATAACTCAGCAGACGGCGCAACTCTGGGTCCCGCAACATGCGGCGGATTTCCCCTTTGATCCGTTCATCCAGATCATGCAACCGCCGGCGAATATCCGCCAGTTCCGGACTGGCCATATCCAGCACATGGCCGCGCGCATCGATGCAGGCCGTGATCAGCCGCGCCGTAGGCCCAAAATCCTCGATTCCCGCCAGCAGCTCCATCAGACCCTTGCAGGAAGGAGGCAAACGCATGCGATAGCGGTACAGGGCGCCGGTGGCTTGCAGCGTCTCCGCGATCTGCACGAGTTGTTCCGCCGCCAGCATCGTACCCAGCGCCGCTCGGCGGACCCACAGCCGGATATCATGAATCCCCTGCAACGGGGGAGCCACACCGGCCGCCAGAGCTTCTACCATCTCGCTGGTCCAGGCGATCTGGCGCTGGATGTGGGCAAGATCCGTGGATGGCTCCAGACGACGGGCCAGTTCCCGGCCCAATGACGTGGTCGCATAAGACGCTAACAATTCCCGGATCGCTTCGTATCCGAGCAACTCCAGAGTGTGGGCATCCATACAGACATTTTACCGCCGGATAATACGAAGCGGCTGTGTCTAGCGAACCTGGCGTGCCCACGTTTCCAGAAAATACCCGCTGCCTGTCGGCGCCTGGAACTCCTTCGGCCGAGGTTTGTCCGCCGGCCCATAACATAACTTTAACTGATTGCCGGCTAACTCGTAAATGCCGTGCCGCTTTTGGCCCTTGAGTGGTCCGTCCTTGAATTCAAAGATGATCCCCTTGGGCTGAGTCGTGGGGTCCAGAGTAATCTGAACAGTGGCCAGCACGATCGGACGCGGTTTCCCATCTTGACCCTTGTCGAGGAAGTAAAGGTAGTAATCGTTCTGATCAAAAACGGCAGTGATCTGTTTCATAACCTCCGGCGTCATCTGCGCTCGGCCCTCATATTCACAATGCAAGGGTTTCCACTGACCTTGTAAAGCTGCCAGATCGCCCCCAGGATTCGGTTCTCCCGCCGCCCACGTCCACCATCCCCCGCTAACGCCAAGAAACACACCATATATTGCAACCAAGCGTAACATGGCCCGCTCTCCTCATCCGAATCTTGCCGCTGGACTGTCACTCCTCTGATCTCTCACGCTGTACACTTTGGAAGCAACGACAGCGCTCTATGTCCCCGATTTGTTTCTGTGTCAAGACCGACTTTGCGCGCGCTGGAGTGGCAGGGTGTAACCAGATTTTCTGGGGGTGGGGGCTGAACCCGCGAGGTGTTTCCCCACACTAGCGGAGCTGCCCGGCAGGGAACCCCCAGAGAATTTGGTTGCACCCGAGTGGCAAGACTGCCAGTCCGAACCACCGTTTTGCGGGGGTAACTTACGCAATCGCCGGTGGCGGTAGTGTGGACTCCTCCAGCGGCTTGTGCCAGACGCTCAAGGTACATGGCTGGCCGAGAACACGTAGGGCGAGCCGGCGTACCGTTGTCCAGCGGAAGGGACTCAGGGCCATCGAGAGAGCCTGATGCTCCATCACGAGCAGGACAGCTCGACCACCCGGTTTGAGAACCCGATTCCACTCGCGGGCCAACGCCGTGTAAAGCGGTAGAATTTCCTCCACCGAAGCCAGTTGCTTGCCGAAAGGCGGATTGCACAAGAGGCGGTCCACACTGGCGTCGGCCAAGGGCAGGGAACGTGCATCCCAGCGCGCTAAACCTACGGGTCCCATGCGGCCCAGATTCTGCGTGGAAACAAAGACAGCATGGGGGTCGATGTCTCCACCGAGCAGCCGGACAGGCGCTCCCCCCTTGCGCTGGCGAGCCAGTGTCAGGGCTTCCGCCAGGATCGTTCCCGCGCCGCACATCGGGTCCAGGACTGTCATACCGGGAGCAATACCCGCCAACCGCACCATAGCGGCGGCCACGGTCGGGCGCAAGGAGGCGGCAATATGCTCCTGTTTGTAAGTACGATGCCGCATGGTACGGTCGGAGAGCCGAACACCGCAAACCGCCGTTTTGCCGTGAATCGTCAGCCAAATTTCGAGCCAAGCATTCTCGTCGACCTCGTACCAACCCGCCGGCAAAACATGACGTAAGCCTGCCCGGAACGCCTCCTCGGCATCCACCCGTCGATAGCCATGCTCCCCTTGCATCTGGCACACCAGGTGGAAGGTAGGCTTACCCCGCCGCAAAGGCCGAATCTGATGATGCCAGCGGAACAACGCCGGCCAGTCCGGTTTCCGGGCAGTCCACTGGCGGAACAAATCCAGGTCCGCAGCTCGATACGTCAGGGTATCGCTACCCCAGGCGAGAAGAAAAACATCCTCCGTCGTGCGCAGAGACAACACCGACTCATCGATTTGGGACAGGCGAAAGACCACCAACCCCCGGGCCGTCTTCTTCACCTCGCCATGCAAATCCTGAGTGATCTCGTCTGCAGCCACCCTTTCCAGACCATCATGCGTGAGCGCATACAACGCCGGCAGTTCGGCGGCGGACTCTTCTCTCTTGCGGCGCGCGTGTCCCATAATTCACCGATCCCACAAATGTTTCCCTGCGCGGCATCCCGCACCCCCCTCTCAATCATGGACGCACATCCAGGGTTACGCTCGGACCGCTTGACCTAACTCCTTTACCCCCTGAAACGCTCTCCGCCTCGCATCAGACAGTCTATCTTAGGGAACCCTACTGTCTCACCAACATCAGGCAGCCCCCCTGAGGAGACCCTAATGTCTCGCCAACTTTGGCAATGCCGCCGTCTTTCCTCCGCTGCGGGACAAGCATTCCGCCGCTGCCAGCTTCATCTTGCGATCTTCAGGTTGGCTCGCCCTTGACTCTTTATCTCAGCCCCTCAGCAATCTTCCCCTCTTTCTTTCCGTTGACGTGTGTGGTGCGATGCACCTCCCCTGAACTCTCGGCATTTTCGCTGTGTTGTGCCTTTTCAACAGGAGATGCCGTCCAGGAGCTGGGAGGGAGAAGAGAATCTACCCATGAAATCTGGACAAAACGATCCAAATATGCGAAATTGGGAGTAGAGTCGAATATGTCCCGCCAGCACCCACCTTGGAGGGTGGAATCGAAGGTCGGGAACCGAAAGGGGGCGCCCCAGGTGGCATCCCCTCGTATCGGGAACAACTCGTGGAGGGCGTGGAGGGTGTCATGGAAACCATCACAATGGTCGGCTTCGGTTTAGTGTTGCTGGTCTGGCTGTATGGTTACAGCGCTCTGCTGTTTCGCAAGCCGCATTCTCATGGCTAACGGTTCCATAGGCTCAGAAACGCACTAGCGCGTCCCGCTCGGCGGCTTCAGGAAAAACCGGACCAGCAAAAAGGGGTGCCTATCCCTGGATCATTACCATTTCCCACGCCACGCCAGTGGGATGATTATGGCTTCGTGCTGCACCGGTTTGCTCTGTTCCCGTGCAGCGGATTCAATTCGGCTCTGTTCGCATCAGCCTCTCCTGAGGTTAGCGGGAAAGAGTTTCCATGCGCCAGCCATGAGGGACGGCTGACGCGTAGGAAAGTGGTCGGTGTTTTGTGGCTCTTCAATAAAAAAATACAATGATGCGAAGTCCACAGCCGGTGGATCACCGTGGTGCTTGGTCTGAGTGTACGACTCACTGCCATTCCAGGAGCATCCTATGGCCGAACCCATACCGAACGCCTGCCGGGGTCCGAAAGGCACGATAGGATGGAACGGTGGTATAGCAGTGCTACTGCTGTGGGGAGGGACAGCCATGATGGCGGTGTCGGACGAGGGAATGTGGTTGCTCAACGACCCGCCGCGGACCTTGCTCAAAGAGAAATACGGTTACGAGTTGACGGAGGAATGGCTCCAGCGGGCGATGAAGGCTTCCGTGCGTCTCAACAGCGGCGGTTCGGGCGGTTTCGTTTCACCGGAGGGATTGTTGGTCACCAATCATCACGTTGCGGCAGATGCCGTCCAGAAACTGAGCAAGCCCGGAGTCGATCTCTATCACAACGGCTTCTATGCCGCTCGGCGGGAGGAGGAATTGAAGTGCCTCGATCTTGAGGTCAATGTCCTCCAGGAAATTGTGGATGTCACGGCGGAGGTCAACGCCGCGGTGAAGGAAGGGATGACGCCCGCTCAAGCCGCAGCAGCCCGGCGCGCGGTCATGAGCCGGATAGAGAAGGAGTCGCTGGATCGCACCGGTCTGCGCTCGGATGTAGTGACGTTATACAACGGTGGAGCCTATCACCTGTATCGGTACAAGAAATATACGGACGTTCGCCTGGTTTTCAGTCCGGAAAAAGCGATTGCCGGTTTCGGCGGCGATGTGGACAACTTCGAGTTTCCCCGTTACTGCCTGGATGTCGCTTTCTTTCGGGTTTACGAGGATGGCAAGCCGGCGAAAACGCCGCATTTTTTCCGCTGGAGCGCCACGGGTCCGCAGGAGGGCGATCTGGTTTTTGTCACAGGCCACCCTGGGACGACCCAGCGGCTGGAAACGTGGGCCCGCCTGCGCCACCGGCGTGATCTGACTCTGCCCTATAGCCTCTCCCGTCTCCGTGCCCTGGAGGCGGCCCTGCTCCAATATAGCGAGGAGCACCCGGAAAAACGGCGGCAAGCGGTTGCCGATTTGCACGGCGTCGCCAACGCACGCAAAGCTTTCACGGGTCAGTTGCAAGGCTTGCTCACCCCGGCCATTTTGGAGCAGAAGCGTCAGCAAGAGGAAGAACTGCTGGCAGCGGCCCGCCAACGCGGCCTTCCCACAGCCGACGCTGAACGTGCTCTTGAGACCATCGCCCGTGTCCAGGAACAACTCCGCACCTTCGAGAAAGAGTATGCCCTCATAGAAGGCGGGCATGCCTTTGCTTCCCCCCTCTTCCTCATTGCCCGTCATTGCGTGCGCTTAGCCGAGGAATTGCCGAAACCTTCCAGCGAACGCCTCCGGGAATACCGCGACTCCAATCTCGATTCGTTGAAACTCTCCCTGTTCAGTCCCGCCCCCTTGTACCCAGAGCTGGAACAAGCCCGGTTGAGAACCTCCTTGCTGTTCCTGGCGGAAAACCTGGGCGGGGATCACGAGATCGTCCGAAAGGTACTCGCGGGGAAAAATCCGGCGGATCGTGCCGCAGAACTGATCGCGGGCACCCGCCTCTTCGACCCTCAGGAACGGCGCAAGCTCGTCGAAGGGGGGCAAGCCGCCATCGAGGCCAGCCAAGATAGCATGATCCAACTGGCCCGAAGCATCGATCCGATCGCCCGCCAATTGCGCCAGAGGTATGAGACCGAAGTGGAAGAACCGGAACGACAAGCCTATGCCGCCCTCGCCGCCCTGCGGTTTGCTGTCTATGGACGTTCTATCCCGCCAGATGCCACCTTCACCCTCCGCCTTGCTTTCGGAACCGTGCGCGGTTATCAAGCTGAAGGACAAAACATCCCTTGGCACACCACGATCGGTCAACTCTTCACGCGTTACGACAGCTTGGGAGGCCGGGAACCATTCACCTTGCCTCCCCGTTGGCTCGAACACCGCCGACGGCTCGACCCGGAGACGCCCCTCAACTTCGTTTCCACCGCCGACACCATCGGGGGCAATTCCGGTTCTCCGGTGCTCAACCGTGCGGGCGAATTGGTCGGCGTCAATTTCGATCGCAACCGCTACGGCCTGGTCCGCAACTTCGTCTATACCGATGTCCAAGCCCGGCACATCGCGGTTCATTCCCGTGCTGTCCTCGAAGCCCTCCGCAAAGTCTATGCCGCTGAATCCCTTCTCCAGGAACTGACACAACATTGACAAAACACCTGGCCAAGGCCATCGATCCGTCCAGCCCTTCGTACAGCGTGCTTCTCCAGGGAACTGCTCTGGTTCTGAGCCTGCCGACGGAGTGCTCAGATTTCGACTTGATCTGGCTTATCGCTGATGAGGCATCCTGACGATTCTGGCCTCAGCCCTGGCAGTAGCAGAATGGCCGCCATCTTCATTTTTTCTCTTTTTTGCTTGAATTGGCTCCAACGGAAAAGTTAACTTATATTCACAATCGAGATCGGCTCCTAGTTGAAAAATAAGACGACGACAAAACAGCTTGAGGTCGGCATCTGTGAGTAGACTATGACGACCGTCTATATGGGCCACTTCCTCTGTGGCTTGATCGGTGGTTGGCTGTTGACACGTCTGGCAATTCCCTGGGCGCGGCAGTGGGGATGGCTGGATTACCCCGATCGTAACCGGAAGCTGCACCACTTGGCAGTGCCGTTGGGCGGCGGTGTGGCGGTGTTTCTGGCCACGGTGCTCACTCTGTGTCTGGGCGCTGCTGCTTCCAAGCTCTGCGATACGCCTTGGGAATACTCTCTCCGCGAGACGTGGGGACTGTTTCTGGCCGCGGGGTTGATTTTGGTGTTAGGTCTCCTGGATGACCGGTACAATCTCCGCGCCCGCTATAAACTTCTCGGTCAAGTTGCAGCCGTACTAGTACTGATGTTCCTGGGGGATTATTCGATCACCTCTGTGAGCGTGTTCGGTTGGGTGATCGAGTTGGGGCTTTTGTCCGCACCGCTCACGGTGCTTTGGCTGCTGGCTTGCATCAATGCCCTGAACTTGATCGACGGCATGGATGGCTTGCTTGGCACGGTGAGCAGTATTGCCTTGGCCTCGTTCGGCTTGCTCGCGGTCTTGTCGGGCCATGGGACGGCCGCCGTTATAGCTTTTAGCTTGATGGGAGCCGTCCTGGGATTTCTGTGGTGGAATCTGCCCCCGGCGCGGATTTACATGGGGGATGCCGGCAGCATGCTCATCGGTCTGGCCGTCGGCGCCTTGGCTTTGCAAACCTCGCTTAAAGGTCCCGCCACTGTCGCATTGGGCGCACCGCTGGCCATTTTGGTGCTGCCCGTTTTCGACACCACTGCCGCTATCCTCCGCCGCCAACTGACAGGCCGCGGCTTGGCCGTAGCCGACCGCGGGCACATCCACCATGTCTTGCTCCAGCGCGGCTTCTCTCCTTGGCGAATCCTGATGCTCGTAGCGGCGATTGGCGCATTGGCCGCGGCGGGGGCATTAGTCAGCATGGCTTTGCAGAACGACCTCTACGCCTTTATCTGTGCCGTTGGCGTCGTCGTCACTTTGGTGGCCGGTAAATGGTTCGGATATGCCGAATGGAAACTCCTCCGACAACGATTAGCGACCACCGCCCATATTTTGCTATCCCCTCCTGAGCGCCTCCATGAACAGGAATTGGCTGTCCATCTTCACGGGACCGTCGATTGGAACTTGCTCTGGAAGGACTTGCTAGCTACAGCCCGGCGCTTGCCTCTGGAAGCGCTACACTTCGATGTCACCATTCCGTCCTTGCATGAAGACTACCATGCTCGCTGGAGCCGAGGGGAAGCCGTCGCCCTCTCAGCTCTCAGCCGCATCACAGTCCCTCTCTGGATCGGCGACATGCCCGTGGGACAACTCCATTTCCTCCTCCGTCGTTCCCCTCAACCGCTACGGGAAGTGTTGCAAACCCTCAGCGAGATAGTCGAAACCCTGGAACGCGAGACCTTCGCCCTCCTGCCGATTTCTGATCCCCCTCGGCCCGTGGCTATCTCCTCAGATTCCACTACCGCTCTCACTCTTGCACCTTGCCGCCCTGCTGTCACTGCGGATTCCTTCCACCTTTCCCCTTCCCCCTCCGCTGGATGATTTTCTGCTCCCACCCTCCGACGCCTCCCTTGGGCAATCACGACCTCCCCATCATAAGAACATTAAAAAAAATGAGAAATTTTGGATTCGTCTTGATATTACTCCGAGGCTATTTATAGTTGTTTGTGGGCTTATCGAGTTATCATCTCTAGCGATTGGCTTGAGGATGTCACAATGTCCATCAGCGGAACATCTCCTCCGCTGCGACCTCCTGACCCAGCGCAAGCGGGCGCAGATTCAATTTCAACGTCTTCCGCCGCCTCGTCTCCCCACCACTCATCGGAAACCCTCTTCTCCCTCCTGTGCAAATACGGTTTGGTCATCGTTCTTCTCAGCGGGGCCACGCTCGCGGCTTACTTCGCCTTTCCATCGCGGGAAAAACTCCCCCCAGGCGTGTACGCCAACCCACCGGTTGTGGGATGATACTCCATGCATTGAATCATGAGGACAAGGCCATGATCCCGAATTGCTTACATCTCTCCGGCCGAGCTAGCTTTCTGATCACGGTCACTCTGGTGCCGATCCTCCTCCTGACCGGGCTGCAAATGCCCCCGCTCGACGCTGCCCCGGAACCCAAATCCCCGGCCGAAATGGAAACCCTCGCCCTCCAAGCCCGACAAAACCTCAAAACCCTCTACGTCAAACTCCACTTCTCACGCCACGATCCTGACCGTAACTTTCGACAATCAGGGACACGGGCAATCTGGGTGAGCGGTGACAAGTTACGCAATGACGTGGTCTATGATCTCGGCCCCTTTCCTCCAGGCAAACGCATGGTCGGCTGCCACCATTGCGAAAAGAAAAACCACTCCCTGTATTGGAGAGAAGCCGACACCCCCATCCGAGCTACCCTCGACGAAGTTACCGTTCCCCCGGGGCAAAAATATCCCTCAGATCCTCGCAACATCATTGATCCGCGTCTGCTCGGTTACGTAAACGCCCCCTCCACCGCCTTGTACCCTCACCAGTTTTCCCTGGACTTGCACCTGGGGAAACACCCCCGTCTCCGCCGCGAGTCAGTCCAAATGGAAGCGACGCAGTGGAACGGGATGCGCTGCTACCTACTCCGCTCCATCCTGGCGGAAGGGGCAGAACAAAAGGTCTGGATCGCCCCCGACCACGGCTACAATATCGTCCGCATCACCTGGACGGATCAAAGTCAAATCGAAGAGACTGAATCCGAATTGCAGGCGGTCGGACCCAACAACCTCTGGTTCCCCAAACAGGTCAAACACCAAGTCCGCTCCGCGAAAGACGGAACTCTGACGTGCCAGGAAACGGTCCAGATTTTGGAAGTGCGGTTGAATGAGGAAGTACCCCCCTCCACCTTCACCCTCGCCGGATGCCTCCCCGATGGCACACCCGTGCGTATCTACTCCGGGGGACAATCCATTTACGGTACCCTCAAAAACGGTCAAGTGGAGAAAGAACCTGACATCCACCCTGCCGCCTCCCGACGTCAGGAACTGTTGGCGGCCACGCCTCCGCCCCCTCAACCTCTGCAAGAACCGCGACGCTGGGACCCCTGGCTTGTCTTCGCTGCTGTTTCCCTGACCCTGGGCGCTCTGCTCGTCCTCTGGCTGTGGCGCCGCTCCACCCTTCCAGGAAGGTCCTGACATGCGCCGCTCCGCTCCTAAAGCCTTCAGCCTTATCGAAGCCCTGGTCGTGATTGCCATCTTGGCCATCCTTCAGGGGCTGCTTCTGGCGGCGATCCAGCGGGTCCGTCTGGCGGCAGCACGTTTGGTGTGTGCCAACAACCTCCGCCAGTCCGCCTTGGCTCTGCACCAATACCACGACACCCACAACGGCCTTCCCTCCGGCGTGCGGCGGCTCCAGACCGGCGAACCAATGCCTCTGGCGAGCTGGCGCACTTTCATCTTGCCGTACATCGAACAACAGGCCCTGTGGGACGCTTCCGTCCAAGCCTACCGCCAGGACCCGTATTTTCACCGGCAGGCTCATGAGTATGTGCGAACGCGGGTGATTCCGCTTTACATCTGCACGCTGGATTATCGCGTTCAAACAGCCTGGGATGTGACCTCGAACTGGGGTTTCAACGTTACGGTGGCTCTCTCCTCGTATCTGGGAGTTTCCGGCACTCAGTCCACCTTGCGCAACGGCGTCCTTTACGACAATTCGCGGGTTCAACTAGTCCACATCCGGGATGGCACCTCGCAAACCCTCATGATCGGGGAACGCCCGCCGAGTGCGGACCTTGTTTACGGCTGGTGGTACGCGGGATGGGGTCAATACGGCAATGGCCAGTTGGACACGCATCTGGGAGCCACGGAGGTCAATTTGTACGACACGTGGTATCGGGGTTGTCCTGTCGGACCTTACGGCTATGGCCCCGGACAGCTCGAGAATTATTGCAGCGCTTTCCACTTCTGGAGCCAGCATCCCGGCGGGGCGCATTTTGCATTTGCCGACGGCTCCGTACGGTTGCTCTCCTATTCGATCGGTCCGCAAACCCTGGCCGCTCTGGCTACGCGGCAAGGAGGGGAGGTGATCCACCTGGCGGACTAGGAATTGGCGGACTGGGAAAAGACAGGATGGTTACACCTGGCAGGCAGAGAGATCCTGCAGAGAGATCCTACCGCCAGAAGGATAAACCCGCCATAAAACTGGAACTGGATGGTCAGCCGGTATTGCGGGCGGCGACTTTGGCTAGTCCGGCGGCACGTTCCCGCGCTCGAGCTTTGCTGGCCCGTTCAGAAGGCGTACCGACCGGCAGGGAAGCTGCTTCCACACGCGCTTGTTCCGCCAGAGCTGGCGTCACCTCCGACGCCGGAACGGCCCGCTCGGTCAGCAGGGTGACAACATCCTGACGTACCTGCACGAAACCGAATTCGACGTACCAGCGCTGCGAGATGGCACCGCCGCTTTTGAGGCGCAATTCTCCCGCACCAAGTCGAGCCACGAACGGCGCATGTCCGGAGAGCACCGCCCATTCCCCATCGTAAAGCGGCAGGACAACCATTTCCGCACTGGTGTCGAGCACTGCACGTTCCGGTGTCACCACAGTGACGCGGACGCGGTCATGGCGGGCGTCCTCCATTTCCGTGGCTTCGCTCGGCATGAGAGTGTGCTCCACGGCAGATTGTACGGTCGGTTCGGGTACGGTGTCAGCCATGAGTAGGTCCGCTCCGCAGAGTGGGGTCGTGATCGATGGAGCCGGCCGGCGTCATTTAGCTCCGGCGCGCCGAGCCGCTTCTTCCGCCGCCGCGGCAGCTTCCTCGATGGGACCAACGTACATGAAGGCGCTTTCTGGCAGATGGTCCCATTTGCCGTCGCAGAGTTCCTCAAAGCTGCGGATGGTGTCTTCGAGGCGGGTGAAATTGCCCGGCTTGCCGGTAAACGCCTCGGCGACGAAGAACGGCTGGCTGAGGAAGCGTTCGATGCGGCGGGCACGGGCCACCACCTTCTTATCCTCTTCGCTTAGCTCTTCGACACCGAGAATGGCGATGATGTCCTGCAATTCGCGATACCGTTGGAGAATCTGCTGGACTCGCCGGGCCACGTTGAAGTGCCGCTCGCCCACATATTGAGGATCGAGGAGGCGGCTGTTAGAAGCCAGAGGGTCGATCGCCGGATAGATGCCCTTTTCTGAGATCGAACGTTCCAGGTAGATAAAGGCATCGAGATGCTGGAAAGTGTTCGCAGGTGCGGGATCGGTCGGATCGTCAGCGGGAACGTAGACTGCTTGCACAGAGGTGATCGCGCCGCGGCTGGTCGAGGTGATCCGTTCCTGCAACTGGCCCATTTCCGTCGCCAAGGTGGGCTGGTAACCGACTGCACTCGGCATGCGTCCCAACAGAGCGGAGACTTCGGACCCAGCCTGGGAAAACCGGAAAATGTTGTCGATGAACAGCAGGGTCTCCGTGCCGGTAGAGTCGCGGAACCATTCGGCCATAGTCAGGGCAGAAAGGGCCACGCGGAGGCGGGCGCCAGGCGGCTCATTCATCTGCCCGAAGACCATCGCGCAGCTTTCGATGACGGAGCGAGCATCCGGCCCCGCCCCGGTTTTCGTCTCCTGCATTTCCAGCCAGAGATCGTTTCCTTCGCGGGTCCGCTCCCCGACACCTGCAAAGACGGAATAGCCTTTATACACCTTGGCGATGCGGTTGATCAGTTCGGTCAGAATCACGGTTTTGCCCAATCCCGCGCCGCCAAAGAGGCCGGCCTTGCCTCCACGCACGAGCGGTGTGAGCAAGTCAATCACCTTGATGCCCGTGACGAGCATTTCCGCCTTGGGGGTCAACTCGGCGAATTTCGGCGGGTCTCGGTGAATGGGACGGTATTCCTTGGCTTGAACCGGCCCGCGGCCATCGATCGGCTCTCCCAGCAGGTTGAACACTCGCCCCAGAGTTTCCATCCCCACCGGTACGGACACCGGCCCGCCAGTATCCACGGCTTTCATACCGCGGATGAGGCCGTCTGTGCTGCCCAAGGCTACGCAACGCACCCGGCTCCCGCCCAAGTGCTGTTGCACCTCGCCGGTCAAATGGATGGAAAGGCCGGATGGTGTTGTGGCGTCGATGCGCACCGCATTGTAAATCGCAGGTAAATGGCCTTCCTCGAACTCCACATCGAAAGTGGAACCAATGACCTGCACAATCGTCCCAACATTCTGAACGGTGGAAACCATAATACTCAGCCTCGCTAGGTTTAGCAAAATCGTTGAGGGAAAACTTACCTTCGGGTTGAACCGCCGATCTCCGTCGAATCTGGGGGCGTCCGCCATCTCCAGAAGCGCCGAACCGAGAGCCGCACCAGCGGTTATTTCAAGGCTTCCGCACTGGTAATCAACTCGGTGATTTCCCGGGTGATGTTCGCTTGGCGAGTGCGGTTATACAAGCGGGTGATTTCCTTGATCAATTCCCCCGCATTTTCGGTAGCGGCTTTCATGGCGATGCGCCGAGCGATCTGTTCGCTGACAGCCGCATCAAGGAAGCACTTGAACAGGCGCACCTTGCAAGCCGCGGGAACAAGCTCGGCGAGGATTTCCTGGGCATCCGGGAGAAACTCGTAGTTGATGCGGGCACTCGTGGGGGCGGTCGCGGCGGCTGCTGGAGCACTTCCTCCACGGCGGGTTTCCACCGCTAGCGATCCAAGCGGCAGTAAAGTTTCCACCACCGCCTCCTGCCGAGCGGGATTGAGGAACTTCATGTAGGCCACCTTCACTTCATCCACCGCCCCGGAGGTGTACAGCTCGATGTAGCGGCGAGCCAACACTTCCACTTCCGCGAACGCCGGACGATCCTCGAAGTGGGTGTACTCCTGGCTCCGTTCCAGCCGCTGGAAGCGGAAAAAGGTGATGCCGCGCTTGCCAGCCACTTCCAGCTCAAAGGGAGTCTGTTGTTGCTGGTAGCGCTGGATGGCCGTCATCGCTTCCCGCAAGATGGCTGCGTTGTAGCCGCCACAGAGTCCCCGGTTAGCGGTGATAACCAGGAGCAGCCCCTTGCGAACCGGCCGGCTTACTAGCAAGGGATGGGAGACATCCCCGGCTACGTTGCGGCTCAGATCGGCTGTGATCTCGGCGATTTTGCGGGTGTAGGCGTCTGCCTCCATCGCCCGCTTCAAAGCACGCTGAAACCGGGTCGTGGCGATCAGCTCCATCGTCCGCGTGATCTTGCGAATGTTGCGGACGGCCTTGCGGCGTTTGACCAAAGCTCGCAAGTTAGCCATAGCAGTGCGTCACTCCGGTGTGGTATTGTCCGCGTTCCAGGGCGTCTGACTGAGAGTCGTTCCCATCCGTCGCGGTCGTTCTCACTTGCGCTGTCGTTCCTTTGACACAGTTTGAACAGTCAGTTGTCCCAGGTTCGCTCGCGTTACGCTTTGAACTGGGGCTGGAACTCGGCAATGGCCGCATTGAGTTTGTCAATGATCTCCGGGGTCAGGTCTTTTTCCTTCATGAGCAACTGGCGGACTTCCGGTTTCTGTTCGCGCATGAAGGTGAGGAATTGTTCCTCCCAGGCTTTGACTTTGCTACGCTCGATTTTGTCCAAAGCACCGCTGTTGCCGGCGTAGATGATCATGACTTGGTCCACGACGTGCATGGGTTTGTACTGCGGTTGCTTGAGGATTTCCACCATCCGGTAGCCGCGTTCCAACTGGGCTTGCGTGACTTTGTCCAGTTCTGTGCCGAGCTGGGCGAAGGCTTCGAGTTCGCGGAACTGAGCCAAAGCCAGCTTGAGGCCGCCGGCGACCAGCTTGTGTTTCATCGCCTTGATTTGGGCGTTGCCTCCGACGCGCGACACGGAAATACCAACGTCCACAGCCGGGAGCACACCAGCATTTTTCAGGTCGGGTTGCAGGTAAATCTGTCCATCGGTGATCGAGATGACATTGGTGGGAATGTAGGCCGACACTTCGCCTTCCAGGGTTTCAATGATGGGGAGCGCGGTCAGGGAGCCGCCGCTGCCGATGACACGTGCGATTTTGCAATCGGGGAAGTGTTGCAGGTCTCGCTGGGCTTGCCGCAGACCAGCGAATTCGCCAGGACCGGTGTAAACCATGCCCTCATCCCCCGGTCCGCGCCGCTCCGTGGGGTTACTCCGCTTGTTGACCCCCCAATCCGCCCGCACTTGGCTTTCATCGGCATCTTTTGGGACGATGACGTATTTTTCCGCGAGTTTGGCGGCTCGTTCGAGCAAGCGGGAGTGGCAGTAGAAAATGTCACCGGGGTAGGCCTCCCGTCCGGGCGGCCGCCGCACGAGCAGGGAGAGTTGCCGGTAGGCAGCCGCCTGTTTGGACAGATCATCATACACACAGAGGGTGTCTCGCCCTTCTTCGTACATGAAGTATTCGGCCATCGCACAGCCCGCGTAGGGGGCGATGTACTGCAAGGGGGCGGCATCGGAGGACGAGGCGACAACAACAATCGTGTAGTCCATCGCCCCGTGCTCCCGCAGTTTTTCCACGACCGCCGCCGTCTTGGATTCCATCTGTCCGCAGGCCACGTAAATGCAAATGACGTTCTCTTCCTTCTGGTTGATGATGGTGTCGATGGCAATGGCGGTCTTGCCAGTCTTGCGATCGCCGATGATCAGTTCGCGCTGGCCGCGGCCGATCGGAGTCATGGCATCGATCGCTTTGATGCCGGTCTGGAGGGGGGTTTTCACCGGCTGGCGTTCGACCACTCCGGGCGCTGGGGACTCGACCGGGCGGCGCCGGGTCGCCAGGATTGGCCCCTTGCCGTCGAGGGGATTGCCGAGCGGGTCCACGACCCGGCCAATGAGTGCGGGACCGACAGGCACGGACAACAGCTCGCCGGTGGTGCGGACTTCCATCCCTTCGCGCACCTTGAGGTAATCGCCCAGGATGATGACGGCGACCGAAGTTTCTTCCAGGTTGAAAGCCAGGCCTTTGACTCCCGCTTCGGGGAAGTCGATCAGTTCGCCGGCCATCACTTCGGACAGGCCGTAGCAACGGGCAATTCCGTCGCCGACTTCCAGGACCCGGCCGGTTGTGCGGGTATCCACTTGCGTGCGGAACTGGGCAAGTTCTTCACGCAGAACAGAAGCGATCTCGTCGGTTTTGAATCTCATGGCTTCCTCGCGTGAGTAGTTGATGGCGTAGGGTTTGGAGTCGTGTTCGGAGGGAGGTATCGAAGACCCGGTCGCCGACACGGACAATGACGCCGCCGATCAGCTCCGGGCGAATACGCACGATGAGGACCGGCGTTCCCCCCGTCCAGCGCTGTATGGCCCCGGCGAGGGCTTGGGCACTGGTTTGATCCAAGGGAGCCGCACTGTCCACAATCACGCGTCGGCGGCCGGCCCGATCCTCCAGCAGGGTCCGGTAGGCTAGCGCCGCAGGCCGAAGAAGGCTAAGGCGGTCCTTGCGATTGAGCAGGCGCAGGAAATCCACAAAGAGCGGTTCCGCTTTCCCTTCAAACAATTGCAGGATCAATTCCTCCTTGCGGCGGCGGCTCACCGCGGGACTGGCCCAGAACGCCTCCAACCCCTCGACCTGGGCAAATACGTCCTGGACGAGGGTATCCAGATCGTCAGCCACCGCGGCGGCGACTTGCTGGGCATCCGCTGCGGCCAGCAAAGCCTCTGCGTAGATCCGTGGCAGCCGGCCCCACGGCCCACCCTCTACACCGCGCAGACTGCTCAGATAATAACGTTGCAAGCGCTCCTGCTGTTCGGCAGGCACGTCCGGAGGGAACAGCACTTGCACCCCGTCGGCTGGCGTCACGATGTTCAGCTCCCCTCGCTCTTAAACGGACTCCTGATCTGTCGTACCCCTCGCGGGTCCATCGCGGAGCATTCCCGTTCCGACATCGCCGAGGCACATCGGAGCACCCAAGTCCTCGTGGGACACACTGGCATTTTCAGGCCGCTGTCGGATTGGTTTGCTGCAATTCGGCGACGGCTTCGTCCAACAAGCGGCGGTGGTCCTCCGGTGTGATGCTGCGAGCCAGGGTTTTGGAGGAGAGCAGAGCGGCCAGTTCTACGGCCCGGTCGTAGATTTCCGCCAGGGCTGCGTCTCGCGCAGCCGCAATTTCCCGCCTGGCTCGCTCTCGTTCCGCGGCGGCCTCCCGCGCTCCGGCTTCCCGTTCGGCGGCTCGTAGGGCCTCCGCATCCCGGCGGGCTTCCTCCAGCATCGCCCGGACCTGCATCGCTGCGTCATCCAACTGTTTCCGGGCTTGAGCCAACAGCGTCCTGGCTTCGTCACGCTCCTTTTGCGCCTCCATCAAGGCAGCCCGAATGTTCGCCTCGCGCTTCTCCAGACCTTCGCGAATGTGCGGCCAGGCATATTTGCTGACGATCAGCACCAATAAACCGAAGACCACCAGCGTGTAGATACCCAGATCGTAACGCTTCAGTCCGAGAAAGCCGAGCTTGTCTTCTTGGTGATGTCCTTGATGCCCCGCCGTTGCCGTGTGACTCCCCTGCTGAGCCGTAACCTCGGTGGGCGCCGCATGAGCCGGGGGACTCGGCCGACCGGGTGCTTCATCGGCAAAAACCCGATGAATATCACTCAGTCCAATGATCCCGGCTAAAAGCGCAATCATGAGCGATCGCATAGGAACATTCCCGTGAGTGAGTAAGCCCGTGCCTGTGTGATCGGCCGTATTGGGTTGTTGGGGTTCGCACCTCATCTGCCCGACAGCCGCCGGGGTTTCGATAAGGGAATTTTTCCTTCCAGCCCCAACTGGTGTCTCACACCCAGCGCTGGTGCCTCGCATCACACGATGAGCGGCAGCAACAGGCACAGCACCAATGCGATAATTCCTGCTCCTTCGACAAGACCGGCCAGGATGAACATAGCTCCCTGAATGGCCCCCGCCTGTTCCGGCTGGCGGGCAATGCCGCTGAGGGCCGCGTAACCCACGAGACCGATCCCGATGCCGATCCCGACAATAGCCAGCCCCATCCCGATGCCAGCCCCTAAGCCGGGATAATTCGTCGTCGTGCCTTGGGCGAACAGCGGCGCTGCCGTGCTCAAGACTCCCAGCAGGGCCAGCACCAGTACCGTGACAACTCGCATGGTCCATTACCTCCCAAAGGATGTTGGATTGTCCTATTGTGGCAATCATGCGTCCGGTCGGCTACCCGTCGCCGCCGGGTTGTTGCTCTCCTCAATCAGTGGGGCGGATGTTTCGCTAAGCCGATAAACACCGCTGTCAAAAACGTAAAGATGAATGCCTGGAGGCCCGCGATGAATAACTCCAGCAAACTCAACGCTGTCACCAGGGCGACACTGAATGGGGCCACCACCCAGAACATCCATTCCTGCGCAATCGGAATCTTGTATTGCGGGTGATCGACTAGGGCGATGAAAAAGAGGATCACATACAAGACCGTATGCCCAGCCAGCATGTTGGCTAACAACCGGATCGCCAGCACTGAGACGCGAATGAACGCCGTCAGGTACTCTAAGACAGCCATCCCCACAATCAGCACTGCGGCAAACAGTTGGAGGGCTAGACCGCCTTCCAGATGGATGTGCGGAATGAAAGTTTTCAGGTAGGGTAGCAGTCCCCCATGGGCGCGGATGCCGGAGGCATGAATCACGACAAAGCTCACTGACGCCAAGGCACCGGTAACCATGATCGAGGCGGTCGGCGAAGCCAAAAACGGCACCATGCCGATGAGATTCATGGCGAAGATGAACAGGAAGAGGGTCGTCAGATAGGGGAGGTAGTCATCCGCTTCCTTTTCTCCCAAAGCTGGCCGGGCAATCTTGTCGCGCACGAAAAACACCAGGCTTTCCACAAGGTTCCACAACTTGCCCGTCGGCGGCTCTCCTGTCCGCATCTTACGGCCAAGCCAAATCAGCATCCCTGCCACCACGATGGCACAGACCGTCATCAGGATGATGAATTTCAGCGGGATGCCAGCATACGCCACTCCGTGAATTTCAATCCCGGCTGTCTCGAAAATGTGGAAGGTGTCGCTATCCGCGACATGTTCAAAGGGGTTGAATTTTCGATTAGCATCGGCCATCGTTGGGCCTCAATGTCACGGGGACGTTGGGGGGACATTGGCCGCGATTTCGCGTCCCGTTCCTGCTACCCCACAAACAACCCTATGGACCGCCTGCTCTGCATCAGGGCCAAAAGGCGGGGCTGTTCCAGCGCCTTGGGCAACATCTCGAGCGAGCACCACGGTTTCGACGGTCAACGCCACCAGGTATGTCCCCAAAAGCCATCCCCAGAAGGTGAGGGGGTCCCAATCCAGCGGTCGGCGGAGAAGGAGGAAAACCACCAGGCCGCCGCCAAACCCAGTGAGCAACCGCAGGGCACTGCCTAGCACAACCGCGGCCACACGCCCAAACGGGGAGCCTCGCCATTGTCGCACCAGCCACACCGCCGCCACACCCGGCGGCAGTATCAGAGCCAACGAGACAATTGCTGCCCAGGCATGACGCGGGTCAACACCAACTGCGGCGCCGCTCGCCAGTAGGCCGATGACGAGCAGCGGCCAGCCGACCACCTGCACGAGCAAGGTTTTCACGCCTTCGGCTCCCGCTGCGACTCCCGGCCGCCTTGCGATTCCGGCCCCGCTGCATCCGGCCCCGGTGTAGCCCGACTCAACCGCACCAGCAGAAAAAACGCTGCCGGCACTCCGAGCAGTGTCAGCCCCACCGTAAACACCGGCAAAGTTCCGAATAAATAGTCCACCACTAGCCCGGCGAGGGTAAACGACACCATCTCCGAGCCAGCCACCAGCAGCCCCCATGGCGCTGAACGGCCTCGACGCTCCTCCGGCATTACTGCCGCCTGATGCCCACGGCATCTCTGTCGTCGTGTGGAACGATGCGTATTGTCGGAACCTCCGCAGCCGGCGGCAACCCACCGTTGTGAAATTTTTCACAAAGCCCCGGTGCCGCTGCCGCTATCGCCCTCCCCACTTACTACTCGGAACCACCAAAACTTCCTTTGGGGATGGACAGTTTTACCCCTCGTTTCGACCGATGTTGCTCGCCTGTTGTTTTTGAGTACGATCCCGCCGCCACCCCCCTGACTCTTATTGCCAACTCATGCCTCTAACCTCTCTCGCCACCCGGCATTTCTTCCCAGGATTTCCATGACATCCCACTGTCAAACCATACATCCCAATCTTCCTTCCATTCGACCCTTGCAATTCCCGACTTTTCCTTGGCCTTTCTCTCCCGAGTCGAGTAAAATAGGGACGACATTCCGAAAGAGTCATGCCGCTTTAGCGGTAGCCATAATTGTGTCCTCTGTGGTTGCCGCAGTTGCCATCCGGGAAAGACCTCCCGATAAGTTTTCCTCCCGCCGGAGATCGTTTCCACCTTTGGAACAACTGAAATTCCCACAACCTGATGACGCGACCGAGAGGTGTTATGCCTGCCTTGCGTTTTCCGCAGTCCTTGAGCGCTGGAATGGGGATCGGCACCGCTACCGCGCTTGTTCCAGTGTTCCTGGTGGCCGCGGTCGTCGGATACGCCGGAGACCAGTCTGCCCCGACGTTACCTGGACAGCAGCCAGCAGAGAAGGCACTCCCACAATCATCCTTCCAATCGCCGGCGGGGAAGAGGCCGACCACCCCTGCTCCCGGCACCCCTCGTCCTGAGAACAATGCGGCCGATCGCGACCGCACCCGGCAAGCCGCCCAGATCGAGTTTTTCGAGAAACATGTCCGCCCCGTGTTGGCGGAACACTGCTACAGTTGCCACGGTCCCAAGAAGCAAAATGCTGGCTTGCGCTTGGACACTACCGCGGGGCTTCGTGCAGGGGGCGATAGCGGTCCCGTGATTATTCCGGGGCAGCCCGAAAAAAGTCTGCTGCTCCGTGCGGTCCGGCGCGAGACCGACTCGCCGATGCCTCCGAAGCAGGCTTTACCCCCAACAGCAGTTGCCGCTTTGACCCAATGGGTTCAAGACGGGGCCGCGTTGCCGCCGGACAGAACTGAGTCCACCACGGGAGACCCACGTCAACATTGGGCTTTTCGCCCGGTTCAGGAACCGCCCGTGCCCAATCCGCCCGATCCCCAAGGGCGGCTGCGGACGGACATCGACCGCTTCGTGGCGGCGCGCTTGCAACCGTTAGGTTGGTCCCTAGCTCCTCCGGCGGACCGGCGCACCCTGATCCGCCGCGCGTACTTTGACCTGATCGGCCTGCCCCCCACCGCGGAGGAAATCGAAGCCTTCGAGCGAGACCCCGACCCCCAAGCCTGGGAAAAACTGATCGATCGTTTGCTAGCCTCCCCCCATTTCGGCGAACGCTGGGCACGCTACTGGCTAGACCTGGCCCGCTACGCCGACACCAAAGGATACGTCTTCACCGAAGACCGTAACTACCCCTTCGCTTACACTTACCGTGACTACGTCATTCGCTCCTTCAACGAAGATAAGCCGTACGATCGTTTCCTCATCGAGCAGATTGCAGCCGATCAACTCGATCTGGGTCAGGATAAACGTCCCTTGGCCGCTTTGGGTTTCCTCACCCTGGGACGGCGCTTCCTCAACAACATCCACGACATCATCGACGATCGCATCGATGTTCTCTGCCGGACCACTATGGGGCTGACGGTCAACTGCGCCCGCTGCCATGACCACAAATACGACCCAATCACCATGGCGGATTATTACGGTCTCTATGGCGTCTTTGCCAGCACCCATGAGCCGAAGGACCTGCCGCTGATTGAAGAAGTTCGCCGCACTCCCGAGGTGATCGCTTTTGAGAACGAATTGGCGAAACGCGAGAAGGATTACCAGGCGGAGGTCAGCCGCCGGCATCAACAGCAATTGCAAAAGCTGCAACAACCCGATGTGCTGGCCCGGTACTTGCAGGCGGTTTGGGAAAGCCGACGCCTCAATGGCGAACAACTCCGCAATCTGGCACGGGATCGCGACTTGTCCGCCTTCGTTTTGGAACGCTGGCGTCAATTCCTGTTGGCAGAACAGAAGCGGCAGGACTCCTTGCTCGCCGCCACGTTCCAAGCCGCAGGACAGCTCGCCAGCCTGCCGGAGAAGGATTTTGCCGAGCAACTCGCCAAGCGATTGCGAACCGAACCCGCTAAAGGGCCGGCAGACACCGTTGCTCCGGTGCCACCTGTCCTGCGCACTGCTTTGGAAAAGGCCTCCCCCCAACGGCCCGCAGAAGTTTGGACGGCCCTGGCCCGCCTGTGGACCGAGGCCGCTACTGCCACCCAACCGACGGCGGAACAGCAGACTCTACGCCGCTGGAAAGAAGCCGGCGGCCCTGTGGACATCCCCCTCGCCGATTTCGACAAGATTCAGAATCGTGCGGACCGTGAGGCTCTGGCCCGCCTGCGGCAGAAGATCGATGCCTTCCGCGCCAGCAATCCCCATGCTCCACCCCGCGCTCATGTGCTGCGGGACAATCCTGCGCCAACCGAACCGGTGATCTTCCTGCGGGGCAATCCCAACAACCGCGGCCCCCGCGTCCCCAGGCAAGCTCCCCGCCTGATTGCGCCGAACGCCGGTCCCTTCCGCCACGGAAGCGGACGTCTGGAATTGGCGCAGGCCATTGCCCATCCCAACAATCCACTGACCAGCCGGGTCATGGTCAATCGCGTCTGGATGCATTTGTTTGGCAAAGGGCTAGTCCGCACCCCCAGTGACTTCGGCCTGCGGAGCGAACCTCCCACCCATCCGGAACTGCTGGATTACTTGGCCGTGCAATTTGTGCGTGATCAGTGGAGTATCAAGCGGTTGATCCGCCGCATCATGCTTTCCGCGACCTACCAGCAGTCCTCCCAAGCGGACCCGACAGTGATCCAGCGCGACCCGGATAATCTCTACTTGGCTCGGCAGAATCGGCGCCGGCTGGATTTCGAGGCCCTTCGCGACGCTATGCTGGCCGCCACCGACCGATTGGACCGTACCCTCTATGGCCGTCCCATCAACATTCTCGCTCAACCGACCAGCAACCGCCGGACGATCTACGCATTCATGGATCGCTCGGACTTCGCCACCCTTTTCCGGGCCTTCGACGTGGCCAGTCCCGATCAGCATGCCCCGCTCCGCTATGAAACGACCGTACCCCAACAGGCCTTGTTCCTACTCAATGCTCCGTGGGTGCTCCACAACGCCAAAGCGGCCGCCCAGCATTACACTGTCCGCCTTGCTCCGACACCGCGCGATCAAATTGCGGCCCTCTACCGCCTCCTTCTCGCTCGATACCCCACTGCGGAAGAAACCACCCTGGCCCTCGACTATCTCCAGCAAGCGCCCAACCCGCCCGACTTCCCGCCCTTGGCTCAACTGGCACAAACCCTGCTGATCAGCAATGAGTTTGCCTTCGTCGATTAACTCTGCTCGGTGAGGAGCAGCCAAGGCCGGAATTGTCAGCAGGCGAACCAGAGATCGCGGGCAAGATCGCGGTTCGAGCACCGGAAGATGGCGACTGGAGAATTGCCACCACGCTGGGAACATTGTGATCATGCCGTCTTGCTGATACAGTGAATCATGAGAGTGTTGCCGAAAGGAAGGATGACAACGATGGCCTCAACTCCACGCCAACCGATGCTCTGGACTCGCCGGGAAATGCTAAGCCGCTGCGGCGTAGGTATGGGACTGATCGGCTTGGCCACGGCATTGGACCAAGCAGGCTTGTTATCACCCTCCGCTCAGGCTGCCCTCAATCCCTTGGCGCCGAAAAAGCCCCACTTCCCCGCGAAGGCCAAGCATGTCATTCACATTTTTGCCAATGGCGGGCCGAGCCACGTGGACACCTTCGACCCCAAACCCATGCTCCAGAAATACGCGGGCAAACCCCTCCCGACCGGCAACCTGCGCACCGAGCGGCGCACCGGAGCGGCATTCCCTTCACCTTTCAAGTTTCGCAAGTATGGGCAGTCCGGCCTGGAAGTCAGCGAAATTTTCCACCACACCGCCCAGCACATCGACGATATTTGCGTCATCCGTTCCATGCACGCCGATGTCCCCAACCACGAACCTAGCCTCATGCTCATGAACTGTGGCGAGGCGCGACTTCCCCGCCCTTCCCTTGGCTCGTGGGTGACCTACGGCTTGGGTACGGAAAACCTCAATCTCCCCGCGTTTGTCGTGATGTGCCCCGGCGGCTATCCCATCCAAGAGTCCCAAAACTGGCAAGCGGCCTTCCTCCCCGGCATCTATCAGGGCACTTACCTGAACACGCGCCACACGCAAATTGATAAGTTGATTGAATCCATCCGCAATCCCCACTTGCCGGTCGATCAGCAGCGGCGGCAATTGGAATTGCTGCAACAGCTCAACCGGCAGCATCAGGCCTCGCGCCTCCACGATCCGCAATTGGAGGCACGCATTCAGGCCTTCGAGTTGGCTTTCCGCATGCAGACCGAAGCGGCGGAGGCGTTCGACATCAGCCGGGAACCCAAGCACGTGCTGGAAGCCTATGGAACCAGCGAACAGGCCCGCAGTCTGCTGCTGGCCCGCCGACTCATCGAGCGCGGCGTCCGCTTCGTGCAAGTCTGGCATGGGGAAGGCCAGCCCTGGGACAACCACGACGACCTGGAAGTCAACCACCGCCGCTTGGCTCAACAGGTGGACAAAGCGATCGCCGCTCTGATCAGCGATCTCAAACGCCTCGGCTTGTTCGAATCAACCCTGATCATCTGGGGCGGGGAATTCGGCCGAACTCCCACGGTGGAACTGCCCCAACCGGGTGCCAATGCGGGCAAGGTCAATGGTCGGGACCACAATCATTGGGGCTTCACCGTTTGGCTGGCCGGCGGCGGAGTCAAAGGCGGGCAAGCGATTGGTGCTACCGACGAGTTCGGCTTCAAAGCCGTTGAAAAACCGGTCCATGTCCATGATCTCCACGCCACCATCCTCCACCTGTTGGGTTTCGATCATGAAAAACTCACCTACCGTTACGCGGGACGTGACTTCCGCCTGACCGATGTCCACGGCCAGGTCGTCCGGGAGGTGCTCGCTTGAACAACGGCTCGCTCGGAGCACCGACAATACTCCGGCCTCAACAGACACTCTCAAACCTCCCCGATTCGACAGATACTCCGCCCCCCTGGGACCATTTCAAACGGAAAACCCTTCACCACCAGCGCCCGTACATCCCCACGGAGGGGTTCTTTTTTCTCATCCTTGACTCACCACGCTTTCATGATCCCACATGTACGATGGTCTACGATTTCCTCGCCCGACACCACCACTTTCGGAGAAAGAACGATCAGATGCTGGTGGTATCCCCTCACGGAGGCTGTATTCTCGGCGTTCGGTTTGATCCTTGCCCTAATTTTCACCCCGAGGAGGCACCATGAGTTTCGCAACCTCTCCCGTGCGCAGAAGCCGATGGATAGGGTTCACCCTCATCGAGCTGCTCGTGGTCATTGCGATCATCGCCATCTTGATCGGGCTATTGCTGCCGGCAGTCCAAAAGGTCCGCGAGGCAGCAGCCCGAACGACCTGTTCCAATCAGCTCAAGCAAATCTCTCTGGCCTGCCATAATTATCAGGATGCCCATGGCAAGCTTCCGGACTTGTATTCGGAATATGTTTCTGGCGATCCTAGCCAGCGCCCGCGGGGCAGCATCTTCTTCTTGCTCCTGCCCTTTATCGAACAGAACGCTCTCTGGGACGCTTCTACGGTCGGCCCGTATCTACCTGGCATTCAGGATGCCTACGCTTGGATACCGTACAGCGGAGGGACGCGAGCGCCCGCGGCCACGCCGATCAAATTGTACCTCTGCCCTTCGGATTCGACCGGTTCGGACGACGGCCTCTGGCCGATGGGTTGGGGAGCACCCAATGAAATCGGCAATTGGTCTTACAGCAACTATGCGGCCAACTTCCAGGTCTTCGGCAGTCCCAATCGTGGGGATAGCTCGGACTACCGGAATCACCGCAGCTCCCTGAAAATCCACACCATTCAGGACGGATCCTCCAACACCATCTTTTTCGCGGAGCGATTCCGTCGGTGCCAGATCAGCGCCGGGACCTTTGCCAGTTTGTGGGCACATGGCGCCTGGAACGTGGTGTATGAGCCGCAGTTTGCTTACGGCAATCAACAGGGAACAGCCGGTTACGCATCGGCCACCTCGGTCGTCGGCGTCGTCGGCCCCAACTCTCGCTTCCAGACCATACCCCAAAACTCGCCTCTCTGCAATCCGATGATGACCCAAGCGATTCATAGCGGCGGTGTCATGTTGGCAGGCTTGGGCGATGGGAGCGTCCGCACCATCAATGCCAGCATCTCCGGCACTTCCTGGTGGGCCGTCGTCACTCCTAACATGGGCGACCTGCCCGGTAACGATTGGTAACTTCGACCAGAATATCTGACACGCAATGGAAAGGATGCTTCGATGCGAAATCGACGCTACCTTTGTTTGTTCATCGCCGGGCTAATGGCTGGACTCAGCGGCTGTGGAGGGTCCGCTAGTAACGAGCGGAAGAATGATCCAGGCCCGTCGATCCAGCTCAATCCCAAAGGGCCGCCTCCGATGCAGCCTGGGGGTAGCTCCATGCCGCCTCAATTGAAAGACAAGAAGTAGTTCCTTCGCCGCTGGCGGCTGGCCGGCAGAGCAGAGAATCCTCTCCCTGCTAGACGGCTGTTGTTTCTGGCAAGCCCAGTTCAACTGCCGTTGTGCGGGGAGTCTATGGGAATGGCATGCCGCTGGAGGTCTTCTAGGTCCACGTATTCCAGGGCGTGAATGTGGGTAGCTTCCAGAATCACGGGGCAGGCTACCCCCGCTTCCAGGGATTGCTTCCAGCGGGTCACACACACGCACCAACGATCTCCAGGCTTGAGACCAGGAAAGCCATAAAAGGGGACCGGAGTGATCAAATCATTGCCGATGGACCGCTGGTGAGCTAAGAACTCGGCCGTCACTTGGCAGCAGACTGTGTGTAAGCCGTAATCCTCCGGTCCGGTATCGCAACAGCCATTGCGATAAAAGCCGGTCAACGGGCGAAAGGAACACGGTTGCAGCGGCCCACCGAGCACATTCTTGGCTTGGCTTCTGGATTGACTCATGGGCGAACCTCCCCGCGAGGCGATGCGATGAAGTCATACTGGAGGGCAGGGGGAAGGCGAGACGGAAACTCCAGGACGGAAGCATCTATTGGCTCGCCATTCTCCAGCCTGTTGGAAGCAATGTCAGTCTAGCAGTTGCCGCCTGATCCGCTAGCCTGCTTCCTTTGCAGGTTCCGTTCCGCTATCTTGCTGCCGTTACATGGACGGAAATGTCCGAATGTTCCAGCAATCGCCCGCCATCTCGTCCGATGGTCACGCCGCGGCAGAACGAACTGTGTCGGACGACCGAAAGGCCACTTCGACGAACTGCTCCGTGGTAGCCGCACCTCGACCGGAGCGAATCCCGCAGAGAACAAGCAACCGCCGCCGCAGTTCACGGAAGGGAACGGCGACGGCACGGTGCCAGCGAACCCATTCGGGAGGCGGGATGCGCGGTCCCCGGCTGCCTTGCACTCGGCGGATGTGTTTTTCCAAATGGTAAAAGTCCGCCTGACACAATGCAGAAAACACCCGCTCGGCTAAGCGCCAAGTCCAGGACTGGCCCACGGGAAGCGCTGGCCCTGACCCCTCCCACCGATGGTTCCAACTGATTTGAAAATCGACCAGGTAAGGCTGGCCGTTCCAGCCCACGATGATGTTTTCCCGCTTGTGCAAGTCGACATAAGCAATGCCGCGGCGATGCATCTCAGCCAGCGCGTGCCGTAACTGGGTGAAGAAGTCCGGACCTAACGGCACATCTCTATCCAAAGGCCGGCCGGGAATGTACTCCCGCGCAATGGCGTGGGGTAGGGACGTGCCATCTTCCGCAGTCACCGCGGGCAGTAGCCGAGGCACAACAGGCAAGTCGGCCAGCCGCGCCAGCAGTTGGCGTTCACGCTGGGCCATCCACACACCGAACCAATGCATCGGCAGACCACAGACGGGTGCCACACGATGGAACTTGCACACCGCACGAGGCGGTGCACCATCCTCACCGCCTCTGTACAAAGCTGTGGCTGCCCACGAGTCGTGTTTGAATACCTCCTGGCGCTTGTAGCAGAGGTTGCCAATTCGGACGATCCGAGGAGGGTCCTGTCGTCCCAGGGCACGAAATAAAGCGGGGCGGGGACGGGTAGCGAAACGGCCTTTCATCAGGGCACCTCAGCAGTCTGACCAGGGGTCAGCGATCGGGGGCAGCAATCCCTGGCATCCCTGGCATCGGCCTCAAACAGGCCAGTTTCCCGCTGAGATGGTAGTACCCATGCGGTCACCTCGCTTGTCGTACCGTATTCTCGGCAATCTCCGCCCGTTTTACCAATTCCTCCTCTCCGATGGCTCCCCGACTCTTCCCGCCTAGGGGCGCAGGAAAGCCGTCCCTCAACTCGGCAGTAAATCCTGGACCACATCCCGTTCCTTGATCAACTCCTGCAACGTGATCTGAAACTTCTGCTGTCCGAACTCATCGAGTTTGAGACCTTCCACGATTTGCCAGCAGCCGTCGCCGCGGGATGTGACGGGATAGCCGAAGACAATCCCCTCCGGCACCCCGTATTCTCCCCGCGAGACCAAAGCAGCGCTGGTCCAGTCCCCCGAAGGCGTACCGCGGACCAGGCTCTTGATATGGTCGATCGCACCATTGGCAGCGGAGAAAGAAGAGGACACCTTCGTCGTATCGATGATGAATTTCCCGCGCTCCTGGCATTGGGGTACGAAGACCGTCTCCAACCACTGGCGGTCGGTGATCACCTCGGTGGCCGGACGCCCGTTGATGCGAGCATTCGTGAAGTCCGGATACTGGGTATTCGAGTGGTTGCCCCAAATGGTCATGCACGTGACCGCGGTCACGGGTACGTTCGCTTTGGCAGCCAAAGCATAGACGGCGCGGTTATGATCCAGGCGGGTCATGGCGTGCCACCTTTCCGCCGGAATATCCCGACCGTTCCGCCAAGCGATGAGACAGTTCGTATTGCAGGGATTGCCGACGACCAAGATGCGGACATCACTAGCAGCCCGCCGAGCGAGAACCCGCCCTTGTTCCACGAAGATCGGACCGTTTTTGCGGATCAAATCCGAACGTTGCTCTCCAGGCCCACGTGGAGCAGCTCCGACCAGAATGGCCCAATTGCACCCTTCAAATGCTCGGTTCGCATCATCTGTGATGATCACGTCCTGCAAGGTGGGAAAAGCGCAGTCTTGCAACTCGTAGAGAATGCCCTCGAGCGTCTTCATCGCCACGGGCAACTCCAGCAGTTGCAGAATGACGGGTACATCCGGACCGAATACTTCGCCGGATGCGATGCGCACGATCAGGCTGTTAGCCACACGTCCCGCTGCCCCGGTGACCGCAACTCGAACTGCTTGTGCCATTGTGTGCTTTCCTCCTTCCGGCCAGACACCCGCAACAGACAGCCGGTCTGATGCGATCCTCTGGTGGTTACTCCCTGTTCAAGGTAATCAGCTCAGGCCGCTCTGACGAGCAGGATCTCTCCCCGACTCCGATCGCAGAGACGCCAATTGTAGAGATGAAGAGCCGTAATCCCATGCCTCTGTTCATCGCCGGAGTGATGGCCCAATCCTTGGGCTTACGTCCCTCCATCCAGCGCATAACAGCCCACGGCTGGCAGGGTGCTCCTCTGCCGCGATTGGACATCCTCCCATCTCATCCATAGCGTATCGAGAGAACCTGGGGGGGCAGGGGCAGCCTTGAAACCCTCGGAGTGAGTCATACCTGGCCCCCCTGATCACGTGAGTTGAGACACACCTGTGTCATTCGGGAGAAATGCTTTATGGCCGCGAAGATCGGGATCAACGGCTTTGGACGAATCGGGCGTCTTGTGTTCCGAGCCATCGTCGAACAGGGGCTGCTGGGTAAGGAATTGGATGTCGTAGCCGTCAACGACTTAGTACCCGCCGACAATTTGGCCTATTTGCTCAAATATGATTCCACGCAAGGCCGCTTCCGGGGAGAAGTGGGAAGCCGCAAATCCAAGCCAGACCTCCCGGAGGACGACATTTTGACCGTCAACGGCCACGAGATTCGCTGCCTGTCGGTGAAGGAAGGGCCGGCGGCTTTGCCCTGGAAAGAACTGGGAGTGGAGTACGTCATTGAGAGTACTGGCTTATTTACCGAAGCGAGCAAAGCCCGCGGCCACCTGACGGCAGGCGCCCGCAAGGTCATCATCTCGGCGCCGGCCAAGGAGGAAGACATTACCATCGTCATGGGAGTCAATCACGACAAGTACGATCCCGCCCGGCATCATATCGTCTCGAATGCGAGTTGCACCACCAATTGCTTGGCTCCCCTCGTCCACGTGCTCCTCAAAGAGGGCTTCGGAATCGAAGAAGGGTTGATGACCACGGTCCACAGCTACACTGCGACGCAGAAGGTCGTGGACGGACCCAGTCGCAAAGATTGGAAAGGAGGGCGGGCGGCAGCCATCAACATCATTCCAAGCACGACCGGTGCAGCGAAAGCCGTCGGCCTCGTCTGCCCGGAAGTCAAAGGAAAGCTAACGGGCATGGCCTTCCGCATCCCCACGGCTACCGTTTCGGTCGTGGACCTGACGGTGCGCACCAGCCGCGAGACCAGCTACAAGGAAATCTGCGAGACCATGAAGCGCGCCAGCCAGACATACCTCAAAGGTATCCTGGCCTACACTGAAGATGAGGTCGTCTCTTCGGACTTCATCCACGATTCCGCAAGCAGCATTTTCGACGCGGGCAGCGGGATCGAGTTGAACAGCCGTTTCTTCAAACTCATCGCCTGGTACGACAACGAATGGGGTTATAGCATGCGGTGTGTGGACCTGCTCCGCCACATGATCGCCAAAGGTTGACATTCCCCAATCCCCGACAACACCAGATGATGCACGAGGAGTCTGTAGCACTATGCCGAAAAAAATCCTGGAGCACCTGGGGGACCTCCGCGGAAAAAAGGTATTGGTCCGCGTGGATTTCAATGTTCCCCTGGACAAGACAACGGGGGCCGTCAAGAATGATCGCCGCATCCGGGCCGCCTTGCCCACGATCGAGAAGCTCCGCCAAGCGGGAGCCGCGATCATCCTGATGAGCCACTTAGGCCGTCCAGAAAAAGCCACGCCAGAAGAGCGCCGGCTTTTGACGATGGATCGTGTGGCGGAGCGCCTCGGCCAACTCCTGGGGCAGCCGGTTCCCGTATTAGGCGGCGGCGATGCAGTTGTCGGGCCGGCTGTGCAACAAGCGGCTGCCGCACTGCAACCGGGTCAGGTGGCCCTGTTGCAGAACCTGCGCTTCGATCCGCGCGAGCAGAAAAACAGTCCCGAGTTTGCCGCGGCCCTGGCCAGCCTGGGTGATGCTTATGTGAATGACGCCTTTGGCACCTGTCACAACGACAACGACACCTCGATGGTCGCTCTGCCCGCGGCGTTCAAAGCGGCCGGCAAGCCGCGCGCCATCGGCCGGCTCGTACAGCGGGAGCTGGAAATCCTTGACCAGTTACTCACCCAGCCGACGCGGCCGCTTCTAGCCATCATGGGAGGAGCCAAAGTCTCCGATAAACTCGGTTTCATCCAGGCTCTATTGCATAAAGTCGATCACCTTCTGATCGGCGGCAAGATGACTTATGCCTTTTTGAAAGCCCAGGGGCGCAGCGTCGGCTCCACCCGAGTAGCCGGGGAGGAGGTCGAAGCCGCCCGGCCGCTTCTAGCCCATGTCGGCCAGAAAATCCTGCTGCCGGTCGATTACCTCACGGCCCGCTCGGACAATTTGCAAGATACTCGTCTCTGTCAAGGGGATATTCCCGAAGGATACGAGGGTGTGGATATCGGTCCGCGGACAGTAGCGGCTTACGTGGCCCATATCCGCTCTGCGGGCACAGTAGTGTGGAACGGCCCGCTGGGCTGGTTTGAGCAAGCATTGTTTTCCCGCGGCACTTATGGGATAGCCGTAGCTCTGGCCACCTGCAAGGCCACGACTATCGTGGGGGGTGGAGAAACTGCCGAGGCTGTGGAACAATTTGAACTGGCCGAACTGATGACCCATGTTTCCACCGGCGGCGGTGCCTTTCTCGCCTACGTGGAAGGGAAGAAATTCCTCAGCCTGGCCCAGATCGACGACCTCTAAATCACACGCGGCGAAACAGGAGATCCAAAATCCTCTTGACGGAACCGATCCCACAGGTTGAGATGGAACAGGTTACGGCGGTGCGGAGCGAGAGCATGACCAGCGAGCGGGTCAAGCGCGGCGTTCCTGAGGGGCTGTGGATGCGCTGCCCCCAATGCCACGCGACCGTCTTCCGCAAAGAGGTCGTCCTCCGCTGGTATGTCTGCCCAGAATGTGACTATCATCTCACCATGCCCGCTCGCGACCGCATCACTCAATTGCTTGACGAAGGCACATTTGAGGAATGGGATACTGACCTGCGGCCCTGCGATCCCCTCGGTTTCGTAGACCGCATCCCCTACCACCAGCGACTCACGGAAGAACAGCAAAAAACCGGCATGTGGGATGCTGCGGTGACGGGGAAGGGATTCATCCGAGGCCGGCCCGTGGTTCTGGGAATTACCGACTTCGCCTTCATGGCTGGAAGCATGGGGAGTGTAGTCGGCGAGAAACTGGCACGAGCGGCGGAACGTGCCACGGAGCTGCGCCTGCCCCTCATTTTTGTCAGCGGCTCCGGCGGCGGGGCCCGCATGCAAGAAGGCATTCTGTCCCTCATGCAAATGGCCAAGGTGTCCGCGGCCATCGCCCGCCACGACTCCGCTGGCGGTTTTTACCTCTGTATCCTCACCCACCCCACCATGGGAGGCGTAGCGGCGAGCTGGGCCTTGCAAGGCGACATCACCCTTGCAGAGCCAGGAGCCATGATCGGCTTTGCCGGACGCCGAACCATCGCCAACACCGTCCGCCTGGAACTCCCGGACAACTTCCAGACCAGCGAATTCCTCCTCCAGCATGGCTTCATCGACCGCATCGTCCATCGCAAGGACCTCCGCACCGAAGTCGCCCGCATCATCGACTACTGCACTTCCCCTTAACAGCTGCTGCCTTACTTCCGATCGATCTATTTTCCCCTTCAGTCACCGCTGTCACGAGTAAAATAATGTGGTAGATAAGTGTAAAAGGACACTAACACTGTCCCCTTGGCCAAATGGGAACGCCTCGATCCGTGACGACCGCCAAGGCAGGTCCGTTGGCTATTGGACCGCAGTAGGGAGTGATGCACTCGTGGGATGGCTTGACTTTTTATTCGGGGGAAAGAAGAATCCCACTGCCTCTAGCGGTGGTACAGCCAGGAAGAAACTCAAACCCGTCAACTTAGAAAAACGGTTCGACCTGAGCGGTCGGACTGGACAAGGCAGCATGTCCAAAGTTTACCGCGCCTATGACCGAGAACTCGGACGCATCGTTTGCCTCAAAGTCTTAGATAAAGTCAAGACTGCCAACTTCGAGGCCCGCTTCAAAGGCCTCAACAAACCCAGCGAGGGCGAGATCTGCCTCTCGCTCCGTCATGACAACATCGTCCGCACCTACGAACATGGCATCTCCACCCAGGGCGATCCGTTTCTCGTGATGGAGTGGATCGAGGGGCTGGGCCTCAATTATCTCATCGAAACGCGTTCCAAACAACTCAACGGCAACCGCATCAATTACCTCTGCCAGCTCTGCGACGCCGTGCAATACCTCCATGACAACCGCTGGCTCCACCGCGACTTATGCCCCCGCAATGTCATGATCGACAACGAAGGCGTCCTCAAGCTGATTGACTTCGGCCTGACCATACCCTGGAAACCGGAGTTCTGCTCTGGGGGCAATCGCACCGGCACCCCCGACATCCTCGCCCCGGAAATCATCCGCCGCCGCCCCATCGACAACCGCGTGGACCTCTTCGCACTTGGAGTCACCGCCTACGAAATTTTCCTCAACCAGCTTCCTTGGGAACGCAGCCTCTCCAGCGAAGAAACTTTCCGCCGGCGTATGAATCTGCCCCCACGCCACCCCAAGGAACTCAAGCCGGATATCGAAGATGACTTGGCCGCTGTTTTGTTCAAGTCCGTAGCGAAGGAACCGCAGGATCGCTTCTCCTCCGCCACCGCCTTCAAAGAGGCCCTCCTGGGCCTCGAACGACAGGACTACTGACGGGACCACCGGTCTCTGGCGCCCCGCATCCTCCTATTCATGCTGCGCGGCTGTCAGGGTCGATCCTCTCCTTTAGCTTTCCCGCTAGGAACTTTCCCGCGAGGAAGAAGAGCGCCGTTGGCTGACCCGTTGAGTTTCCTCCCTCGCCGTGGATCAGTCATCGTCGTCATCTCGCATCGCGGCAGGCCGTACCGGTAGGAAGAAGGCCGCACGTACCGGCGGAGGCATGGGACTGTCCGCACCCTTGACGGCTTTCCAGATCACCTCGTTGAAGAGAATGTCATCCGCCGCATCTTCCTTGCTCAGATCGAAGCGTGCCGAGCGATCGGCCCCCCAGGCAGTCGGCTTGTTCACCTCCTGCATATTCACTCGTGGCACTTCATGCTTGTAGGGTGTGAAATCCGGACGACTTTGGAAAGAGTTGTACATGGGGCGGGCCGCCGCATCGAATTGACTCATCGGTTTGAGTCCCAGGATCAACTCCATCGTACGCAACATGCTGGAAGTCGAATAGAGCGTGCTGTCCACGAACCGGCGCCTGGTATAGGGACTAATGACCAGCGCCACGGTCCGGTGGGCATCGACATGGTCGGGACCGTTCTGTGCATCATCTTCCACGACGAAGATCGCGGTTTGTTTCCAGAACTTGCTGTGGGTGACCGCCTCGACCACCATTCCTAATGCCAGATCATTGTCAGCCACGTAAGCAGTGGGGGTCGGCATACCAACGCGGGTGCCGGCGGTGTGATCGTTCGGCAGGCGGACGATCTGCAAGCGGGGCATCTCGCCTTCTTTCTCGAAGCGTCGCAATTCGCTGATGAAGCGTTCCGCTCGCCTGACATCGGGATAGCTCAGATCATATCCGCGGAACAGCGGATCGAAGTGTCCCTCCAGAGCTGGCACGCGGGCGCGTCCCGGCTGGAAGGTGCCGTCGGGATTTTTCGCGCCGTTTTCGATCCACTCGCCATAGCTGCGGTAGGATACACCGGCCTCTTTGGCACGATCCCACAGGTAACCCCCGGCAGGCCGAGCGGCCGGGTCCAGCAATCCCTCCGCTGGATACCCGAACGTTTTGCGCGGGCTTCCGCGATAACTGAGCGGCCAGAGTTTCTCCACAAAGTCCGTGGCGTAAGCCCCCATGCTCCACTCGTGGCCATCGGCGGACACCTCGCCATCCACGTAGAAATTGTCCAACAGCACGAATTCGCGTGCCAGTTTATGATGATTCGGAGTCACCGGTTCGGGGAAGAGGCACAGTTCTGGATCGCCATTGCCGATTGGATTCGGTCCTGCTGCCAAATCGCCGAAAATCTGATCATAGGTCCGGTTCTCCTTGATGATGTAAATCACGTATTTGATCGGTGATGGATCACCCAACTTGCGAGGAATGGGATGATCCGGGGGCACATCATCGGCCCGCGGTGCGTTATCGGGCCGCAAGGGACTGCACTCATACGCCTGCTTGCTCAGGCGGGCCATCTGTTCTGGGTTGGGCATGGGCAAAGCGGCGAAGGTCCCGCGATAGAGACTGCCGATGTATTCGATCAGATTGGAAGGTTGCGGCTTTTCTGGATTCGGACCGCTGCGATTGGCCTTGGAAATGACCCCTTTGCCGTTCGTGAAATAGATCGTCTTGTCCAGGCGATTGTATCGCACGGATGTAGGATACCAGCCGGTCGGGATAAAACCCAAAGGTTTCGCCTGCAATCGGTCGGAAACATTGAACAGAGCCAAATTATTGGCATCGGCATTGGCTACAATCAGGATTTGTCCGTCGGGGGTCAAGCACAGGCTATTCGGGGTATTCCCAACAGGCGCCTGGGGATACAAGGCGGCATGGATCACTTGCAAGGCTTTGCCTGTGGCCACATCAAGCACCGAGACTTTCGTGGAATTGGCGCAGGCCACGTAAAGCGTTTTGCCATCGGGAGACAACACCATTTCGGTGGGGTGGGACTCCGTCGGCCAACGGGTTAGCAGGCGGTTGTTTTCCAGATCGATGACTGCGATCGCCGAGGCAGCCCAGAGGGAGACGAAAGCCCGGCGGTTTCCCGGCTCGACCAGGACGGTATAGGGATACAGCCCGCGGGGCCGCACGCCGCCGTACTCATCCTCGGTCACCGGCCCTTTCTTTTTCGGCGGTTGTTTGCCACCTGGGGCAGAGGTCGCTTCCTTTCGACCATCCGGCGGGCTGGGAGGTTCGCCTTGTCCCTTGGGTTCAACAGGCTTTTGAGGCGATGGCGGACGCAGAGGGATAGCCACCAGATTCGTGGGATTGGTCAAGGGCACACGAATGAGCACATCCGCCCATAAGCCACAGACGAACAGATCATTCCCTCGCTCATCCAGGGTGATTCCCGCAGGAACGATTCGCGGTTCATCGGGCACGGCGACATTCACGCTCCGGGCATTGTGCAGCAGTCCCTTGTCGAAATCCCAGACGTGAACCACATCGAATTCCCCGCCGCTGGCGTACAACTGCCGGCCATCGGGAGAGAAAGCTAGGCCGTAGAAGGCCTGGGGGACAGTCACGCGACTGACGATGCGCCGGTTTTTCTCTGCGAGATCGAGGATGACTACCTCATGCTCCCGCATGCCGCAGTGCAGCACCGCCGCGAACTGCCCGGTGGGATGCAACTCGATGTGGACAGGGAAATCACCAACTTCCAGGTGTCGGCCTGCGGGCTGCAACTTCCACTGGTTCGGCAACTGAACGGTGCCGTCCTTTTGTAATCCGGGCAAGCGTCGGAAGGGGTTATGGGGAGCCTGTGCCGCTTGTTCCTGGGAGGCATCCGTGCTGGGTGCTGGCCGTGGGGGCGGAGCTTGTTCCCCCCACAACACAGTTTGGGCCGCCACCCCAATCAGTCCCAGAGCCATCGCCCCAGGAAGAATCCTCGTTAGAATGGTGCTCATGGACCCTCGCCGGTGGACCAACGGGTTGCGATACATGGGAACAACCTCCTTCCGGAACCGAGCGGCCTGTGCGGTTCAACCCGCCGTGAGCATATGCTAGCGGGCGCCGCCGTGTGCCGCCAACAGGGATCATGGGAAAACCGCGTCAAAAAGTCGTGAAGCCGTCGCAGATTCCACTGCCTCGTGCCGCGGGAGACCAGACATCATGCGACGTTGGCTTGTCGTCGGCATCACCGCCGCTGCTGCATTCTGGCTGTACATCGATCGGGTTTGCTTTTCGACCCTGGCGGACCCGATCCGCACCGACCTAGGCTTGAGTGACAGCGAGCGGAATACCGCGCTGGGGATGTTTTTCCTCACCTATGCCCTCTTTCAGGTGCCGGTGGGGATGCTGGCGGATCGTTATGGCGCTCGCCGTGTGTTGACTTTGGCCTTCCTCGCCTGGTCCACGGTGACGTTCGCCACAGGTTTGGTGCAAGGCCTGGCGGGACTGCTGGCGATGCGGCTGCTGCTGGGGGTTTCGGAAGCCGGGGCGTATCCCGCGGCAGCCGGTTTGATCAAGGCCTGGGCGCGGCCCCACGAACGGGGGCGCTTCAGCTCCCTGGTCGCCCTCGGCGGGCGGATCGGCGGCGCGATCGCTCCCTGGCTGACGGTAGCGACCGCTGCACTCCTGGCCGGCTACACCTGGAGCATGTGGGACAATCCCTCTGGCGTTCCCTGGCGGAACGTCTTCTTCGCCTACGGCCTGTGCGGGATCCTGGTCGCCCTGATCTTCTGGGGACTGGTGCGCGATCAGCCGCCGGACTCTCCGACTCGTCCAGAGAGTTCGTCCTCGGCCCACCGTGGTGCCTATCTGCCCACCTTGTGCCGCCAATTCGCCCTCTGCTTCCGCTCCGCGAACATGGTGCTGTTCAGCCTGATGCAGTTCGGCGTCAATCTCGGCTGGGGGTTCCTCATCACACTGATGCCGAGCTATCTGAACGAACAGTTTGATGTGCCGTTGCAAGAGCGGGGGCAGATGCAATCGACGGCCTTGTTCATCGGTTGCTGCGGGATGTTTTTCGGCGGCTGGGTGACTGACGGCTGCCGGTACGCTTTCGGGGTCCGCTGGGGGCGGCGCGTTCCCCTGATCATCGCCTTGGCAGGTTGCGCTCTGGCTTTGGGAATCGTCCCACTGCTCACATCTCCGTGGGCTGTGGTGCTGGTGCTGGGAGTGATGGCCTTCCTGGTCGATTTGCATAATCCGGTGCTGTGGGCGTTCGCCCAGGATGTGGGTGGGAAGAACGTGGGAGCCGCGTTGGGCTTTGGCAACATGTGGGGCAATCTGGGGGCGGCCTTGTCTCCTGTGCTTTTGGGAGCCATCCGCGAGGCATTCGATTGGAACGCCGCTTTCATGGTGGGAGCCGTGGCGTTTTTGGCGGCTACCGCCTCTGCCGCCTGCTTGGATGCGACGCGCCCTGTGGAAGCGGATCCGCCGCAACGTTGACCGGCACACTGCCTGTGCTGGCAATCAACGTCCCGCCCGTGCAGCGTTCCCTTTCGGCTCTGGCTGTTCATCTTCAAGCTGTTCATGTTTCACCCTCCTGAAACGGTGGTTGGGGAACTCCACTTTCGATCCGACAACCTGACTAGGCATTCTGACTGCTGCTTGTACCAGTGGTGCCCGCTTTCCCGCCGCGTCCCACCTCCAGCGGCCGCTTACGAGCCGCCTTACCGCAGGTCAGCGCCCGGTCTCGGTTGCTTACTGATAGTATGTACAATAAACGGAGAGAAGTCAAATGAAGTGAACTATTTTTCATAATTTTTTCATTTGTCAAGGAATCCTGCGGGGAACGAAATCGAAACGAAAGAGACCGGAGGAGAAGCCGACACCTTGGCAGGAGTCCGAGAAGGCTGCCAAGAGGGGTCGGAGAAGGCTGCCGGGAGGACGGAATCTGCGGGGAAAGCGGGAGCAATTTCTGGCGTAGAGCGATTGCGAAGGGCGCTCAGGGGTGCTAAGGTAACCAACGTGGGTGGTGGAAGGCCCGCGCAGTGAAGAGGTCCTCAAGCAGTGAGACACTATGACGGCGACGTTCGACGCCTCCGGAATCGGCCAATTGGTCATACGGCTGGGGCTAGCAACCGAGGAGCAGGTGCAGGAATGCTTGGAAGAACTGGGAAACAAGAAAGCACCGGGTGAGGACATGATCCGCCTGCTGGAACGGAAGCGGTACCTGTCGCCGTTCCAGAGCCACAAGTTGCGCAAGGGGGATACCGAAGGGTATTTCCTCGGCGGTTATCGGATTTTGTACAAGATCGCCTCCGGCAGCTTCGGGCGCGTGTATCGGGGAGACGATCCGCGGACCGGCCAAGTCGTGGCCATCAAGGTCCTGCGCAACAAGTGGACGATGGACAAGCAGAAGATCGACCTGTTCCTGCGGGAAGGGAAGCTGGGGATGTCGATCCGGCATCCCAATATCGTGTCGGTGCTGGCGGTGGGCCAGGATGCTCCCACAGGGCAGTATTACATCGTCATGGAGTTTATCGAAGGGGGCAATCTACGGGATATTCTGCAAATCCGCAAGAAGCTGGAGGTGGACGAGGCGCTGCGGATCATCGAGGAGTGCGCGCAGGGACTGGAGTACGCCTGGCAACGGGGTTTGACCCACCGGGACATCAAGCCGACGAACATTTTGATTGAGGCCAAGACGGGCCAAACGAAATTGGTGGATTTCGGCCTGGCTCAGATCAGCAGCCACGCCCCCACCTTGCATTTGCAGCGGCAAGAGGACCTGGATGAAGACATCGCTGTGGACCGGACGGTCGATTACGCTGGGCTGGAAAAAGCGACCCATCAGCAGCCGGGAGATGTTCGCAGCGACATTTTTTTCCTCGGTTGCGTGCTTTACGAGTGTCTGACGGGTCAACCGCTCATGCCGGTGACACGAGACCGTCAAGCCCGGATGCAAGCCCGGCGGTATCAGGAGGTGGAAGAGACCTTGCGCCGTCAAGGGCCGGCCCAGGGGTTGACCCCACCGTTGATGCGGCTCTTGCAGCGCATGGTCGCATTCGATCCGGCCCAGCGCTTGCAGAACCCCACGGAACTGCTCGATGCCATTCAGCAGTGCCGCCAGGAGTTGCGCGGCGGGACCGTGGCCACCTCCGCTGCTCCATCCCAAGAGCCGAAAACTCTCGTGGTGATTGAAGCGCGGGAAAGCCTCAAGGAGCCGTTCCGCAAGCTCAATCAGAAGGGGTACCGGGTCGTCCTGTCCAGCGATCCGCAACTCGCCGTGCGACAGTTCCGCAAGCAGCCGTTTGATGCCTTGGTGATGGACGGCGGTACGGTGGGACGGGAAGCGGTGGAGGCCTTCAACGAGGTCGCCCGCCTCGCGCAGCAAAAGGAGCATCCGCTGGCGGCTGTCTTGCTCCTGACTCCGCAGCAGGCGGAATGGGAGGCGGATGTCATGCGTAATGGCCGCACGGATGTACTCTACCTGCCGGTCAACTTCAAGCAGCTCCTGCGGCGCTTGCAAGAGATGTCCGAGGCGCCCTTGACGGCGGAAGAAGACAACGAGGATGTTCCCTCGGCTGCGGGGGATGCCTCCATGTCGCCGTCGTGACTGCTTGGTGTCCTCGGATGCAGGCAAGTGCGGGCCAGAGTCAGGCGCCGCCCAGGCGGTCCATTCTTCACCGCTGTGTTCATCCCCGATTCGTGCGGTCTGTGTCCGGCTGGGAAAGCTGGCGTTTGCGGGGTCCAGCTCCAGGTCCGCCTGTGGCTACCAGAAGGCGAGCAGGCGTGTGGGGCCGCCGGAAGCCCCGGCGACTTTCGGCGCACCGACGAAAACCGTCGCACCCGCGGGCGGCACGCGCCCCAGGCCGGCGGCACACTCCACCGCCCACTTCCCGGCACCCAGCCAGAGCTTATGCACGGGGAAATCCGCCGACGGACCGATGTCAATCGAGAGGGTATCGACGATCAAACCGACGATCTGACGTTCGTGAAGGAGGAACTCGGCGGCGGCTTTGGAAAAGCCGGGGAAGTGCAACGTGCCCGTGGAGTCGGAGCCGAGGAAGGCCTTCGCGTCCTGGGCCTTGTCATCCCAGCCGCTCCAGAGAGCGACGGCGGCGCCGGGGGGCAAGCGGCCGTGCCGTTTTTCCCACAGATGCAGGTCCTCCAGAGTCACGGCGGTGTCCGGCTCCCGTTTCGCTCGTTCGCGCAGGTCCAGCACCGCCAGCGGAGCGATCAGAGCGGCTGGGGCAATTTTTTCCGCGGTCGGTCCATCAGCGGAACAGTGGGCGGGGGCATCCAAATGGGTCCCGTGATGCTCTCCGATGTCCCAACGATTGGCATAGAAACCATCCCGGCGGAACTGGCTTTTGTTCGTCAGGGAAATGGGCGCATTGCCGGGCCAAATGGGGAAGGCCGGTGAGAGCGTGTGGGTCAGGTCCGCCACGTGATCGGCAGCCAGAGTGCGGCGAGGCGGCAGCGGAGCAGGTGGGTCGGCCACAGCGCCGGGCGGCGGCGTATCCGCATGGGAACGCGCGGCAGACAGACTTAGAGCGGACAGCATCCCGGCGACGTAATGCATTGCTTCGCGCCGTGTCATCTCTCCCAAAGCAGCGGCCAATACGGAAGGGGAACACATAGCGTCTTCTCCCTTAGTGAAGGACACACGCCGACACCTGGGCCAGAAAGCCAACCCTTGCCAGCATTGTGGCTAGCGCTGCCGAAAAAAACAACGGTGCCCGCCGGAAAAGGCTGCACCGCTGCCTACGCGGGGTAACTGGAAAACCAAGGGGAAACGGAAGAGCGAATGGCGATCGGCTTGCCCTGAGAAACCGATCAGAAGTCGGGGTTGAAGACTTCGCCACCGGCCCGTGTTCCCAGGGCACGCCAAACCAACAGAGTCACTTCATTGCGGACCGAACGAACGGAACCGTCCATAAGGGCGACATTCACCAGGTTGGGATGGTAGCTGCGAGCGGTGATGGCGGCGCAGGTGGGAATCGTGGTGCTACTCCCCTCCTGTCGCGAGTTGAAATCGGCTTCAGGACGAACGCAGGGCGTCGCCCCACAAGGGACAGCGGTGTTGGGCGTCAAGACGGTGGTAAAGCCGCTGTGGTGGACGCGGCCATCCGGCCATTCGGTGTGACCCGTATTGCTGTTGAGGGCAGGCCCCATTTTCTTGTCGGGTGCTGCATCAATGTAGGCGACAACTTCAGCAACGCTCGCGGGGGGAGTGAGCGAAGGAGGAGTGGTCATATTGCGGCTGTAAGGGGTGAAGGCTTTGACCTCCGCAATCATCAGGGTGTTGCTCAAGCCATCGGTAATGCTGGGAGGGCGCAGGCGAGCGTTGGGGAAGAAGACGCCGTCTCCCCCCTGGCCCGTCACGGGATTCCACACCAGCCAGGTGCCAAAATTGAAGCCGTAGTTCAAGGGATAAACGTAAGGTGCTCCGCTACTGTTGAGGCGGACCTGATCGTTCACCTCACTGGGGCACATAAAAACCGGGATGCGGGTTTGGGGCACGCCGGTAGCCAATTGGGCATCCCAGGCTAGCTCCAGGTTCACGCGCACACCAGCGTTGCCTTGCTCGATGTAGCTGAGAATACGACCGTGCACGGACCAGGATCCGTTGTTTGTGGTGAATGTCGTACCCAGCGGAACCAGCATGCTCGGCGGATACTGGCCGTGAGCCGATTCGTAATTGTGGACGGCGAGAGCCAATTGTTTGAGATTATTTTGGCACTTGATCCGGGCGGCAGCTTCGCGCACTTTCTGCACCGCGGGTAACAACAAGCCGATAAGAATGGCGATGATAGCAATGACGACCAGCAGTTCAATCAACGTAAAAGCCTTCCGGCCAAAGGAGACCTTGCAGTGGTGCAGCATCACAGTGCTTCCTCCTTCTCTCACTCTCAAGGCAAGGATCAACACACAACCGGCCCTGTCTCGCCCGTAATGCCGAAAGCAGCGGTATCACACTCGTGCAAACTTTATTCCAACAGCGAGTCAGGACCACACGACGGATGATCTACCTGGCGGATTTGGCCTTCTCGATGGCGGCAGATTCCACGAGGGGCATAGGCCGGTGGCCAGGGCGTGACCAGAAGCGGCTAAGAATTAGCCATAGAGCATGAGGCGAAATTCACCGCAGGCGGAAGGGGAAGGCAGCGAGGATTCAGCCGCAGTGTAAAATTCACCCGCAGTGTCAAACAGCTTCAGGGAGCCGAACAAAAGGAAGGGATGCTAGATTGGCAGCGCCCGCCCATTTCGGGAGGGGAGTGCGATCGCGAGGCAGAGCCAAGGCAGAGGGAGAAGGAGGCCATGAGCAGCGAGGAAAACATCATCATCAGTCCGGATGTACTTCGGGAGCGGCGTTTGCCGCCGGGGCAGGTGCAGACGCGCAAGTGGCCGGTGCTGCATGCCGGTTCGGTTCCCGCGTTTGATCCGCAGCGGTGGGACTTTGTCATTTTCCCCGTGCCGCTCGTCGATCGGGTGGTCCGTTTCACCTGGGAGCAATTCCAGGCGTTGCCGCGGGTGAAGGTCCGGGCGGACATGCACTGCGTAACGCGCTGGAGTTTGCTGGACAATTTGTGGGAAGGCGTCGCCACGCGGGAGTTGCTGCGGCATGTGGCCGTTTCACCGGAGGCCCGCTACGTGATGATCCACTGCGAGCATGGTTTCACCACCAACCTGCCGCTGGAGGACTTTTTCGCGGAAGATGCCCTGTTTGCTCTCAAGCACAACGGTAGCGATTTGACACCGGAGCACGGCTACCCCGTGCGGCTGGTGGTGCCTCGGCTTTACGCCTGGAAGAGCGCCAAATGGGTCCGGGGTGTCGAGTTTCTCCGGGAGGACCGCCCTGGTTTCTGGGAAAGCTGGGAACACGGCGGCTATCACATGCGGGGCGATCCGTGGCAGGAGCAGCGTTTTCGCTCCGACGCGGAATATGAGGGCCGGGGCGGATTGTGATCTCCGGCTGCCCGCACTCCCCCGTTGCATTTCGTCCAGTTTTTCAGGGATTTCTCATCAGTCGGGCGGTTTTCCCGCAAAGTGCGAAACTCATCGTTCATTCAGCGGTTTCTAACCTCAGAGCCGCTATAACTGGGTCTGAAACGGAAAGCGTACGGATCCGTTTCCGGCCCGCCCGCCGAGCTGTCCGTCCTGGACAATCCCCGCCCGAATGCTGAGGTTTCCATGTCCGAGAGTCACTTTACCACCCTGTTCATCAGCATCAGTGCCGGCCTGAGCCTGTTTTTCTTAGGCATCAACCATCTGGCGACTCAGCGGCGTCACGCGATCATTCGACTCTTGGGTGCAGCACTCGCCGTGTTGCCTGGGGCGGCGGTGCTGGGGCTGATCGAGCGGTGGGATTGCCTGCCGGCGTTCGCCGCCATTGTGGGGGCAGCTCTGCTGGTCCATAGCCTCTGGGGCTGCTCGCTGTGGACGCGTGGTGCGGTCCGTCTGATCCACCTGACGCATCAGCCGTGGCTGCGTTCCGCTCTGCTCGTGGTGGCAGGCCCCTGCTTGGCTCTGGCAGGCATCCTCCAGTTTGAACGGCGGGAAGATCAGATGGCGGACGCCGTGATGGAAGAGATGATGCTCATCCACGGCGTAGCCGGCAACGTGCAGGTGCGGGATGCCGTGGCGATCACGGACCGCGGACGGCATATTCCCCTCGGCGAACCGATCGAAGTGCGCAGTCCAGAAACGGTTCAGGCAGCGGAGAAACGCTACTTAGAATCCACCCGCTACATCGATAACGTCATACTGCGCGGATTCGGCGATGACCGGAGCAATTGCCACGGTTGGGTCTTCACCGCCGGGCGTTATCTCCTCAGCGGGCAGGATGTGCTAAAAATCCTGGAAGACAACTGCTACCAGGAGGTCTCCGACCCTCGCCCGAACGACTTAGCTGTCTACTTCAACCCGGACTACGGCGTCACCCACACCGCGATTGTCCGCTACGTCAGCCCGGATCAGCCCGTTCTGGTGGAGGGCAAGTGGGGGAATCTCGGCATTTACTTGCACCCGGTCGATAGCTGCCCTTACGGCGCCAACTTCAAGTTCTATCGCACCCGCCGACCCCATCATCTCCTAACCATTGTGGAGCATAAGCCCTCTGCGGATGGAACTTCCTCCCCCAGCCCAGCGGCGGCGTCCTCCCAACCGGACGGCGATCCCCCGCCCGCCTCCGGGAACATGTCCGCCAACTGACCGCAGGGATCGTTTGCGCCGCCGTTTCCTTCCTGCTAGCCTCGTCGCTCCCTCTCTGTAATTCCCGCGGCAAGGAGGAAAGACCTGCGGATATTTTGCACACCATTAATCCGGCGAGGCCCATTTCAAGCCGATCAGGCAAATGATCAAGCCGGAGAGGAACACGATCCGCCAGAAGGTGACCGGATCACCGAACCAGAGGATGCCGATGAGGGCGGTCCCGAACGCTCCAATGCCGGTCCAGACGGCGTAGGCCGTGCCCAGCGGAATGGTCTGAGCTGCCAAAGTCAGCAGACCAAAACTGATCACCGAAAGCACCAGGAATGCGGCACTCCAGAAGGGCCGGGTGAGTCCTTCGGAAAGCTTCAAGCAGGTCGTGAAGCCACACTCGAACAGTCCGGCGAGAATCAGGAGCAGCCAGGGCATCGGCGGGTTCCTCCCCACAGCAATCTGAAGTGCACGGAGCCTGTCACGGAACACGCCGAACCTCTCCTAAGCCGGAATCGCTGTCACGGACAACACAGGGGGGGAACAGGACGGGACGTTCGCTTCCGCTTCTGGCAGAGGGTAAGCCCGCTTCAACTCGGCCAAGGCTTCCACCAGCCCGTGGATGGCGTCGTCGGTATGATTGGAATTGATCTGAATCCGTAAAACTCCGGCTCCGTGAGGCACTGCCGGAAAGACGACGGATTGGACGTAATACCCCCGTTCAAAGAGGAAGCGTCCGGCTTGGAGGGTGGTGTCTTCCGGGCCGACGAGCACCGAGACAATTGGGACGCAGCCGCCGAGCAGGACCAACCCCAAGCGGCGCGCCCCCTCGACGAAGCAGCGAACATTAGCATCCAGAGCAGCCCGCAACTGGACGTATTCCGGTGACATCAGGATGTCCAACACCGCCAGCAGGGCCGACAGATAAGGGGGCGGGACCGGCCCGCCGAAAATCAGGGGTTGCGAACGCAGTTGCAGGATTTCGACGACCTTTCGGCTCGCCGCGGCAAAACCGCCGAGACAGGACAAGGCTTTGGAAAGCGAACCGATGACCACGACATTCTCGTAGTGCCCCAGTGTTTCCCAAACCGTCCCGCGGCCTTGTTCTCCAATCACGCCGGTGCCGTGGGCATCATCCACATAAAGAAACCCATCGTGGAGGGAAGCGATGTGCTGGAACTGCCGCAAGGGGGGAAGCTGGCCGCTCATACTGTACACGCCATCCAGAGCAATCACGGCCCGGCGATAAGGGCGCAGGGCACGCAAGGTCCGCTCCAGGTCCTGGGGATCGTTGTGGGCAAACTTGGCGCAGCGCACGCCGCGGGCTTTGGCCAACCGCATTCCTTCCTCAATGGAATTGTGGGCGTATTGGTCCGCTACGATCACATCATGGCGTGTCGCCAGTGCGGGCAAGGCCCCCATATTCGCCAGGGAAACGGAAGGATACATCACGGCGGCTTCCGTTCCCAGCCAGGCCGCCAGCCGCTGCTCCGCTTCGACGTTGGCCGCTACGCTGGAAAAGGCGCGGGAGGTCCCGTTATGAGTCCCCCACTGCCGCACCCCTCGCACCAACGCCTCCTGCACGCGCGGATGCTGATCCAAACCCAAAAAACTATCCGAGCCGAAGTTCCGGACCCATCGTCCCTCGACCCGAATCCAGCGGCCTGGACGGACGGCTTCTACCGTCACATTCTTCATGAGTACGTCTGGCTTCTCAGCCATCATGCGGCGGAAAAACCGCGTCAATCCCATCTCGCCTAGGACGTGGGCCTGCTCTTCTAGCGGTGTCTTCATCGGCTCCTCGCTGGTCTCACCCCAACCCCTTCGGGTCCTGGTTCTCGCTGCTCTGCCTTCTCGCTCCCGATTCGGCGGCTTCCGCGTGGCCTGATCATCGTAGCGGTCCGGTTTGCACCCGATGCCAACGGCCTGCGGCCGGCATTAGTCCGTTCCATCGCGGCAGACTGCGCGGGTTGCCTACATTACGCACCGTTCCATTCTCACGCAATGGCAATTTCCGTGCTCCTGGGATGAGCGCCACCAGCGCGGACCCTTGCGCCGACTTTGCCCAAATTCCCGCCTTGCCAGTGCCTGCGTTACCGCTATTACCCAGCGTCCCATCTGAACCCGCATCCCCCTCCCAATCCTCTCCACAGTTTTTGCCCGAATATTTCACCCAGTTTTACCACCTTTAACTATCAGTTCCCCTTGACCTAGCCAGGAAGCGCCGTCTAACAATACACTGGGATTAGACCGGATGGACTAGTCCAAGCGGTCTAATGAGAAGTTCACGGTAAAACTCGACTGGTCTCGCTAAGGACAAAGGCAGGTTCCGTTGTCGCTTTCTTCGTGCTTGACGTTGCCAGGATGACGTTCCCAGGATCGCGGGGGCCGAAAGCTGATCTTGGAACTTGGGAATGGGGTAAGGCGCGGATAGGACCTTAGAATGGGCGGAATGGGATGAGGGACGGCAAGACGACGCCACCGGAAGCGAATAACCCCAGCAATCCGACAGCAGCGGGGGCCGGGGTTCCCTCGTCCCTACCGGCCGCGGTGTGCCGCTGGCTGGAGATGTGGAATACCACGGCGGAGAGCCAGCAATCGGAGACCGCCCGCAAGCGGCGCGAGCAGATCATGGATGCTGCGGAATCCATTATCGCCCATCATGGCATCGCCCGGCTGTCGCTGAAGCGGATCGAGAAGTTGGCGGGCATGAGCCGCGGCCAGTTGCTCTACTATTTCCCGAACAAGGAAGCCATTCTGCTGGCGGTGTACGAGCGGATGATCCGGCGGATGATTCAGGAGCGTCTGGCGGCCGAGGATTTGCCCCGCCCCTTCACCGGCCAAGCGTGGCAGTGCTTGCACCGGGGTCTGGAAGAGCACTTGGGGCTGGGCCGCGAACCGCTGGAGAGCAAACAGGAATTGTTTAGCTTGCTGTACAACTTTCTGGCCCAGATGGCCCACCGCGAGGACTACCGGCAACGTTTGTCCGCCATGTATCGGAGCTGGCGGGAGCACATCGCCGCGGACATCGCAAGCAGTGTTCCTGCGCCCCATGCAGTGGACCCGGTCATTCTCGCCAGCATCATTCAGGCGTTGATTCACGGCTTGACCATGCAGTTGATGATCGATCCGGAGGCGTTCCACCGCCCGGCGATGTTGCAGGCTTGCTTGCAGATGCTGGCTCCCTGGTACGGTCCCGCTGCCGCGACCTGTCCAGCGAAAACCCCGTCTTCGCCGAGTCCATCCGAGGGGAAATCATGAGTGTTGCCACCAACACTTCTACATCGGAGAACCGAAGCCAAGCGGCGCCGTCCCCCGATGGCGCACTCCTGGTCGACCGAGTGCAGCAATTACGCTTGGACACGCAACTGGGCCGAAGCCCTGGCAACGGGCGCTCCCGTGCTGTCTGGCTGCCGTGGATTTTGGTCATTCTCATGGCCGTGGCCTGGGCCGGAGTGGGAATCCGAGCGTACCGTAATGGCGGGCTGATCAGTCCGGCTCCCGGACCCGAGGGCACCAGCCCGGCAGCTTCCGGCACGCCTGCGTCCTTCTCCACTTCCAGCGGAGGGCCGCCCTCCACGACCCCGCGCCCCGGCTCCACCCCTGCTCCGGGCGAACTGCTCTTGCAAATCAAAGGGAATGTCATTCCCTCGCTTCAGATCAATCTCAGCCCGGATGACATTTCCGGCGTGGTCGAGGAGATCTTTTTCAAGGAGGGGGATCGAGTCAAGCAGGGCCAAGTGCTCGCCCGGATTCGCAACAACCGGTATTTGCATGACTATTACGCTGCTCAGGCCGCGGTAGCAGCAGCGAAGGCCCGCCTGGCCGATTTGACAGGGGCGGCAGTCCGTCCCGAAGAGCGGCGGCAAGCAGAGGCGGAACTGGAGGAAGCGCGCGCCGCCTGGGTGCGGGCCGATCAGGAGGTCAAGCGGCTCAGTGCCCAGCGGAACACCGGCACGGTCTCGGCACAAGAGTTGGAACGGGCGGATGCCGACCTCAAGGCCGCCGCGGCTCGTGTCGCCCGGCTGGAGGCCAGCCTCGCCCTGTTGACGATGGGCGCCCGGCGCGAACGGATCGAAGCAGCCCAGGCCGAATTGCGCCAGGCCGAAGCCCGCCTCCAGGAAGCCCACCGCCTCCTGCGCAACTGCGAAGTCCGCGCCCCCATCGACGGCACCATCTTGACCAAAGTCGCGGATCGCGGGGCCTTGGTCAGCCCCATGTCCTTCAATGTCGCCGCCGGCATCTGCTCCATGGCGGATCTGGCCAAGCTGGAGGTGGAAATCGACGTGCCCGAACGCCAGATCACCAAAATCCGCCGCGGCCTCGACTGCCTCGTGCAAGCCGACGCTGATCCGAACCGGCCTTATCGCGCCGTGGTCGATCGCATCATGCCCATTGCCGACGACACCAAAAACGTGATCAAGGTCCGCATCCGCGTCTATCTACCGCTGGGAGAGGAACCTGGCTCTTTCCTCAAGCCGAAGATGAGCGTCGTAGCGACGATTTACAATCGCCCCTTCGTCTTCAACACCGCGACCGATCAGCCTTGGGGTGACGAAGACCGCCGGACGCCGGAGTGAAGGCGTTTGGCCCAGCACATCCCATTCCTCGGCCGCAGACGCAGGAGAAACTGCCCATGCCCCCCGAACAACCGCTCGTCCAGGTCCGCAATCTTTATAAGTCTTTCAGCCGCGGCAGCGAAACCATCGACGTGCTGCAAGACCTCAACCTCGATGTCGGCCATGCCGAGTTCCTGGCGTTGATGGGTCCCTCCGGCTCCGGCAAGACGACCCTGCTCAACCTGATCGCCGGACTGGACCAACCCACCTCCGGGACAATCATCGTGGGCGATCAGGTGATCTCGGAGATGTCGGAAAGCGAATTGGCCCGCTGGCGGACCCGACACGTCGGCTTCGTGTTCCAGTTTTATTACCTGCTCCCTGTATTGACGGCGTATGAGAACGTCGAGTTGCCTCTTTTGCTGCTACCGTTGAGCCGACAGCAGCGGCGCAAGCAGGTGGAAACGGCTCTGGACCTCGTCGGGCTGAGCAACCGGATGCACCATCGTCCAGGCCAGCTTTCCGGCGGGCAGCAGCAACGGGTGGGCATCGCGCGGGCCATCGTCACCGATCCGGAGCTGATCGTCGCCGACGAGCCGACCGGAGACCTGGACACCCGCAGCGCCCACGAAATCCTCACCTTGCTGGAAACCCTGCGCGCTCAGTTGGGCAAGACGATCATTATGGTCACCCACGACCCCAAGGCGGCCGCCCGCGCCCAACGTGTCCTCCACCTGGAGAAGGGGCAACTGGTGCTTGACACCGCCGCTTCACCCCTGTTGACGGCCGAAGCGTAGCATCCTCTCATGCCGTCGAGCCAACAAGGAGGGCCTCTCATGACCAAGCTGACCCGCTCTGACGTCATCTCTGCCCGACTGGGGCACCCGAAGCGGATTGTGCCTTCTGCCAAGGAGCATGCCCGATGATGTACGGCCTACCCACCGAATTTTTCCCGACCGGTTATGATCCCTCGCTGTTTTTGCTGAGCGGTTACCTGCTGGGCCTCTTGGCCGCTCTTATCATCGGAGCCATCCTGCTGGGCTTACTGACCCTACCGGCGTTTTTCCTGGTGCTCTTCGGCATCGAACAATTGGCCAATGTGGTGGCCCATCTGAGCGGGGCATTTCCTGCCAAACTGGTCGTGATCATGTTCCGGGGCTTACGCCGCTCTCCGCTGCGCACCTCGCTGACCTACGTCGCTCTGTTCGTGCTCACCTTTGTCTTGTGCCTGATTTACGCCGTGCTGCACATGATCAACACCGCCACAACCGAGAAAGAGGCCAATTTCAAGGCGATTGTCACGCACAAGACCCTCATTCCCAGCCAGATGCCGCCGGGTTATTACGAGGAGTTCAAACGCATCTGCCTGGAGGAATTGCCGCCGGATATGCGCCCCGTCAACGGGGATCTGGACCTGATGAGTTGGTCATTCGTGCTGACCACCACGGACAAGATCAATCCCCGGCGGGACACGATGATCTTCCTGTTTGCGCTCGAGCCGAACAAGGTTCTCACGATGATGGACGGCCTGGAGGACCTGACGGGCGAGGAGCGGCGTCAACTGGAAGCGGCAGCCGACGAAATGATGCGCAACCCCCAGGCCATCGTCATGAGCAAAAGCCGGCTGAAGATGCTGAATTTGCGCGTCGGCCAACGGGTCAAATCCTACGGCATGAACTATCCGAACCTGGTGTTTGAATTCGACATCATCGGCGAGCTGCCGGAGGGGCGGTACGAAGGGGTCAGCTTCATGAACCGCTCTTATTTGCTGCAATTATTGGACTCCTACCGCAATGACCGCAGCGTGAACAAGACTGGCGAACCCCACCCCATGGCCGAGAAGTGCGTCAACCTGATCTGGGTCCGCCTGCCCAATAAGGCCGCCTTTGAACGCCTGAGTGCGATGGTGAATGACCCGAAATACTTCGGCAAGGTGCCGATCAAGATGGAGACGGCCTCGAGCGGCATCGGTACGTGGCTGGCCGCCTTCAAAGACATCTTCTGGGGAATGAAGTATATCCTCGTGCCGTCCATGATCGGGATCATGAGCCTGGTGGTCGCCAACGCCATCAGCATATCGGTGCGGGAGCGGCGGACGGAGATGGCGGTGCTCAAGGTGCTCGGCTTCCAACCCCGGCATATTCTCGTTCTGGTGTTGGGGGAAGCCCTGCTGGTCGGCTTTCTGGCCGGGATCATGAGCAGCAGCCTGGCCTGGGGCATGCTCGGCAGCTTCAAGTTCCAGATCATCTTCTTCGGTTCGTTCATCGTGCCGCTGCAAGCGCTGCTGTACGCTCCAGCCCTAGGGATGGCGGTCGCCTGCGCCGGCAGCCTGGGTCCGGCCTGGAACGCCCGGAGCGTCAAAGTCGCCGAGGTGTTCGCCCGGATCAGTTGAGTCTTCCTTCATCGCACCAGGAGAGGATCAAGCCATCATAGGACATTCGAAGATGGGCTCAGACTCGGAGAAGCACCTATGGCCGCACCTGTCCTGACCGCCGAGGCCAGCCTGCCGGGTTGGGGGACACGCCTGAGGGACTCCCTGCGGCGGGGAGGGAAGGTGGCGTTGGGAGCGTGGCGGTCATTCCGTCGACTCATTGGCACGCTCTTTACCATCGGCTTTTCCCTCCTGCCGCTTTCGGTGTTGCTTTTAGCCTTGCCGGCGGTTTCGCCGAATGAGGCGGTGTTGACGGAAACCGTTCCGCCGGCCCGGAATTGGCGGCAACGGCTGGGCCGTCGACTCTTCGCGCTCCTGACCGCCGTCGCCATGCTCATCGTGCTCTTCGCCTTCGCTCTGGAAGTGGTGTCCCATCTCCCGCCGTCCAGTGGGCAACTGAGCATCGTCGCTAAAAAGCTCCTGGGGTATTCGGTGGCGGATTTTGTGCCGGATGATCCCCCGCCAGCCGATCTGCCGCCGGGCCAGGTCTGGCTGACAGCGCCGGAGTTGCTGGAGCGCCGCGACACGTTGCGTAAGGCCGCCGCTCGTCAAAACCTCGGCCCGATCGAGAAGCGCGAAGCGGAAGAACGCCTGGCGGAGGTGGAAGCCGAGATTGCCGAACGTCTGCCGCGCTCTCCCCGCCTGCGCCTGATGCTGGACCCCGAATTGGCTCCCTGGTTGGCGGTTCCTTTGTGGAAGCTCATGCCCCGCCCCCTCATCGAACAGTGGCCCTTCGTCTTGCTGACCATGTATGCCGCCGATTTCGTCCTGCTCCTGTTCATCGGGCGCGTGCCGCTGGCTTACAACTTCCGCTACCTTTGGGTCCGTAAGCGGGATACGCTGCTCACCGGTTTGGCCTTCACTGTGGTCGTAGCCCTGGTCATCATTCTGCTCGCCTTCGTCAACGGCATGTACAAGCTCAACGAAAGCACCGGGGTGCCGGGAAATGTCCTCGTCCTCTCGGAAGGTTCCACCGACGAGCTGTTCAGTAACATGGCTCGCGGCGATGCGGACAATGTGGAGCGCCAGGTGATCACATCCGACCAGTGGGGCCGTCCAATTGGCCCCGTGGGTGTGGCACGGGCCATTTTCACAGCGGATGGGACGTTGCAGCGCCTGCCCCCCAACGCTCCCAAGGACCTGCCGGGAGCTGTCTATTTGGCCAGCCGGGAAGCCTATCTCGTGATGAATCAAGCGGTGCCAACCCCGCCCGGGGAATTGCCGCGGCGGCGCTTCCTGCAAATCCGGGCCTTTCAGGATGTCCGCATCGGTGCCGCCGTGCACAACATCGAGCTGGAACCCGGCGGAAGCTGGTTCAGCGCCAACGCCATCGACCCCGGCCCTCCCGCTCCCGATGGACGGCAGTATCTCCAATGCACGCTGGGTCAAGGTGTGGCGGCGATCTTAGGAGAAGACATCGGGAAAAAACGGCTGGAAGTCGGCGACACCTTCGAGGTCGGCGACCGCTACTGGAAGGTGGTCGGGATCATGAAGACGGGCGGCACTGCTTACGGTTCGGAAATCTGGACTGGCAGCGAGAACCCCGTCGTTCGAGCCAGCGGCAAAGGCGACAAGTTCACCACCCTGGTGCTCCGCATGGAAGATGACTCCGAAGCTAGCGCCAAGGCCATGGCCTGGTACCTCAACGAGGTCTACGAGCAGGCCAAGCTCAAGGCCTTCGCCGAGCCGGATTACTACCGCGAACTGACAAAAACCAACGAACAGTTCCTCTCCGCCATCATTCTGGTGGCGGTGATTATGGCCGTCGGGGGAGTCTTCGGCGTCATGAATACCATGTTCGCTTCCATCGCCGCTCGCATCAAGGAAGTCGGAGTGTTGCGGATTCTCGGCTTCAAGCGCTGGCAAATCCTCATTTCCTTCATGATCGAGTCGTTGACCATCGCGGTGATCGGTGGCACCCTGGGCTGCCTGCTGGGATTGCTGGCCGATGGGTGGGAAGCCAGCAGTACCATGTCCGGAGGCCAAGGCGGCGGCAAGAGCGTCACGCTGACCATGATCGTCGATGGGCCAATTCTGGCAGCCGGCTTCCTCTTCACCCTGATCATGGGCCGTTTGGGCGGTTTGGTGCCTGCCCTCTCGGCCATGCGGCTGAACATCCTCGAATCGCTTCGGTGATGAAAGGACGGCTGGCAACCGACGAGCCGTTGCTGCCCCCTGCCATCGACTCGGCTCTTTTCCCCCTGGTGTTAGGCCGCCGCCACTTGGCAAGACCAGGGTCTTTCCCTATCGTTGCCCGCGAACTGTTTTTTCCAGGGCGTGGCTGCCAGCGCAGGCCGCATTTTCCGCCATCGTCGTGAAAAGGAGGAACGTCATGGTCCCTGCCCTGCCGGAACCAGGGTTAGAAGGAAGTGGCTACCCCTGGTATATTCAGGCGGCGCTGGTCCTGTTCACGATCCTGAGTGTTCCCGCCCTCATCGCTTTACCTTTCTGGCTTTCCGGCTTTCTGGCCCATCCCTGAGTTGGGGGGCGGGTGGAACCGTTATCCGGTGCGGCTGGAACCGCGATTGCGACGGCATCGATCGGCTCCGGTTTTCCGGCTTGCGAGTGGGGAAACTCTCAGACCACGGTGGGGAAAAAACTTCTGGAAACTTGACGCGAGGGAACCAGCATGAAGAGTCGGCTGTTTGCCGGGGTACCGGTTTCCGAAGTCGGGCTGGGATGCTGGCAACTCGGGGGCGACCAGTGGGGTGACATCACAGAGTCCGAGGCTCTGGCGGTGTTGCATGCAGCGGCAGAGGCCGGCGTCACGTTTCTGGACACAGCCGACGTATACGGTGTGGGGCGCAGCGAGTCTCTCATTGGCCGTTTTCTGCGCGAACGGGGCCGCCAGGGGTTCTTTATCGCCTCCAAGTTTGGGCGCTTCCCGACCCCTGGCTGGCCGGAGAATTTCCAGCCGATGGTCATCCGCCAGCACATCGAAGCGTCGCTCCGGCGCTTGGGCATCGAACAGTTGGACCTGACGCAAATGCACTGCCTGCCGCGAGAACAACTGCAGCGTGAGGAACTCTGGGACACGCTCCGCCAATTGCAACGGGAGGGGAAAATCGCCCGTTTTGGCGCCAGTGTGGAATCCGTCGAGGAGGCGGAAGAATGCCTCCGGCATCCCGATTGTGCTTCTCTCCAGATCATCTTCAACATTTTCCGGCAGACGCCGGCTTTGTGCGGGTTGTTGGAGCGCTGCCAGCAGCGCGGCGTGGCCATCATCGTACGCCTGCCCTTAGCTTCCGGCTTATTAGGCGGGAGATATACGCCGCAGACAACCTTCGCTCCCAATGACCATCGCAGCTTCAACCGCAACGGCGAACGCTTCAACGTGGGGGAAACCTTCGCCGGGCTAGGGTTTGAAAAAGGGCTGGAACTGGTCGAACAGCTCCAGGCTCTGGTTCCTGCGGGGCTGCCCTTGCCGCAGTTGGCATTGCGCTGGTGCCTGGATCATCCCGCCGTGACGGTCGTGATCCCCGGCGCGCGGCGGCCAGAACAGGTGCGGAGCAACGCCGCAGCCAGCGATCTGCCCTCTCTATCGCCCGAACTGCACAGCCGATTGCGTGACTTCTTCCTCCAAAAGGTGAAACCCCATGTGCGAGGGCCTGATTGATCCCTCACCCGCGGTTTCGAGGGGTTCCTGGGCATGTGATCCGCTCCACTTCACGGCAGCGCTGCTCCTCCGAAATCGATGGGCTTTGCTGATTCTCCCCCGGCAAGCACCCTCGAACCAGCGGAGCAAGCAGCCTTGGACTGGTGTGGCTCGAATCCTATGTTCCTCGATCCAGCGGTGCACTCCGGGAAATCCGCGATGAAACCGAATTATACCGGCGGCTGTCGCGATTTGTCGCGGGCCCCCTTGCTGGCAGGACACAGGGTGATAGACTACTTTGTGAAAAGTTTCACAAAGCGGCTATTCCGGCGGGAATACGGCAGGATCAGGCTCCGTGGGGCATGAACAACACAGCCGGGCTGGTGGAGCCGGCTGGCGTTGCAGAAGGGGGAAAAGTTCCGTGCCGGTGATCTTCCGTCGATCGCGGGATGTGCAGGTGCGCCAGGCGGCGGTGGGTGCCGTGCTCGGCTTAGGGTTGTTCGTCTTCGCCTGGTACTATTACGCTCTGCCGAGCTATACGCGGGTGGGCTACATGCCGGAGCAGCCGGTGCCGTTTTCCCATCAGTTGCATGTGGGCCGGCTGGGAATGGATTGCACCTACTGCCACCAGCACGTTTTTCAATCTCCGCATGCCACGGTTCCGAGCGCCCAGGTCTGCATGAATTGCCACAACCCCCGCAAGGCGAATGTTAAAGGCAACAGTCCGCTTCTGACGCTCATCCGGGAAAGTTACGAGACCGGCAAGCCCGTGGCCTGGAAGCGAGTACACAAGCTGCCGGAATATGCCTATTTCAATCATGCTGTGCATGTGAACAAAGGGGTCTCGTGTGTCTCGTGCCACGGTCCGGTCAACGAGATGCCGATGGTGCGCCATGATCAGCCGCTGTCGATGGGCTGGTGTTTGCAATGCCATCATGAGCCAGAGAAGCATCTCCGTCCGGTCGAGCAGGTGACCAATTTATCCTGGAAGCCGGACGGGAACAAGCCCCGGCTGGACATTGGCTACGATATCAAGCAGCAGTTGCAGGTGCAGGCTCCGATGCACTGCCAGGGTTGTCATCGTTGAGGGATGATCGGAGCGATCACCCCTGCTAACCGAAGCCGAAGGTGAGCCGGACTCAAAGCAAGGCTGCCAGCAGGAGCGAAGGGAACGGTGCGACGATGAATCCTCCTGATTATCTTCGCAGAGAGGCGATAGCTCCGGCGCCTGTGGAGGAGTTTCCCGGTTTTGTGAATGTTTACGCTGGCGCTGGTCTGGCCGAACCGCGGGACGAGGATGCTCTCTCCGCCCATTGGCATCGCCGGCAGTTTCTGACCTATACCCTGGCCGGTGCTGCTGCCGCCACGTTGGCCAGTTGCCGACGTCCGGACCTGCCGATCGTCCCCTACTCCGCTGTTCCTGAGGACCGCGTGGGGCATGTGGTTCACGGGCTGCCCACATTTTACGCTACAGCTCAGCCGCGCCCCTTCGGCTCCCTGCCGCTTTTGGTGGAAAGTCACGACGGGCGGCCCACGAAGATTGAAGGGCATCCGCGGCATCCGGCCAGTTTGGGTAGCACGGATGCCTTCGCTCAAGCGGCCATATTGGACTTGTACAGTCCCGATCGGGTGATGTCGCCGCGCAGCAGCAGCGTTGTGGAACGGGGTGTTTCCCGCCGGTGGGACGATTTTGACCGCTTCGCCCGTATCCTGGCCGACCGCCTCCGCTCCGCTCAGGGTCAGGGCTTCGCTGTGCTAACCGAGCAGGTCCCTTCCCCGGCTTTGCGCCGCATTCGGGAGCATCTCCGCCAGAATTGGCCGCAGGCGCAGTGGTACACCTTCGAGCCGGTCGATTACGGCGAAGTCCTGCGCGGGACCGAGATCGCCTTCGGGCAACCGCTGCTGCCCACGCCGGATTTGGAAAAAATCGATTGCCTGCTCGTGCTGGATAGCGATTGCCTGGGAATCGAGTTGGACAGCCTGATGCAGGTCCGCCGGTTCGCCCGCCGGCGGCAGGGACCCCCGCAGCAGTTTAACCGCCTCTACGTGGTGGAATCCACCGGCACACTCACCGGCTTTATGGCCGATCACCGCCTCCGCCTGCCGGCCAGCCTGGTGGGGGCCTTTCTGCTGGCCTTGACGCGCGAGCTGTCGCCCTCTCTGCCGGGCAAGCTACCGGAGCTACCCGCGAGGGTCGACGAAGCGTCGGGACGGGAGTTGCCGGAATCAGCCCGCCGGTGGCTGGCACCGCTGGCGCGAGACCTGCTTCGGCACCGGGGACGCTGTGCCATTCTGCCCGGCTATCGCCAGCCGGCCTACGTTCATGCCCTGGCACATACCCTCAATGCCGCCCTGGAAGCCTCCTCGCTCTGGGAGTTCCGTCCCCCTCCGCCGGAAATGCTGGAAGCCGGTCTGCCCGCCTTGACCGACGCCCTGCGTGCAGGCCGCATCGATACCTTGGTCATCCTCGGCGGCAATCCCGTTCTGACGGCCCCGGCCGATCTGCAATTCGCCGCAGCCCTGCGTCAGGCCAGGACCACTATCCGCGTCGGCTTGTACTACGATCAGACGTCCGAACTCTGCCACTGGCATCTGCCGCTGTCCCACTTTCTGGAAAGCTGGGGAGATACCGAAAGCAGCGATGGCACCCTCTGTTGCATCCAACCCTTGATCGAACCGCTCCTCAGCAACCTTCCTTCACCCGCTGAACAGGAAGCTCCACCCCGCGGAGGCCGCTCCGCCCTGGAGATTCTGGCGCTATTGACCCAGTTCCCGCATCCGCGTGATGGCAAGCCGGTGACCTCATACGTGTCTGCCCGCTCCGCCGCTTATGAACTCGTCCGCACCGTTTTTGCCGCTCGCGCGGGTCTGGCCCCGGATGATCCCCAACTCTCCGCCGCCTTCCAGCGTTACAAGCAACTCGGCTTCCTCCCCCCGGAGCAGGACAAACAGCGCCGCTCCTCCTTACGTCCCACCTTGCGCCCGCTTTCCGACATTCAACGCGCTTTGCCTTCTTCCCTCCCTTCCGCTCCGCAGCGGGACGCCCTGGAAGTCACCTTCCATCCCGACTACTCGCTTTACGATGGCCGCTACCTCTTTAACGCCTGGCTCCAGGAACTGCCGGATCCGATCAGTAAACTGGTGTGGGATAATGCCGCTCTGATCAGCCCGCAAACGGCTCAAACCTTTGGCCTGACCACCGGCGATGTCATCCGCCTCCGCCACGATTCCTACCAGGTGGAAATCCCCGTGTTTGTGCTGCCGGGGCAAGCGGATTACTCCCTCGCCCTGCATTTCGGCCAGTGCGGGGAACTCCGCATGGCGCACATCACCGGCGGCGGCACCAATGTCTTCCCCCTGCGAACCTCACAAGCCCGGTACATCCTCACCTCGGTGCGGTTGGAGAAAACGGGCCGCCGAGCGACACTGGTGACCACCCAGGAACACGGCGTCATCCCCCACGGGCGGGATATTGTGCGGGAAGTCGACCTGAGCAAGCTCCGGCAGCCGCCGTCCCACTCCAGGGCACCGGAGGGCAGCCATTCTTCTGCGGATCACAACTCGTCTGCGGATCACAGCTCAGGGCATAGTTCCTCCGCCTCCACGCCGTCCGTCCCCCTGCTCGGCTTGCCGCCCGATGGCCATCTGAGCGAAGAGGACCTCCGCCGCGGCTACCAGGCAGGCTATGGCCAAGTGCCCCCGCCTCCCATGCCAGCCCGCGATAAACAGCGCCGCTTCCCTCTCGATCTCGCCCGGCCCGAACGCCTCGATAGCCCCTTCCAGTGGGGCATGGTCATCGATCTGTCCCTCTGCACCGGCTGTTCGGCCTGTGTCCTCGCCTGCCAGGTGGAAAACAACATTCCGGTGGTCGGCAAGTACGAAGTCCAGCGCAATCGTGAGATGCACTGGCTGCGCATTGACCGTTACTTCTCTTCCACCGACGGCCAGACCGCCGACGCGGACCCGCGCGTGATTACCCAGCCGCTGGCTTGCCTCCATTGCGAACAGGCGCCCTGCGAGCAGGTCTGCCCAGTCAACGCGGCCGTGCACAGTCCCGAAGGCCTGAATTTGCAAGTGTACAATCGCTGCATTGGAACCCGCTACTGTGCTAACGCCTGCCCTTACAAAGCCCGCCGCTTCAACTGGTTCGATTACAACAAACGCCACCTCGATGCCTTGCGGGTGCCCACGCCTTTGACTCCCGAAGGCGCCGCCCTGACGCGCTCCTTACTTCCCGAATCCCTCCGCATGCTCAAAAACCCCGATGTCACTGTCCGCATGCGCGGCGTCATGGAAAAATGCACCTACTGCGTCCAGCGCCTCGAACGTGCCAAATATGGAGCCAAAATCGCCGCCGCCGAAGTCGCTCAGGGACGGCGGACCATCCCCGTCGATGCCAGCTTTCGCCCCGATGGACCCGCTTCCGCCTACCGCAAACCCCAGGACCCGAAATCGGCGGGCTACGACCTGGACCGTTGGGGGCGGGTCATCGTACCGGATGGCTTGGTGCGAACGGCTTGCCAGGCTGTTTGTCCCACCCAGGCGATCATCTTCGGCAACGTGCTGGACCCCCACAGCGCCGTAGCCGCGGCTAAACTCCGCGCCGGAGAATACGCCTTGCTCGGAAAACTGAATACTAAACCTCGGACCAGCTATTTGCCTCGGCTGCGCAACCCTAACCCGGAGCTGACCTAAGCGAACCCCCACCGGCAGGATACACGGGAATTGGCCGATGAGTTCCAACGCCGTTACTCACACTGAAACACCTACCCAGGAAGCGCTGGGTCACCCCTCGCCCTTCCCAGAGCCGCTTCCTCGCATTCCTCTCGTCTGGGGACCGGACACTTACGAGACGTTGACCCATCAGATCAGCTCCATCACCGAACAATCTCCGCCCGGCTGGTGGTGGCCGGCCTTCCTCATCGCCTCGGGACTTCTGACCGGCGGCCTGCTCGCGGCCACCTACCTGATCTCGACCGGCGTCGGCGTCTGGGGTTCCAACAATCCCGTCAATTGGGCCTTCGACATCACCAATTTCGTCTTCTGGATCGGCATTGGCCACGCGGGAACGCTGATCTCCGCCATCCTCTTTCTCTTCCGGCAAAAGTGGCGCACCAGTATCAATCGGTTTTCCGAGGCGATGACCATCTTCGCCGTCCTCTGTGCGGCGGTGTACCCCGGCATCCACGTCGGGCGATTCTGGTATGCCTGGTTCATGTTCCCCTTGCCCAATGCGAACCACATTTTCCAGAACTTCCGCTCGGCATTGCTCTGGGACTTGTTCGCCGTCAGCACCTATTTCACCATTTCCTTGATCTTCTGGTACGTTGGCTTGATTCCTGATCTAGCGACCTTGCGGGACCGAGCGAAAAGCCGGCGGCGGCAAGTTCTCTTCGGCCTGCTCTCCCTCGGCTGGCGTGGCAGTACCCGGCATTGGCGGCACTATGAAGTCGCCTATCTCATGCTCGCCGGCCTCTCGACGCCGCTGGTGCTCTCCGTACACTCGGTGGTCAGTTTCGACTTCGCCACTTCCATCCTGCCTGGCTGGCACACAACCATCTTTCCCCCCTATTTCGTCGCCGGGGCCATCTTTGGCGGCTTTGCCATGGTCCTGCAATGCCTTATCCCCGCCCGTGCCGCCTACAAACTGCACAACCTCATCACCACCAAGCACATCGATGTCATGTGCAAATTCCTGTTAGCCACCGGCTCACTGGTCGGCTACGCCTACGGCATGGAATTGTTCATCGCCTGGTACTCGGGAAATCCCTACGAATGGCAAACCTTTGTCAATCGGGCCTGGACGGGGGATTACACCTGGGCTTATTGGGTGATGATCTCCTGCAATCTGCTCCTGCCTCAGCTCTTCTGGGTCCGCTGGTGCCGGCAAACCCCTTGGTTTGTCCTCCTGATAGTCACCTGCATCAACGTCGGCATGTGGTATGAACGCTTCGTCATCATCGTGCAATCCCTCCATCATGACTTTTTGCCCGCCAGTTGGGGCCGCTACTACCCGACCTGGGTCGATTGGCTCCAGATGCTCGGCGACTTCGGGTTGTTCTTCACCTTGACCTTGCTTTTCATCCGCTTCCTGCCGATGATTGCGCTGGCAGAAGTCAAAAGCGTCCTCCCTATGGCCAATCCTCACTATCGCTTCGGTCCTCCCCAGCAGTATCTTCGGGATGAGGCAGGGCGCTATCCGACGGCCGATCACGCCTTGGCCGCCCGATACGGCCCCCCTGCTCCACCGCGAACCACGATCCCACCGGCCGAGGAACCCGTGCCGGCCTTCCTGCCTACACCGGAGGGAAGCGGGCAACCGTGGGGCGCTGTCGCCGAATTTGCCAACGCCCAACAACTGCTCCAGGCCGCTCAAACCGCCCGGCAGCATGGTTACACTCACCTCGATGCCTGGACCCCCTTTTACGTCCACGGCATGAAGGAAGCCATTGGACGGCAGCGCAGCCGCCTCCCCTTATTCACCCTGGCCGGCGCCCTGACTGGACTCGCCACCGCTGTCTCCCTCCAGTTCTACCTGATGACCTACTACTACCCCACCATCGTAGGCGGCAAAGAATACCGCTCCTGGGAGGCCTTCGTCCCGGTCTTCTTCGAGATGACGGTGCTTTTCGCCGGCTTCTTCACCCTATTCGCCCTGATCGGGTTGTGCGGCCTGCCGCGCCTGTTCCATCCCCTGGACGCTCACCCAACTTTCCACCGCGTCACACAAGACGGCTTCTTCCTCACGATCGAAGCGACGGACCCGAAATTCGATGTCGATCATACCCGCGAATTCCTGCAATCTCTGGGAGGGCACCATGTGGCTGTTATCGAACGTTAGAACTTCCCCAGGAACAGACAACCATCTGCCCTTAGGACAGGTAGTAAGAACGAGGCATCCCTACAGCACCGGCGGTTGAACAACGCTGCCGGGAGGAGAAAGACGAATGCCAGGAATGACTTGCCTGACTGCCGGAGTGCATCGGATGCCGAGCCGGGGAGAGGAGTAGGCCATGTACAGCATCGACGCCAATCTGCTGATGAACACTCTCCTGGCCGCCATCTTGCTGACTGGCGCGATCCTGTTCGTCGTGACGCTGGTGTTAGCCGCCAGTTCCTGGCAGCGCGGGACGACACTTTTAAGCTGGCTCTACCTCCTGACCGCCATCTTCGGCGCCTTCGCCATACTTGTGGGCATTCTCGGACTGCGTGGGCGCACCAGCGATGCGACTCCCTGGCACTTCTTCCTCGACATGAAGTACCAGCCGAAATACTCCGCCCAGGGCAGCAGTCCGTTTTTCCCCGATGGCCGTGCCAGCCGTCTGCCGCCCGCCGAGACGGTACCCTACGACGGCACAGACTATTTCGCGGACGCCGGTTATCACCAGGACCCTCTGCCTGATTTTCTACAAGCCGACCGCCGCTATTTCACCGGCATCGCCAATCCAGCAGCTATCCGCAACGAAGGAGGGAACCAAGTTCCCGAAGGACCCCGTTGGGAGAACGGACGACTCGTGGGGGAAGGATACTATGTCAATCACATCCCGCCATACGCCATCCAGCGGGCGGGAGGCTGGGCGCCGCTCATTCAACGCGGCCGCCAGCAGTTTGACATCCACTGCGCGGTTTGCCACGGGACCAGTGGGCGCGGAGGGGTAGCCGAGGCCGCGTACGGCATCGTCGGTGCTTACGGCTTGTCCGTCCCCCCTTCCAATTTGGTGACGCCAGACATTCAGGCTCAGCCCGACGGACAGCTATTCCACACAATCACCCACGGCGTCCGCAACATGCCCGCATACGCCCATCAGGTCTCCGTGCACGACCGCTGGGCCATCATCGCTTACCTGCGGGTGTTGCAATTCGCCGCCGGCAACCCCCTGCTCAACCAACCCTGATTGCACGCCGCCACCGCCTGACGGACGAGACCATGAATACGACCCCTGTGATGGAAACCGGAAGCAACCAGTCGCCGCAGGAGCTGACTGCGCCGCCCGGCTTGCCCGATCCCGTCGCTCCGCTAGGCTCCCAGGCTGATGGCATCGTCCGCCCCCTGGTCATCATCACTTCCGCCGCTGGCTTCGTCCTGTTCCTGGGAGCTTTCGTCAACGGCCGCCAGTTCTTCCATTCCTACCTCTTCGGCTATGTCTTTGCCTTAGATATCGCCTTGGGCGCGTTATTCTGGAACCTCATCCATCACGTCAGCGACGCTGGATGGTCCGTCGGATTGCGGCGCATCTATGAAAACATCCACCGCGCTCTCCTTCCCCTGAGCTTGCTCTCCCTGCCCCTGCTCATCGGCATCTTTCGCGGACAACTCCATACCTGGTATTCCTTCATTCATGGAACACCGCCGGAGGATGAGCATTTACAACACATCTGGCATGTCAAAAGGATCTATTTCGATTCCACCTTTTTCCTTGCGAGATTCATTTTGTATTTCAGTATATGGATCATTTATTCACTTCTGATGCGCCATTGGTCCTTCGAGCAAGATCGAGTCGGTGGCGCTGCCCTCACGTTACGCATGCAGCGATGGGCGCCGCTGGGGCTGGTCCTGCTCGGTCTGAGCAGCACATTTTTCGCTTTCGATTGGCTGATGAGCCTGCAATATACCTGGTTCAGCACCATTTACGGCGTTTACTTTTGGGTGGGAGGTTTTCGCGGCAGCCTCTCTCTGGCTGTCCTCATCGTTCTGACCTTGCACGCTTGCGGTTATTTGCAGAAAACAATTACGATGGAACATCTGCACGACGCCGCGAAAATCATGTTCGGCCTCACCATCTTCTGGGCCTATATTGCCTTTTCACAGTACTTTCTAATTTGGTATGGTAATATGCCTGAGGAAACACAATTCTATTTGCTCCGTCGCAACGGCTCATGGTACGACCTCTCCATGCTTTTGCCCATCTTATACTTTGTTGTTCCCTTCTTCATGCTTCTGCCCCGCGCTCATAAACGGAATCCCCGTTGGCTAGCCGCTAGCGCCGCCCTGATCCTGCTCATGCACGCTTGCGACTTGTATTGGCAGATCCTCCCCGTCCTCCATCCCGCCACTATTCATTTCCATTGGATGGACGCTGCCGCTTGGATCTGCTTCACCGGGGTTCTGCTCCTGACAGCCCTCTGGGGCTTGCAGCGGGCGCCCTTGATCCCCATCCGGGACCCCCGTTTATCCGAAACCATCGGTTATATCAATGAAACTCCGTAAAATATATACATGTGATAAATGCAATAGACAAGAGATTGAGGCTGTATAAATCATGAGTGATACAATCACAGAAAAACAAGAGGCAAACGGAGGCAGCTCTCCAGAGTTCCCCTACCTGACCGTGCTCGCTAGCCTCCTTACACTCTTCCTCTTCGTGGCTCTGATGCTCCTGGCCTACTACTCCCCCGATGCCCTTGCTCCTTCGACCAGTGAAGACCAGGAGACACTCGACCCTGCAAGCAAATTGGCCGAAATCAAGGCCAAAAATCAGGCCATCTTGGAAGGCCGTCCGGAGACTGGCACGCAAATGTCCGTGGACGCCGCCTTGGAAAAACTGCTAAACCAACTCCACAGCGAGAAGGACACTCTGCCGTTCCCCAAGCCATTGCCTCTTCCACCGCCGGACTCTAAAGTCAAAGATAAGGACAAAAAATGATGAGAATAAAGAAGAAAATACATATATATTATAAGGTGAATTATTAGCTATGGAATCTGTAGATATTGCCGTATTACTAACCGTCTTTGGCTCCATCCTATGTTTCGGGAGCGCTGCTGTCCTGGCTCTGAGCTGGGCCTTCCGCAATGGCCAATTCGACAATTTCCAGCGGGGTGCTCTGTCCATTTTCGATGCCGATGAGCCAGTGGGCGAACCCACCGACTTCTTCCCGGATCACCGTCCCATAACGCCAGCTCACGATCCGCAGCACGAGGCGATCCAAGGGGAATGACCTATGGCTGTCACTATACTGGCACGAGATCATCTGCGCCTCCAGGCCGCCCAGGAACGCGTGACCATCGATCGATCCTGCCGCGGGCCGGTCCTGGCGTTTAGTGCCACCGCCCTCTTCTGGCTCCTCGTCGGCTCGCTTCTCGCCTTGCTAGCTTCCCTCAAGCTCCACAGTCCCTATTTCCTCACGGGAAGCGCCATCTGGACCTTTGGCCGGGTGCGGATGGCCCATCTCCAAGCCGTCGCTCTGGGCTGGTCTTCCCTGGCTGCCATGGCCGCCTGCCTCTGGCTCATGTGCCGCCTGGCCCGCGTCGAATTGATCTACCCACGGATGCTCTACCTCGCTTGTGCCTTGTGGAACGTCGCCACTACGCTCGCTGTCGCCGGCATCCTGCTCGGTGACGGTACATCCGTGGAATGGCTCGATGCTCCGACCTATGCCCACCCCTTCTTCGTCGCCGGTGTCGGCCTGGTCACGGCATGGGTGGTCGCCACCTTCCGCCGACGCCGTGAAGCCCACGTATACGTCACACAATGGTACATCCTCGCCGCTGTCTTTTGGTTCCCCTGGCTTTATACCGTCGCTACATTGATGATCTTCTGGATACCAGCAACAGGAGTCATACAACCTGTTGTAAACTGGTGGTTTAATCATAACTTCCTGGGTCTATGGCTAACACCCATCGGAGTCGGCACCGCCTATTACATCATACCCAAAATTTTAGGCCGTCCTATTCATAGCTATTATCTCAGTATCACAGGGTTCTGGGCTTTGGCACTCTTCTACTCCTGGGCCGGTATACATCATCTCATCGGCGGTCCTATCCCAGCATGGCTCGCTACAGCCAGCACAGTCGGCAGTATGATGATGTTCATTCCCGTTATCGCTGTCGCTATCAATCATCACATGACAATGATTGGTCACTTCCACCGCTTGAAATACAGCCCAGCCCTTAGATTTACCGTCTTCGGAGCCATAGCTTACACAGCAGTGAGTTTCCAAGGCTCCATCGAATCGCTCAAAGACTTTAGTGAAGTAGCTCATTTTACACATTATACTGTCGGCCATGCTCATCTCGGTGCTTATGGATTTGTGGCCATGATATTCTTCGGACTCTACTATTACATGATCCCGCGCTTGACTGGAAGAGAATGGTATAGTAGTAAACTGATCCGTTTGCATTTTTGGTGCAGCGCAGTTGGAATAACATTATATTTTACAGCCCTGTCTATCGGTGGATGGTGGCAAGGAAGAATGCTGAATAACCCCAATGTCCCTTTTGCAAATATCATCATGTATATACAACCATACTTGGCCTTGAGAAGTGTTGCTGGAACCATGATGACTATCGGCCACATTGCCTTTGCAATCTTGTTCATCATCAATCTTGCCGGCTGGGGACGGCAACGCAGCGGAGGTCCCACCCTCTTCGCCCAACCCCCACAACTCACCCCGAGTGAATTACCCAAAGCCGATAGCCTCATGAATGCTCCTGTAACGCAACTTCAGCCGTAAATGCCAGAGGTTTGTCACCATGGATCGTGGCATGATACTCTTTATCGGCGTACTCCTGACATTCACTTCGAGTTGGTTGGGTTTGGTCCTTTTTCCCTTCTGGCAATTGCAAAACCAGCCAGCTTTCCAGACGAGTCCGGAAGAGGAGCCTTACCCTCGTCCTTTGCAAGGCCTCGCTTGGACAGGCATGAAAGTCTACCAGAAGAACGGTTGCATGTATTGCCACAGTCAGCAAATCCGCAGCGAACGTTTCGGGAACTGGTGGGAAGACCCCACGGGAATCATGAGAACTGGAGGTGACATCCGCCGGGGGTGGGGTACACGCCGTAACGTTCCCCGCGATTATATTTACGATAGTCCAACGATGTTAGGGACAATGAGAACTGGACCTGATCTAGCTAACATTGGAAGCCGTTATTCCGCGACTTGGCAACATATTCACACCTATAATCCGCGTGCATTGAATAGCTGGAGCATTATGCCATCATTCGCGTTCATGTACCGAAAGGAACGCATCGTGGGATCCCGGTCAGAAAAAGCCCTCCCCTTGGGTCGGGAATGGACTGTCCGACCAGGCTATCGCTGGCGGCCTAGCCCCAATGAATGGGCAGCAATCCTGCAACAATCGGGGGATCAGATCAAGGCAAGATTCCTCAGAGAAAGCGGACAGCCAATATCCGACTGGACAACCCCAGAAACTCAACAGCAATTGTTAGAATTCTGGCTTGCCACCCCCGAAGAGGACTGGCAAATCCTGCCTACCGAAGAAGCGGAGGCCCTGGTCGCCTATCTTCTCTCGCTCCGCAAGGCAGAATACCCCCTGCCGGAGGCCAAAGAATGAACAATAGTCACGATGACAATGATATTGTCAAATCAAATCAACCCGGAAATTTTCATCCTTCCCTGGACAGCGAGATGTCCGAGCCAGCGGATGAAGAACGGGACACCATCCAGCGCATGCTCGACGTACTCGCTCGTGAACACGCCGAACCCCGCGACGGCTTTGAACCTGTGCCGTTCTGGGTCGCTGCCATCTTTGGCGCTCTGCTGGCTTGGGGCGGCTACTATCTGGGCACTAACTCCGCCGACTTTCGCCCCGATGTTTATGATCGGAGTGACCTCCGGCAAGTCAGTTCTGGCGGGAGCGCCGTCAGTGTGCCGGATCCCGATCCACAAACCGTCCCAGAGCTTATCAAAATCGGTGAGCAGAAATACGCCGCGATCTGTGCCTCGTGCCATCAGCCTCATGGCCAAGGAAACCTCGCCCAAGGTATTCCCCCCCTCGATGGCTCGGAATGGGTTGTCGGCGAGCAAGCATCCCCTGCCCGTCTTGCCCGAATACTCCTATACGGTCTCACAGGGCCTATCACAGTAAAAGGCCGTACATATAATGGTTTAATGCCAGCACAAGGAAATGTGCTGAAAGATTATGAAATTGCAGCAGTACTTACATATATACGAAATAGTTGGAATAACAATGCAGATAAAGATAAACCCCCCGCAATCACAGCAGCAACAATCAAGGCAGCAAGGGCCATACACGGCAATAGAAAGACCAATGGAACACAGCCGTATACAGTTAAAGAATTAATACAAATCCCTACCGACTATGCCGATCCTGGTGCAACACCGCCAACAGCAACTAAAGATAAAAAGTAACTATATATCAAAATGTCAAGAAAAAGTTAGGAAATAGAAGATGCATATATGCGACAACTGCGGTAGCCCATTTGCCCATTCACCCCTCTACGGTCGCCCTTGGCCTCAACAACCGCCTGCCATTTACTGTTGCTATGGATGCCTAACTTGGGGCGAGCAACGCCGATTTGACCAAGCCGCCACGAGCACAGGTCAAAAATCTGATACTTCAATCCCACCTACACTCGGGATTCGCTTGGGAATATCTGCAGTAATAACAGCACAGATCATGATATTTGGCACAGCCATTAATTTACACAAGGAAGTTTCCGAAAATGTATATAATATCGTTATTGCTATAATACTATTGTCAACTATAGTAGTAATAGCATTGCTGGGAAATTCACTAATTATCAATACCGTAGACTCTTTATATAAAAGAAAAATAACAATCGAATCTCTCTTTACCATAACTCTTATAGGAGCATTTATAGCATCTATTGAATCATATATTACAGGTAAAGGTTATATATACTTCGAGGTAATTCCTATTTTATTGATTATATATAATATAGGAAACTTAATAGTTGCACAAACACGGTCAAAAGCAATGAGAAAGATATCTACATGGTATAACCAGATTAGGTATGCGCATAAAATTACGGGCCATAATGTTATTGAAGACGTGCCCGTGGACTCGATAGAGGTCAACGACGTCGTCCAGGTCGGCCCTGGTGAAATGATTCCCATCGACGGGAGAATCGTTGATGGCACCGCATATGTATTTGCAGGATACGTGCGCGGCGAACCATTTCCTGTGACCCGAACTGTTGGCGAACCCGTGGTAGCCGGCGAAATAGTTTACGATGCTATCATCAAAGTACAAGCTACATCGAAAGGTACACAAAGACAGATCGACAATATAATTAATATTCTTAATAATGCTTTCAAAAAAGATAGTTTTATGAATCATATATCAGATAATTTATCTAAGTGGTTCGTACCTTTGATCATATTTATATCACTAACAACATTTATTTATTGGATACAAAAAGAAAATTATCCCTGGCATTTCGCCTTCTACCACTCAATGAGTGTTTTATTAGTAGCATGTCCCTGTGTGTTAGGAATCACAGTACCTTTGCTACAATGGCTAGCAATTAATAAATTAGCAGAGAATGGAATAGTCACGCGATCACGCGATATCATAGAAAAATTAGCCAAAATTAATTATGTTATCTTTGATAAAACTGGGACTTTGACAAATTTAGACAATTACGAAATACACTATATATCATATGTAAATGACAAACTAAAATATCACATATTATCTGCTATATACCATATCGAGAAAAGCATAAAACATCCTATTGCACAATTACTTGCTAATATAACTAAAGTATATAGTGATAATACTATACGTATACTCGAAGCAAAACAAATTCCTGGATGTGGAATAGAAGCGAAATTGATTATGCAAAATACTCCCGTAAGTTTGCATATAGGTTCTTACCAGTGGATACAATCACTAATAGATTGCACACAATCTGGAACAATACATAAGTTGCAGTATGATTCGAAAGGCATCTACATTTTATATAACTATAAGTTATCTCTGGTAATTACTTTTCTGGAGAAAATAGCCAGTCATTCATTCGATGCCTTCACTGAGTTGAAATCTATGAACATTAAGACTGCAATTATGACTGGTGATAATGATATACGTATTAATCTTCCAGAGACACAAGTTTTTTCGGGCTTACTCCCGCTAGATAAACAACATAAAGTTACTGAAATCAGGAAAAATGGATACAGCGTGTTATACGTAGGAGATGGGATAAATGATACTGCTGCTCTAGCAGCGGCTGACGTATCATTTGCGGTCGCAAGTGGTGTTGATCTAGCTATTCAAGCATCAGATGCTATATTATATAATAAGGACTTACGGGTTATACCTTGGGCAATTGCGTACAGTTGCGTCATAGTACAAGCTATTCGTCGTAGTCTACTACGCGCCCTGATCTATAACTTGATAGGAATCTGTCTTGCAGCATGCGGCTACCTTCATCCAGTCGTTGCCATCCTTTTGATGACTATATCAAGTATTTCTCTTATTCTAGCTGCTGTATATCTTGATCATAGTAATCATTGTATACGACCTATAGGAGTATCTGATATTCAATATACTTATAAACAATATACATATATTACAATCTTATACTTTATATCTTTTATAGCACAAGGACTCATAATAATTCAACTTATAGATTATAACATATACGATATATTGATAGTTTCATGTTATATTATTTTCGGTGCTATATTTTCATATCTCTGGTATAAATGGGAAAAAATTCCGCACTATTTGGATATGATATTCGGAATGCTAACTTTAGGTAACCTCGGGATGCTACTGGGCTGGTGGTATGATGCAGTAAACTCTGGTATTCATTATTGTTCATGTTGTCATACCAATAATTCCTCATTAGATATATTCTCCGGAATGTATATAGGTATGTTAATATTCTCCAACATTGCCATGTTTTTACTATCTCGTTACCCATTATATAATAGATTACACAAATTGGCAATGTTGTTAGGAGGAAATATTGGCATGGTATATGGTATGTATTTAGGCGTGAAATTAGTTATACAATATTTACAAATCCTACCCGACTATGTTATTAGCCACTATTTATCGATGTCGTTAGGTATGATTATTGGCATGGTTGTCGGAACGTATGTTGTAGAAAAAATCCTAATTATTGTCCTTAGAATTTTCTATATATTGATAAAGTAGTATTTAGCAAAATAATAGACTGTCAAGACAAATGCTATAACTATAACTATAATGCGTACAACATGTGGAGAGAGCAACCTGGCAAATCTCGCTCCACAATATCCTCCTACAATTGCAGCAAGAGCCATAGGTATGGCATATTTCCATACTACCATATCATTCCATACAAATATAAGAACAGAAGATGTATTGATTGCCGCTGCTAGAAATGTTTTGACGGCATTCATGTTGTGGATATTACCTATATTCATATATCCTAATGAGCTTAACATGAGTATCCCAATTCCAGCACCAAAATAACCACCATATAAAGCTACAAAAAATTGAAATAGCATTACTATGAGATATTTTGTATAATATTTTCTATTAATGTCATCTGAATTATCTTGATCTTTAGTATATTTTTTAATCCAACGATTCACAGGACCTTGCACCAAAAATAGTACCGCTGCGGTGAGTATGAGCCACGGTACAAGATTCGCAAAGACATTCGGCGCGTAACCGACTAGCCAAGCTCCAATTCCACCGCCGATCACACATGGAGTCAGCATCCTGAGAGTAAAGCGCCAGCATTGTCCCAGCTCGCGGCGGTATCCTATTGCTCCTGCAAACGAACCGGGCAAAAGTGCCACGGTGCTCGTGGCATTCGCGAGAGCTGGATCTAGAATTGCTGCGAGTGGTGGAAAAGTGAGTAGAGTGCCACCCCCCGCTATCGAGTTGAGCAAACCTGCTAGGAAGGCTGATAAACAGAGTATCAGGTATATTTCGCCAGGCCCCATACGCATGGGTATATCAAATGCGCTGGGGTCTGTGCAGTATACTCTTGTTGCATCGTTCCTTTAGCCCACCTCAATTGGGTCTGCCCAATTCCATTCCTCGCTATGATCGCCATTCGATGCTGAGGGCGGCAGATAGTACACCGGCCACACGCAGGCGGAATTGTCAAATGCAGACATCATGCCGCCCATACCACCGCCTTCGCCATCTTCCATAGTCCCGGTGACAACCAATGACCATGACAATAGCTTACCAACATTTCCGCTTTTGGTATCGCGTACTTCCAATATCCATTTACCTGCTGCTAAACTATTATGGAACATAGAAAGTGATTGAATCGATCTATAATTACCATTATAAGGTGGTTTCCCCTGAGATATACTGATATCAGCACTATCTGAGAACCATGTATTTCTTAAATTATCGCCATTTTTTCCATGACGATCGAATAGTACTACTGATTGATTCTGCGGCCCGATCAGTCTGATACGTAGATCACCAGTCGCTGAATGGTTCAGATTGACGCGAACCGACAAGTCACTGATCGTGATGGCCTCCGTAATGGTTATCGCCGATCGAGTCACTCGATAATCACGGATCGGGCGATTAACTTTCCAAGCATCATACCTCTTAGTTTTTGAAGTATCAAGATATTGTTCTAAAATAAATCTATCTTCTGGGATTTGTCCATTAATATGATCACCATTTTGATTCATATAATTACCTAAACTGTCCTCGATGAATGGACCAACAGTCATCCTATAAGTGCCTTGTCTATTCTGTTTTGCAAATAATATATCAAATTGTGTATCATTACTTCCATTCACTGGGACTATTGTATATGATGTAGATATAGTCCCATTGGGACCTGTAAATTCAACAATATCATCTTCTGTAAAACTACTAGGTTTGATTGGTTCGCTAAATGTCAATCGAACTGAATCAAACATACGCGGATTACTACCTCTAAATTGGGCATCGATCACCCTCGGACCCGACTCCCCTAACTCCACACTCGCCACATACCGATCCCCTGGATCCTCACCATTCACACCATCCCCATCCTGATTCATCCGATTCCCCCTCTCATCCTCTATCTGTGGCCCCAACACCAACTCAT